>RRBB01000351.1:0-7665 GCA_006543605.1 Rhodococcus sp. WS4
GTACCGAGAAGAACAACGCCTGGCTCACCCGCCGCACCGCCGGGCTCAATCTGCGTAACCTCCTCGGCCGTGGCCTCACCCGCACGGCAGGAGTCTGGGTACTGGCGGCCCAGACCGCCTGAAAGGGGCACCCGTAGGCGTCGAACGGCGCCGTCACCGGGCCCAGCCGGGGCTCCACCGGCCGACCACACGCCCTCGCACGGTCCGGACGCTCCGCCCCGCCGCCGATCGGCCATCGCGCGCGACCGTCCGGCCAATCTTCGCGCCTCGGCCCGTACAACGACCGGCCCCAGAACCAGCCTTGTTCAGCGCCCTCCTAGTCGATCTGCCAGGAGGGCTCCCGCGACGGAGCCGATGACGTTGAACCCGACGCCGATGAGGTTCACGGTCAGCATCTCGGAGCGACTGAAGTTCAGAACGGTGGTGCCGTAGTTGGTAATGTATACCGCGCCGATGTAGAAGAATGACAGCCACATGACTACCGCGCCGGATGCCAATAGCACTTCTTTGCTCTGGTGATGGAGGAGTTGGACGAGCGGCGTCTTGGTCTCGTTTTTCTGTTCGGCGGATTCCGCCGCCGCCGTGAATACGGGCGTCTCTGCGATTCCGAGCCGCACGTACATTCCCACGGCGACCAGGGCAGCGGAGAGCAGGAACGGGATGCGCCAACCCCAGGTTTCGAACGTGTCGGTAGACATGGTGAGTCCGGTCACGAGAAAGGTCAGCGTGGAGAGGAGTAGGCCCGCGGACGTGCCGAGAGTCGGCGACAGGGCATAAAGAGCACGCTTCTCCTTCGGGGCGTACTCGCCGACGAACAGTGCGGCGCTCGCCCACTCGCCACCGACTGCCAGTCCTTGCGCGAACCGCAGCACGATCAATGCAATCGGTGCGACAACTCCGATGGAACGGCCGTCTGGGACGAGACCGATCAACACGGTGGCGATGCCCATGAGCATCATGGTTGTGACAAGTGTGGTCTTCCTACCGATGCGGTCGCCGATATGGCCGAAGACAATGCCTCCGAGAGGTCGCGCGAGGAAGGCGACGCCGAAGGTGGCGAAAGAGGCCATGACGCCGGCGGCCTGCCCCAGTTCGGGGAAGAAGATCTTCGGGAAGACCAGTGCTGCGGCAGTTCCGTAGATGAAGAAGTCGTAGTACTCGATCGTTGTGCCGACGAAGCCGGCGGCGACCACGCGGCGAAGTTCGCGCGGTGTCGGGGCCGTCTCGGAGTGGATTGCCATGGGACTCCTTTCCAGCGCACGGTCTCTGTGACCGCGCCTGCGACAGCCGAACCTAGGTGAGATGCAGGTCACTGCCGGTGGGGTGTTCCGGTGGACGGAACTCCGGCTGGGCACTGAGCGACGGGGCGAAGGGTGCGCAGTTCCAGCGGTCGGAACTACGCACCATCCGGGCGTGAGACGTGGCTACGTTTCGACTATGTCCTTCCTGATCGTCGGTGCCTCGGTTGCAGGCACTCGAACAGCAATCGCTTTGCGGCAGCGTGGTTTCGCCGGGCACATAGTGCTCCTGGAGAGCGAAGAGCACTGGCCGTACGACAAACCCCCTCTGTCCAAGGACCTCTTGGCCGAGGGACCTGATCCGGACGTTCCACGACTTCTCACACCGGAACTCGCAGCGGAGTTCGACCTCGACGTCCGGTTGGGTGTGCGCGCCACCGGTCTGGACCCGGCCCGGCGCGTGCTGGTCACCCACACCGGGGAGAAGATCTCGTACGAGCGGTTGGTGATCGCTACCGGAGCTCATGCACGCGCCCTGCCGGTTCCCTCCGGCCTGGCGGGGGTTCACACGCTGCGAACGCTCGACGACGCAACGGCTCTGCGAGAAGCTCTCGCCGGCAGGCCGCGCGTGGCCGTGGTGGGCGCCGGATTCATCGGCGCCGAATTCGCCTCCGCGGCACGAGGGCGTGGCCTCGACGTCACCCTGATCGAGGCACTCGAGGTCCCGATGAGCCAAGTGCTCGGCGACGAGGTCGGACGCGAGATCTCCTCGATCCACGCACTCAACGGCGCCGGGCTCGTCACCGGAGCACGGGTCGAGCGCTTCCTCGGCAGCGAGCAGGTCGAGGGAGTCGTCCTCGCCGACGGAACCGAGGTACCTGCCGACGTCGTCGTCGTCGGCGTCGGCGCAGTACCGAACACGCACTGGCTCGCGAACAGTGGGCTTCCCATCGACGGTGGGGTGCACTGCGGCGACCGCTTCGAGGTCGAAGGCTTCCCCTCGATCTTCGCCATCGGCGACCTCGCCCTGCGTCGACACCCGCTGCTCGGCGTCAACGCGCGGATCGAGCACTGGACCAGTGCCGGCGAACAAGCCGACGCTGTCGCCGCGATCGTGACCGGTGCAGAGCCCCCCTCCCCCCAGCTTCCGTACGTCTGGTCGGACCAGTACGGCGCCCGGATCCAGATAGTCGGGAGGCCCTCGCTCGGCGAACTCGCCCATCGCGAAGGGTCGATCGCGGAGGGCCGCTTCCGCGCCATCTACACCGACGAGATCCACAAACCGATCGCCCAGGTCAGCGTCAACGACGCCAGAGCAGTAGCCGCGTTTCGCAAGAACCACCGTCGCGGCGGGAGTCTCGAGGACCTCGTCGGCGAACAGACACCCGCCCGATAAAGGAAGGCACCCATGCGTCAGATCCAGCATTTCAAGGACGGTCCCGACAAGATCCTTCATATCGAGACCGAGGGCTGCAAGATCAACGTGATCATCGGGACCCACGACCTGAGCAACGAGGTCTTCACGACCGTCGAGATCCTGCCCGCCGAACCGGACGACGACGGACGAAACTGGATGGCAATCGGTCCCACGGCCGTGCTGGTCGTCCCGGCCACCGGCTCCGATCCTGACAGTTGGCTCTTCCGGGACCTCGCCACGACCAATCCCAGCGTCGCCGACCACCACTAACGCACGCCGCCGGCGCGGCCCGCACTCATCAGAACGGATCATCCCCATGACCGCAGAGCAATTCATCATCGACGACCGCGACAACAACCTCTTCCGGGTCAACCGTGAAGCCTTCACTTCCGAGGATGTGCTGCAGCGCGAGCGAAAAGAGATCTTCGGTAGGACGTGGCTCTACGTCGGACACGAATCCGAAATTCCCGGCAAGAACGACTTCCAGACCCGGGATGTCGGCGGCCGGCCGGTGATCTTCAACCGCGACCGCCATGGTGATGTTCGGGTGCTGCTCAACACCTGCCTGCACAGGGGATCGTCCGTCTGTCGGCACAGTTCGGGCAACGCCAAGATCTTCACCTGCTTCTACCATGGCTGGGCGTACCGAAACTCCGGCGAGTTGGTCAACGTGCCAGGTAACGAGGACTACAAGAGCGAGCCGGCAGCGGTGTACAAGGGTCTGCAGTCCCCGGCACAGGTGGACAGCTACCGCGGGCTCTACTTCGTGAACTTCGATCCCGACGCGCCAGATCTGCTGACGTTCCTCGGCGAAGCTCGCTACTTCATCGATCTGGCAGCCGATCAGTCCCCCGAAGGCGTCGCCATCCTGGAGGGAACTCACAAGTACTCGCTGAAGGCCAACTGGAAGCTCCTCGTCGAGAACAGCATCGACGGTTATCACGCCAAATCCGTCCACCACACCTACTTCGAAATGATGATGGAACTGGGTGCCACACCCCCGATGCTGGGTAAGGAAACCGTCAACGGTGTGGCGCCGGCCGGCATGGGCACCGAATTCCCGAACGGGCATGCCACATTGATGTATCCGGCCAACGGACTCCCGCTGGCGACCGACAGTGTCAAGCAGACCCTCGCCAACCTTCGAGCACAGGCCGAGCAGGCCTTCGGTGAGAACTACGCCACCGCGATGTTCGGCCTCGCACGAAACTCGGTGTTCTTCCCCAGCCTCATCCTGATCGATCTCAGCTTCGGATTGACGCTGCGCACGTTCTACCCGGTGAGCCCATCGGAAACCCTTGTCACCGGCTGGCAGATCATCCCCAAGGGTGTCGACGAGGAGTTCGTCAAATACCGCATCAACAATGCACTCACCTTCTGGGGACCGGCGGGGCTCGCGACACCAGACGATGTAGAGGCTCTCGAACAGGCCCAGAAGGGGTTCGGTGCACGGGGCGAAGTCGGCTGGTCCGACGTGTCGAAAGGTATGGGCAAGCCCGTCCCGGCGGCAAACGACGAGTTGCAGATGCGCTCGTGGTGGCGAGAATGGAACAGGCGAATCACCGGACAGCAACTCCCCACCGAGGGCACGTCGTTCGTTCCCTTCGACAAGCAGGGCGTCGATGCCTGACCACTCTCGATCACCCCGAATCATCCACAACGCCGCCAGTCACCTCAGAAGGACATCCCTATGACTTCCGTGTCGGAGACACCATCCATCACCACTCGTAGCGCGATCGAGGAATTCCTGTTCCACGAAGCCGGCCTGATCGATCAATGGCGCCTCGAGGAGTGGCTCGACCTGTTCACCCTCGACTGCACGTACGAAGTGCCCGCCACGGATCGGCCGGACGCAGACCCCGGTCTCACGTGGTCGCTCATCCACGACGGTCGCACCATGCTCGAACAGAGGGTGATTCGTCTCAAGAAGCCGGAGGCGCATGCCGAGTTTCCCCACTCTCAGACCAGTCGGATCGTCGGCAACGTGCGGATCCTTGCAGAGACCGACGAATCGGTTGCCGTCACTGCGAATTTCATCATCAACCGCGCAAAGGCCGGCAAGTTCGACACCTACGTAGGCCGATACGACTACGAACTCATTCCCCGGAACTCGTCGTTCCTGATCCGTCGAAAGCGAGCCGTCCTGGCTCACGACATGCTCGATCCCCAGGGCAAGATCAGCTTCATCATCTGAACGAATCAAAGTCCGACACTCACAATCGGCACCGCCGACGAATAGGCGATTCCCGCATCCGCGCTTTACGAGAGGGCCGACCATGGCACCAGAAACATCAACCGAGGCACTGATCTTCGCGTGCAACGAGAAGGATCTGGCTGACGGTGAAAACCTTCGGTTGGAGGCGGAAGGTGGGATCGCCGTGTATCGCGTCGACGGCGAATTCTACGCCACATCCGACTCCTGTAGTCACGAGAAGTGGTCGCTCGGCGAGGAGGGCGAACTCGAGGGGCACGAGGTGCTCTGCACGCTCCACATGGCCCGGTTCGACGTCCGCACCGGAGCACCACTGTGCTTTCCCGCGGTTCTCGCATTGAAGAAGTACCGAACCGTCGTAACCGACGGCCGGGTGTACGTAGCGCCGAACAAAGACTGAACACCCTCGCGTCCAGCGCATTCCAGAGGAAGGTAGTACCACCATATGAACAGGTTCAAAGGCCGGACCGCGGTTGTCACCGGCGCAGGCAGTGGCATCGGCCGCGCCATCGCCGTGCGACTGGCGGACGAGGGTGCCGATCTCGTCCTCGGAGACCTCAGTGCGGACGCAGTAGAGGCCGTGGCCGAACACCTTCGGCCCGGCAACGCAGCGTCGGTGACCACCGTCGTCGGAGACCTCTCGCAGCGAGAGGATGCCGCCGACCTCATCCGGCGGACAGTCACCGAACGCGGCGCGATAGACGTGCTGGTGAACTGCGCGGGTGGAGGCGTCATCCTTCCGACGTTCGACCACACGGAGGAAACCTTGCGGGCCACCATCGACCGCAACCTCTGGACGACCCTGCACACCACGCTCGAAGCACTACCCCACATGGTGGACGCCGGATACGGCCGAATCGTTCACATAGGAGCCGAATCCGTACGCAATGGTTTGTACCGGCACGCGATCTACAACGCCGCCAAGGGCGGAGTTCATGCATTCGGAACCGGACTCGCGCGTGAGTTCGCGGATTCCGGAATCACCGTCAACACGGTCGCTCCGGCGTGGATCGAGACGCCGGAGGCGGCCGCCAGATTGGCGACCGCAAGCCCCGAAGTGAAAGACGACATGGCGATATTCGGCGCCCAGATGCGCAACCTCATCCCGATGGATCGTCCAGGAACGGTCGAAGAAGTAGCGGCCACAGTTGCCTTCGTCGCCTCGGAAGAGGCCTCCTACGTGACCGGTCAGGTGATCAGCGTGAACGGTGGCAGTTCGATGCTCTGACCCACGGCTCGTCCGGGGTAGGAGCACATCGCCCTCGCCATCCTCCTCGAAGTCGGCAAATGCGGACTCGCCGGAGCACATCAGCCTCTCCCATCCCGACTCGGCCCGGATGGAACGGATAGGTCAGCGCTTCGCTCCACGGAGAAGGCAGCGCGGCGGAAATTGTTCCGAAAGGCGGTCCTGAACCGCACTTTCATCATGATGCTGCTCGGCACTATTCCGATGTATGCCCTGATCACCGTCATCCTCAGCTGGATGCCTGCATATCTCGAGAGCGGGCTAGGTTTCTCTCGCCAGAACTCTGGGCTTTTGCTCGCCCTGCCGAGCCTCGCAGCGCTGGTCCTGATGGTATTTACGGGGACTGCCACCGACAGGCTGCTGGTTCGGGGTGTTTCGATGCGAGTCGCCCGGGGAATCATCCCAGCCTTCGCGCTGCTGCTCGCGGGCGCCTTCGTCACACTAATTCCTTGGGCCGCCGGTGTGCACACCTCCTGGGCTGTTGGCCGGCGCATTCACCCTGCTCGGGCTGGCAATCATCATTGGCGGTGTCATCTTCGCTATTGGAACAAACCCCGAACGAGACAACATCAGGTCAGTCGTCGAACCGACAGCGGGAATCGGTAGCGAGATCTGAGGACGCGTCCGGGAATTCGGTCATGGTCGGGCGAGTCGGCGGGTCATGACGGCGATCATCGCGATGGAGACCATTGCTTCGTGGTGGTCGGGTCGGGTGTCGTAGTCCCGCACGCAGCGGCGGTGCTTGCAGATCCAGCCGAAAGTGCGTTCGACCACCCAAACCCGGGGTCGGACATGAAACCCGGCAGTGCCGGGGAGGCTGATGATCTCAACCGCAGCGCAAGGACAGTTTTCGCCCACCCGATGAGCCGCCCTGGGTAGCCTCCCTCGCGCCGACCGGGCGAATCGTGGAGAAGGCGCCGCGCAGTCCGGCGAGCAGCCGGTGCGCGGCGTCGCGGTCCTGGATCGAGGCGGTTGTCACCACGACGGCGAGCAGCAGGCCAGTGACATCAAGGTATGTGGCGTTTGCGACCATTCTTTCCTCTTCCCACCATCCCATCCTCTGCTGGTGCGGAGCACGGCGTGGTCAAGTCCATGGGGGTGGTGTACGAGTTCGTCGCGTGACTCCTCGTTGGTGAGTCAGGCAGTCAAGGCCGGTGTCACCTCCTCGGTAGACTCGGTGCTGTCGGTGGGCTTGTCGTTGCGGGAGCGGGCCAGAACGTCCAGGCCGAGATAGCGGCGCCCTTCAATCCACTCGTCGTGTTTTTCGGCCAGGACCGCACCGACGAGCCGGATCAGGGGCGTACGATCCGGGAAGATTCCGACCACATCGGTTCTCCTGTGGATTTCCTTATTGAGGCGCTACCCGAATGCATCTGCGCGATTCGATCGATCCCGCTCGCGTCTACCTGAATGCCGATTCACAGTGAGGATGTCCCGAGTTCCGTGGAACTTCGGTGGCGGCCCGATGAGCATCAGGCTGCGTTCACCTGATCATTGTGTACCACAGGTCCGACAGGTTTGGCCGTCTCGCCCTCGAGCGCGACGCGGAGTG
>RRBB01000352.1:0-7596 GCA_006543605.1 Rhodococcus sp. WS4
GAGTTCTTCACCGGAAAAGTGCCTCTCGAACTGGCCGAATCTGGACCTTCAGTAGCCCACATTCTCCCAGGTCAAAGGCACTTTTCCGCTATCCGACACGCGCTAAGCTCATGAGCCATCAAGGTATAGGGCGCGAGGTCGATCGGCGGTGACCGGTGTCTTCGAAACCGCCACTGCCCCTTCACTCAGGCAACTGAAAAGGCCCTCGGGCCGTGATCGACGACCGCATCTCATCCCCCCACCAACAACACTCCGATGAACGCGATGGACGCGACCCACACAGTCGAGATCGCGGCGAGGACGAACGGGCGGGCGCCGACCTTCTTGATGGTGGAGACGTGGACGCCGGCACCGAGGGCGAACATGGCGGCGGTGAGGAGGGCGGTCTGCACGATCTTCGCGTCGGCGAGGAGGCCGGCGGGCAGCACGCCGATGGACCGCAGGCCGACACAGGCGAGGAAGGCGAGGACGAACAGCGGGATCAGCGGGGGCCGCTTCACGTCGGCGTCGGTGCCGGCGAGGGAGCGCTGACGCACGCTGAGGACGGCCATGACCGGGGCGAGCATGAGCACGCGGGCGAGTTTCACCACCGCGGCGACACCGAGGGCGGCGCCGCCGATCGCGCCACCTGCGGCGACGACCTGCGCGACCTCGTGGATCGAGCCGCCCGCCCACAGGCCGGCGTCGGTGTCCGAGAGCCCCAGCGCCCGCGCCAGCAGCGGGATCGCCGGGATCATCAGGGTGCCGAAGATGACGACGAGCGCGACCGCGGTGATCACCTCCTCCTCGTCGGCGTCCACGACGCCGTCCACCGCCGCGACGGCGGCCGCACCGCAGATCGAGAAGCCGCAGGCGATGAGCAGCCGCTGTGTCCAGCTGAGGCCGAGAAGCTTGCCGGCGAACATCGTGCCCACGATGCCCAGACAGACGATCGCCACGACGACGACGATGACGCCCCAGCCGAGTCCGAGGATGTCGCTCAGCATCAACTGGAGTCCGAGGAGGGCGATGCCCACCCGGAGGAGTTTCTTGGCGGAGAACTGCAGTCCGGGACGAAGCCGCTCGGGCAGGTGCGCGACGTTCGACAGGACGGCGCCGAGCACGATGGCGATCAGCAGCGGGCTCACCGTCGGCAGCAGCCGGCCGACGCCCATCGCGAGGGCGGTGGCGACGGCGCACAGCGCGAGGCCCGGGAGGAGAGTGGCCGTGGCGGTCTGCAGTCGCGGCAGCGTTCCCGCGCTCTCGACTCGCTGTTCCTCGGACTTCGATTCGCTCAGTTGACTGCTCATGTATCCACGGTGGTGGACGTGACAGCGTCGCGGTAGCCGTCAATGTCGCATATGCTCATATCATTCTGATATGCCTTGCCGGTGAGTCATATGCTGAGCGCATGGCCGAGGGTGGACCGGGTTCGGTTCGCTCGATGAAGGCGTCGCATCCAGTTCGGCTGTTATCCCGACGATTCCCCCACCGCGGATGCGCGCCAGGCGGTGGGGCTGCAGCCGAAGCTGCTGTTGAACCAGCGGGAGAAGTTGCTGGGTGAGGAGAAGGAGAGCATGTCGGAGATTTCGGTGAGTGAGCGACGCGAGTTGCCGACCATGTGCCCTGCCAGTTCCGCGCGGATCGAGTCGAGCACCGAGGAGAAGGTATGTCCCTCGGCGGCGAGTTTGCGGTGCACGGTCCGGCGGTCGACTCCGAGACTGTGGGCTACCTGCTCCATCGAGCAGCGGCCTGTGGGTAGCAGGATTTCGATCAGTTCGCGGACCCGGTTGACTGTGGTCGCTTCGTGTGCGGCGTCGATCGATTCGAGAAACTGTTGGGTGTACGGGCGAAGAAGGGGATCGGACATGGCGTTGGGCGCGTCGAGATCTGTTGCGTAGAGCGATATTCCGTCGAAGCCCTGATTGAACTGCCCGATGGGGCCGAACAGTCGCGTGTGGGTGCTCGCATGCTGCGGGGCGGGGTGAGTGAAGGATACGGCGAGGGGTTGCCATTGCGGGCCGAGGAGATCCCGCAGCAGGCGGTACAGCACGCCGACCGCCAGGTCGACTGATTGCCGGAGTTCCCCCGGTTGGCCCACGTCGAGTGAGACTCTGAGGGTGGCGATCCCACCGTGTTCGCTCATGCGGGTGTGTAGTGATTCGTTGTACATGTGCTCGTAGCGCACGAGGATCTTCAGCGCGCTACGGACATCCGGTTCTTCGCGGATGACCAGGCTCAACGGCCCGAGATTGGAGAAGCGCCGGAGAACGGCGAGGGCGAGGCCGAAATCATCCCGTCCGGATGTGGCTGCAGAGCGTTCGAGCAAGTCGGCGATCGCCGCTGCCGGCGCCCATTGGTCCTGCAGGCTGAGGCTGGCCGGATCCAGGCCGGCCTCCCTGAGTGAGCGCGCGGGATTCAGGCCCAGGGACTGGGCGAGTTCGACGTAGTTGTTCAGCGCGGCGTACCGGGCAAGAGGCTTCATGACTTCACCATATGTCCTATATTGAATAGAAATTAGTCCCGAAATGATAAGCATCTCAAGGCCATTCCCTCTAGTGTTAGGTCCATCACAACGACGTGGAGAGGGGAAAACCGATGCGCCTCCGCAGGTACCGGCGCAAGAGCTGCTTCCCCCCACGGTGCA
The DNA here is from genome assembly GCA_006543605.1 of Rhodococcus sp. WS4. Classification (GTDB taxonomy): domain Bacteria; phylum Actinomycetota; class Actinomycetes; order Mycobacteriales; family Mycobacteriaceae; genus Rhodococcus_F. Next base: position 2,627 of record RRBB01000352.1, read on the forward strand.
TCCGGATGCTGAGGGGCAGTCCGGGACGTCCCTGAGCTCAGGGCGTGGCACGACCGATCCACTCGAAGAATTGACACCCGTCCATCGCTGCCGACGCGCAACGATGGGCACGCTTCAAGGAGAGAACACAGTGGCGAAAGCAATCCGCTTCTACGAAACCGGTGGCCCGGAGGTCATGCGCTGGGAGGGCGTCGAGGTCGGCGATCCCGGCCTCGGCGAGGTCCGCATACGGCACGAGGCGGTGGGTCTGAACTTCGCCGACACATACTTCCGGTCAGGCCTGTACCCGGCACCGCTGCCGGCGGGAATGGGCGTCGAGGCCGCCGGTGTGGTCGAGGCGGTCGGTGAGGGCGTGGCGGATTTCCAGCCCGGTGATCGAGTCACCTACACCGGCAGCCCACTCGGCGCCTACAGCACCGAACGGGTGATGCCCGCCGCGCACCTCATCGCGCTTCCGGACGGCATCGAGTTCGAGACGGCGGCGGCCATGACCATGCGAGGGCTGACCACCTCCTACCTGCTGCGCCGCATCTGGCCGCTGAGGGCGGGGGACACCGTGCTGCTGCACGCTGCCGCGGGCGGCGTGGGACTGATCTTCAGCCAGTGGGCGAAGCTGCTGGGGATCAGGGTGATCGGCACGGTCTCCACCGAGCAGAAGGCGGAGGTGGCCCGGGCCCACGGCTGCGACGAGGTCATCCTCTACACCAAGGAAGACGTCGCACACCGCGTGCGGGAACTCACCGACGGCAAGGGCGTTCCGGTCGTGTACGACAGCATCGGCGCCACCACCTACGAGACCTCGCTGAATTCGGTGGCGCGCCGCGGGCTGCTGGCGTGCTTCGGCACCGCGTCCGGGCCGATTCCGCCGATCGACGCCATGCAGCTCGCCGTCAAGGGATCGGTGTACGTCACCCGGCCGGCGCTGGCCGACTACATCGCCGACCCCGCCGAACGCGCCGAGCTCGCCGGGGAGCTGTTCTCCCACGTCGCCGCCGGGAAGATCACGATCGAGATCAACCAGCGCTACGCGCTCGAGGACGCGGTGCAGGCCCATCGGGACCTCGAGTCCGGCCGCAGCATCGGCTCGTCGGTCTTCAACCTCTGACCCCACCCGGCGGCTGCCCGAACACCCACCGCCGCGCCATACGAAGGACATACGAAGGAACTGTCATGACTACCATCACCCGACCGTCGGAACCGATCGTGGCGGCCACGCCGACGTTCCGCGTCGAGCCGCTCACCTGCAACATCGGCGCCGAGGTGTTCGATGTGGACCTCGGGGACGTCTCGCGACACGACGCGCTGTTCGCCCGGCTGAAGGCACTGCTGCTCGAGCACAAAGTGCTCTTTTTCCGCGACCAGGACATCACCCGCGCCGAACACGTCGCCCTGGCGCGGCGTTTCGGTCCACTCGAGGACCATCCCGTCCTCGGCAGCGACCCCGACCATCCCGGCCTGGTCCGCATCTACAAGGACCTCGACAGCCCGCCCGAGCACTACGAGAACAGTTTCCACTGCGATGCCACCTGGCGCGAGAACCCCCCCATGGGCAGCGTGCTCCGCTGCGTCGAGGGACCGGAGGTCGGCGGCGACACCATCTGGGTGAACATGGCCGCGGCCTACGCGAAGCTGCCCGAGCGGGTGAAGACGCAGATCGCCGGACTCCGCGCCCGGCACAGCATCGAGGCCAGCTTCGGCGCCGCGATGCCGATCGAACAGCGTCTGCGGTTGAAGGAGCAGTTCCCGGACCCCGAGCACCCGGTGGTGCGGACCCACCCGGAGACCGGCGAGAAGATCCTGTTCGTCAGCGGCTTCGCCACCCACCTCACGAACTACCACACCCCGGAGAACGTGCGGTACGGCATCGACTACGCCCCCGGCGCCGGGAACCTGCTGCAGTACCTGATCAGCCAGGCCTCGATTCCCGAGTACCAGGTGCGTTGGCGCTGGACCAAGAACAGCATCGCCATCTGGGACAACCGCTGCACGCAGCACTACGCGGTCCAGGACTACTGGCCCGCTGTCCGCAAGATGGAACGCGCCGGCATCGTCGGCGATCGCCCCTTCTGACCTCCCCCCGAATTCACATCTCAATCGAGAATTGGAGCTAAGCAATGCATTTCCACGACGACGCACTCTTCCCCGAGAACCAGGAGAAGCTGGTCATCACCGCCGCCCCGTACGGCCCGGAGTGGGAGCCGGACGACTTCCGCGAGGACCTGCCGCTGACCATGGACGAGCACGTCCAGCAGGCGGTGGACTGCTACGAGGCCGGCGCGACCGTCCTGCACATCCACGTGCGCGAACTCGACGGCAAGGGCTCCAAGCGGCTCTCGAAGTTCAACGAGCTGCTCGCCGGGCTGCGCGAGGCCGTGCCGGAGATGATCCTGCAGGTCGGCGGCTCCATTTCCTTCGCGCCCGAAGGTGAGGGCGCCGATGCGAAGTGGCTGTCCGACGACACCCGGCACATGCTCGCCGAGCTCGACCCCGCACCGGACCAGGTGACGATCGCCATCAACACCAGTCAGATGAACATCATGGAGTTGATGACCGCCGACGACATCGCCGGCACGTCGCTCTCGCGTCCGGAGCTGATGGAAACCTACCGGGAGATGACGGTGCCCGCCGGCCCGACGTGGGTCGAGGAGCACCTGCGCCGGCTGCAGGCCAAGGGCATCCAGCCGCACTTCCAGCTGTCGAGCATCCCCCAGCTCGAGACGGTCGAACGGCTGATCCGCCGCGGCGTGTACACCGGCCCACTGAACCTGACGTGGGTGGGTATCGGCGGCGGCTTCGACGGCCCGAACCCGTACAACATCATGAACTTCATCCAGCAGGTCCCGGACGGTGCGTGCCTGACCCTCGAGACGCTGATGCGGAGCGTGCTGCCGGTCAACGCGATGGCGATCGCGATGGGCCTGCACACCCGCTGCGGCAACGAGGACACCATCTGGGGCCGCAAGGGCGAGAAGTTCACCTCGGTCCACCAGATCCAGCAGCTGGTCCGGATCGCCGGCGAACTCGGCCGCGAGGTCGCCACCGGCAAGGAGGCCCGCGAGATCTACCGGATCGGCGAAACCTACGCCGACGCGGACGACACCCTCGCCAAGCTGGGCTACGCGCCCAACCGCCGTCCCGGCCAGGTCGGCTTCACCCAGCACGCCTGACCGGCGCCATACCCCTCGAAACTTCGACCACCGCTCCGGGGCATGTACCCGCACAGTACGTGCCCCGGAGGTCCGGTTCCACCGCAGCGTGACCGCGTGGTCACGCTCCCCTCTCCTCCGTCGGTGGGCGTCTCTCGACACGCGTCCCCGCCCACCGCTACCCTCGCCCCAGGAGCGCTCATGGGACTGCACATCACCTCCGCCGAGCACCCGATCGGCACCTCGGGCACCCGATCGCGGGTGTACCCGTGGATCGTCTTCGCGCTGACCTTCGGATTGCTGCTGTCGGACTACATGTCGCGGCAGGTTCTCAGCGCCGTCTTCCCGTTCCTCAAAACCGAATGGGCCCTGTCGGATTCGCAACTTGCTTCGCTGACGAGCATCGTCGCCCTCATGGTCGGCCTGCTCACACTGCCGCTGTCCCTGCTCGCGGACCGGTGGGGCCGGGTCAAGAGCCTGATCCTCATGGCGGTGTTGTGGTCCGCGGCCACCCTGCTGTGCGCGGTGGCCACCAGCTTCGAGCAGATGCTCGGCGCCCGATTCCTCGTCGGGGTCGGTGAGGCCGCCTACGGCAGCGTGGGAATCGCGCTGGTGCTGAGCGTGTTCGCGCCCCGCGTTCACGCCTCCCTCAGCGGCGCGTTCATGGCCGGCGGCTCGTTCGGTTCCGTGATCGGCGTCGCCCTCGGCGGTGTCATCGCCGTCCACCTGAGCTGGCGATGGTCGTTCGCGGCCATGGCGGTCTTCGGCCTGATCCTGGTGGCGCTGTTCCGCACCCTGGTCACCGAACGCAAACTGGCCCAGCACGCCGCAGACGACCTGCCGGTGCCGACCGCCACCACACCGCCGGTCGGGTTCCGCGCCCCGGTGTCGAGCCTGTTCACCAACCCCGCCGTGCTGTGCGCCTACGCGGGCGGGGGACTGCAGATGTTCACCGCCGCCGTGCTGCTGTCGTGGACGCCGAGCTTCTTCAACCGGTACTACGACCTCGCCCCGGACAAGGCCGGCGTCGCCGCCTCGATCGTCGTGCTCCTCGTCGGCAGCGGCATGGTGGTCTGCGGCATCATCACCGACCGCATCGGCCGCGACGACATCACCCGCAAATGGACCACGGCCGTTGCCTTCTGCGCGATCGCGTTGGTGTGCCTGGCAATCGGGTTCCGTCTCGAGGCCGGCTCGGCCCAACTTGTTCTGATCGGGGTCGGCGCGTTCTTCTCCGCCGGATCCTCGGGCCCGACCGCCGCCATGGTCGCGAATCTGACGCACTCGTCGGTCCGCGCGTCTGCCATGGGCACGCTCACCGTCGCCAACAACCTACTCGGACTCGCCCTGGGCCCCTTCGTCGTCGGCATCCTCGCCGACCGCCTCGGTTTGAGTGAGGCGCTGCAACTGTCCCCGCTGGTGTACGTCGCCGCCATCGTCGCGCTGGTAGCCGGCAAGCGCCTCTACCCGGTCGGCCTACGCAAATTCACCACCTTGACCACACCTGTTGCCCACTGACCGGCCGCCGCACTTCAAAGGCGGAGCCGAAAGACCCCTTGGAGCCGATCGTTGAATACCTCCCTCTCTCCGACCGTGGTGATCGTCCCCGGTCTGCGCGACCACGTCGCCGATCACTGGCAGACCCTGCTCGCCGAACGCCTCGACAACGTACGCACCGTGGCACCGCTCGAGCACGACAAGCTCAGCCGCGCCGCCCGAGTCGCCGCCCTCGACGAAGTCCTGCAGGATGTTGACGGCCCGGTGGTGCTCGTCGCCCACAGCGCCGGCGTCATGATCACCGTCCACTGGGCGCAGAACCCCACC
>RRBB01000353.1:0-7580 GCA_006543605.1 Rhodococcus sp. WS4
ATCCGAGCAGGGAGGCGGGCGCCCGCCCGGCACGATCGGCGATCACCTCACCGAGCCGGCGCACCAGCATGCTCAACCCCGGTGTCGGGATCTTCCCACCCAGCTCGATGATCCGGAACACACACCACGCCACCTCCCGGCGCATCGGCTCCGGCAGCTGCGACAGGTCCACCCCGGCCCGCCAGGTCCCGTCGTGGCAGAACGCTCCCGCGTATTCCGGTGGGACACTCGACTCAGCGAAGCACGACAGCCGCATCGGTTCCGGCACCGCCGCCCACAAGTCCTCCAGCGCCTGCGGGTCGCAGCGGCCGCGGGCCGCTTCCACCCAGTCGATCGTGGCCTCGTCGCGCCCGCCGGTCACGAGCCGGACCCGCTCCGGTCGTCGCGGTGCGCGCCGACTCGCCAGCCGTCGGTGAACGCCTTCCAGTCCGCGGCCGCCCGCATCTCGGCGTCCTCGGTCACGTGCGCGTACGTGTTGAGCGTGGTCTGCACGTCGAGATGTCCCAATCGTCGACTCACCACGTGCACCGGTACCCCCGACAACAACAGCGCCGTGGCGTGGCTGTGCCGCATCCAGTGCGGCGACCAGGCCTGCGGCACCTGCCCCGACAGTTGCCGGCGCAGCCGGTCCACCAGGTCGTAGACGGACTCCGGTCGCCACGGCGCGAACCGCGGCTCCCGGTCGAGGTTGACGAACACGCAGGTGCCGTCGAAGTCGTCGGTGGCCAGATCGGCGCCGGCCTCACACAACCGCCAGACGTACTCGCCGTAGAGCCGGTCCAGCTCGTCGGAGACATACACCCGCCGGTAGCCGCTCTTGGCCCGCACCCCGTGCGGGTGGTCTCGGGCGACGACCTCGACGAACGGGGTGTCGCCGCACCCGGTGTGCCAATCGCGATGCTGCAACCCGAGCGCCTCACCCAGCCGAACGCCCGTCTCCGCCAACAACATCCACAGCAGCCTGTTGCGCACCGACCCACGCCACTCCCGCGTGTCGGGATCCCAACTCGCGCACGCCTCACAGATCCGCTCGATCTGCCCGGGCGTCAAGATCGGTGGCGCCGCCCGGCCCGGGCGGCGCACCCGGATCACCGCCTGGCGACGACCCTTGCGCCGCGCGACGTGCTCGAGCAGCGGCTTATACCGGCCGCCGCCGCGATGGGTGATCCGATGCAGGTCCCGGCCGACGTCCACGCCGTTGAGCACGTGATAGTCGTAGCAGGACAGCACCGCACCCAGCCGCGCGGAGATCGTCGACTCGGCGAATCGGGCACCACGGCGCTCGATCGACACCACCCCCGGCTCGTCCCCGGTACGCAACCACGTCAGGAACGCACCGAAGTTCTCCAACGTCACCGCATCCCAGACCAGCCCGAACAGCTCCAGGAACTGCCACCACAACGCCAACGCCCGCGCATAGGACTTCACCGTATTCGGCGACACCTGCTGGGCCCGAAGATATTCCAGGTACTCCTCCACCGGTACCACCGGGCGATGATCCGAGCCGAGCACCGTCCAGGTGTGGCCCCCGCCCTCGGGCAGGACCAGCCGCTGCACCCGACAACACGCCCCGACCGTTCCTGTGATCGTCGTCACACCCCGCAGCGTAACCACCCCGGATAGAACGTCCGCGACAGACACGCCGACCGTCGTAAAGAACTCTCACCATTCGTTGCGGACGGTGGTCACGCAACCCCAGATAGGACATCGGGATTACTCGACGACTTCTTCGTGCAGCGGTTCACCCCGCGCTCGTCGCGGAGCCCGTGGTCGAAGCGGAACCGGGAGTTCGCCGAGAAACTCGCCGAGGCCGGTCTCCTCGAGCCGTCGGGAGCGGCCGAAGTCGAGCGGGCGAGGGCCGACGGTCGATGGGACCGCGCGTACGCGGGCCAGAAGGCTTCGGAGATACCGCAGGACTTCCTGGACGCCCTCGCGCAGAATCCCGAGGCCGAGGCCTTCTACGCGACCCTCGACAGCCACAACCGGTACGCCATCTTCTACCGCCTGCAGGACGCGAAACGCCCGGAGACGCGTGCCCGCCGCATCGAGAAGTTCGTCCAGCAGTTGTCGGAGCGCAGGAAGTTCCACGACTGACCGATTTTCGCAACTGACACAATGGCCTCGTGCCCGACACGATCACCGCCACCTGTTCCGCGCTGTCCGCGACCGACGAACCCCTCGCAGGGACCGCTGCGCAGGTCACCGGCTGGGTGTGCCTGGAGTTCCCGGGTGCCTGGGGCCGGGACGTGCTCGACGGCACGGCGCTCGGCCCGGACCTCGCCCGGGAACTCGACGCCCGCGCGGACGCGGCCGGGGTGCGGATCATGTTCATCCGCCGACCGGGCCGCAGCACGTCCGCCCCGGCTCGGCGAACGGTGTTGCTGGCGCAGTCGCATCCCGCGCGGTCGTGGTGCGAGCGACTCGAGATCGCCTACCCGGAGGACCTCCTCGATCTGGACCTCGGACTGGTCGCCGGGACGGCGCCCGGCCTGGGCACGCCGGTGACCGACCCGGTCGTCCTGGTGTGCGCGCACGGGAAACGGGATCAGTGCTGCGCCGTCCTCGGACGTCCGGTCGCGGCGGCACTGGCCGAGGAGTTCGGCGACGCGGTGTGGGAGTGCTCGCACACGGGTGGGCACCGCTTCGCCCCCTCGCAGATCCTGCTGCCGACGGGCTACACCTACGGCCGGTTGTCGGTGCAGCAGAGCGTCGAGGCGGTGCGCGCCGCGGCCCGCGGAGAGGTGTACCGCACCGGACTCCGGGGCCGCAGTTGCTGGGACGCACCGGCGCAGGTCGCGGAACTCGCCGTCCGCGAGCTGGTGAACGCACCCGCGAACGATCTGACGGTGCACGCGAATTCGATCGTCACCCACCGCGACGGGCGTCGCTGGGTCGTCGAACTGGAGGAGCGGGAACTGCCGCCCCGGCCGGCGAGTTGCGGGGCGGCGCCGAAGCCGGTGCGACCGGTCGTCGCCACCGGGGTCCGCGCGCTCGCTCCCTGAGCCGGTCACCAGTGGGTGCCGGGCACCAGCCTTCCGACCTTCCGGGCGGCGCGACCGAGCACCGACGACGTGTGGTGCCCGCGTTCCCCGGTGTGCTGAGGAACCGGCGCCGCGTCGGCCGTGCTCTCACCCTTCGCCGCCGGCGAATCGGGGAACATGCGGTACATCTGGTGCATCACACGATCCTTGACGGCTGGTGCGAAGACGTGGCCGAGTTCACCGAGCGTGCCGGTGGGGACGTCGATGCGTTTGGGGCGCTCGATCAACGCCCGGACCACCATCGCGGCCGCCTTCTCCGGTGACGTGATCGGCCCGACGTTGTACCGACCGGTGGGTGCGATCATCGGCGTCTTCACCAGCGGCATGTGGATGGTGGTGAACGTGATTCCGTCCGACAGGGTTTCCGATGCCGCGACGTCGGTGAAGCCGTCGAGAGCCGACTTGCTCGCGATGTAGGCGGCGAACCGCGGCGTCGCACCCTGGACTCCGGCGCTGCTGATGTTGACGATGTGGCCGAACCGTCGTTCGCGCATCTGCGGGAGGAAGGCGAGGACGAGCCGGACGGCACCGAAATAGTTGACGGCCATCGTCCGCTCGAAATCGTGGAGCCGATCCGTCGAGTGGTAGAGACCCCGCCGGATCGACCGTCCGGCGTTGTTGACCAGCATGTCGACGTGATCATGTTCGGCAAGAATGACTTTGACGGTGTGCTCGACCGACTCGTCGTCGGTGATGTCGCACGGGTACCCGAAGGCCTCGCCGCCCGCGGCGCGGATCTCGGCCACCACGGCGTCGAGTTCCTCGGTGCGCCGGGCGAGGAGAATCACCTTCGCCCCTTTGCGGGCCGTCGCGATCGCGGAGCTGCGGCCGATACCGGACGAGGCCCCGGTGATCACGACGTGCCTGCCCACGAGCGGTCCCCCCGGATGGGGCCGACGGGCACGGTCCGGATCGAGGTTCTCGCGCCAGTACGACCACAACCGGTCGGCGTACGACGCGAAATCCGGGACGTCGATGCCTGTGCCGCGCAGTGCTTCCCGGGTGTCGTCGTTCACGAACACGGTAGGCAGGGTCATGTTGTCGACCAGGACCGGCGGGATGCCGAGCCCGCCGAGAACCAGCTTGCGGGCCGTGTCGAGAGGTGAGTCGGGGGCAGGGCTGAGGAAGGGGCGGACGAGCCCGCCGGGCAGGCCGGCCGCGGGGTGCGGGGCGCCGGCGGCCTTGGCGAGCGCGGCGTAGATCTCCCGGACCGGCTGGGGGCGCGGATTCACGAGATGGAACGCCTGGCCGTCCCGGTCGGGCGCCGACATCAACTCCACGATCGCTGCCGCCACGTAGTCGACGGGGACGACGTTGGTCGATCCGATCCGGGGGACCGCCACGGGCAGCGCCTCGGGGAGTTTCGCGAGCGCCGCGATGGCGGGGAACAGGTAGTACGGCCCGTCGATCTTGTCCATCTCACCGGTGATCGAACTGCCGACCACCGCGGAGGGGCGGTAGATGCGCCAGCGCAGGCCGTCGGCCTCGCGGACCAGCTTCTCGGCCTCGAACTTGGTGCGGTGGTAGGGCGTGGGGAAACACTGCCCGAGATCGAAATCGGTTTCCCGGAACGGTCCCTCGTGATCTCCGGCGACGGCGATCGACGAGACGTGATGAAGGGTCGCGTCCAGTTGCCGGGCCAATTCGATCACCGAGCGGGTGCCGTCGACGTTGGTGGCGGCTTGCTCGTCGCCCACCGTGAGGTCGTAGATCGCCCCGAGGTGCAGGACGTGATCGGCGGCGGGCGCCGACGTGATTCCGAGGCCTGGCTCCGTCAGGTCGCCGATCAGCGGATGCACTCGCTCGCCGCCGGGAATGCCGTCGACGAGGGCCTCGAGCCGCGCGACGGACGCGCGCCGGACGAGGACGTGGATCTGGGCTGATTCATCGCGGTCGAGGATCAGGGGCAGCACGTGCCGACCCAGGAATCCGGTTCCGCCGGTGACGAGGTAGGTGGCCATGCCCCCGAACTTACTCCAAAGTAAGATGATGCACTAGTGACCCAGACCCACCTTGGCGTGCACCTTCTTCATCCAGGCCGGAGCCCACCAGTTGGCCTCGCCCATCAACTTCACGAGGGACGGAACGAGGAGCATCCGGACCACCGTCGCGTCGACGAGCAGGGCGACGATCATCCCCACCCCGAGGAACCTCATGATCGACAGACCGGAAATGGTGAACGCACCGGTCACGACCACGAGCAACAGTGCGGCCGCGGTCACGATCCGGCCGGTGCGCTCGGTTCCGAACCGCACCGCCTCCTCCGTGGTCGCGCCCGCCGCGTGCGCCTCGACCATCCGCGACATCAGGAACACCTCGTAATCGGTCGACAGACCGAAGACCACGGCGAGGATGAGCACCACGAACGTCGCCTCGAGCGGTGCCGGACTGACCCTGAGCAGGCCCGCGCCGTGGCCCAATTCGAAGATCCAGGTGAGCACGCCGAACGTCGCGGCGAGGCTCAGTCCGGCCATCGCCACGGCCTTGATGGGCAGCACCACCGAGCCGAACGCCAGGAACAGCAGCACGAGCGTCGAACACACCATGATCGCGATCATGACCGGCATCCAGTGCACGATCGCCGCGTTGCCGTCGTCGACCGTCGCCTGACCGCCGCCGACGAGGAGTTCGGTCCCCTCGGGCGCGGCGATGGCCCGAAGTCCCTCCACCGCGGCGCTCTGGTCGTCGGTGGAGACTCCCTCGGAGTACACGGCCTGGACGGCGACCAGTTGACCGTTCGACGCCACGACGCTGGCGGCACCGATGCCCCCCACCTCGCCGGCGGCCTGCGCGACCGTCGCGCCGTCGGCGGCGGTCGGGGCGCCGCCGTCCGTGCCCCGGAGGATGAGGGTGGCGCCGTTTCCGGTGGTGGGAAATTCGGTGGTGAGAGTGTCCGTCGCGATGCGGGCGGGATCGTTCTCGGGCAGCGCCGTGTACGTGACCTCGCCGAGAGACGCGCTGAGCAGGGGCGCGGCGAGAACCATCAGCCCCGCGACGATCCCGACCGCGATGGCGACCGGCCTGCGCATCACCCACGTGACGACGGAACCCCAGAACTTTCGGGCACGCACCTCACCGCGCTGCGCCGCATCCCTGCGCCAGCTCAGCGCGTTGATGCGGTGTCCCAGGATGGCGAGGAGTGCCGGGACCGCGGTCAGGGACAGCAGTGCCGCGCTCGCGACCGCCGCCATCGCGCCGAAGCCGAGCGACTTGATCACGTCCTGCGGAAACACGAGCATTCCCGAGAACGCGCACACGAGCAGCAGGCCGGAGAACAGCACGGTGCGGCCCGCCGTCAGGACGGTGCGCCGGGTGGCCTCGGCGACGTCGGTGCCGGACTCGAGTTCCTCGCGAAAGCGTCCGACGATGAACAGGCCGTAGTCGATCGCCAGCCCGAGGCCGAGCAGGGAGGCCACGTTGATCGCGAACGAACTGACCTCGGTGAACAGGGTCAGCAGGCGCAGCGTCGCCAGGGCGCTGAAGATCGAGAGCAGCCCGACGAACACCGGAACGGCCGCAGCGACCAGGCCGCCGAAGATGAAGACCAGCAACACGAGAGTGATCGGGAGCGCAATCGCCTCGGCCAGCACCAGGTCCTGTTGCAGCCGATTGTTGAACGCCACCCCCACCACCGAATTGCCGGCGAACTCCGTGTCGATGCCCTCCACCTCGAGCTTCGGCAGCAGATCGTTGAACGTGGCGGCCGTGATTCCGGCGTCGGGGTCGACGGTGATCGCCGCGGACGCCTTGGTGCCGTCCTCCGACACCATCAATTGCTTCCGCGTCGCCTCCGCAGTCCAGTAGGACGTCACCGAATACGTCGGCACCTCGGCGGCGAACCGGTCGAGGCTCGCGGTGGCCTCGGGGCCGATGTCGTCCAGCGTCTTCCCGTCGGGCGCGGTGTAGATGACGATGATGTCCGGCGTCTGCGGACCCAGGTTGTCCTGGACGATCCGCGCCACCTCCGCGGATTCGCTCCCGGGATCGATGAAACCGCCCGAGCTGAGCTTCGCGAAGACACCGGTGCCCCACGCGCCGCTCACCAGAACGGCGATGACGGCGAGGGTCAGGACCCACCATTTGCGTGAAACAACGGTCGAGGCCCAACGTGTCATGCGTCAACTCCGGATGGTGTGAGGGCGGGCGGCTGCGACTGCCGACTGTAGTGCGGATCGGTGCACGACCGGCGGGGGTGTGACGCGGCTCCCGGCACATCGTGCATACTCGGCAGTGCACTGCAGTCACACGCACGGGGGAAGCCGGTCGAAATCCGGCGCTGACCCGCAACGGTAGGCCACCAGAGCATTTCGGTGGCGAGCCCGATCACCCGGCGTGTGGTGTGCGACATCCTTTTCGTCGTGGTCTACGAAGCGGAGTCCCGCAGGCGCGCCAGCGTGGGCGCCTGCCGACTTCTGACCCGAAAATCCCCTTGACCACGGGCGTACGTCGGTGACCCGGCGTAGCCTGTGGAGCCGGGTTTTATTGTGGCGGTGTTGGCTTCGGTTAGGCGGCGGTGTCGTCGATGAGTGCCTTGCCGTC
>RRBB01000354.1:0-7538 GCA_006543605.1 Rhodococcus sp. WS4
GACCCCGTCGCCGCCGCCGCCCGATCGGCCGCCGCCAACAGCAAGGCGGCCCGCAAGACCACCACCGACGGTGACCTACCCGTCCGCTCCTACCAGGGCCTGCTCGAGCACCTGGCGACCCTGACCCGCAACGACATCCGCTACGGCGAGGGTGGCCCGACGGTGCCCACGCTCACCGAGCCCACCGATACCCAACGCCGAGCGTTCGACCTCCTCGGCACCACCATCCCTCTAAACCTGCAGTAGACAGAACCCACCCACCCCAAAACCAACAAACCCTCTGGTCAACAGGGGGTTTGCTCGTCAGAGGAGGCGCAACTTCGGGTTAGAACCTGTTACAGCGAGTCGGCCTGTGCAGTAGGGGCAGCCGGAGCCCATTCTGGCGCGGTGTCGAATGGTCGCTTGGTACTCATGCTCAGCCTCGCAACGCCACCAGACCTTGATACTGCTTGCCCCCGTAGTGAAGTCCGTAGGTTGGTGGTGGCCGTTGAGGGTTGGGTGCCATTGGCTCGCGAGGTCGGGACGCAGTGTTGCGAGATCGGTTTCGCCGACGACGAGACGTGCTGCCATGTAGTGATCCTCGCTCTGGGGTATGACACAGTCCGCTCCTGTTACTCCGTAGTCAGACTCATTGCCGGAATGCGTCTGGAGCGCAGTGAAAGTCGGGCTGGCTATTTGATTCGCGAGTTGGATTTCGCTTGGAGTCGGTGTGCGATGTTGGGGACGTCGGTGAAGCGGCGGTGGGCGTCGTAGCCGGCCCGGAATGCGAAGAGGCTGTGTCTGCGGATGGCGCGGAGGTCGGAGCGTTCGTCGACGTCGTAGATCTTTAGGGCGTCTTTGGGGGCGGGGATTGCGTGGTGGTAGGCGAATGCAACTTGGTAGGCGACTTTGAGGAGGTCGGCGACGTGTTGGGCGGTCGTGGCGGCGGTGGTGATGTCGTCGGGGAGGTTGTAGCGGCCGAGTGTGTCGAGTTGGTTGGCGAGGTCGATGATGGCGTTGCGGGCGAGTCGTGCGCTGAGTTCGACGTCGAGTGCGGTTCCTTCGTCGTCTGGTGTGGTCATTTGTGTCCCCTTGTCGGGTTTTCGGCGGGCTTTCCGTAGTGAGAGATCGTGGAGAGGGTTGCTCTACATGCAGCTTTCCGAATTACAGATGAGAACAACAGTAGGCATATAGGTGTGTGCATCGCAACTCGACACAGTGGGCTGTGCTTGGAGATGTGCGGTCAAGCCGGGTCGGTAACCTCACCGGCATGGATCCACTCGAGAAGGCTGTTCAGGCGTACAAGCGCGCCCAGGCGAAGGAGAAGGCTGCGCGAGACGTCCTGTATGAGGAGATCCGGCGGGCGCGTAACTCGGGGGTCTCGCAGGTCGAGGTTGTGCGTCGGACGGGGTACACCCGTGAGTACATTCGTCGGATTGAGCGGTCGTTCGAAGGGGGCAGTTGAGGGCGTTGTCAGGTTGTCGGATGGTGGAGTTGTCGGCGAGGATCACGGATCGTGACTGCCGCCGATTCGCTGTACAAGGGGTGCCTTCGTTCTGCCTCCGCGCGCGCCATGTTGTCCTGGTAATCCCGACCGCAAGCTACCTGGCATACGGCGACGAACACCAAGCCCCTGGCGGTGCCTTCGCGCAGTCGATCTTCGGCCAGACACCCGTCCTCGGAGCATCCGACCTCTACCTCCACGAGCGTCCTGAACTCGGGCTGTCGCTATACGACCTGCATTCCGACGGGAGCGGTGTCCACCTCTCTTCCTTGCGGCGTCCCATCGTCAACCTGCGCCCGGACAAGCGCACACCACTCGGCGGTCCCTGGCGGGTCCCGGCAGGTCTGCACCTCGTCGACTGGCTCACCGAAAAGGCAACGAATTCGACGTCGTGACCGACCTGGAGGTCCACCAGGAACGCGCTGAACTGCTCAGCCGGTATCAGGTCGTGCTCACCGGCTCCAATCCGGAATACATCACCCGCAAGACACTCGACGCCTGGGAGCGATACCTCACACAGGGCGGCCGGGCGCTCTACCCCGCCTTGTCCGCCCGGATTTCGTGCCCAAATGACGGTGTTTGTTCACCAGTGCGCGAAGAGGTAGTACAGCGCATGGCTTGCGATCGAGGGAGCAGCGACTTTGTTCAGATGGCGAGGGCTCCCCAAGCGAAGGCCGGCGACCACCATGATCGCTGCCTGCCGGGGTGTTCACCTACGTGGTTTGTCGGTGGTGGCCGGTAGGTTCGGGGCTGTGACGATCGAACCGACCTCCCCGCCGCCCCACGTTGCCGCTGCGCCCGTGTCGGAGTGGGGGAGTGCGCCGGTGTTGCCGGAGGCGGCGGTGTCCCGGATCGCGCAGGCGGTGTCGACCTCCCGTGCCGAGGGAACCCGCCGCACGTATGCGTCGGCCTGGCGGCGTTTCGAGGCATGGTGCACCACGCGCGGGCACACTCCGCTGCCGGCGCATCCGGTGACGGTCGCCGCCTATCTGGTCGATGCCGCCGACACCTATGACTTGGTGGGGGAGCGGGCGTATGCGCCGATGACGTTGGCGCGGTGGGTGTCCGCCATCGGTCACCACCACCGGATCGCGGGGCATCCGACGCCGCACACGCACGACCTGGTGCGCTCGACGTTGTCGGGGATCCGCCGCGACTACGCATCAAGCGGAGACCGGCCCCGCAGCCCCCGGGCTCCGCTGCTGGTCGACGACGTCGTCACCATCGTCCGATCCGCTCGACAGGCTGTTACCGGGTGGGCGGCCGAGGTGCACGAACGCCGCGACAGTGCGTTGTTGTTGATGGGGTTCGCCGGCGCGTTCCGGCGCAGCGAACTCGTCGCCCTCACCTGCGGGGACGTGACCGTGCACCGGTTGGACGGGGTGCACGTGCGGTTGCGGCGGTCGAAGACCGACCAGGAAGGGACCGGGACGGTGCGGGCGTTGCCGTTCACCACCCACCATCACAGTTGTCCGCCGTGCGCCTATGTGCGGTGGGCGCAGGTCGTCGCCGCGTTCGAAATCGCCGGCAGTCCCGGGGTGATCCGGTTGCTGCGCACCGCACCACCGTTCGCAGGTCATGTCTGCCGCGCGGCGTTGCCGCGCATGCGAGCCCGGGCCCCGTTGTTCCGGGCGATCGCCAAGAACGGGAACCTTTCCGACGCCGCGTTGTCGGGGGCGTCGGTGCATGCGGCGATCCGCCGCCGCGCCCAGGCCGCCGGCTACGACGAGAACGTCGTGGCCCAGCTCGGTGGGCATTCGCTGCGGGCGGGGTTCGTCACCCAGGCGTTCCGCAACGGCGCCGACGCGCACGCGATCATGCGGCAGACCGGGCACACCACCCCGGCGATGGTGGAGCTCTACGCCCGCGAACACGCCCCACTCGTGGGGAACGCGGTCACCGAGATCGGCCTCTGACCGTGTACATCGACTCCGCCACTGTTACCCAATCGGTGGGTAACAGCCCGGATCCGGTGGTGCCCCGGCGGTACCGGCACGACTGGGCGTTGTTCGTGGACTGGTGCGAGGCCTGCGATCACCGAGTACTGCCGGCGCGTCCGTCGGTGCTGGCGGAGTTCCTCGCCGACCACCCGGCAGCCGACGGAACCCAACGTCGGCGCATCACTGCGATAAACGCCGTCCACACCAGAGCCGGGTTGCGCCGAGACGATCCGACAGCTGCTCAACACTGCGCGCGCCGACAGGCTGGCCCGGGTGGGAGAGCGGGTGGCGCAGGTGGTGCCACGGATTCCGGTCACCGGGTGGCCTGGCGGGTTGTTCGGCCGCCGCGATGCCCTCATCCTCGTCCTCGCCGCGACGGGGTTGGGTTTCGAGGAGATCGCCCGACTGCGGCGCGCCGACGTCACCGCCGCCGGCGACGCGCTCGTCCTCAGGGCGGGCGCGCGCTGGGTGCGTGTCGCCGCCGAATCCGGTGTCGAATCTGTTGTTGTGTATCGGAATTGGGTGGAGGTGCTCGGATTCCTGGACCGCTATCCGAGCACCCAACTCCTCGCCGGCCGCCTCGACGAGGGTGCAAGCTTATCGGCATTCGTGGACAGTGCGCGCCGCGACGAACGGCCGCTGCTCACACCCATCGATCGGTGGGGCCACACCCCCTTCGATCCGGCTCCGCTGACCGGGCACTCCGCCGCCGGCCTGGTCCGGGCGCACCTCGCCGGACAAGCACCTGTACACAAACGGCCTCCGACTCGGCGGCCCATGACGCCGTCCCACGAGAACGTGTCCGTCCCGGTCGTAGTCGATGATGTCGAACTCGACCAGGGCTACTACGACCGCGGCATCTCCGCCCGCCGCAATGCCCACACCCACCTCGAAGATGTAACCGACATCCTCGACAGTATCGAAGACGAAGCCGACAAACTCCTCGCCGAGTTGCTGTCGCTGCTCGACCAGTCCACTGCTGACTAACGCTGGTCTCAAAAGCAGGTTAAGACATGGGCATGCACCGGATCGGCTGGACTTTTTGGAACTGCTACCAATCTGGTGCACGGATCAGGGAGCCAGTGCCCTGTTCAGCGCAATGAGACGTCTACGACAGCGGACTCGCCGGGCTTAAGCGCGATGATGGTGTCACCAAGACCGTCGGCCTCGAACACATCGCGAATCTCCTGCGCGTTCTGACTGAAGTGCTGCCACGAGTCCTCGTGCACGGCGATGACCTTCTTGGCACCGAGAATCTTGGCAGCTTCGAGTGCCCGCTCGTTGCTCAGCGTGATGTAACTGCCCTCCGCGATGGCATCGAATTTCGCACCACCGACGAACAACACCGCGATATCGATCGGGCCGTACTTTTCGGCGATCTCGGAAACGACTTCCACCTGGGAGTTGTCGCCGCTGACGTAGACGCGGGGTACGCCGGGGCCGGTGAGTATGAAGCCGATGACTGGTGCGAGGGCCTGCCATGTTCCCTCGGGACCGTGTTTGGCAGGAACAGCCGCGATGGTGAGTTCTCCGCCTTGCGGGAGCGGCACTGTTTGAGAGGTATGTTCCGTGAGACCGGTGACGTTGTCGCCGAACTGATCGGCCACCTCGGTTGTCGTGAAGACGTGCGGAACCGTGTGGAGGAACTCGCGACCTGCCATATCCAGGTTGTCGATGTGCTCGTGGGAGGCAAGGGCGATGTCGATCCTGCCCAGTTCTTCTGGTGTGAAGGCGGGTCCGGTGGTCTTGACCACGTCGCCTGCTATCGGGTGGTGGTACACCTGCGGCGGGTCGAATGTAGGGTCGGTGATGATGCGGAGGCCGGCGAGGTCGAGAACGGCAGTGGGGCCGCCGACCAGAGTGACTTTTGTTGACATGCTTACAGTTCAGCAGGACCGGCCGAATCGCCGATAGTCCATTTTTCGTACCACTAGTGCGGTGTAGGCGCAGCGGTTGGCGGTTGATGCTGAGGAAAAGCCTCGATCCGACCGCCGAAACAATCGGCCGCGGTCAACCAGGCCGCGTCCAAGTTAGCGATTGGCCCTGATGGTTCGCGTAGTTCGACTAGGCCCGTTCGCCTTTCGCTCATGATGGCTAGAGAACTCTTGCTGCGCGATAGCTGTCATGGCTAACCACCTTGCATTGGCTCGCATGAGGGCGGCATTAGTAAGGATTCGTTGGATCGATGCGATGAGACGGCTGGGTGCGATCAGACTGACGCATGCAATCGCAGCATTAAAGATGAGCAACGGCATATGGAGGACCTCCTAGCTTGCAGCGGGTGCGGAGTCCGGGCATCGGAATTCTGAAGGAAGAAGCAATGGCGACTTGCTGAATCAGGCGAGCCATCAGGAGCCTTCCAACAGACCCACTACCAGAGCGCTGAGGCCGCGGAATGAGGCGGCTGAGCGGCTCCACCCCGTGAATGCTTGTCCTGGGTGGTGCTCGACCTGCACAGAGGCCGCGGCCCGTCTCGTGGCCGGGCGTATTGAGCGTTGGACCTAGTAGGTGGATTCGATTGGATACGCATGCCTAGATCGGCAAGCGGAACCGCGAGAGCCGTGCATGCTTCGACGCATGCACGGCCCTCTGCCCTTTTCAGGCTTTACTTGCCAGAACCTGTTGGGTTACATCTTCGGCACCGTGAAGAATGCAGACGATTTCCCCGCTATCGTCGAAGACCGGTGCGTTCAGAGGTTGCCAGTACCGTTCCTCGAACGAGCCGTCTTCTTGTTTCATGTCGTATCTCTGCACCGGCAGCACGTCGATCGCCCGGTTCGCGAGTACTCGCTCGATGGACTCGTGGAGCACTGTCGTGCCGTTGGCGGTCGGGTCGTCCGGGTTGTCGGGGAAGACGAGCAGGATGTCGCGTCCGAGGATCTCCTCGCGTACGCGGCCGGTAGCTGCGAGGAACGTATTTGTTGCCGCGACGACGTGCCGCTGTGGATCGACGACGATGAACTGATTGGGAAGGCTCTCGAACAGTCGTCGGTAGTCCGGCTCGCTCCATGCCTCGCCGTTGGTCTGTGCGTCTGACATTGCTGTGCCTCCTGGAGTGGGTGATCTGCGCGCGGCGTTGAACGCCTGTGGGAGTGTCTCCAGTAGAGCAATCGGCAGCCTGTGCCGACGAGTACAAATGTTGTACCGGCGATTAGGTGTGTGGAGGGGGGCGACGGAACCAGCCGGGATAGGCGGAAGCCAGATCGGTGGGCCCCTCGAATCCGACGTCACCGGCCGCTATGGCGGATGCGCAGGTGCGTTTGCCCCACCATAATTCGCCGAGGATCGTTGGTTCGACTATTACCGTGAGGTCGATCTCCCGGTCGGGGAACCCGACGCACGCCCCTGAGTCGAATTCGCCGACGTAGATCCAACCGGTGGATGGCTCGCTCTTGGGGAACCGGAACCCAATGGTGAGTTCTTTTTTCGGCAGGGTTGTTCGATCGAGGCCGTGATGCATATGCCAGAGCAAGGAGGCCGCGTTCTGTTCATCGTCACCGGTGGGTGGTAGCTGCCACGTCGAGGTCCAGGTTCCCAGGGCTTCGAGCACGGGGCGTAGTGCGAGACCGGCATCGGTCAGCTTGTACTCCGACCGCCCATGGTGTTGGTCGTCGACCGCACGGTCCACCACGCCGATGCGTTCGAGGTATCTCAATCGCGACGAGAGAAGAGTGCGGGACAGTCCGGGCATCGCTCGGTGGATCGCGTTGAATCGGTTGGCGCCGACCAGCATCTCCCTCACGATCAGCAGGGACCAACGGTCCCCGATCAGTCGGGTCCCTAGCGAGACCGGGCAGTATGCGACGGACGGTATCCACCCGTCTGGGTCTGAGTCCAGGCGTGGCATCGCAGGTTGTGTGGCGCTCACGATCCCTCCAATGCGTGGAAAGGCTATCGGTGCCATGGTCGCGTCATTCGATCGTCCTCTTTCTTACCTCTTGAAGATATGTGCACAGTGTCCACTCGTTGAGTCCGCAGAGTGCAAGGGCCCTGCGTGCCAGGGTGAGTTGAGTCCACTGGTTCACAGCAACCCCGCCTGCAGGGCGAGATACGGATCAACCCCACCATGACGATCTCCAGCATCATGCCGGTCGAGGACAATGACCGCATGGTCT
>RRBB01000355.1:0-7510 GCA_006543605.1 Rhodococcus sp. WS4
ACGAAATCTTCGGACCCGTCCTGTCCGTGATCCGCGTCGAGACGTACGACGAGGCCCTGGAATTGGTGAACTCCAGCCAGTTCGGCAACGGCACCGCGATCTTCACCAACGACGGCGGCGCCGCCCGACGGTTCCAGAACGAGGTCGAGGTCGGCATGGTCGGCATCAACGTCCCCATCCCCGTTCCCATGGCGTACTACAGCTTCGGCGGCTGGAAGAACTCCCTTTTCGGCGACACCCACGCGCACGGCACCGAGGGCGTGCACTTCTTCACCCGCGGCAAGGTCGTCACCACCCGCTGGCTCGACCCCAGCCACGGCGGCATCAACCTCGGCTTCCCCCAGAACAACTGAGCAGGAAAGGACCTACGGTCATGACGACAACAGTCTCCCAGGACATCCTGCCCACCGGTCAGTCCCTCGACGCGGCCCGTGTCGAGGGGGAGCGGACGTACGCGCTCGACCGCGCGCACGTGTTCCACTCGTGGTCCGCGCAGGAGCAGATCACCCCGATGACGATCCTCGCGTCCGAGGGTTCGTATGTGTGGGACGGTGCCGGAAACCGGTTGCTGGACTTCTCGTCCCAGCTGGTCAACACGAACGTCGGGCATCAGCATCCCAAAGTGGTTGCCGCCATTCAGGAGCAGGCTGCAAGGCTGTGCACCATTGCACCGCAGTACGCGAACGACGCCCGCTCCGAGGCGGCCCGGCTGATCGCGGAGCGGACTCCGGGCGATCTGAACAAGGTGTTCTTCACCAACGGTGGAGCCGACGCCAACGAGCACGCGGTGCGCATGGCTCGGCTGCACACCGGCCGCTACAAGGTGCTGTCGCGGTACCGTTCGTATCACGGCGGCACGGACACCGCGATCAACCTCACCGGTGATCCGCGCCGGTGGCCCAACGACTACGGCAGCAGTGGGGTCGTCCATTTCCACGGACCGTTCCTGTACCGCTCGCAGTTCCATGCGGAGAACGAGCAGCAGGAAACCGAGCGTGCGCTCGAGCACCTCGACCAGCTGATCCGGCTCGAGGGACCGAACTCGATCGCGGCGATCGTGCTCGAATCGGTTCCCGGGACCGCGGGGATCATGGTGCCCCCGCCCGGCTACATGGCCGGCGTCCGCGAGATCTGCGACCGCTACGGCATCGTGTTCATCGCCGACGAGGTGATGTCCGGGTTCGGCCGCACCGGAAAGTGGTTCGCGATCGACCATTTCGATGTCGTGCCCGACCTGATCACGTTCGCCAAGGGCGTCAACTCCGGGTACGTCCCGCTCGGCGGCGTCGCGATCAGCGAGAAGATCGCCGCGACGTTCGCCAACCGGCCGTACCCCGGCGGGCTCACCTACTCCGGCCACCCGCTCGCCACTGCCGCCGCGGTCGCGACGATCAACGCGATGGAGGACGAGCGGATCGTCGAGAACGCCGCCAGGATCGGTGCCGAGATCCTCGGACCCGGACTGCGTGGCCTCGCGGACCGGCACCCGTCGATCGGTGAAGTCCGCGGGCTCGGCGTGTTCTGGGCCATCGAACTGGTCGCCGACCGTGCCACGAAGGAACCCCTCGCGCCCTACGGCGCGTCCAGCCCGGCGATGAACGAGGTGATCGCGGCATGTAAGGCAGGGGGATTGCTGCCGTTCGCCAACTTCAACCGCATCCACGCCGTGCCCCCGTGCACCGTCACCGAGGCCGAGGCCCGCGAAGGACTCGCGATACTCGACACGGTGCTCGACATCGCGGACGCGCACCGCGCTTCCTGACACCCCGTCCGACGACACATCCGTGTCCTGACACTCGATCCGTCCCGCGGTCAATGGCGCCCGCGGGACGGATCTTTCTCATTTCCACGACAATAACCCGGCGCCCGGATCTCAACGGAGAGAATCTATGAGCACGACCACGTCCACGCTCGCCCCGTCCCTGCCGGAAGGCTATGTCGAAGAACAGGATCGGCCACCGGTTCCCGACGTCGCCATCCTCGACCGGCTCACCACGGACGCATTCGACTTTCACGTCGACACCGTCGGACCGCAGGAGAACCGGCAACTGCGCGTCACGCTGTACAGCGGAGGCTCGACCGCGTCGCTCGAGCGGGTCCTCCGCCTTCTCGGGAGCCTCGACCTCGAGGTCGTCGACCAGCGGAGCTCGGTGTTCCGCCGCGCCGACGGACTGGTGTGCCGGCTCTACGACTTCCGGGTGACCGCAGGACCACTCGTGGCGTCCGCCGTCGCCGCCGGATCCGTCGAACCCGAATCCGTCCTGGAGACTTTTCGGGCGATGTGGTCGGGCCGGGCGGAGGCCGATCGGTTCAACGTCCTGGTGCTCGCGGCCGGCCTGGACTGGCGGGAGGTCGTGCTCCTGCGCGCGTACGCCCGCTTCCTGCGGCAGAGCGCGCTGCCCTACGACCAGGGCCGGATCGAGGCGGTCCTGTTGTCGCGTCCCGGGTTCGCGTCGGCGCTCGTCGCGCTCTTCCACGCGCATTTCGATCCGCGACGCCGTGACGGCTTCACGTCCCGGGAGGAAGTGGTCGAAGACCGGTTGCGCCGTGTCGAGTCGCTGCTCGCCGACGTGGAGGGTCTCGACGCCGACCGCATCCTGCGCGCGTATTCGAGCCTCGTCGCGGCGACGACCCGCACCAACTTCTACCGGGAGGGTGCGCTCGGGCCGGCGCGTCCCCAGCTGTCGCTGACATTCCGTTCCGCGGAGATCGACGAACTTCCGCGGCCACGCCCGTTCTACGAGGTCTTCGTGTACTCACCGGAATTGGAGGGCGTGCACCTGCGGTACGGGCCGGTCGCGCGCGGCGGGCTCCGCTGGTCCGACCGGCTCGACGACTATCGCACCGAGATCCTCGGACTCGTCAAGGCGCAGGCGGTGAAGAACGCCGTCATCGTGCCCGCCGGCGCCAAGGGCGGCTTCGTCGTGCGTACTCCCTCGTCGACGGGTCTCGAGTGCTACCGGCAGTTCATTTCCGGGCTGCTCGATGTCACCGACAATCGTTCGGACACAGCCGAATCGGTTCATCCGGAGGACGTGGTGTGCCGGGACGGCGACGACCCCTACCTCGTGGTGGCTGCGGACAAGGGCACCGCCACGTTCTCCGACGCCGCCAACGAGGTGGCCCGGGAATACGGGTTCTGGCTCGGAGACGCATTCGCCTCCGGCGGTTCCGTCGGATACGACCACAAGAAGATGGGCATCACCGCGAAGGGTGCGTGGGTAAGCGTCACCCGCCATCTGGACGAACTCGGTATCGACGTCGACCGTGACGATTTCACGGTGGCGGGTATCGGCGACATGAGCGGTGACGTCTTCGGGAACGCCATGCTGGCGAGTACCGGGATCGGGCTGGTCGCGGCATTCGATCACCGTCACATCTTCGTCGATCCCACCCCGGCCCGGCAGCCGGCATCGCAGGAACGTCGCAGGTTGTTCGAGCTGCCGAGATCGTCCTGGGCCGACTACGACCGGACCCTCATCAGTGCGGGCGGCGGCGTCTGGTCGCGGGAGAGCAAATCGATCCCGGTGAGCAGTCAGATGCGGACGGCGCTCGGACTCGACCCGTCGGTGACGACGCTGACGCCACCGGAGATGATCCGTGCCATCCTCGCCGCCCCGATAGACCTCCTGTTCAACGGCGGAGTCGGAACCTACGTCAAGTGCTCGGCGGAGCCGCACACGGCAGCGGGTGACAAGGCGAACGACAACGTCCGGCTCGACGCGAACCGGCTGCGGGCGCGGGCCGTCGCCGAGGGCGGCAACCTGGGGATGACGCCGCTCGCGCGCATCGAGTTCGCCCGCGCGGGTGGGCTGGTCAACACGGATGCGCTGGACAACTCGGCCGGAGTGGACTGCTCGGACCACGAGGTGAACATCAAGATCCTGCTCGATTCGCTGCCGGCCGATCGGAGGCTCGACCCCGCTCGGCGCTCGGAAGTGCTGGCGGCGCTCACCGACGACGTGTCGGAGCTCGTGCTCGCGAACAATCGCGCGCAGAACCGTGTGCTCGGCGACGCCCGGTGGAATGCCCACCGGATGGTGGACGTGCACACCAGGATGGTGAACGACCTCGTCGACAAACGGGGCCTGGACTGCGAGCTGGAGGCACTGCCGAACGCCGACGGCTTCGTCGAATTGTCCGAGGCCGGAATCGGGTTGACCTCGCCCGAACTGGCGACGCTCCTCGCTCACGCCAAGCTGGATCTGAAAGCGGAACTCGAGGATTCGGACGTCTTCTCCGATGGGTACTTCTCCGCGCGGCTCGGGGCGTACTTTCCGGCCGCGCTGCGCACCGTTGCGCCCGTCGCCGAACATCCCCTCCGCCAGGAGATTCTCGCCACCGAGATCGTGAACGACATCTTCGCGCGCGGCGGGCTCACCTACGCGCACCGGCTGCGCGAAGAGACGGGCGCCTGCCCCGCGGACGTGGTGCGCGCGTTCGTCATCACGTCGGAGGTGTTCGGGCTCGCGGAACTGTGGTCCGACATCGCCGCAGCGAAGCTGCCACCGGCGACGGAATACGAACTGGTCGTCGAGGCCCGTCGACTGCTCGACCGCGCGTCGCGGTGGTTCCTCGCGCACCGCCGTCAGCCGCTGTCGGTGGACGCCGAGATCGACAGTTTCCGAGACGACGTCCGGACGCAGTCCGACGAGGTCGGCGATTGGCTGCGCGGCGCGGAAGGGCAGGCGATGGAGGCGTCCCGCCGCAGGTACGACGAGGCGGGCGTCGAGACGTCCATTGCCCGGCGTATCGCGGACGGGCTCTACCGATTCAGTCTGCTCGACATCGTGGACGTCGCCGGCGAGGTTGGCCACGACGTTGCCGAGGTGGCGCCGCTCTATTTCGCCCTCTCCGATCATCTCGGCGTGGACCGGTGGCTGATCAAGGTGTCCGCGCTTCCGCGTGGTGAACGCTGGCACACCCTCGCCCGCCTGGCGCTGCGAGACGACCTGTACCGCTCCGTTCGGCTCCTGACCCGGGACGTATTGTCCTCGGGGGAGCCCGGCGATGCGCCGGACTCCCGGATTCTGCTGTGGGAGAGTACGAACCGAGCGAGGATCGAGCGTGCACGCCGGACGTTGGCGGAGATCGACGCCACGTCCACGCATGATCTGGCGTCGGTCTCGGTCGCGGCCAATGCGCTTCGCGCCTGTGAGTACTTGTTAACCACGGGCGGTTAATAAGTACTCACGGGCGCGAAGCGCACGACGACGCCGGGGCGGAGCAGGGCAGGGGGAGTGCGCTCGGCGTCCCAGATCGGTTCGTCCGTCGTCCCGATGAGTTGCCACCCTCCGGGCGAGCTGCGGGGATAGATTCCGGTGAACTCCCCTCCGAGCGCGACGGTCCCGGCGGGGACGGACGTCCGCGGCGTCGAGCGTCGCGGCACATGCAGTTCGGGTGCGCCGCCGGTGAGGTACCCGAAACCCGGGGCGAAGCCGCAGAAGGCGACCGTCCACGGTTTTCCGGTGTGCGCCGCGACGACACCGTCGACACCGAGACCGGTCAACTCGGCCACGTCCTCGAGGTCGGGCCCGTCGTAGCGCACGTCTATCCGGATCTCCTCCGGGGCTTCCTCGGCGACCGCCGCCTTCGGTTCCGTCGTCCGCACCCACTTGACGACGCGGTCGCGGCTCGTCGCGCCGTGGTCGAACCGCACCAGGATGGTGCGCGCCGCCGGAATCACCTCCCGGACGCCCGGTGGCCGGGACTCGTCCAGCGCACGGAAGTGCGCGAGCACGGCGCCTTGATCCTCGAACTCGGCGAGGATCGCGCTTTCTCCGACGTCGAGGATGCGCATCAGACGAACGGCTCCACCGTGATGCCCTCGGCGTCGAGCAACGATCGGATGGCGGTGGCCATCTCGACGGCCGCGGGCGTATCGCCGTGCACGCAGACGGATTCGGCGGTGACCGCGAGCACGGTACCGTCGATCGCTTCGAGCGTGTGATCGACGACGAGTCGACGCACCCGCGCGGCCACCGCCGCCGGATCGTGCAAGACGGCGCCATCCGTCGAACGGGGTACGAGCGTGCCCTCGGGTGTGTACGCGCGGTCGGCGAACGCCTCGGTGACCGTCCGCAGTCCGGCCTCCTCGGACTCTTCGAGAAACACCGAACCAGGCAGCCCCAGCACGGGAAGCGTCTCGTCGTAGGCGCGGACCGCCGCGACCACCGCGCGCGCCTGCTCGCGGTGATGCACGATCGCGTTGTACAGCGCGCCGTGCGGCTTGACGTACGCCACCGCAGATCCGGAAGCCTGTGCGAGACCGTCGAGGGCGCCGATCTGATAGATGACGTCGGCGGTCAGGTCGCGTGGGGCGACGTCGATGAACCGTCGCCCGAACCCGGCGAGGTCGCGGTACCCCACCTGCGCGCCGATGCGGACCGTGAGGTCGGCGGCAGCCGAACAGGTCGACAGCAATGTCGCGGGATCTCCGGCATGAAAGCCGCAGGCCACGTTGGCGCTGGTCACGAGTTTCAGCATCGCCATGTCGTCGCCCAGGGTCCAGGCGCCGAAGCTCTCGCCGAGGTCGCTGTTCAGATCGATTGCCGGCACATATTCGATACTAGGGTTCCGAGTGCCGTCTTGTAGATTCTCTCGCGGGGGCGGGCGGAACCGGTGAGGGTCCTGCTGCGTCAGAACAATTGACCGTGTGTGGTGGACTGCGCCATCGGAGGGGGAAACGTGACCGACCCGGCATACATCAAGGATCCCGAGAACTTTCATTCGGATCAGTGGGATCACGCGAGGATTGCGAGCGCCGTCGCCAACATGGACGCCGAGCACGTGGGCGGCATCGCGCGAGCCTGGACCGAACTGGGGACGACCGCCCACGACGCGATCGTCGAGTTCAGCGATGCGATCAAGAAGACGATCAGCGAAAGCTGGCACGGTGCTGCCGCGTCCGCGGCCTACGGCGAGACCGAGCGGTACTCGTCCTCCGCACCGCAGGCCCAGGAGCAACTCCACGGGGTGGCGGGGGCGTTGACGCCGCTCGTCGAGACCGTCGCGTCGCTGCGGTCCCAGGTTCCGGAAACCATCGGCACCGGACTGTGGGACAAGTTGACGCCCTGGGACACGGACACCGAAGACGAGTACTACCGGCGCGACGGCGAAGCGCGCGAGAAGATGGCCACGATCTACAACCCGGGACTAGCGACGTCGGACGGCAACGTGCCGTCGTTCACGAAACCGGAGAGCATCGTCGATGTTCCGTCGGATCCGACCGGGCCCGGTGTCGGCGACGCAGGCGGTGCCCCCAGTTCGGGTGAACAGTTCGGGGTGCCGCATGCCGGGCAGCCGAGTTCCGGTGGAGGTCCCGGCAGCGAGGCTTCCGCTGCGCCTGCTGTGGACGGCACACCCGCTGTGGACGACACGCAGCAGGACGCGGCCACGTCGCCGTCGTCGGCCGCACCGGCGGCAACCACCCCGACGTCCGTCACTGGTGATCAGGCCCAGGGCCGGTCGGGTCTCGCGCAGGGTGCCGATTCGTCCTCCTGTCTCTTAT
>RRBB01000356.1:0-7390 GCA_006543605.1 Rhodococcus sp. WS4
CCCCCGCGGACGTCGACCGCACCGGTCGCGCCGTGCGGGGCGAGGACCACCGTGCATCCGGTGGCGGCGCCGCTGCCGAGTGTGGCGTCGGCGTCGAGTTCGTGGTGGTGCCCGACGCTCAGGCCCACCACGTCGACGAGTGAATCGGTGCGGCCCGGCGTCGTGGCCGTCACGGTGCGAGTACCTGAACCAGCGAGTCCTGCATCCAGGTCAGCCAGTGGTAGATGTCGAGGTGCGGTGCGCGGGGATCGGCGGGGTCGAGTTCGTCGGGGGTGTCGGCGTCGATGCCCAGGTTGGTGCCGAGTGCCAGCCGGATGTCGTTGAGACCGCTGAGCCAGGCGTCGGCCTGCTCCGGCGTCAGCAGCACCTTGCCGCCGTTCTCGGGCACGGTGTGGAGGATGACCGAGCCGGCGGCCAGTTTGGCGTCGATGATCTCCGGTTCGTGGAGTCCGCGGAGCGCACCGTTGATGTCGGCTTTCGATTCGGCCCGGATCTCGTCGTCGTCGGGTGCGTCCATGTCGGGCCGGTGGAAGTCGGGCAGCAGCCGGGCGAGGACCTCCTCGTCGGGTGCGGTGGTGTTGCCGGTTCGCATCCCGGTGAGTGCGGCGAGTTCGTCCTCCGGTGCGGACGCGGCCCGCTCCTCGAGAAGTCCGAGGACGGACGCGACCAGTGATCGCAGCACCGTGGCCTCGTGCGCATCCATCTCCGAACGCAGCTTCACGCCGCCGAGCGAGTTCTTCCTGCTCCACATCCGCACGTCGTGTACCGAATTCCTTACTGTCCGAACGGAAAGTTAGCTGCCGTCGCGCTGCATCGTGGCCCACAGGCCCGCCGCGTGCAGTTTGCGTACATCGTTTTCGACCTTGTCCCGGGAGCCGCTCGACACGACGGCCTTCCCTTCGGAGTGCACCTGCATCATCAGTTCCGTGGCCTTGGCTTTGCTGTAGCCGAAGAGCTTCTGGAAAATGTAGGTGACGTAGTGCATCAAATTCACCGGATCGTCCCACACAACGGTGACCCAGGGCCGATCATTGGCTTCATCGACCTCGGCGACCTCCGCCTCTGCAGGTGTGACCTGCGGCGATGCCGGCATGGCATCCACAAGTGGAGCTGTCGTCGAGCAATGAGCCATGACACCAGGGTACGACGCTCCTCCATCGGACGACACCGCGGCTTACAGTGGCCGGGTGTCCACAGACAGCTCCGCATTGTTCACCGACCAGTACGAGTTGACGATGCTGTCGGCGGCCCTCGCCGACGGTTCCGCGCACCGGCGCTGCAGTTTCGAGGTGTTCGCGCGGCGGCTCCCCGACGGCCGCCGGTACGGCGTGGTCGCCGGCACCGCCCGTCTGGTGGCCGCGCTGTCGAACTTCCGTTTCGGCGAGTCGGAGCTCGAGATCGTCTCCCGCTTTCTCGACGACAGAACCGTCACATGGCTGCGGGACTACCGCTTCAGCGGTGACATCGACGGGTACCGCGAGGGCGACTTCTACTTCCCGGGATCCCCGATCCTCTCGGTCCGCGGCACGTTCGCCGAATGCGTCCTGCTGGAGACGCTCAGCCTGTCGATCCTCAATCACGACAGCGCGATCGCGTCGGCCGCCGCGCGCATGGTCAGCGCCGCCGACGGGCGCCCCATGATCGAGATGGGTTCGCGGCGCACCCACGAGGAATCCGCGGTGGCGGCGTCCCGGGCCGCCTACCTGGCGGGTTTCACGGCCACGTCGAATCTCGAGGCGGTCCGCAGGCACGGGGTGCCCGGTGCGGGCACCAGCGCGCATGCGTTCACCCTGCTGCACACCACCCCGGACGGTCCGGACGAGGCCGGGGCGTTCCGCGGGCAGGTCGCGGCGCTGGGGGTGGGCACCACGCTCCTCGTCGACACCTACGACATCACCGAGGGCGTCAAGACCGCCGTCGAGGTAGCGGGCACCGAACTCGGGGGTGTGCGGATCGACTCCGGCGACCTCGGTGTCCTGGCCCGGCAGGTCCGCCGGCAACTCGACGACCTCGGTGCGACGGGGACGAAGATCGTCGTCTCCGGCGACCTCGACGAATACGCCGTCGCCGCACTGCGCGCCGAGCCGGTCGACGTGTATGGCGTCGGCACCTCCGTCGTCGTCGGCTCCGGCGCACCCACCGCCGGAATGGTCTACAAACTCGTCGAGGTGGACGGCATCCCCGTCGAGAAGCGCAGCAGCAACAAGGCGTCGCGGGGCGGCACGAAGCGGGCGGTGAGGCTTGCCCGCGAGACCGGCACCCTGGTGGAGGAGGTCGTCTACTCGGCCCACTCGGACGCACCCGACCCGGCCGGCCTCGAGGCGCGGGAACTGCTGGTCCCGCTGGTGCGGGGCGGTGAGACGGCCTGCGACACGACTACCCTGGAGGACAGCAGATCCTTCCTGGCCGCGGGTCTCGTCAGCCTGCCCTGGGAGGGGTTGAAGCTCTCCCACGGCGAACCGGCGATCCCGGTGCGGTTTGCCGAACCCGATTCCCGGAGGGCACGATGACCGGCACCCACGTTCGGCGGGCACTGCTCGTCGTCGACGTCCAGAACGATTTCTGCGAGGGCGGCTCACTCGCCGTGGACGGTGGTTCCGCGGTCGCGGCCGCGATCAGCCGCTTCCTGGCCTCGACCCCGTACGACGCCGTCGCCGCGACCATCGACCACCACATCGACCCGGGCCACCATTTCTCCGACGAACCGGACTACGTCGACACGTGGCCGGTGCACTGCAAATCGGGAACGTCCGGTGCGGACTTCCACCCGGACCTCGACCTGAGCTGCATCGAATCGGTCTTCTCCAAGGGCGAGTTCTCGGCGGCCTATTCGGGCTTCGAGGGCAAGGATTCCGACGGCCGGAGCCTGGAGAAATGGCTGCGTGCGGCCGGGGCCACCGAAGTCGACATCGTCGGGATCGCCACCGATCACTGCGTGGTGGCGACGGCCCTCGATGCGGTGGCGGCGGGCTTCCCGACGCGGGTCCTCCTCCCCCTCACCGCAGGAGTGTCGCCCGCGACCGTCGAGGCCGCGATCGACCGGATGCGGGCCGCCGGCGTGCACCTCGTGGGCCGCGACGCGGACGCCACCTCGGACCGCGTGACGATTTCTGACGTAGGTCCCGAGTAACCTGCTCGGGTGCCCGAAAACCTCCCCAACGTCCCCGAACTGTTGCGCACGGCGGTGCGGTCGCTGGGCGGCGCCGAGCGGTCCAACCAGCTCACCATGGCCTCCGCCGTCGCGCATTCGATCGACACAGGGGAGCATCTGGCCGTCCAGGCCGGGACGGGCACCGGCAAATCCCTCGCCTATCTGGTGCCGAGCGTCCGGCACGCCGTGCAGAGTGGCAAGACGGTCATCGTCTCGACGGCCACCATCGCGCTGCAGCGTCAGCTGATCGACCGGGACATGCCGCGGCTCGCGGACGCACTCGAGGGGTCACTCGGCAGGAAACCGCACTTCGCGATCCTCAAGGGCCGCAACAACTATCTGTGCATGAACAAGATCCACACAGGGTCAGCGGAGGAACCTCCGGCCGACGAGTTGTTCGACCCGTTCGCGGTGTCCCGGCTGGGCCGGGAGGTCCAGCGCCTCACCGAGTGGTCGTCGGACACCGAGACCGGCGACCGCGACGACCTGGCACCGGGTGTCAGCGACAAGGCGTGGCGCCAGGTCAGCGTCACCGCCCGCGAGTGCCTCGGCAAGTCCCGCTGCCCGGTCGGCGAGGACTGCTTCGCGGAACGCGCCCGTGCGGAGGCCTCCCAGGTCGACGTCGTGGTCACCAACCATGCTCTGCTCGCGATCGACGCCATCACCGGGATCGCGATCCTTCCCGAACACGACGTCGTGGTCATCGACGAGGCGCACGAATTGGTCGACCGCGTCACCAACGTCGCCACCGCGGAATTGGCGGCGTCGACGATCAGTGCCGCGGCGCGGCGCTGCGCGAAACTCGTCGAGGAGCAGGACGCCGACCGGCTCGAGGCTGCAGGAGAGGGCTGGGCGGCCCTGCTCGAAGAGCTTCGCCCGGAACGGTGGGAGGCGCTGCCTCCCGGCGCGGCCCCGGCGCTCGCCGCGGTCCGCGACGCCGCCTGGTCGCTGCGCACGGCCATCGGCCCGTCCCGCCCCGGCATGGCGCTGAGCGATCCCGAGGCCGCCGCGGCCCGCAACACGGCTCTCGCGTCGGTCGAGGAGGTCCACGACAGCGCCGTCCGCGTTCTCAGCGCCTTCGACGAACCGGATCCGGCCAAACGCCACGACGTGGTGTGGCTGGCCGCCGACGACAACCGCGGGTCGATCCGCCGGGTGGTGCGGATGGCGCCACTGTCGGTGGGCGGGCTGCTGCGGTCCCGGCTGTTCGCCGAGTCGACCGTGGTCCTGACTTCCGCCACGCTGACCGTCGGCGGCTCCTTCGACGGTCTGGCGGTCAACTGGGGGCTTCCCGCCGAGTCGTCCGTCGTGATCGATCCGGCGACGGCGACCGGATCGGAGGCGCCGTCCGACGCGGGCACGATCAAGTGGAACGCCCTCGATGTGGGATCGCCGTTCGACCACGCCCGCGCCGGCATCATCTACATCGCGAAGCATCTTCCGCCGCCGGGACGGGACGGCCTCTCCCCCACCTATCTCGACGAGATCGCCGAACTCGTGGAGGCGGCGGGCGGCCGCACACTGGGATTGTTCTCGTCGATGCGGGCCGCCAAGGCCGCGTCCGAGGCCATGCGCGACCGGCTCGACAGCCCGATCCTGTGCCAGGGCGACGACTCGACGGGTGCCCTCGTCCGGGCGTTCGCCGGCGACGAGCCGACGTCGCTGTTCGGCACGCTGTCGCTGTGGCAGGGGGTCGACGTGCCGGGCCCGTCGCTGAGCCTGGTGATCCTCGACCGCATCCCGTTCCCCCGCCCCGACGACCCCCTGCTGGTCGCCCGGCAGAAGGCCGTCGAGTCGCGCGGCGGCAACGGGTTCCTTTCCGTCGCAGCCAATCACGCGGCACTGCTGCTGGCGCAGGGTGTGGGACGACTGCTCCGCAGCGTCGACGACAAGGGTGTGGTGGCCGTCCTCGATCCGCGGCTCGCCACCGCCCGCTACGCCGGGTACCTGCGGGCGTCGCTGCCCCCGTTCTGGGAGACGTCCGATCCGGAAGTCGTGCGTAAGGCACTCGGCCGGATCCGCGACTCGCGTCCCTGAACCCCGGTCGCGCACTGAGTCGGACACCGGATCGGTCCGCACCTATGCTCGACCGATGGACCTTGCGATCTCAGTCCGCGGACTCACCAAGAAGTTCGGCGAAGTCGTCGCCCTCGACGGCCTCGATCTGGAGGTGAAGCCGGGTGAGGTGCACGGATTCCTCGGCCCCAACGGCTCGGGCAAGTCCACGACCATCCGGGTTCTTCTCGGTCTCCTGCGCGCCGACGGCGGTACCGCGTCCGTTCTCGGTTCCGATCCGTGGCGTGACTCCGTTCCCCTGCATCGGCGACTCGCCTACGTTCCGGGAGAGGTGAACCTGTGGCCCACACTGTCCGGTGGCGAGGCGATCGACCTTCTCGGGCGGCTGCGCGGCGGACTCGATCCGGCACGGCGCGCCGCACTGATCGAACGGTTCGAACTCGATCCCACCCGCAAGGGCCACACCTATTCGAAGGGCAACAGGCAGAAGGTCGCCTTGGTGGCGGCGCTGGCCGCCGACACCGAACTCCTCGTCCTCGACGAGCCGACGTCGGGCCTGGACCCGTTGATGGAGGCGGTGTTTCAGGAGTGCATCACCGAATTCGCGCGCGACGGGCGCACCGTCCTGCTGTCCAGTCACATCCTCGCCGAGGTCGATGCGCTGTGCCACGCCGTCACCATCATTCGTGCGGGTAGGACGGTGCAGTCGGGAACGCTGTCCGAACTGCGTCATTTCACCCGCACCACGGTGACCGCCACCACCCGAATCCGCCCCAACCCCATCGCGAACGTCCCCGGTGTGCACAACCTGCAGAAAGGTGACGACGCGAACACCGTGACGTTCGACGTCGACTCCGACCAGATCGACCCGGTCATGACCACACTGACCGGGCTGGGCATCGTCTCGATCACCGCCAATCCGCCGACGCTCGAAGACCTGTTCCTCCGCGAGTACCGCGACGAGGTCGAGGCGCTCGGGATCGGACGGTCGCAGTGAGTCAATTGAGCGGAACGGGTGTGCTCGCCGAACTGGCCGTGCGCACCGACCGGGTTCGGATCCCGGTGTGGACGGTCGCGGTCGCGGGCCTGACCGTGCTGATCGCGTCGAGTTATACGACGATCTACCCGACTGCCCAATCCCGTCAGGCCCGCGCCGAACTCATCTCGTCGCCGGCGGCCACCGCGCTCGCCGGGCCGGGGTACGGCCTGGACGACTACACGCTGGGCGCGATGGTGGCCAACGAGATAGCCGGCATGACGATGGTGGCGGTGGCGATCATGTCGGTGCTGCTGGTGACGCGGCACCTGCGGACGGAGGAGGAGACCGGGCGCACGGAGTTGGTGCGCGCCGGCGTCGTCGGTCGGTACGCAGGCATCACGGCGGGACTGATCTCCGCGGCGCTCGCCAACGTGTTCGTCGCCCTTCTGCTCGTCATCGGGCTGCTCGCCGTGGGTCTGCCTCCGGCGGGTTCGCTGAACATGTCCGCCGGTGTGCTGGTGGTGGGTCTGGTGTTCACGGCGCTGTCGGCGCTGGCGTCCCAGTTCACCGAACACGCCCGCACTGCGAGCGGGGCCGGGATCTGCGCGGTCACCGTCGCGTACCTGCTGCGTGCCGTTGGCGACGTGCAACAGGGTCACAGCGGGAGTCTGCTGACGTGGGTGTCGCCGATCGGCTGGTCGCAGGCCACCCGCGCGTACGTCGACGAGCGCTGGTGGCCGTTGCTGATCGGCCTCGTCGCGGCGGCGCTGACCGTGCTGGGCGCATATGCCGCCATCGGTCGGCGGGACGTCGGGGCGGGGCTCCTCCCGCCGCGGGGTGGGCGCGCCGAGGCGACCGCGCGTCTGAACGGTGTCGCCGCGCTGGCGACGCGTCAGCAACGCGGCCAGATTCTGGCCTGGGGTGTCGGCGTGTTCGCACTGTCGCTGCCCATCGGTTCCCTCGGCCGGCAGATCGGCGATTTCATCGACCAGGATCCCGATCTCGCGCAGCTGTTGCCGGGCGGCGCCGCCGCTGCGGCCGACGGCGCGTTCGCCCTGTACCTGGTGTTCCTGGTGGTGATGGCCGCGATGTACGCCGTCGGAGCCGTCGCGTCCATCCGATCGGAGGAGTCGTCCGGTCGCGCCGAGGAGGCGCTGGCCACTCCCGTGTCGCGGGCGCGGTGGCTGGGCGGCCAGCTGGCGGTGACCGCGGCGGCGGCCGTCGCGATCGCGGCGGCGGCAGGG
>RRBB01000357.1:0-7365 GCA_006543605.1 Rhodococcus sp. WS4
TCTCATCGTCGACAGCCAGGTAGGGGCGGGTGGTGAACGAGAACTGCCGCAGCGCAGTGAACCCGGCATCGGCCATCAGCTAGCCCACCCCCAACCGTGCCGCCGCATCACCGCATCGCCGCATCGCCGCATCGCGCGCAAGTCGACGTGGATTCCGCTTCGACCGCAATGGGTAGAAGCGGCCGGAAAATGAAGCGAGCAATGCCATGACGTCATCCATCAGCTCCTCTACCAGCGACGTGTCCCCATGTTCACGCAGGACCTCGACCTTAACGCCGACCACCGACAGGTAACGTTCGATCCACGCCACCGGTGAACCGCGCCAACCGATCCCGCCACACCACTCGCACCACCGTGAAGCGGCCCCTTGGCTGCGTCGTCGAGCATCCGATTCGGTCCCGCTCGGGTCTCTCCCGCAGACCTGAACCACGATCGGTGTAGACCCGGTACACGGTGCCGGTGGCACTCTCACGCAGCATCTTCTCCTGATGGGTGAGCGAGGATTCCTGACCGGTCGAGCCGGACACCCGGCAGTGCAACGCTTCCGCGCTGTCGGCCCGAACACTCTCCGGTGTGGGTCGACCCCGGTAGACGTCGAGATCCTCCCGATCGAAGACTCGCTGACCGGAACCTGTACGCCGAGACGGTAACCGGCCTTCCGACGCGGCCTTCCGGACCCCCGCCACCGACATGCTCGGGTATGCCGCCGCCTCGCCGATGCACATGATCCGATAGCAACAGGAAGGATTAGGAAGTATTAGACATTACGTCAACAGTTGAGAGCCTTGATGCGCCAGGCGTCCCGCAGCAGTTCGGTGAGCTGCGTGAGGTCCACCTGCTCGAGGTCGACGAGGATCGAACCGTGCCCGTCGTAGTGCGGCGTCGTGTAGAACGGCGCGCCCTCGGCCAGGAGGGCAGCCTTCTCGTCGAGGTCGCACATCACCACCAGGCCCCCGTCCGACTCGGCCCGCAACCGGGCCAGCAACTTGCCCGCCACCTTCAGCGCCGGCGTGCGATACGAGGTGCTCTCCTGCACCTCGGGCAGCGAGTCACCGATCGCCACGACGTCCGTCCAGGTCGGCATGAGCCCAGTATGGACCGCGTGATCCGGCCCGCATCCGCATACGACTAAACTTCGGCGCGTGGCAACCCCGATGATCGCACCGTCCATTCTGTCTGCCGATTTCGCGCGTCTCGCCGAGGAGGCGGACGCGGTTGCCGGCGCCGACTGGCTGCACGTCGACGTGATGGACGCGCACTTCGTGCCGAACCTGACCCTCGGCCTTCCCGTCGTGCAGAGCCTGCTCGCGGCGACGGACATCCCGCTCGACTGCCATCTCATGATCGACGATCCCGGCCGCTGGGCCCCGCCCTATGCGGAGGCGGGCGCCCACAACGTCACGTTCCACGCGGAGGCGACCGACGACCCACGGTCCGTGGCCCGGGACATTCGTGCCGCCGGGGCCAAGGCCGGTCTCAGCGTCAAGCCCGGCACCCCGATCGAGCCGTACCTGGAGATCCTGAAGGACTTCGACACCCTCCTCGTGATGAGCGTCGAACCCGGCTTCGGTGGGCAGTCGTTCATCCCGGAGGTCCTGTCCAAGGCGAAGGCCGTTCGCCGTCTCGTCGACTCCGGTGAGCTGAGGCTCGTCGTGGAGATCGACGGCGGCATCAACGCCGATACCGTGGAGGCTGCCGCCGAGGCGGGCGTCGACTGCTTCGTCGCCGGCTCCGCCGTCTACGGCACCAGCGATCCCGCGGAGGCCGTGCGTGCCCTGCGCGCCAGTGCCGCCCAGGCGTCGCCGCACCTGACCCTGTCCCGGTAGTGGCGCCCGGCCCATCGTGAGCTCCCACGTGCGACACGAGAATTCGGCTGCGGACCTCGACGCGGCGATGCAGATCGCCATCGGCGCCGCAGAATCGGCGCGCGGGTTCACCAGCCCGAACCCCGCGGTCGGGGCCGTCGTTCTCGACTCCGCCGGACGCATCGCCGGTGTGGGGATGACGCAGCCTCCCGGCGGTCCCCACGCCGAGATCGTCGCGCTGCGGGAGGCCGGTGACGCCGCCCGCGGAGGCACCGCCGTCGTCACGCTGGAACCGTGCAACCACCACGGCCGGACCGGACCGTGTTCGCAGGCGCTCCTCGACGCCGGTGTGGTCGCGGTGCACTACGCGGTGGGCGATCCCAATCCGGAAGCCGCCGGCGGCGCGGAAACCCTCGTGTCGGCGGGCGTCGAGGTGACGTCCGGGCTGCGCGCGCAGGACGTCGAACGCGGCCCGCTCCGGGCGTGGCTGCACCGGCAGCGCACGGGCCGTCCGCACGTGACGTGGAAGTACGCAGCCACGCTCGACGGTCGCAGCGCGGCCGCGGACGGCACCAGCCAGTGGATCACCGGTCCCGAGGCCCGGGAACGCGTCCACGCCGACCGGGCGAAACTCGACGCGATCGTGGTCGGCACGGGAACGGTGCTGGCCGACGACCCCCGGCTCACGGCCCGGATGCCGGACGGGTCGCTCGCCGCGCATCAGCCGGTCCGCGTCGTCGTCGGCCTCGGGGACATCCCGCCGGACGCCCGGGTCCTCGACGACTCGGCGCCCACCCTGCTGCTGCGCACTCACGACGTGGACGAGGTCCTCTCCGCACTCGCCGAGTACACGGACGTGCTGCTCGAAGGCGGGCCCCGGCTGGCGGGCGCGTTCCTCTCCGCGGGCCGGGTCGACCGCATCCAGGCGTACCTCGCCCCGCTGGTGCTCGGCGCCGGCGCGGCCGCGGTCTCGGAGGCCGGAGTGCACACGATCGACGGTGCGCTGCGGTTTCGTCACGAGTCGGTCGAAACAATCGGCCCCGATCTGTTGTTGAGTCTGGTTCCAGCAGTGTCCGAAAACCCTGACAGCCCTCAAACGTAGGAGAAGCCACAGTGTTCACCGGGATCGTCGAAGAATTGGGTGAGGTCGTCGCCAAGGAGGAACTGGCCGACGCTGCACGGTTCACCGTGCGAGGTCCGGTGGTGACGTCCGATGCGTCGCACGGTGATTCGATCGCGGTGAACGGTGTCTGCCTGACCGTCGTCGAGGTGCTGGCCGACGGTTCCTTCACGGCCGACGTGATGCAGGAGACGCTGGACCGGTCGAGCCTGCAGAAGCTCGACGTGGGCAGTCGCGTCAACCTCGAGCGGGCCGCCGCCCTGAACAGCCGCCTCGGCGGTCACCTCGTCCAGGGCCACGTCGACGGCACCGGGCACATCATCAGCCGCAGCCCGTCCGAGAACTGGGAGGTCGTGCGTATCGCGCTGCCCGACGCCATCTCCCGGTACGTCGTCGAGAAGGGGTCGATCACGGTCGACGGTGTGTCGCTGACCGTGTCGGCGCTCGGCGGCGATCGTGGCGAGGAGTTCTTCGAGATCTCGCTCATCCCGACCACGCTGCAGCTGACCACGCTCGGGACGGCGTCCGTCGGCACGCCGGTCAATCTCGAGGTCGACGTGATCGCGAAGTATGTGGAGCGGCTGCAAGCGGCCGGTCGCTGAGTCGTACTGTTGAGGAGCATCCCACGGATGCAACCGTTGTATTCGAAGATGCGTCAGTCAAGACTTTGGAGACCGAGCACGTGACCAGGTTCGACAGTATCGAGCGCGCCGTTGCGGATATCGCCGCAGGCAAGGCTGTCGTCGTCGTCGACGACGAAGACCGCGAGAACGAGGGAGACCTCATCTTCGCCGCGGAGAAGGCCACCCCCGAGTTGGTGGCCTTCATGGTTCGATACACGTCCGGCTATTTGTGTGTGCCGCTCGACGGGGCCGACTGCGATCGCCTGGGCCTGCCGCCGATGTACGCCACCAATCAGGACAAGCACGGCACCGCGTACACCGTGACCGTCGATGCTCGGGAGGGCATCGGGACCGGGATCTCCGCGTCCGACCGTGCCGCCACCATGCGGTTGCTGGCCGATCCGTCCAGCGGCGCCCAGGACTTCACCCGGCCCGGCCACGTGGTGCCGCTGCGCGCGAAGGAGGGCGGGGTGCTGCGCCGTCCCGGTCACACCGAGGCCGCCGTCGATCTGGCCCGGATGGCGGACCTGCGGCCGGCGGGGGTGATCTGCGAGATCGTCAGTCAGAAGGACGAGGGTCACATGGCCCAGACCGACGAGCTGCGGGTCTTCGCCGACGACCACAATCTCGCGCTGATCTCGATCGCCGATCTGATCGCGTGGCGCCGTAAGCATGAGAAGCATGTGGAGCGGGTCGCGTCCGCGCGGATCCCGACCCGGCACGGCGAGTTCACGGCCGTCGGGTACCGGAGCATCTACGACGACGTGGAGCACGTGGCGCTGGTGCGTGGTGATCTGCCGGGTCCGGACGGCGACGGCAGCGACGTGCTGGTGCGGGTGCACTCCGAATGCCTCACCGGCGACGTGTTCGGTTCGCTGCGCTGCGATTGCGGTCCGCAGCTCGACGCCGCCCTGGACATGGTCGCGCAGGAGGGCCGCGGTGTGGTGCTGTACATGCGCGGGCACGAGGGCCGGGGCATCGGTCTGATGCACAAGCTGCAGGCCTACCAGTTGCAGGATGCGGGTTCGGACACGGTCGATGCGAACCTCGAGCTCGGTCTGCCCGCCGACGCCCGGGACTACGGCATCGGCGCGCAGATCCTGGTGGATCTGGGTATTTCCTCGATGCGCCTGCTGACGAACAACCCGGCCAAGCGGGTCGGTCTGGACGGCTACGGGCTGCAGATCACCGAGCGGGTGTCGATGCCGCTGCGCGCGAACGCGGAGAACCTGACGTACCTGCGCACGAAGCGCGACCGCATGGGTCACGACCTGATCGGGCTCGACGACTTCGAAGCGGGAGAAATGCTGTGAGCGGTGAGGGACTGCCCGAGCTGCAACTCGGTGAGGCGGGCGACCTCCGGCTCGCCATCGTCGCCGGCAGTTGGCACGCGGAGATCTCCGAGGCGCTGATCGCCGGTGCCCAGCGGGTGGCGGCCGAGGCGAACGTGAAGAACGTCACGCTGGTCCGGGTGGCCGGTGCCATCGAGCTTCCGGTGGTGGCGCAGGCGCTGGCCCGCAGTCACGACGCCGTCGTCGCGCTCGGCGTCGTCATCCGCGGTGGGACGCCGCACTTCGAATACGTCTGCGACGCCGTCACGGCCGGTCTGACCCGGGTGTCGCTGGACGAGAGCACCCCCGTCGGGAACGGGGTGCTCACGACGGACACCGAGCAGCAGGCCATCGACCGCAGCGGCCTGCCCGGCTCCGTCGAGGACAAGGGCGGTCAGGCGTGCGCGGCCGCGCTCGACACCGCCGTCACACTGGCGCGACTGCGCCGCGTCGAGGAGTCCTTCGCATGATCCGGATCCACCCATGACCGCGCCCGACTCCGAGTGGACCCTCGTCGCGAAGCCCCGCAAATCGCGGCGCTACGCGATCGGGGTGGCGATCTTCCTCGTCGTCGTGCATGTGACGTTCGCGATCCTGCTGCGCGGTGATTCGACGGGCGTGTACTTCCGTCTCGCCGACCAGTTGGCGTTTGCCGGCATCGGCTGCCTCCTCGCGGCGGCCGTGCTGCTGCTGACCCGGCCGAGGCTGCAGGTCGGGCCGCGGGGCATCGCCGTGCGGAACGTGCTCGGTGAGCGCATCGTCGACTGGGACCTGTACGAGGGGTTGTCCTTCCCGGACGGTGCCGCGTGGGCCCGGATCGAGCTGCCCGACGACGAGTACCTGGCCGTGATGGCCATCCAGTCGAACGATCGCGAGTACGCCGTGGAGGCCGTCGACCGGTTCCGCGCACTCGCGTCGGAGTACGCGCGCTCCTGACCGGGGAACGGCCCTGCGCGGTGTCGCGGATGCGGGGTTGGTCGGTGCTGCCGACTAACGTGGAGGGGTGCCCGATCCTTCGACATATCGCCCCGCGACCGGAACCATTCCGGTCGACCCGGGGGTGTACAAGTTCCGCGATCCGCACGGCCGGGTCATCTATGTCGGGAAGGCGAAGAGCCTCCGTTCACGGCTGAATTCCTATTTCGCCGAGGTCTCGACGCTGCACCCCCGCACCCGCCAGATGGTGACCACCGCCGGCAGCGTCGAGTGGACCGTGGTGAGCACCGAGGTCGAGGCGCTCCAGCTCGAGTACAACTGGATCAAGGAATTCGATCCGCGGTTCAACGTCCGCTACCGCGACGACAAGACGTACCCGGTCCTCGCCGTCACCCTGAACGAGGAATTTCCGCGGCTGTTCGTCTACCGCGGGCCCCGGCGCAAGGGGGTCCGCTACTTCGGCCCCTACTCGCATGCGTGGGCCATCCGGGAGACGCTCGACCTGCTGCTGCGGGTGTTCCCCGCCCGCACCTGCTCGGCCGGGGTGTTCAAGCGGCACAACCAGATCGGCCGCCCCTGCCTGCTCGGCTACATCGACAAGTGTTCCGCGCCGTGCGTCGGACGGGTGTCCGCGGCCGAACACCGCCAGATCGTCGAGGATTTCTGCGACTTCCTGTCCGGACGTACCGACAAGCTCGTGCGTGAACTCGAGGCCCGCATGCAGAAGGCGTCCGAGGAACTGGACTTCGAAACGGCGGCCCGCCTGCGCGACGACGTGGGAGCGCTGCGGCGGGCGCTCGAGAAGCAGGCCGTCGTCCTCGGCGACGGCACCGACGCCGACCTCGTCGCGTTCGCCACGGACGAACTCGAGGCCGCGGTCCAGGTGTTCCACGTCCGCGGCGGCCGTGTGCGCGGACAACGCGGCTGGGTGGTCGAGAAGGCCGGCGACGTCATCGACTGGGCCACCGTCGATTCCGAGGCGGGATCGGACCTGCCGCTGCTCGTCGAGCAGTTCCTCACCCAGTTCTACGGTGAGCAGGCGGCGCTGTCGGGTGCGACGGACCAGGAAGTCGGCACCAGCGGCGTGCCGCGGGAGGTGCTGGTGCCCGTGCTGCCACCGGACACCGAGCAGGTGCAGGAGTGGCTCAGCGGGCTCCGCGGATCCGCGGTCCGCCTGCGCGTGCCGCAGCGCGGCGACAAGAAGGCGCTCGCCGAGACCGTGCAGCGCAACGCGATGGAGGCACTGGCGCAGCACAAACTGCGCCGCGCCGGCGACTTCACGTCGCGGTCTGCGGCCCTGCAGGGCATCCAGGAGGCCCTCGACCTGGATTCGGCGCCCCTCCGGATCGAGTGCGTCGACATCAGCCACGTGCAGGGCACCGACGTGGTGGCCTCGCTCGTCGTCTTCGAGGACGGCCTGCCGCGCAAGTCCGACTACCGCCACTACGCGATCAAGGAGGCCGCGGGCGACGGCCGCTCCGACGACGTCGCCAGCATCGCCGAGGTCACCCGGCGGCGGTTCCTGCGGCACAACCGTGACGTCGGGGTGC
>RRBB01000358.1:0-7341 GCA_006543605.1 Rhodococcus sp. WS4
ATGCATCGCGCCACTGTATGCCGACATATCCCCTATGTTACCGCGATCACCTGGTCCATGACCGGTAACGACACGCAGTATTAGTGGCTACATACGCGGGGGCGGAATCCACAGTTCTCCCTGGCAGACCGCAGGGATTCGGCCGAAAGCCGCCGTAACTTGGGATTAGGGATTACGTCAACAGTTGAGAGCCTCCGCGCATCGTCACCAAGGCCGATTCGAAGGAGGTCGGAGCTTCGACGAGATCCCGTCCGACGGCGAATTCGACCCGACGCGGGCTGCCGCGGCCGCACTGATGGCCGCCGGCCAGAACCCGGCCGTCACCACCGCCGCATCGCAGGTCGGCAGCATCGCCGGCACCACCGTCTCCACCGCCACCTCGGCGGCGAGCAATATCGGTGGCGCGGCCCTGTCCGCGGTCACCGGTGGGGGCGCCACCCCGATGACGGTCGGCGCGCCGATGATGTCGGGCGGCTCGTACGGAGGCGGCTCCGCGTCGACCAGCGCCGCGGCCGCCCGCACCTCGGTCGGTGCGATCGGTGCCGGAGTCGCGGGCGGGGCGACGCTGCCCGAGGGCTGGGGCAAGACGGACGGGCTCGGCCAGGGCGCTCGACCCGGCGCATCGGCAGCCGCACCCGGCGGCGTGATCGGCGACGTCCGGACCGATATGAACCCGGCTGCGGCGGTGCGCGGCGCCACCGGCAGCGGGCCGATGACCGTCGGGCGCGGCGCCGCGGCTGCGGGCTCGCAGGACGAGGAGGAGCGGGACACCCCCGACTACCTGAAGAACTTCGAGCACTTCGCCGACGGGCGCACCGTCATTCCCTCGGTCATCGGCGCGAACTCCGACCACCGGGAGTCCGGACGGTGATCGACCTGGGCACCCAGCCGGGTGTGCCGACCCTCCCGGCGGTGCCCCTGAGCCTCGACGAAATGGACTATCTCGTCGACACGCTCGCGCTCGACGTACTGCCGGTGGTGCTCGACGCCGCCCCACGGTACGACACGTACGACACGAGGGACGCAGCGTTCCGCGGCGCCGTCGACACCCTCACCGCCCGGGATCTGCTCCCGGGCGGTGGGGTTCACCCCGAACTCGCCGAGCGGCTTCGGGTGCTCGCACGACCGGTGTGGGAGATCGCGCTGCTCTGGTACGTCGAGGGCAGCATCTCGAGACTGTGCATCTCGCAGGGCGACACCCACTCGGTGCTGACCCTGCGCGCCGGCGACACCTACGTCGTCCAGGACGCCGGCGCCGACATCTTCGCCCCGGTGATCGGAGCGCTGGGGGCGGTGGACCCGCTGAACTTCGGCGTCGTCAACGCACCCACGGTCCAGCTCGGCGAAGCCCTCGATCAGGGCGGCGACGGCAAGACGCTTGCGGCCGCCCTCACCGCACTCGGGGTGACCGCCGTCGACGCGACCGCCCTGGGCAACGCAATGGCCGGCTGCACCACGTACGCCGAGATCGTCGGAATCGTGTACGGCGACGGGCAATACGGTCCGGTGGGCGGCCCCGTCACCGTGTTCGACACCGCGGGTGGGCGCGTCGTCGGCACCTCCAGTGTCTCCGCGCACGGGGTCGCGTGGTCGTCGCTCAGCCCCGGCACCCCGCAACGTCTGCGGCAGGCCTTGGAGTCGCTGGCCGAACCGACTGCGCTGACCTAGATCGGTTGCCGCTTCCACCATGCGCCGGTGGTGCGGCGTTCCTTCCACGTGGTGAATTCGTACCGGTACATGCGCGCCCGCACATGCTTCGGAGGGTCATCCGGGAACGGATTGTGCTGCAACAGTTTCAGGGTATCGCGATCGTTCCGCAACAGCCGCTCGACGAACCCCCGGAACCACGGTTCGGCGTACCCGGGCGAGATCGCGGTGAACCAG
The DNA here is from genome assembly GCA_006543605.1 of Rhodococcus sp. WS4. Taxonomy (GTDB): domain Bacteria; phylum Actinomycetota; class Actinomycetes; order Mycobacteriales; family Mycobacteriaceae; genus Rhodococcus_F. The sequence goes on from RRBB01000358.1 coordinate 1,885, forward strand.
AACAACCAGTCGAGTCGTAGATGATACGGCGCGAACTGACGCGGCCGACGGCGCACGTCACCGGGTTTCCCCTTGAAGCCGTACTCCTTCCACTCGGAGTGCGCACTGATGTGCGCGTCGGACGTGCCCTCGACGATCACCTCGTACCGCACCCGGGTGATGCTGCCGAACGCGCCGTACGTGTTGACGAAGTGCCACTTGTTGAACGAGGCATTCATGCGCTGCCCGTGGGAGACCATGTTCCGAATCGGCCAGTAGCTCAACACGACGACGAGCGCCGTCACCGCGACCACCGCCACCACGAAGGGCAGCGGCGCCGAATCACTGCTCGCCGGTATGTCGACGGGCAACACCGTCTCGTACACACTGTCCGGGATGACGGCCAGTCCCAGCACGATCGTCGTCCAGTTCAGCCACGAGAAGTTGCCGCTCGCCACCAGCCACAGCTGGGTGACGATCATGATCGCGGCGGCGATCGCAGCGACCGGCTGCGGCGCGAACAGTCCGAACGGCACCACCAGTTGAGCGAAATGGTTGCCGAGCACCTCCACCCGGTGCAGCGGCTTCGGCAACCGATGGAAGTACCAACTGAACGGTCCGGGCATGGGCTGTGTTTCGTGGTGGTAGTACAGGCAGGTGAGGTCGCGCCAGCATCGGTCGCCGCGCATCTTGATCAGCCCGGCCCCGAACTCGAGGCGGAACAGCAGCCACCTCAGCACGAGCAGGACGAGCACCGGCGGCCCGACCGACGTGTTGCCCAGGAAGATCGCGAGGAAGCCCGCCTCGAGCAGCAACGACTCCCAGCCGAAGCTGTACCAGAGCTGGGAGACGTTGACGATCGACAGGTAGAGCACCCACAGCGCGAACCACACGAGCATGCAGGCCGCGAGCGGGATGATCTGCGTCAGACCGAGCAGCGCGGCGAGGGACAGCGCGGCGCCGGTCCAGCACACCGCCTCGAAGAACCGGTCCGAGTAGTGCAGATGGAAGATGCTCGGGGAACGCCCGAACGTCACCGCACGGAGAAACCTCGGGATGGGCAGCATCCCGTTACTTCCCACGAGTGGCCTGAACTGGTTTCTCGCCGCCACGAATGCGACGAGATAGATCGCGGCAAGTCCCTCGGTGACGAGCAGCCGACCGAGCGAATAGTCATCGCCAACGAACCATTCCACCGCCGTCACTCCTCGAGGACGGTTTCCTCCATCGTCGCGCAACCCCGGGGTGCGCGCAACGACATCACCCCATGGGGTCGTCGGCGCCGGGGATCACCCGATGCTCGAACGGTGGCTCGACCGTTCCCCAGCGCAGGCACTCCCAGCCGCCGTCCGCGAGCGGCGCCAACTCCACCGACTGCGTGTTGGCCAGGTGATTGTTGGCAGCGAAGAGGCCGGGCACGCCCGCCAATTGCGCTGCCACCAGCCGGATCGCCGCGCCGTGGCTGACCAGCACCACGTCTCCCGATTCCGCCGGATCGTCGAGGTACTGCTCGCGGAGGGAATCCACGACCGGCACGTACCGGTCGAGGATGTCGTGGGCGGATTCCCCGCCGGGCACCCGCGCACCCAGTTCGCCGGTGTGCCACAGGTGGAACGTCTTCATGAACAGCTTGTGCGATTCCTCGTCGCTGCGGTCCTCGAGTTCCCCGGCCTGGGCTTCGTGCAGACCCTCCCGCACCTGGACGGCGATGCCCGACGCGAGTTCCACGAAGCGCGCCGTCTGCCGGGCGCGCAAAGCCTGCGAGGACACGAGGGCGGCCGTCGTGCCCTTGGCTGCGAGGTCAGTGCCCAGCAGTTCGGCCTGGGAGAGCCCCTCGGGTGTCAGTCGGGCGCCCGGCAGTCGGGTGTCGAGCCTGCGCTCGACGTTGGCCTCGGTCTGCCCGTGCCGGACCAGGATCAGCTTGCCGCTCACGATTCCCTTTCTCCCTGACGGATTCGTTCGATCCAAACCGCCGCGTCTCCGTCGGACGGCGGGGGCGGGCCGCTGGGGTTCGCCGCGGGCCAGGACCCGAGGAACCGCACGTGCGACTTGCGGTGCAACGCCCGGAACGCTTCGTCCACGAGCGGGTCGTCGATGTGCCCGATGCAGTCGACGAAGAATCGGTACGTGCCCGGGTTCGTGCGTACCGGGCGTGACTCGATGCGAATGAGATCGATTCCGCGCGTCGCGAACTCGGACAGCACGCCGACGAGAGAGCCGGGCGTGTTGTGGGGTTCGAGGACGGCCGAGGTGCGGTCGCCGCCGGTGCGTGCAGGCACCGGGGCCGGCGCGGTGACGAGCACGAACCGGGTGCGTGCGCTCTTCTCGTCCGCCACCCCGTCGGCGAGGCTGTGCAACCCGAGCCGTTCCCCGGCGAGTGCCGTGGACACGGCGGCGTCGGCCAGTCCGTTCGCCACGTCCTCGGCGGCGCCGGCGTTGGACGACGCCGTCTGGAGTTCGGCGGCGGGGCAGTTCTCCTCCAGCCAGATTCGCACCTGCCCGGCCGCGACCGGGTAGGCCCGCACGGTGCGCACCTGGTCGAGCCGCTCGATGCCCGGCCGCCCGAGGATCGTGAACGCCACGTCGAGTTCGATCTCGGCGACGATCTGCAGCCGGTCGCCCAGCGCGAGCGAATCGAGCGTGGGCACGACGGCCCCCTCGACGGAACTCTCGATGGGAACGACGGCACCGTCGACGACGCCACCGCGCACCTTCGCCAGGGTGGCGGGCGGGCTGGTTGCCGCTACCCGCTCGACCGGCCCGTCGAAGGCGCCCGCGGCCTCGAGCTGCGCGAGCGCCATCTCCGTGAAGGTTCCCGAGGGTCCGAAATACGCGATCTTTGGCACGCATACGAGATTACGCATCGAGCGTCGACGGTCCGGCGCATTGCCGGTGAATGTTTTACCGCAGACCCGCGTCCGAGAGTTCGCGGGCGACGAGCGCCGGGTCGGCGACCTCGACACCCAGCAGAACCTCGCGGACGGCCTCCGCGGCCTCGGGAATCAGTGAGGCGAGTTTCGCGGGGTCCGGCGTCGCGAGCGCAGCCCGCACGTCGTCGCCACGCAGTGACGCGACCGTGCCCGACAGGATCGCGAGCACCTCGGCCGTGTCGCGAGCTCGTGCCACGAATCCGACGTCGGCGTGCGCGAGGACGGCGAGGAAGTCGGCGACCTCGCCTACCGAGTGTCCGCTCGCAAGTCCCGGAATGCGGCCGCCGTGCGCGAGGTGCTGCGCGGTCTCGGCCAGTCCGAGCTCGTCGGAGTCGTCCGTGGTGACGAACACGGCGAGCGGCGACGGCAGCCGGAGGGCGACCGCGTCACCCAGCTGGTCGGCGGGGCAGTCGAGATGGAACCGGACCGCCTCGTAGGACGCCTGCTCGCTGGTGCGGAGACGGGCCGGGTCGACGTCGAGGCCCACGATGATGCGACCGGCGTCGGTCCCGACTGCGTCGAGCAGCGCGGAGGCCGGGACCACTCGCGGTCCGAGTGCGCCGCCGGCCCCGTCTGCAGCGCCGGACCCGCTGAGAAGTTCCGCGAGCAACGACTGGGGTCCGCGGGAGCGGGGGACGCCGAGGGAGAGAGGTATAGCCACCTTCCCACCGTAATGCCCGCCGGATCGGCCGAAATTTCCTCGGGGTCTTGCCATCGCCGAGGACGTCACATTAGGTTAGGGTTACCTCAGTATCGCGGAACCCTGAAGGAGGCTCCATGCCCGTCACGACCACCGGTCCGTCCACCGCCGAGCGTGTGCGTAGCTCGTGCGCACGGACCCAGGACGCGGTACTCGCCGTCGAAGGCAGCACCCCGACCGTCACCTCCGTGCATCACCTGCGGTCCAGCGGTGACGTCGTCGTCGCGGTCCCCAACGATTCGGCGGCCGCCACACTGTCCTGGCTCGCCGGTGGCGGCGGCATCCCCGCCGTGCTGGAGCTCACCGACAACTCGCCGCTCGCGCTGCGCGAGCCCGTCCGGTCACTCGTCTGGCTGCGCGGCACCCTCCACGCCCTGTGCGAGGCGCACACCCGCTCGCTCGCCGACGAGGTGGCGTCCGAGTTCCCGCACCCCGGACTTCTCGACGTCGGCCACGACGCGACGCTGCTGCAACTGCACCTCGAATCCGCGGTGGTCGCCGACTCGAGCGGCGCCGAACCCGTCGCCCTCGCCGACCTGCTGGCCGCGCGGCCCGACCCGTTCTGGGAGATGGAGACCGCCTGGCTGCAGCATCTCGACGAGGACCACCGCGACCTCATCGACATGCTGTCCCGCAAACTGCCGCCCCACATGCGGCGGGGACGCGTCCGCCCCCTGGGCATCGACCGCTACGGACTGCGGCTGCGCGTCGAGAACGACCACGGCGACCGCGACATCTGGATGCCGTTCTCGGCGCCGGTCGACGACACCGTCGCGCTGAGCAGGGCGATCCGGCTGCTGGTGGGATGCCCGTTCGTGAACGGGCTCCGCGCGCGCGGCTGATCGGTATTCCGGTTCGGCGCACGCTAGCGTGGCCGCGTGATCTCGCGTGCAACGCTCGCCTCCTGGATACGGCCCGCCTCACCCGAACCGGCAGCGCCGCCGGTCACCGGGAGTGAGCGGCGGGGCCTGTGGATCGAGATCACGATCGTCCTGCTCGTCACTTTCGGGGCGAGCGGGCTGTCGGGACTGCTGTCGCTGTCCGAATCGCTGCTGACCCCGGGCAACCTGGCCGACCAGGCCGTCGCCCTCAACGTCTCCCGCGCGGAGAACCAGGTCATCGACGTGGCCCGGCAGTTGCTCGGTGTGGTGAAACTCCTCGCGTGGGGAGCGCTGGGGCTGTATCTCCTGTGGCGCAGTGGGATGGGGCCGAGCAGCGTCGGCCTCGGCCGGTTCCGCCGGCGCCCCGACCTGACACAGGGGGTCGGGCTCGCCGCCCTGGTCGGTCTGCCGGGGCTCGGCTTCTATCTTCTGGCCCGCGCGATCGGCGCCAACCTCACCGTGGTCCCGAGCACGATCGGCGACCACTGGTGGCGGCTGCCTACCCTGATCCTGTGGGCGATCGCGAACTCCGGCGCCGAGGAAGTGCTCGTCGTCGCGTATCTGATCACCAGGCTGCGCCAACTCGGGTGGAGCGAGAATTCTTCGTTGCTCGCGTCGGCGGTACTGCGCGGGACGTACCACCTCTACCAGGGATTCGGCGGCGGGTTGGGCAACGTGGCGATGGGTCTGGTGTTCGGCCGGTACTGGCAGAAGACTGGACGGTTGTGGCCTCTCGTGATCGCGCACGCCACCATCGATTCGGTCGCGTTCGTCGGCTACGCCGCCCTGCGCGGGCACGTCGGCTGGATTCCGTAATCCGGCCGGACCAGTAAAGTCGTGCGGGTGACCGGCGACGCCCCCTACCCTCCGCTGCCGCCCCGTCCGCCTCGGCGGACGCAGGGCGGGCAGCCGGTGCCGCCGCCCCCGAACCGCCGAATGCCACCCCCTGACCAGCGAGTTCCCCCGC
>RRBB01000359.1:0-7321 GCA_006543605.1 Rhodococcus sp. WS4
TCCAACAGCAACGCCTTCCCCACCTCACGCGTCACCACCAGCTCCCCCGCCCGCGCGAGACGAGTGACCTGTCGGCCGGACACGCCCAGCTCGGCGGCCGCGGCCGCCACCGACATCTCACCCATACACATATGGTCGCACCTGCGACTATATAACGCAATAGATGCAGTTCATGGGACCTCTATAGCTGTTGCCGACCGAGACCGGGCATTCCCGGTCCGACACGTCCAGGACTGCGACGTCGTCGTCCAGCACGAGTTGCGCCAAGGACTTGCCGGCCAAGAGCCGCTTTCGGATGATCAAGTCCGGTGGGATGTCCTGGCCACGCAGAATGCCTTCAGCGACTACCGCGCCCACCGACAATCCGAGATACAGGTAACCGCCCAGCGCGGCCCCGTCCAGGCACACCGCTGGGTCGTGGACCGGCTCGAAACGCCCCTGCACCGGAATGGCAGTCGTGCGGAGATCAAGGGTGCGTGCATCAACCCAGGGCGCGATGTTGCTGCGGCCCAAACGAGTTCGGAGGATATGCCGACGACGTCCAGTGCACCCTCCACACCGGTGTCCCCGCCTCGATTATCTCTGTGTTCGCCGGATTGCCGTTGTAGGCCCCCACTCTCCTACATTCCCTGCTCGGTCACGCTGATCATGTTGTCGACGGCGATCTCGGTCAGATCGCCGTCCTCGAGATCCTGCAACGGCGTTCGGCCGTCGAGGATGTCGGAGGGGGTGCGCCACCACGACGTGACCCCCCACGGATCCTCGGCAGCCCCCAACCTGCTGTTCGCATACGCCACGATCGGCCACACCCGGTGATGCACCATGTCGAACTGGAACGCCGGATAGTGATAATCGGGACGGCGCCCCAACGGCAAACCGAGCAACACACCCTCGTCCCGCAACTTCTTCACCAGGGTCCGCGATTCCCCCGCCCGCGGTGCCAGCACCCGGCCGGCCTCCCCGGCCTTGAGGGTGGCCACCTGCTCGAGCAACGACTGCCGCCGCTCGGCCGCCGCCTCCGCCCGGTCCTCGGCACGAGCTCCCACCGGGTCGGCGAACGCCTCATCGAGAATCAGCTTCGCGATCAGCGCCCACTCGCCTCGCGGCGCATTCCGGGTCACGTACTCCACGAACTCGCCAGCCACCTCCGCGCCACGGCCCGCACCAGCGGGGCGGGCGGCGCTCAGCCGGTGACCACGCCCGGCAACCACCCGCGGCCCACCCTCGCTCTTCGCGGCCGGCGCCTTGATCACCTTTCGCCGCGTACGATTCTCCGGCATCTCACACCTCCGATACGTGAAGTACGTATTAATAATCGTACTCCACGTACATCTTGCTCGACAGCCCACCAGGACGGTTCGAGCTCCATCCCGTCATGCACGCCACCGCTGCCTCGGTGGAGTACACGTCGTTGAGAATGTGCACCACAGGACCACCGATGATGCGGTAGCCATGCTCTGCGGCAACGCCGGCAAGATCCGCCAACGCAGGTAAGCCAAGGTCCGCCGCATTCGAGGCGGCCACCTTGCGGACTTACGTCAGCCACGCCATCGCCCTCCAGGATCGCCCGGCGCAGATGCTCGGCGGCTTCCGCCGCGTCGGGGCCCGGGCTGCCGAGCACGTCGCGCAACGCGCGACGATCGGGTCGACTCGCAGCGGCCACAGGCCCGGGTCGGTAAGCACGACAGACCTCTGCCGAGGATCCGCCGCCGCCCGGACCTCCCGTAGCCGGATCTATGGGGTCAACTGTTCGCCGGTGACGAGGAAGATCACCCGGCGCCCGACCACGACGGTGCGGTCGCCGAAGCGTTCGTAGAAGCGGCCGAGCAGGGGCACATCGACCGCCGCCGGGATGGTGCCCGTCCAGGCGGGGTCCTGGATCAGGGTGAGGAGTCGTCGGTACAGGTCGTCGAGCTCGTCGTCCCGCCGCCCGAGGTCGGCGGCCAGCTCGGGATCATGCTTGCGGAGGACCTGTTCTGCGCCTCGGGCCAACTCGCCTTCCACCCGCCCCATCCGGGCGAGCAGTCCTCCGTCTCCCCGGAGGCGACGTGGTTCGGGTGCCGGCGGCGCACACTCTCGGCCACATGCTGCGCCAGCCCGCCTATCCGGCCCAGATCCGCCACCAGGTGCACCCCGGTGACGACCTGCCGCAGGTCCCGGGCGACCGGGGCCTGCAACGCCAACAACGCCATCGCCTGCTCCTCACACGGACCCCGTAACTGCTCGATCTGCTCGCAGAGGTCGAACACCCGCTCCGCCAGCGGAAGATCGGCCCGGACGAGGGCATCGGTGGCGGACTCGACGGCCTCCCCGGCCAGATGACACATCGACGCCAACCGGTCCGTCAGCACGTCGAGCTGCTCGTGAAACTTCGTCCGCAAACGCATCATCATCGTGCACACCGCTGGGGCTTCGCGCTCGTCCCGAGTAGTTATCGGAAGGAAGTTCCGTCCTCCGTGCCGGCGGAGGCCGGTCGAGGGTGCCGCGAAGTGAGGGGCCGGCGCTCGCCGCGACCCAGCCGGCGGGCGTGCCGTCGGCGGTCGGTTTCGGTCATGCCGCCCCAGATTCCGTAGGGTTCGCCCGAGGCCAGGGCGTGGTCGCGGCACCGGGAGAGCACCGGGCAAGCAGCGCAGATCCGCCGGGCCCGCGATTCGCGTCGGGCCCGGGCGTGACCGCGTTCGGCGTCCGGGGAGAAGAACACCGACGACTCGAGACCGCGGCACGCGGCATCCTCCCGCCAGTCACCGGTGGTCTCCTCGGTGGGCGGCATTAACGGTCCTACTGGCAGCACTGCGGTTCCCTCCGTTCCCGAGCGCTGGAGCCGTCGCCACAGATCCGCACGTCAGGAACCATTTCTTCTCTTCTGTCGTGTCGGGTATCGGTTACGCCTCGTTCCAGATAACAAACCGATTGCCCTTTTTTTGAGGTATACAGGAGAGCGGACCTCGGCGCCACCCGGTCGCATGCCCCATCGAGGTCGGCGACCGCCCGATCTGTGACGTCTTCCTCGACTCACTCCGCCGTGCCGCCGGCAACGACATCCTGGTGACGAAGACGATCATGCTCGACCAGCACGACGCCCCGGTGCAGACGATGTGGACCCCTCTGGCGGCCTACGGCCGATAATCGCCAGAACGGAAACCCTCCGCCGGATCGTCGCGCCCTGGTCGGCGAGGACAGGTCGACGAGGGTTTCAGACGCCCGCGACTGCACGGTCAGCCGCAGCTGGCAGACCCGTTCGAACCGCACAAAACCACTCGCCGATCACGCCGCAAGCGAAGTCCTCTTTTCGACGAGAAAAGGAAATACATGCCACCCTTGGTGGCGCTGGAATGACCGGCGATCGCATTCAGATACGCAGGGTATAACCAGGGCGGTCGAATTCTTCCGACGCACACCTGCAATAGTGCAATTCGGGTTGGTTTCCCCGAATCCGGGTCACAATGTTCGATCGTCTCGCCCGCCCCGCCGGCATGGGGGTACCTCCGGGGACGGGGTTATGTGGAGCTGCTACGCCCGAGTCCCCGCGACCGCGTGGACTCGGGTGCAGCACACACACGCAGATCAGGGCGGTAGCCCGGCTGCCCCCAGGCGAGCCGCGCCACCGCTGTCCCGTATCGATCCGTCCGTCAACCCAGACCGATGCCGCCACCGAAGGTGACGCTCAGCCACTTCAGGAACGCCTCGAATGCGACGTTGAAGTCGATTCCTGCAGAACCCATCAGAATTCACTCCTCTGCTCGTGATGAAAATTCGCGGGATCGTCGATCGCCGCTTACTTCATTTATCGCGGCCGCGACCGCCGGGCGTTTCACCAAGCCGAATCAATCTCACATACTGAAATATAAAACAACCGTCCATATCGATCTGAACAATGGAACAAAAATAGGCGCCCATTCCACGTGAACAGTTCGGTTGTTTCTCGTGCCTATTCGAGTGAACTGTGAGCAATCAGAGGGGCCAGAGACGGGTGGCCGGCACCGCCCTCGGTACGCACGCGACCACATCGCGCCGACCGCACAAGGGTCGATAGCGGCTGCACTTCGTAAGCCGCCGGGCCAGCCATGGGACGGCTACGGGCCGCGGCAATCACGGGAACACAGTCGGATCCGGCCAGTACCCGAGAGCGCAGAGTGAGGTCTTCATCGGTCGGCCAATGCTTATGATCCGGACACGCGGCCGAAGCGGAAGGTGCAGACCGATGCCCGAGAAGAAACACAACCCTCAACCCCAGCCCGGTCCGCTGGGCACGGGCGCGCGAGTACTGGTGCGCCGGCCGTCCGAAGAGGCCCAGACCGGTCGGATCATCGAGGACTACGCCGAGCTGAGCGACACCGACGACCTGACCGCGGACCCCAGCACACTCGGCCCACCCGGGTAGAGCGATCCCGGCCGGTGCAACACCATCCGCAGACCTGCCCCGGAACCGGCTAACCGGGTCATTTCACGCCGCGCTGACGCTGACGGGGACGCCCTGCCGACGCCCGCCGGGATCGCCTCGAAAGGACAGCAACACGGCGGACCGGCCGTGGGTCGTGTACCCACCACTGTGGGATCTCTACATCCCTACGTTCCCGCAGCTCCCCGTGCCTGACCATGCACAGAAGCCTCCGCGGTGCGGATCCAGCCACCTGGATCGAGGAATCGCACCACGACGATCCGGCAGACGGGCGCGGGCCGCCCAGCAACGCCTCGCCCTCCCCGACATCGCCGCCCTCGAAGGGCGGGCGGACGACACCCTCACCGGGCGATGACGGACGCTTGGGCTGCCGGCACGGCTGACACAGATCGGCGCCCGGCCTTGGGGTATCACCTCCAGCCTCCGGACGACCCCGACATCAACAGCGACGGGAACTGGCAGGAGGCAATCGCCGCCGACAACGCTCGGGCACCGCAGCGCGGCGCAGGTACGACCGACGGCGGGCGGATGCAGCTCCCGAAACGGCACCCGGAGAGCCGATCTCGGGATGCCCCACTCCCCCGGTCATCCTTTTGCGTCCTGCCGATGGGCGGCATCGTTGATTCACCCCTTTGGACGGTGACCATCCGATCGCGGCTTCAACGGAGGTCGCCTGCGGGGTCCGTTGAAGCCAGCGTCACCGCGATTCCATGTCATTTCGCATCCCACTTGCCGCCCCGTAGGAAAGTCGCCAACGGACCACCTCTACCGGACAGCGCCTGGTCAGGAGCTGCCGATCACGGTGCCGCTATCGGAAATGCACCGGGTCAGCGTCGCCCATCGCCGTGAGCGCCGAAATCGGACTCGGGCGAGAGCGGCGCGGGTACCATTCACGTCGTGACAGCAGTCGACGTCCTGACCGAAATTGTGATCGAGCGACCGAGACATTATGTCGCTGCCTACGTATCCGACCCCGGCAATTCGACCCAATGGTACGTGAATATCAAAGCAGTGCAATGGAAAACGCCGAAGTCGGCGATCCCGGGATCACGTGTCGAGTTCATCGCTCAATTCCTCGGCCGAACCCTGACATACACCTACGAGGTCACCGAGTGGGTCCCGGACGAGCGCTTCGTCATGTGGACGGCCGAGGGCCCGTTCCCCATGGAGACAACCTACGCGTGGGCCGACAGTGCCGACGGGAACACCCGAATGACGCTACGCAACCGCGGTGAACCATCCGGCTTTTCGCGCATGACAGCACCGATCGTGGCGATGGCGATGCGCCGGGCCAACACCAAGGACCTTGCCCGACTCAAAGCGATACTCGAGGCGTCCTGACCCGGATCAGTCACCGAGACGGACGGTCATCGCACCGCGCCAGCGCGACAACGTTCTGCACGGCAGTAGCACTCACTCCTTGCCGCGGGCGAGGACGCCGCCTGGCCGATCGGGTGAAACCGTTGCGCAGCAGTACCTCCGGCTGAGCACCTGACAGGCCTGAAGAGCAAAGTCACACGCACTTCGATAGCCCAACACTGTCGGCCCCGACCCTCCGACAGCGGGGGCCGTCCGACGCAACTGTTCATCGCGGTAAACAACACCGGCACCAACGGCTCCCCTTCGAGACCAACTGTCCGCCAGAGGGTTCTCGGGATGCCTCCTTTTCCGCCTCAGAGGAGAAGTTCACCCGAAGGGACAAACAGGATCGCCAGCTCCGCAACGTCCGGTCCTGGACCGGTGTTCGGGACGCGGGTCGAGGTGCTGCTCTGCCACCACCGCGATCCGGCCATCCACGGAGTCCGGTCGTGTGGACCGAGGCAGCACGGAATGGATCGCAGAGCGTCATGATGAGGTGATGCGGATCTGGATGCTGGTCGACCTCGAACCCGGATACAAGCGCCTGTATGTCGGAGACCGAATCGAAGCCACCACCGCATGGTGTCGGCCGGAGATGCTGCCGGCAGAATTGGTGAGCTGGGACGTCCCAGTGCAGGTCGAACGCGTCGCCGCGAACCTCCCCGGTGAGCACGACTGGGTGGCCCACGGCAATGCACACGTCTCCGCGCTGCTCTCGGACTGGAAAGAATCGGAGGGTCCCACCGCGATCTCCGGCTGTCTGATCTACGACAGGTACCTGCACCTGTTCCACCACGTTGTGCCGACGACGCGTGGTCGTATTCTTCGCCGCGCCTGCATCACTCGGGACCGCATCCCGACCCCGCACGGGGGCTACTCGGTGAACCCTTCGGGACCGCCTACCTTCACCGAACGCGGCGACGTGCCGCCGGACAGGACCGTGACGTGGGACTGCGTCGAACTCGACACCGACGACGAGTAGGTCGTGAGGGCACGATCGCCGACATCACCGAGGCGGCGGCTGCGAGGCACGTGAGCGGGAATGCCACACCGAGAATCAAGGGAACGAACCCCGGGGCCCGCATGAGTTCTGCGCGCATCGCCCATATCTGCTCTGACGAACGACCCGGAATTTGGACGCATCACCCATCGACTGATCGAACCCGTTCGGTGTTCACTCGAATCATCACAAGCAATGCGAAGGCTCGACCTGGGTGGACACCATGGCGGCGCCACTCATCGAGGCTGGGAGGAACGGCCAGGATGAAACCGGAAACAGCGGAAGCCCGCATGTTGCTGTCGGTGATCGAGCATGCCCAGAACCTGGTCGCGCTCGCCGACTACGACACCGGTCGCCTGCGCTATCTCAACCCTGCCGGGATGCAGCTGATGGGATTGACCGACGAGGCAGCCGTCGCGGCCCGCTGGGCGCCGGGGTTCTTCACCGATGTCGGATTCGTCCAGGCCCCCGAGATGGAATCAGCCCTGCTCGATCAGGGCCGGTGGGAGGGGCGGTCGGAGTTTCGGCATTTCCTGACCGGTGAACCGATCCCCGTGACCTTG
>RRBB01000035.1:0-70465 GCA_006543605.1 Rhodococcus sp. WS4
GGTCGTCACCACTCAGACTCCGCGCCCGCCGATCGACGAACCGCCCTTCGCCGTGGAGGACGAGCCCGACGACGGCTACCACTACCCCGATTTCGCCGCCGAACGACAGCGGTCGCGGCGGACCACCATCGTGTGGCTGCTCGTGATCCTGATGCTCGCGGTAGCGGTGGGTGTCGGCGGCTGGTGGATGGGTTCGGGCCGGTACACCGCCGTCCCGGCCACCGACGGCCTCGATCGCGGCGCCGCGGTGACGGCACTCGAAGCCGCCGGACTGTCGACTGAGATCCGCGGGCAGTACTCCGACACCGCGGCGCTCGACACGGTGCTGGGGACCGATCCCACCGGCGGTTCGCGGATCTCCCGCGACGGCACGGTGGCTCTCCTCGTCTCCCTGGGCCGACCGACCGTCCCGCCCCTGCCCGCGGGCGGCGAGCGCGCCGGGATCGAGCAGGAGTTGCGGAACCGCACGTTCACACCGGTCGACGGTGGTCAGGCGTTCAGCGCGAAGGTACCGATCGGTGCGGTGGCCGCGCTCGACCCGGCCCCGGGCACGGAGCTCGCGACGGGATCCACGGTCAAGCTGATCGTCAGCAAAGGTGCACCGCCGGTGGACGTTCCCGACGTGAAGGGGATGTCGGAGGCCGAGGCGCGCGCGTCCCTCGAGGCGGTGGGCATCGTGGTGCAGGACGTCACCACCGATTTCGACCGGAACGTGGTGGCCGGTGACGCGATCGCCACCGACCCGAAGTCGGGCACCCGGGTCAACGCCGGCACCAGCGTGACGCTGAGTGTGTCGAATGCGGTGCGGTTGCCGTCCATGCTGGGCCGGACGGTCGGATCGGCGCGAGACGAATTGAGCCGACTCGGGCTCGACGTGAAGGTGCGTCAGGTCACCGACACGGACCGCTCGTTCGTGATCGGTCAGAACCCGGGGAGCGGCAACCTCGTGAAGCCCGGGAGCACGGTCACCCTGGTCTCACTGCCCTGACCCCGCAGGTGCAGGGCAGTGAGCCTTCCCCTGAATGTACGCCCGATCAGCCGCGCAGCATTTCCGCGACGAGGAACGCCAGTTCCAGCGACTGCTGGGTGTTCAGACGCGGGTCGCACGCCGTCTCGTACCGGCCGGACAGGTCGAGGTCGGAGATGTCCTGTGCGCCGCCGAGGCATTCGGTGACGTTCTCACCGGTGAGTTCGACGTGGATGCCGCCCGGGTAGGTGCCGAGACCGTTGTGCACCTCGAAGAATCCTTGGACCTCGTCGACGATGCGGTCGAAGTGGCGGGTCTTGTAGCCGGTGGACGCCTCGTGCGTATTGCCGTGCATCGGGTCGCACTGCCAGATGACCTGGTGACCGGTGGCCTGGACCTTCTCGATGATGGGCGGCAGCATGTCGCGCACCTTGTTGTTGCCCATCCGCGAGATCAGGGTGAGGCGGCCCGGCTTGTTGGTGGGGTCGAGACGTTCGACGTACTCGACGGCCATCTCCGGCGTGGTGCTGGGTCCGATCTTCAGGCCGATCGGGTTCGACACGAGTTCGGCGAACGCGATGTGCGCGCCGTCGAGCTGACGGGTGCGGTCGCCGATCCACAGGAAGTGCGCCGACAGGTCGTACAGCTTGGGGTGATCGTCGTCGTTGTCGAGGCGCAGCATCGCGCGCTCGTAGTCGAGGACGAGCGCCTCATGGCTGGCGAAGATCTGCGCCTGCTGCAGGCTCGGGTCGGTGACCCCGCAGGCGTTCATGAACTGCAATCCGCGGTCGATTTCCGCGGCGAGCGCCTCGTAGCGGGCACCGGCCGGCGACGACGACACGAACTCGCGGTTCCAGTCGTGCACCTTGTGCAGGTCGGCCATGCCCGCACCGGTGAGCGCGCGGACCAGGTTCATCGCGGCGCTGGCGTTGGCGTAGGCCCGGACGAGCCGCGACGGGTCGTGGGCGCGCACGGCCTCGTCGGCGACGAGGGAGTTGATCATGTCGCCGCGGTACGACTGCAACCCGAGGGCGTCGACGTTCGACGACCGCGGCTTGGCGTACTGACCGGCGATGCGGGCGACCTTGACCACGGGCAGGCTCGCACCGTAGGTCAGAACGACGGCCATCTGCAGCAGCGTGCGGATGTTGCCCTTGATGTGCGGCTCGGTGTTGTCGGCGAACGTCTCGGCGCAGTCACCGCCCTGGAGCAGGAATGCTTCGCCCCGCGCCACCTGGGCCAGCTTCGCCTGCAGGGCCACGACCTCGCTGGCTACCGTGATCGGTGGCACGCTCTCGAGGACGGTCCGCATGGCGGCGGCCTGCCCCTCGGGCCACTGCGGCTGCTGCGCAGCGGGCTTGGCCAGCGCTGCGTCGAGTTGCTCGCGCATCTCGGTGGGCAGCGGCGGGAGTTCGGGCAAGCGGTCGATCGGCACGTCGACAGTCCAGTTCACCCATACAGGATATTCGCTCGACACGAGCGATGGCGAGTCAGGTCACCGGAGTGACCGCGCCGCCTGAACTGCCTCGAATTTCGCCAGGTTGTGCCGGGCGTCGGCGAGGGCGTCGTGAGCGTCGCCCGGTGCAGGTGGGAGCGCCGGGCTGCCGTGTTCCTCCCAGTACTGGCGCAGTTCGCGCGTGTACCGGGGCAGCGACTGCGGGAGCTCCGTCATGTCGCCCCACAGCTGGCAGAGGGCGACGTGATCGTAGGCGGCCACCCAGGCCCACAACTCGGGGACGATGCCGGGCCGGGGAATCAGGAACGCGTAGAGGTCGTCGCGGATGCGGGCTCGACTCTTCCAGAGGGGCGACGACGGCTGCGGCAGCTTCGGCAGCACGTTCCTGCGCACCCACTTGCCCGCGCGCTCGCGGTCGAACTCGGTGGACACCGCGTAGAATTCACGTCCGTCCTCCGCGACCACCCCGATCGACACCAGGTCGATCGTGCGACCATCCTCGATGAACTCGCAGTCGTAGAAGTAACGCACGCCCGCAAACTATGCCTCACCCGTTGGCGTCAACCGGATCCACCCCTACCTCGTGAAGGAGGCCTTGGTGAGCGCAACCTCCGACGGTCGACAGTCCGCCGCCGCAGACGCGGACCCGTTCGACCCCCCGCAGGTGCCCCTGCATCTGCGCGCCGGAGGTCTCGTGATCCGCGTCCTCGTGCTCGCCGGTCTCGCCATCGGATTCGCGTACAACCTGCTCGGACTGCCCGGTCTGCGGGCCTTCGGCAGCTACTACCGGCTGGATCTCGACGTCTATCGCCTCGGCGGTGCCGTGTTCCTGCACGGTCCGACGCTGTACGGGTCGATGCCGGCCACCCAGATGGGCAACTTCCTGCCGTTCACGTACCCGCCGCTCGCCGCCGTCGTCTTCAGCCCGTTGTCGACGGTGTCGCTGGCGACGGCCGGGATCGTCGTGACGGTGCTGTCGCTGATCGCCCTGTTCGGGGTGCTCGTCGTCACCCTCGACTCGCTGGGCATCGCCCCCCGCACCACGTTGGTGTGGACGGCACTCGGTGCGCTGGCGGTGGCCCTGGCCCTCGAACCCGTTTCGTCGACTCTGGACTACGGGCAGATCAACATCCTGCTGATGCTGCTGGTCGCGGCGGACTGCCTTCCGAAGAAGACGCCGTGGCCCCGCGGCGTGCTGATCGGCCTCGCGGCGGCGATCAAGCTGACGCCGGCAGTGTTCATTCTGTTCTTCCTGGTGCGCAAGGACTTTCGCTCCGCTGTCGTGACCGCGGTCAGCTTCGTGGCCTTCAGCGCGGTGGGCGCGATCGCGACGTGGAAGGACTCCATCACGTACTGGACACAAACCCTCTTCGACTCCGATCGGATCGGCACTCCCGCCTATCCCGCCAACCAGAGCATCACCGGTGTGCTGGCCCGGCTCGGCGTGAGCGACGCGGCACGCACCCCGATCTGGTTGCTGCTGAGCGTCGTGGTGTTCGGGCTCGTGGTTCTCGCGATGGTCCGGGCACTGCGCTCCGGCGAGACAGCACTCGCGCTGGGCCTCAATGCCGTTCTCGGACTGCTCGTCTCCCCCGTGTCCTGGTCGCACCACTGGGTGTGGGCGGTGCCGGTCGTTCTCGTGCTCGGGATCCTCGCCTACCGGCGCCGGAGCATCGCGCTGGCGGTCACGGCCGTGATCGGCGTCGTCGTGATCAGACTCGCCGCACACTGGAAACTCGGAGCGGGCCGCTGGAGTGGCACCCACTGGAATCTGTGGGACCAGTTCCTCGCGTCGTCGTACGTGTGGTGGGGACTCGCCGTGGTGCTGGTCGCGATCGCCGCGTTCCGCACCCGCCCCGCTCGGTCCGACGAGGACGATCGGTCGGAGACCTCCGACGATCTCACCGTCCCCGTCGGCTGAGAGGTCGCTGCGTCAGCTCGCCCGCGTGTCGGGCAGTCGCGTGACGTTGGTGGCGTCACTCTCCGCTGCCACGTCGGTCACCGGAGTGGGTGCCGACGCGTCGGCGACGGGTGCCTTCTTCTTCAGCGTGGCCGCGTAGATGTCGACGTATTCCTGTCCCGACAGCTTCATCAGCTTGTACATCACCTCGTCGGTGACGGCCCGCTCGACGAATCGGTTGCCGCCCATCCCCTCGAAGCGCGAGAAGTCGATCGGCTCGCCGACGCGGATGGTGACCTTCGCGGGACGCCACACGCGGGAGCCGATCGGGTTGACCTTCTCCGTTCCGATCATCGCGACAGGGATGACCTTCACACCGGATTCGAGCGCCATCCGGGCGAGGCCGGTCTTGCCCTTGTAGAGGCGGCCGTCGGGCGACCGGGTGCCCTCGGGGTAGATGCCGAGCAGCTTGCCCTGCGAGAGCACGCGCAGTCCGGCGTTCAGTGCGTCCTGTGCGGCGTCGGCGCCCGTCCGGTCGATCGGCACCTGTCCGACCACCGAGAAGAACCAGCGCTGGAAAGCACCCTTGAGTCCCGTACCGGTGAAGTACTCACTCTTGGCGAGGAACGTAATTCTCCGCGGCACCCGCAACGGCAGGAAGAACGAATCCAGCACCGCCTGATGGTTACTCGCCAAAATGGCTCCGCCCTCGGCCGGAATGTTCTCCGTACCCTCCACGGTCGGCCTACCCAGCCCCCAGAGAACCGGCCCCAAAAACACGTACTTGAAGAGCCAGTACCACATGGCGTCCCTCCCGTTCACAACCCAAGCTTCGTTCGGGTCGACTCTACTTCGGGCGGGTGAGGGCCGCTACACACGGCCGGGTGCTCCGCACAGCATCACATCTGCGGGTTTACAGCGACAGGGCCGACGTCAACCTACCCGATCGGGTAGGACCGCTCTGGCGAGTTCCGCCGCCCCGATCATGCCCGCCGCCTCCCCCAGCTGGGTCGGCCGGATACGGGCCAGCGGCCGGTGCCCGGCACCCGTCGTCAGCGCGGCGTAGTACTCGCGGGCCTCGTCGATGAACAGCGGCGAGGAACTCGCGACGCCGCCCGCGATCACGACGAGATCCGGGTCGTACACGTCACCGATCAGCGCCAGTCCGACCCCCAGCCACCGGGCGAAGTCCCGCATGGTCTCCAGCGCCAGCGGATCTCCGTCCTGGGCGGCGCCCGCGATGCGCCGGCCCGTCAGGACACCGGGATCGACGGCGACCTCCCGCGCGAGGACGGTCGACGTCGCCGGGTCCGCCGCCAGGAGTTCGATCGCGGTGTCGACGAGGGCCGTCCCGCTGCAGTACCGCTCCCAGCAGCCGTGCTTGCCGCACGCGCACGGGCGTCCGTCGGGGACCACCTGGATGTGCCCGAGCTCGGGTGCGACGCCGTGGCTGCCGCGGTACAGCCGGCCGTCCGCGAGGAGCGCCGCGCCGATGCCCGTGCCGATCGCGAGCATCACCACGTTCCGCCCGCCCGCCGCCGCACCGAACCGGTGCTCGGCCCAGGCGGCCGCGTTCACATCGTGTTCGAGGATGACGGGCAGGCCGAGGCGCTCCCCGAGGTCCCTGCCGACCGGTGCCCCCACCCACGGCAGGTGGGGCGCGAATCGCACCGTCGTGCGGTCGGGGGTGATGAATCCGGCGACTGCCAGCCCCACCGCGGCGACGTCGTGCCGCGCCGACAACTCCCGGACCGCACGGTCCAGACCGTTCTCGAGGGCCTTCGCCGACGCCGGGGTCGGCGACTGCAGCGAGTCGAGCACTTCACCGGCCGAATCGACGACCGACGCACGGATGCTGGTCCCACCGACGTCGATGCCGATGGTCAGTGCCGAGCTGCCGTTCCGTTCGCTGCCCGCGCCTGTACTCATGGAGATGATTGTGCCCATGACGGATCACTGCCGTGCACCAGACGGACGATCCGGCCCTCGCCGGGCACGCTCAATGCTTGATGGTGACCGAGATCGGTTCGAATGCCGGACCGCCGTCGGGTTCGGGTGGCGTACCGCCCCCACCGCCCGGGCCGGGTTCCGGGGTCTCGGGCCCGTCCGGGCCCGGGGTGTCGTGCACACGGTGCTCGTCGAGGATCTGCCGCAGCACCGCGATCAGGACGGATGCCTGACCGGCGACGAGGGTCACGAGATCGTGTTGCTCGCCGCGGATCAGCGCCGCGAGCGCGCACACCGGGCACCACGTGCATCCCGACCACTGTCCGGCGCCGGGCGGTGCATCTGCCGCCTCCGCTTGGGCGTGCGGCGCCGCGGCGCGCTGCATTATCGGCTCGAGACGGTCCAGGGCGCTCTCGGCCAGCGCCCGCAGTTCCGCCAGCAGCTGCGCGTGGTCGTCGTTCATACCGGCCACACCTGCGGGTCGGGCGTGAACCGCACGACCAGATCGCTTCCGTCGAGTTCTGCGCCCGCGACGACGCACCGGCGCAGGACCGACGCGAGGCGGACGCGACGACGCACCCCTTCGGCCCCCACCACCAAGTCGTCCTCCACTCGACCCAAGGTGAGGGTCGACGGGTTCACGAGCGGCAGATACATCCGCATCGTGTACACAGAATCCACACCGGCCCCCGATTCCAGCCCCACCCGCACCGCAGGTGGGTTCTTCCCCAACACCGCCACCGCGTCCGTGTCGTCGGCATACAACTCCCGGGCGATACCGCCGAGATCGGCCCACCCTACCGGCTCCGTCACCGACCGGGTCACCGAGAGGATCACCGTTGTGCCCGCGGAGGCGGTCAGCTCGGCGAGCACCCGCTGTTGCAGGGCTCGCCGCCTGATCAACCATGCCACACCGGGGTCGTCGTGTCCTGTCGGCGAATCGAATTGTGGCAGTAGGTTGTTCACGAGGATCGCATCGATGCGCAGGCCCGACAGCGCAGCCGCCGCCACGATCCGCCTGGTCTCCGTCAGCACCACCCTCTCGGGTGTCGTCACCAGTCGCACAGTGGTTTTCGCGCGGTCCGCGAGCAGGTCCCGGACTTCGCCGACCCCGGCGACCACCTGTTCGATCATCGTCACCAGCATGACGAGGCGGGGATCGGAACCCAGGAGCGCGGCGATCCGGCGGTGCTGCGGCCACACCCGCTCGACGTAGTCGAGGGTCATCGCGGGCGCGGCGAGTGTTCGCAGACTGTCCGCGGTGGGTGGGCAGTCGACCACCACGGCGTCGTACCGGCCCTCGGTGGCGAATCGGACGATCTCACGCAGCCCCAGCACGTCCTGCACACCGGGAAGCCCGGTTAGCTCCTCCGGTTCGAGGGCGGACAGCTGGGCGCCGTGGTCGTGTGTGCCTGCGGCCGCGAGAACCGCCGTCAGACTCCGGAATCTATCTTCGAGCAACGAGAGGGTGTCGAGCTCGAGCACGTCGAGGGTGTCGGTGACGGACACCGCGTCCCGGGCGGCGCCGATCCCGAGCACGTCGGCGAGGGAGTGGGCCTGGTCGAGTGAGACGAGGAGAGTCCGGTTGCCCGCCTGCGCTGCCGCCTGTGCCGTCGCGGCCGCGAGCGTCGTCTTCCCCACGCCCCCCTTCCCTACGAAGAACTGGACCCGTGCAGGTCCGGCACGGCCCTCGCTGCTCAGCCTTCCACCCGTTTCTTGAGTTCCTTGAGCGCGGTGTCGGTGATGGCCTTCTCCGCCTTGCGCTTGAACAGGCCGATCATCGGAATGGTGAGGTCGACGGTGAGCTCGTACGTGACGGTGGTGCCGCCGTCCGGCTCATCCTCGAGCACGTACGAACCGAATTGCGATTTCTGGATCTCACCCGACTCGAGTTCCCAGCTGACGGATTTGCCGTCGGGCGCCCAGTCGTAACGGAGTACGTAGGTGTCCTTGACCATGCCCGCGTCGAGCACGAACCGGACCCGGTCGGCCCGGCCGTTCTGCCCGGGTTCCATGACCTCGACGGACTTCGCGGCTGACACCCATGCGGGGTAGGCGTCGAAGTCGGCGATCACATCCATCACCCGGGCGGGCGGCGCCTCGATACTGATCGACCTCTTGGTCCTCTCGGGCATGGAGTGAACGCTTCCTTTCGCCTGGCCGACCCGCCCATCGATCGCGGGGCCACGCCGTTACCGGTTCCATATGTGTGTTGTGCCCGACTATCACACACGATCTCGGCGCCCGGACACAATGCCGACCCCGCTGCGGTGGCCCGAACAGCGTCAGGACGGGGGTTCCCCCGCGGCGCGACCCGCCTCGAGTTCCTTCTTCACCTCGAACGACATGACCTTGCCCTCGACGCGCCGGCGACGGTTCAGTGCGGCCAGGTCCGGAGCGGCATCACTGCGGGCCGGTTCGGCGTGCAGGAAGTAGTGCACGATCGCCCCGTCCAGCACCGGCTCGAGCCACACTTCCATCGTTCCGGTGAGGGGACCGGCCACGGTCCAGCGGATGCCCTTCTCGGCCCGGTCCTCGCGGACGGCGAGGGTGAGGTCGGGCCACCACCGGCGCCAGCGGGCCGGGGAGGCGATCGCCGCCGCGACCTGCTGCGGCGGGGCCGCGATGAACGTCTGGTCTGCGACCTGAATGCTGCTCACGGCGACTAGCTTCACATACCGGCAACCACGGTCGTTGCGGGGTTCGGCGGCACCCGTGCGGACCTGGCCCTGACCACGCTCCTTCGGCCTGGGCACGGACCCCGCGACAGAAGGTCTAAAGTCGAGTCCGACAATCCTACTCGTCAGTATCTTCAGTGTCGGAGGTTTTCGTGCCCGAGTTCAGCGCGCCACAGTCGTTCACGATCGCGGAGGACGCGTCCGCGGTCGACTCGGTGTTCGCCCACGCCGCGGCCGACCCGACGCTGGTCGTGTACAAGCGCAAGATCGGTGGACGGTGGACCGATGTCACAGCCGCCGACTTCGCGGCGCAGGTCACCGCCGTCGCCAAGGGACTCATCGCGCTCGGCGTGCAGCAGGGTGACCGGGTGGCACTGATGTCGGCCACGCGATACGAGTGGCCCCTCGTCGACTTCGCCATCTGGGCGGCCGGCGGCGTCACCGTCCCGATCTACGAGACGTCCTCCGCCGAGCAGGTCCGCTGGATCCTCGAAGACTCCGCCGCGATCGATCTCGTCGTCGAGAACGCAACCCACGCAGCCACCGTGAAGGCCGTGGCCGCCGAGGCGACCGCGCTGCGGGGCGTCTACCAGATCGAGGCCTCCGACGGCGGCCGCGGCGTCGTCGAGGAACTGACCGAGCTGGGCGCCGACGTTCCCGACTCCGACGTCGAGGCCCGCGTCGCCGCGCTGAAGTCGAGCGATCCGGCCACGCTCATCTACACCTCCGGCACCACCGGCCGGCCCAAGGGCTGCCAGCTCACCCATTCGAACCTCATCGCCGAGTCCAAGGGCATCCTCGATTCCAGTCTCGGCACCCTACTGAAGACGCCGGACGTCAGCACCCTCATGTTCCTGCCGATGGCGCACGTCCTCGCCCGCGCCGTCAGCATCGCGTCGTTCGACGCCGGCGCCGCGCTCGGCCACACCAGCGACATCCCGAACCTCGTCCCCACGTTCGGCGAGTTCCGCCCCGATTTCATCCTGTCCGTGCCGCGCGTGTTCGAGAAGGTCTACAACAGCGCCCGCGCCAAAGCGCACGGCGAGGGCAAGGGCAAGATCTTCGACGCCGCTGCCGAGACTGCCATCGCGTGGAGCGAGGCCCAGGACAAAGGCGGCCCCGGTCTCGTCCTCAAGGCCAAGCACGCACTGTTCGACAAGCTCGTGTTCTCCAAGCTGCGGGCCGCTCTCGGCGGCAAATGCCAGCTCGCGATCTCCGGCGGCGCCCCGCTCGGCGCCCGCCTCGGCCACTTCTTCCGCGGCATCGGCATCACCATCTACGAGGGCTACGGCCTCACCGAGACGTCCGCGGCGTTCGCGGTCAACACGATCGGCGAGCAGAAGGTCGGGTCCGTCGGCAAGCCCCTGGCCGGCAACTCCGTTCGTATCGCCGACGACGGCGAGATCCTGCTGTCGGGGCCGGTGGTCTTCAGCGGCTACTGGCGCAACGAGAACGCCACCGCCGACGCGATCGAGAACGGCTGGTTCCACACCGGCGACCTCGGATCGGTCGACGCCGACGGGTACATCACCATCACCGGCCGCAAGAAGGAGATCATTGTCACAGCGGGCGGCAAGAACGTCTCCCCCGCTCAGCTCGAGGATCACCTTCGCGCACACCCGCTGATCAGCCAGGCCATCGTCGTCGGAGATCAGCAGCCGTTCATCGGCGCACTCATCACCGTCGACGCCGACGCCCTGCCCGCATGGAACGAGCGCAACGGCAAGCCCGCCGGCACGAAGGTCGCGGATCTGCTCGCCGATGCCGACCTCACCGCCGAGATCGACGAGGCCGTCGCGGAGGCCAACAAACTCGTGTCGCACGCGGAGGCCATCAAGAAGTTCCGTGTCCTGCCCGTCGACTTCACCGAGGAGACCGGCGAGCTCACACCGACGATGAAGCTCAAGCGCAACGTGGTGCACGACAGCTTCGCCGACGACATCGCGGCCATCTACGCGAAATAGTGCCCTTCCGGCTTGTGAGTACTTGTTAACCGCCCGCGGTTAACAAGTACTCACGGGCGGTCACGCAAGCAGACTCTGGAGTTTCGCGGCGAGCACGTCCCATCGCCACTCCGCCTTGACCCATTCCCGGCCGGCGGCGCCCATCGCGGCCGCGCGGTCACGATCCGACAGCACCGAGATCACCGAACGCGCCACCTCCGCCACCGAGGTCCCGTCCACGACCATCCCGGTCTCGTTCTGCCGCACCGTTTCCGGAGCGCCACCGGACTGTCCGGCGATGACGGGGACACCGGTGGCCGACGCCTCGAGGAAGACGATGCCGAGGCCCTCCACGTCGAGTCCCGCCCCCCTCGTGCGGCAGGGCATCGCGAACACGTCGGCGATCGTGTGGTGGGCCGCCAGTTCAGCCGACGGCACCGTTCCGGTGAACACGACGTGGTCCTCCACCCCGACCGACCGCGCGAGCGAACGCAGGCGGTCCTCGTCGGGGCCGCCGCCGACGATTACCAGCACAGCCCCGTCGATGTGTTCGCGAATGCCCGGGAGCGCCCGGATCAGGATGTCCTGGCCCTTGCGCGGCACGAGACGCGACAGGCACAGGACGGTCGGCCGCTCCCCCAGCCCGTACCGGGCCCGTAGTTCCGCCCGCGCCCCGCTGTCCGGGGTGAACCGGTCGGTGTCGACTCCGGGCGGGAGGTGTTCGAGCGCCGCACTCGCGCCGAAGGCGGACGCGAACCGGCCGCGGGTGTAGCGGCTCACGTACGTGACGACGTCGGTCCGGGCGCCGATCCGCCCGAGGGCCTGGCGGGCGGCGGGCAGCATCGACCAGCCGACCTCGTGCCCGTGGGTACTGGCGACCACCCGCTCCGCCCCGGCGCGCCGCAGCGTGGGACTGAGCAGCGCGAGCGGGGCGGCTGCGCCGAACCAGACGCCCGTGCAGTCGTGTTCGGCGAGCAGCTTGGCCGCGCGGCGGGCGACGAACGGCGTGGGCACCATCAGCGTGGTGGGGTGACGGACGACCTGAAACGGTTGCCGCGCATCGAACTTGATGTGCGAGTCGCCGCGCCAGCGCGGAGCATAGACGACCAGGTCGTCGGCGGGCAGGTGCTTGGCGAAGGTGTGCAGGTACGACTGAATTCCGCCGGGTCGCGGCGGAAAATCGTTCGTCACCAACAGGGTTCGGCGCATGTGATCACCGTAGGCGGTTCACCGTGCGGTCTCGGACGCAGGGTCACCCCAGGTGGGCGCCCACCCAGTCGGTCCAGCGGTCTCGGAACTGCTCGGCGTCGACGCCCAGGACGTCGGAGAGGCGTCCGTCCACGGCGTCCGGGTCGGACTCCCCCACCGCCAGCGTCCGGTACAGCTGCGTCAACCTCGATTCGCCGTATTCCTCGGCGACGAACGCGTTGATCGACCACGCCGTCTCGTAGGCGACCGATCCGCGTTCGCCGTATCCGGAGAAGTCGGTGTCGTCGGGGAACGCGGTCGGTGCGCCCTCGGCCCCCACCTGCGCGGTCAGCGCGGGCGCGATCTGCCGTTCGGGTTCCCCGGTACCCCGGTACGCCGCGTACTCGGCGTACCCCTCCAGAATCCACATCGGTGAACGGTCCACCGTGTCGGCACGTGCCGCCACGTGGATCAGTTCGTGCCGCAGGATCGCCCGCCGGGTGACGTCGGTCAGCCGTTGCGCCGACGCCGGACTGAACACGATCCGCTGCCCGGAGACCGCAGCGGCATTCGGGTCGACGGCGTCCGAGATCGCGACGGCGGCGATGTCGCGCCCGTCGTGGTTCGGGCCGACGAGCGCCGTGAACTCGTCCTGGGATCCCGCGACCCACACGAGCGCGCGGCCCGCCCAGCCCGAACCCCACAGCTGGGTGGCGTTGACGACGGCGGCGGGAGTTCCTCGGCCAGCCGATCAACCATCGTGGCGTTCTCCGGATGTCCGAGCACCACCGACGTCCGCCCGTCGCCGGTGTCGACGCGACGCGACACGACGGGTCCGAAATCCCAGGGTCCGCGCCAGGTCCGTTGCTCTCCGTCCACCGTGGCGCTGTCACTGACGAGTGTCCAGCGGTCACCGCGCCGGGCGACGACGAGAGCCACCGGTTTGCGGGTGGGACTCTCGTCCGCCCCCGCGATCGCGTAGCGGAGCTGCACGGCGGGCGCCCACACGTCGTCGGCGCCGAGCGCGTCCACGAGGCTGGACGGCACCACCGTCTCGGGCCCCTCGGCGATCTCGTAACCCCAGTCCGAGAATTCCACCCCGGCCACGTTGCCGGCGCGCCGCGTCTCCGCGGCCAGGAAACCCGGTGCCGCCGCCGGATCCATCAGCCCGGACAGCTCGGCCGCGTCGTTCGTCCGCACCGCCGACGCCCAGGTGTCGAGGAGAGCCCGGACCGCCGTGGCACGCGAAGTCGCGTCGGCCCGAGCGGCCCCGTCGGCGACGCGGTCGGTGTGCGAGAACCCGGTCAGCGCGAGGGCGACGACCACGGCGAGGACGAGTCCGGCCAGTGCGGCCAGTTCCCACGGGCGCGCCTGACGGCGAGGGGTCGGATCCGTTGCGAGAGACGGGTCTGATGCGGGCACGCCGGTGAGTGTATGAGCACGCCGCCGCGCCGCTGTCGGACGGTCGCCGTCAGTAGCGGCGCGCCCCGTAGAACGGGAACTTCGCCATCGATTCGATTCTCACCGGAACACCGAACGTCGAGGCGTGCAGGATGTTGCCGTTTCCGGCGTACAGACCGACGTGGGACGCGTCGTTGTAGAAGAGGACGACGTCGCCGGGCTGAAGGTCGTCGCGGGACACCGGGGTACCGCCGCTGGCCTGCGCCTGACTCGACCTCGGCAGCGTCTTGCCGATCTGCTTGTAGGCCCACACGACGAGTCCGGAGCAGTCGAATTCGTCGGGACCGGTGGCGCCCCACACGTACGGGTCGCCGATGCGGGTCATGCCCGCCTGCAGTGCGCTCGTGCCCGAGCCGGGCGTGAGGTGCGCGAGGATCGTGTTCGGATCGAAGCCGGGCGGGAACGGCGTTCCCACCAGCTGGTCGCGCTCCGCGCCGGTCAGATCGCCGAACGCCTTGATCACGTCGGCGATCTGCGCCTGCAGGTCGCTCTGCTTGCGTTGCAGATCGTCGCTGACGGCCTTGGCCTGCTCCGTCGCGGACCGCGCGGCATCCGCGGACTGCTTCGATGCATCGGCCGCCGTGGTGGCCTCCGAGGTGGCCGACTGGAATTGCGCGACCTGATTGCGGGTGTCGTTGGAGATGGCGTCGAGCGCGGACATCTGGTCCAGGAGTTGTTGCGGAGAATCGCTAACCATCACGGCGAACAGGCGATTGGTCCGGGCGCCCTGGTAGTTGGCGGTGGCGAGCTTGTTCACGACCGGCTGGAAGACGGCGACGCGTGCGTTCGCGGCGTCGAGCACGCCCTGGTCCGCGGCGAGTTTCGCGTCGGCGTCGCGTTGCGTCGCCTGCTTGGCCTCGAGATCGATCTGCGCGTTGTGGAGTGCCTCGGACGTCTGCTCGGACTGCCGGGACAGATCACCGAGTTTCGTCAGCGCGTCCGTGGGGTTGGTGGTGACCGGGTCAGCACCCGCCTGGATCGAGGGCAGCGACACGAGTGCCACCGACAGCGCTCCCGCTGTCAGCACGCTGCCCAGGGACCGCTTCAACTTGTATGAGGCCACGGAAATGCAGTTCTCCGATCGTCGATCTCCACCAGCCGACCCGGCTGTCCGAAGTGCGGCTCAGAAGGTCCTCCCGGTCGGCGCGACCGTGGAGTGCCCAAGAGGTGGTGACCCGCGTTGCCGCCCGGATGGCGCGACATGACTTCGCAAGGTCTCGGATAGGTTACGGAATGGCATACGTTTGTGTCCACCCATGTCACGGTCCGCGTGGCAGGGACCACCCGGTGGGTGGACAACCGTGTCTACCTGGGGCGCAACGACATCGAGGGTGAGTTCGAATCGTGATTCGAACCCACCCTCGTGGTCGTGCGGGATCCTACGAAGTTACCCCGTGCATCCCCGCCCTCGACTCGGTGGATGCATCGCTTCGCGAATGGATCAGTAGCGGCGTGCGCCGTCGAACGGCATCGACGCGATGGGCGCCAACTTCACTGGCTGACCCTCGGTGGAGGCGTGGATCACGTTGCCGTTGCCGGCGTAGATGCCCGAGTGCGAGCCGCCGTAGAAGGAGATCACGTCACCGGGGCGGAGATCGGACTGCGACACGGGAGTACCGGCCGCCGCCTGCGCGTAGCTGGTACGCGGCAGGTTCAGTCCGGCCTGCTTGAACGCCCACTGCACCAGGCCGGAGCAGTCGAACGAGTTGGGACCTGCGGCGCCGTAGACATACGGCGAGCCGAGCTTGGTCTGAGCGGCCTGGACGGCCTTGTCACCTGCGGTGCCGGCCGGCGCGGGGGGCGCGGGCAGGTTCGGGACACCGGGGATCTGCGGGATGACGACACCCGGGATCTCGAAGGTTCCGACGCCAGGGATGGTGACGGGGTCTGCGGCCGCGGGGGCCGCGGTAGCGGTGAGCGCTCCGACTGCGAGCGCGCCGGCGACGACTGCCCGTCGCACATTCCGCTTGGAAACTTGTGACGCCACGAAAGGGGTACTCCGTTTCTTCCATTCATCCGCCGACCGAGTTAGCTGACGGGTTCGGGCTGGGAAGATCAGCCCTACCCACCGGTCCGTGAGGACGTCCCGGCGGGATTCACCCCAGTAGAAACTTGGGTTCCCGGTACGACCGCTCTCGCGAGTGGCCGATTAGGCGGTGACTAGCGATGCTGCCCCGGTGTGGGGCTGCGAGACTCCGCTAGGTCTCAGGAAGGTTACGAAATGGAATACCCCGATGTCGACCGGAACACGCGGAAAGTGTCCATTTGAGCCGGTTTGAGGTTTGTGGTCGCGCGATACCCGCATTCGATAACGACTAGATAACAGGCGGTATGTTTCCGATCTCGTTTCGATAGTGGGAGTGGGCATTTCGCAGCGACCCACGACTCCCCGATTTCTTCTCCCAACTCATTCCCGCTGTTCAACAGGGGTTCCGCGGAAGCCGTCCGGCGTGACCACCTCACCCGCCGCCGGCCGTCTCCACACCGTCGGGACCCTATTCCCGGGCCGTCCCGTCACTCGCCAGGCGACCCCCGGCCGGCGCCCGCGAAAGGCAGTGTGATCCTCGTCTCTCCGGGCGCTCCGGGCGGTTCTGTCGGTGCCCGTCCATACGCTCTGAGCCGTGAGTGTCCCCGGTGTACCCGAACAGCTGAGATTCGACGAGCTCGACACCCCGCTGCGGGACACCACGTTCGTGGTGGTCGACCTCGAGACCACCGGCGCGCGCCCAGGCGAGGACGCCATCACCGAAATCGGCGCCGTGAAGATCCGTGGTGGCGAGGTGATCGGCGAGATGGCCACGCTCGTCGACCCCGGCCGGTCCATCCCCCCACACATCGTCGAAATCACGGGCATCACCACCGCCATGGTGATCGACGCCCCCCGGATCGAGCGGGTGCTGCCGGCGTTCCTCGAATTCGCGCGCGGAGCGGTGCTCGTCGCCCACAACGCCCCCTTCGACACCGGCTTCCTCAAGGCCGCCGCGTCGGCCACCGACACCCCATGGCCCAAGTTCACGGTGCTGTGCACCGTCAAGCTGGCCCGGCGCGTCCTCACCCGCGACGAGGCGCCGTCGGTCAAACTGTCGTCGCTGGCCCGGCTGTTCGATGTCGGGACCACTCCGACACACCGGGCCCTCGACGACGCCCGCGCCACCGTCGACGTCCTGCACGCCCTCATCGACCGGGTCGGCAATCAGGGAGTGCACAGTCTCACCGAGCTGATCGACTACCTTCCCGACGTCTCCTCGCACCAGCGGGCGAAACGGACGCTCGCAAGCCACCTCCCGCACGCTCCCGGCGTCTACCTGTTCCGCGGACCCTCCGACGAGGTCCTCTACGTCGGCACCGCCACCGATCTGCGCCGGCGGGTGCGCAACTACTTCACCGGTTCCGAGACCCGCGGCCGGATGAAGGAGATGGTGGCGCTGACCACCCGGATCGATCACGTCGAATGCGCGCACGCGCTCGAGGCAGGCGTGCGTGAACTCCGGCTTCTGGCCGCGCACACGCCGCCGTACAACCGGAGGTCCAAGTACCCCAGACGTGGTTGGTGGATCACACTCACCGCGGAGGCCTTCCCCCGACTGTCGGTGGTGCGGACCCCGGCCCCCGACTCCCTCGGCCCGTTCCGGTCCCGCTCGACCGCCGTCGACGTCGCCGACGTCCTCGCCGAGTACTGCATTCTCCGTACCTGCACGAGTCGCATACCGAAGGGCCGTGAGCACGGCGCGCAGTGCCCACCCCGCGAGCTCGGACAGTGCCCCGCGTCCGTCCACGGCCGTGACACGGAGGACGCGTACCGCCCCGGACCGGAGCTGTTCCGCCGATTCCTGCGCGGTGAGGGCGACGCCCCACTGCGCGGCATGCGCGGACGGGTGGAAGAACTCGCCGCCGCCGAGTTGTTCGAGAACGCGGCGCGTCTGCGCGACCGCACCGCGGAGGTCGTCCTCGCGTTGCGGAGAATGCAGCGCCTGGCGTCCCTCACCGCCCTCGATCAGCTGGTGGCCGCCCGACCGGCGGCGACCGGCGGCTGGGAGTTCGCGGTGATCCGTTCGGGGCGGCTCGCGTCCGCAGGCAGCGCTCGGCGCGGCATCCACCCGATGCCGGTGGTCGATGCGCTCGTCCTGACCGCCGAAACCGTGGTTCCCGACGCGACTCCCCTCCGGGGCGCATCCCCCGAAGAGGCCGGACTGCTCGCGCGCTGGCTCGAGCAGGAGGACACCCGCATCGTCAGCGCCTCGTCCGGCTGGTGCGAACCCGCACGGGGCGCCGGATCGTGGTCCGAGTGGTGTGCGCTCGCACGAGCCGGCAGTGCGTCGACACGGGACGACGAGACCCGACCTCCCGCGCCGGATTCCGTCGACCACCGCATAGGCTGGCGATCATGATCAACGCCATCGTCCTGATCCACGCCGAAGCCCACCGCATCCCGGAGACCGCTCAGGCCGTCGCCGACATCGAGGGCGTCGACAAGGTCTATTCCTGCGCAGGCGACGTCGACCTGATCGCGATCGTGCGGGTCCGGGACCACGCGAAGATCGCGGAGGTCGTCACCGAGGGAATCAACAAGGTGGACGGCGTCTCCCGGACGGCGACGCACATCGCGTTCCAGTCCTACTCCAGCGCCGACGTGGAAGCGGGCTTCTCGATCGGCGAGTAGCTCCGCCGACTATTTGCTGGTGGCCAGTCCCGACGTGAGTTCGGCCCACCGCGCGAGCAGCGTCGCGGCCGCTCCACTGTCGATCGACTGCGCCGCCGTCGAGAGTCCGTCCGACAACGCGTCTTCGAGCGTGCGGCCGCCGAGTCCCCGGAACGCCGCGATCGCCGCCGCGGCGTTGAGGAGCACCGCGTCGCGCACCGGTCCGGTCTCACCCGCGAGGAGTCGCCGCGCCACCGCCGCGTTCACCTCGGCATCGCCGCCGCGCAGTTCGTCGAGCGGCACGCGCGCGATCCCGATGTCCCTGGGATCGAGCTGACGGGTGGTCACCGCCCCGTCCGCCACGATGTGCACGGTCGACGTCGTCGACGTCGTCAACTCGTCCAGGCCGTCGTCACCCCGCACCACTAGCGCCGAGTTGCCGCGCTGCGCGAGCACACCGGCCACCACCGAGATCAGGCCCGGGAACGCGCAGCCGATGAGGCCCGCCCGCGGCCGCGCCGGATTGGTGAGCGGTCCGAGCACATTGAAGACGGTCGGGATGCCGATCTCCTTGCGCGGCGCACCCGCGAACCGCAGGGCGGGATGGAACACCGGCGCGAAGCAGAAACCGATGCCGACCTCCCGGACGCAGCGGGCCACCTCGTCGGGACCGAGGTTGATCTTCACGCCGAGTGCCTCGAGTACGTCCGCCCCACCACTCTTGGACGACGCTGCCCGGTTTCCGTGCTTGACGACGCGGATGCCGGACGCCGCGACCACCAGCGACGCCATCGTCGAAATGTTGACTGTGTTGGATCGGTCACCGCCGGTGCCGACGATGTCGACGACGTCGTCGTCGATGGGAACCTTGCGTGCGTGCCCGAGCATCGAGTCGGCGAGGCCACGTAGTTCCTCCGGCGTCTCACCCTTCATCTTCAGGGCGACGCCGAACGCCGCGATCTGCGCGGAAGTGGCGTTGTCGGACATGATCTCGTCCATCGCCCATTTCGCGTCGGCCACCGCGAGGTCACGTCCGTCGGTGAGCGCGCCGAGGACCGACGGCCACGTGCGCGCCGACAGCACACCGTCGTTCGTCCCCTGAGCAGTCGGGCTCTGCATCGTCGTGTCCCCTTGTACTAGTGGCGGATCCGATCCCTGGCAGCCTAGTCACCGGCCGGATCGGACTCGCGCGCCGGTTGCATCGCGTCCCAGCCGTCGACCGAGCCGCCGAGCCGCTGCGCCAGCCCGGCCATTCTCGACCGTTCCTGGGAACAGTGCAGCGCGTCGAGGATCTGGACGCGCTGCAGCACCAGCGCGACCGTCGCGTCGGCCTCGTCGGGTGACGACGACGACGACGTGTCGTCCGGGTTCTGCGGCCGGTAGCCGTCCTGGGCGGCGATCGACACGGCGTCGGCCACCGCGGCCGCGGGCAGCCGCAGATGGTGCCGCAGGACGGCTTCCGCGTCGGCCTCCCACTGCGGGTCCTCGGCGGCGGCGCGGTCGAGCGCCGTGGAGCACCCCTCCACGTCGTCGAAGCTCGAGGCCACGACGACGAGGTCGCGCCGATCCTGGTCGAGAGGGGCCGGTTGCCGACTGCCGAACAGTCTCCGCAGCCACCCCGTACTGTTGTCACGAGAACGCATGGCTCCACCCTTTCACGGTCCGCGACCAGGCTGTCAGCAGGGAGAATCGGACAAGCGGGACGCCTCGGCGCGCCGAGGGTGGACCCGGGTAGTCGTCTCTTACGACGAAGCGTCATACTTCTGTCTGTGACGAGCGCAGTAGGGACTTCAGGATCAGCAATCACCCAACGCGTGCACTCGCTGAACCGACCTAACATGGTCAGCGTTGGCACCATCGTGTGGTTGTCAAGTGAGCTCATGTTCTTCGCAGGGCTCTTCGCCATGTACTTCGTGGCGCGAGCACAGGCGAATGGAAACTGGCCGCCGGAGCCGACCGAGCTGAATCTGTTCCTCGCCGTACCGGTGACGCTGGTGCTGATCGCTTCGTCGTTCACCTGCCAGATGGGTGTGTTCGCAGCCGAGCGCGGCGACGTCTTCGGCCTCCGCCGGTGGTACCTGCTGACGTTGGCGATGGGCACCTTCTTCGTCCTCGGCCAGGCGTACGAGTACATCCACCTCGTCGAACACGGCACCTCCATCTCCAGCAGCGTGTACGGCTCGGTCTTCTACATGACCACCGGCTTCCACGGCATGCACGTGATCGGCGGCCTCATCGCGTTCGTCTTCCTGATCGCCCGCACCAAGGTCAGCAAGTTCACGCCCGCCCAGGCCACCGCCGCCATCGTCGTCTCGTACTACTGGCACTTCGTCGACATCGTGTGGATCGCCCTGTTTGCCACGATCTATTTCATCCGTTGATCAGCTGAACGCCCCAGGCAGCCCCCTGACGTCCAGTCCGTCCCGACATACCAAAGGGATACAGATGAGTTCATCCCCCCCTCCCGCATCCGATACCACAGCGTCTGCCGCGAAGGCACGCCGCCAGCGGAAGCTCCGCAGGCGCGTCACGGGCGCCCTGGTCCTGATGATGGGACTGGTCAGCGCCGGTTTCCTCGCGTCCGCGTTGACGCCGACCCCGCAGGTCGCCACCGCGACCGATGATCAGGCAGCACTGATCCGCGAAGGCAAGCAGTTGTACGACACCTCGTGCATCACGTGCCACGGCGCGAACCTGCAGGGTGTGCAGGACCGCGGCCCCAGCCTGATCGGTGTCGGCGAGGCCGCCGTGTACTTCCAGGTGTCGTCGGGACGTATGCCGGCATCGCGCAACGAGGCTCAGGTCGAGCGCAAGCCCGTCAAGTTCGACGCCGAGCAGACGGACGCCATCGGCGCCTACGTCCAGGCCAACGGCGGCGGCCCCACGGTCATCCGCGACGAGAACGGCGAGGTCGCCCAGTCTTCGCTGCGCGGCGGCGACATCGGACGCGGCAGCGAACTGTTCCGCCTCAACTGCGCTTCCTGCCACAACTTCACCGGTCGCGGCGGCGCTCTGTCGTCCGGTAAGTACGCCCCGGTCCTCGATCCGGCGAGCGAGCAGCAGATCTACACCGCGATGGTCACCGGCCCGCAGAACATGCCCAAGTTCTCGGACCGTCAGCTGACCCTCGAGGAGAAAAAGGACGTCATCGCCTACATCAAGTCTTCCGGCGAGACGAAGCAGCCCGGTGGCTACGGACTCGGCGGCATCGGTCCCGCCTCCGAGGGCTTGGCCATGTGGGTCATCGGAATCATCGCTGTCGTCGGTGCAGCACTGTGGATCGGAGCAAGGTCATGAGCGACGCTGGCCAGCCGGGCGGCGCCACGCCAAAGAAGTACACGGATGCAGAACTCGAGAACCTGAGCCGCGACGAACTGGTCGAGCTCGGTACCAACCTCGACCACGTCGACGTCGCGTTCCGCCGCAATCGCTGGGCGGTTCCGGGAACGAAGGCCGAGAAGCGCGCCGAGCGGTCGGTCGCGTTCTGGTTCGCCCTGTCGGGCGTCTCCGCCATCGCGTTCATCGCGATCTACCTCTTCTGGCCCTGGGAGTACGCCGGCGCCGGTGAGGAGCACTACTCGGCCTACAGCCTGTACACACCGCTGATCGGCCTCACCATGGGTCTGGCCATCCTCGGCCTCGGTGTCGGAGCGGTGCAGTTCACCAAGAAGTTCATCCCCGAAGAGGTGTCCATCCAGGACCGCCACGACGGTGGATCGTCCGAGGTCGATCGCAAGACGATCGTCGCGGAACTCGGCGACTCGTTCGACACGTCGACGCTCGGGCGCCGCAAGCTCCTCAAGCGCACCCTCATCTTCGGTGGTGGCGCGCTCGGCATCATGTCCGTCATGCCCCTCGGCGGCCTGATCAAGAACCCGTGGGCCAAGCGCGACGACTCCCCGCTGTGGGTGTCCGGATGGACCCCCCGCTACGAGGGCGAGACCATCTACCTGCGCCGCGACACCGGACGCCCCGAGGACGTCGTCCTCGTCCGCCCGGAAGATCTCGACGCCGGCGCCATGGAAACCGTGTTCCCCTTCCGCGAGTCCGACCGCGGCGATCACGACGCGCTGCTCGAGGCACTGCGTGGCATCCGTAACGCGACCATGCTCATCCGCCTCCGCACGGAGGACACGGCCAAGGTCACCAAGCGTCAGGGCCAGGAGAGCTTCAACTACGGCGACTACTTCGCCTTCTCGAAGATCTGCACCCACCTCGGCTGCCCCACGTCCCTGTACGAACAGCAGACCAACCGAATCCTCTGCCCGTGCCACCAGTCGCAGTTCGATGCGCTGACCTACGGAAAGCCGATTTTCGGTCCGGCCGCTCGTGCACTTCCGCAGTTGCCTATTACAGTGAACGAAGAGGGTTTCCTAGTCACAACGGGTGACTACATCGAAGCTCTCGGCCCGGCATTTTGGGAGCGTCGACCGTGACCGACAACAAACCGTCCAAACTGAGCGCGATGGCCACAGGCCAGGCAGAGGCGATGGACTCGCGCTACCACCTCGCAGCGGGAATGCGGCGGCAGATCAACAAGGTCTTCCCCACCCACTGGTCGTTCCTGCTCGGCGAGATCGCGCTGTACAGCTTCATCATCCTGCTGATCTCCGGTGTCTACCTGACGTTCTTCTTCGACCCGTCGATGGCGCACGTCGTCTACAACGGCGCGTACGAGCCCCTGCGCGGCGTCACGATGTCCCGCGCGTACGAGACCACCCTGAACATCTCGTTCGAGGTCCGCGGCGGCCTGTTCGTCCGTCAGATCCACCACTGGGCTGCGCTGATGTTCGCGGCGTCGATCGTCGTGCACCTGCTGCGCATCTTCTTCACCGGCGCGTTCCGGCGTCCGCGTGAGGCCAACTGGGTCATCGGCTGCCTGCTGCTGATCCTCGCGATGTTCGAGGGATTCTTCGGCTACACGATCCCCGACGACCTGCTGTCCGGCACGGGCCTGCGCGCCGCTTTCTCCGGCATCACGCTCAGCATCCCGATCGCGGGCACCTGGATGCACTGGCTGATCTTCGGCGGCGACTTCCCCGGCGACTTGATCATCCCCCGCCTGTACGTGGCGCACGTCCTGCTGTTCCCGGGCATCATCCTCGCCCTGATCGCCGGTCACCTCGCGCTCGTCTGGTACCAGAAGCACACGCAGTTCCCCGGCCCCGGCCGTACCGAGACCAACGTCGTGGGCGTGCGAATCCTCCCGGTCTTCGCCGTCAAGTCGGGTGCATTCTTCGCCATCACCTTCGGTGTCCTCGCCGTGATGGGTGGCGTCCTGCAGATCAACCCGGTCTGGACCATCGGCCCCTACAACCCGTCGCAGGTGTCGGCAGGTTCTCAGCCCGACATCTACATGATGTGGACGGACGGCCTGGCCCGTCTGTGGCCGGCATGGGATGTCTACCTGTTCGACCGCTACACCATTCCGTCGGTGTTCGCTGTCGCGCTGATCATGGGTCTGGTGTTCACCGTCCTGATCGCGTACCCGTGGATCGAGAAGCGTCTGACCAAGGACGATGCTCACCACAATCTGCTGCAGCGTCCGCGCGACGTTCCGGTGCGTACCGCGATCGGTGCGATGGCGATCGCGTTCTACGCCGTCCTCACGATCTCCTGCATCAACGACATCATCGCGTACCACCTGAGCATCTCCCTGAACGCGATGACCTGGATCGGCCGTATCGGCATGGTGCTGCTGCCCCCGATCGCCTTCTTCGTGGCCTACCGGTTCTGCCTTGGTCTCCAGCGCAGCGACCGTGAGGTTCTCGAGCACGGCATCGAGACCGGCATCATCAAGCGGATGCCGAACGGTCAGTACATCGAGATCCACCAGCCGCTCGGCCCGGTCGACGACCACGGTCACCCGATCCCGCTCGAGTACCAGGGTGCCACGGTCCCGAAGAAGATGAACAAGCTCGGTTCCGCCGGCAAGCCCGGCTCCGGCAGCCTCGTCACGGCCGATCCGGTCGAGGAGAGCCTGGCCCTCGAGCATGCCCTGCACCACGGCGAGCACGAGCAGCTCACGATGCTGCGGGAGTACCAGGACCGTGCGCACGGCAACGGTTCCTCGACCTCCGGCAACGGATCGTCCGGCAACGGCGAGGCGCACTAGCCTCACCTGCGCAACCGAGCAGAGCCCCGAACCCTTTCCGGTTCGGGGCTCTGCTCGTCTGTGGGCACCGCTTCCGCTCCCCTCCCCCGCGGCGGGGTGCGGAACACGAGCGCCACCGCCCCGAGCCCCAGGAGTAGGCCCAGCCCGGTGAGGGGTCCGAACGGTTCGCCGAACACCGCGGCCCCCCAGATCGCCGTCACCGGTGCCATCAGGAACATCAGGGCATTGACCCGGGTGACGCCGCTCCGGCGCAGCACGAGCCAGTACAGGCCGTAGCCGCCGAAGGTGGACAGGACGATCAACCAGGCCACCGACCACCAGAACGACGCCGCCGTGGGCGGGGACACCTCTCCGGCGTAGGCGGCGAGGGCGGTGAAGAGCACGGCACTGGTCGCGCAGTGCACGGTCATGGACACGACGGGATCCGTGTCGGTCGGTGCGCGACTCTCCAAGAACGTCGCCGCCACCAGCGACAACATCCCCGCGAACGGCACGAGATACGCCCACCACGACACGCCGGACGCAGAGGTGGCGTCGCCGGCGGTGACGATCACGACCCCCGCCAGTCCGAGGAGCAGTCCCCACCACTGCCTCGGCGCGACGTGCTGGCCCAGCAGCGGTCCGGCCAGCACGGCCACCACCAACGGCTGGGTTCCGTCGATCAGCGCGGTGGTGCCGGTCGAGACCCCGAGCCCGATCGCCTGGTAGACGGTCAGCAGGTACCCGGTCTGCGACAGCGCGCCGACGACGGCCTGGCGGCGGAGGGTACGGGATCCGACTCCTCGCCACCGTGCACGGCCGAACAGCGCCGCACCGACGACGAGGACGACTGCGAGGGGCAGGAACCGCCAGGTCAGGACCGTGAGTGGGTCGGCGTCCCCGGCACTGAGTTTGGCCCCGATGAAGCCGGAGCTCCAGCACAGGACGAACAGCACGGCGAGAACGGCATTCACGACTGACCACCACCCAAGTAAACAGATCGGTATAGCTCCTTAACCTATACCGATCTGTATACTTTTGTCATGGACTCCCTGTCGCCACCGCGACGCGTCGCACTCACACCGGGCGCGCGAAAGGCACTGGCCGCCGCCGGCCGACTGTTCTACGAGCGGGGCATTCACGCGGTCGGCGTGGATCTCATCGCCGCCGAGGCCGGCGTCACGAAGAAGACGCTGTACGACCGTTTCGGCTCGAAGGAACAGATCGTGGTCGAGTACCTCGCCGACCGGGACGAACGGTGGCGGGCGTTTCTCGACGACCACCTCGATGCCGTCGGCGACTCACCCGAACAGCGCCTCCACGCGATCTTCGACGCGTCCCAGCAGTGGGCGGCGCAGAACAGCGCGAAGGGGTGCAGCATGGTCAACGCCCACGCGGAGATCAGTGACCCGTCACATCCGGCGTACGCCGTGATCATCGGGCAGAAGCAGTGGATGCTCGAACTGTTCACGGGCGTGTGCCGGGACGCGTCGGTGCACGAACCGGAAGTGCTCGCGCGCACGGTGATGCTGCTCCACGAAGGCGCTCTGGTGGCGCACGGATTGCAGGTGTTCCCGGATGCGCTGGCGCTGGCATCCGAGCAGGCCGGGGCACTCCTGCACGCGGCGGCCGATGCAGGAAACTGAATTTCGCTCCACGACAAAGCGGAGGCGCCGAACCCCGAGGGGATTCGGCGCCTCCGCCATCCGACTGTGTGGAACTAGTGCTTCTCGGGCCCGACGTAGTACTCGAAGACCAGACCTGCCGCGGCCGCGAGCACGGCCACCACGGCGACCACGATCATCCACGGCTGGAAGAACGCCATCGAGACTGCCACGAACGCAGCGGCTGCGGCGAGCAGGATCGGCCAGTAGCTGCCGGGGCTGAAGAAGCCCAGGTCGCCTGCGCCGTCAGCGATCTCCGCGTCCTCGTAGTCCTCGGGGCGAGTGTCGAGACGACGGGCGACGAACCGGAAGTACGTTCCGATGATCAGCGTCAGCCCCGCCGACAGGCAGATGCCGGTCAGACCCGCCCACTCGATACCGGTTCGTGAAACGGCGGTGAAGACGCCGTAGACGATCGCGACGAGAATGAAGAATACCGTCAGGATCTCGAAGAGCTTGGCTTCGATCTTCATATCAGCACTTGTCCTTGGTCAGTGAGGTATCAGCAGCAGGTTCAGTTACCTTCGACACCGCTCGCCTGCTTGTAGCCGCGATCAGTGGTGAAGGGAGACGTCGACGTCGCAACGGGGGACTCGCCGATGGCCTGCAGAGCCTCCGCCGTGGTCATATCCCGGCCGCCCTCGCTCGCCGGCTTGCGCAGTTCGATGTACTGCGCGAACTTGTCGGGGCTCACGGCGCGAACCTCGAAGTTCATCATCGCGTGGAACGTGCCGCACATCTCGGCGCAGCGCCCGACGAAGGCACCTTCCTTCTCGATCTCACTGATCTGGAAGACGTTGTCGGAGTGGTTCTCCTTCGGGTTCGGGTTCACGTCGCGCTTGAACAGGAACTCCGGTACCCAGAAGGCGTGGATGACATCGGCCGAGGCCAGTTCGAACTGGATCCGCTTGCCGGTCGGCAGAACGAGGATCGGGATCTCGTTGCTCGAGCCGATCGTCTCGATCTTGTCGTAGTGCAGGTACGACAGGTCCTGGGGAGTCTTACCGTGAATCGGACCGGGCTGAGCGTGCTCACCCTCGGCCTCCGCCTCGGATGCGGGCGCGGACTCGACCGCGGCCTGAGCTTCCTGGTCGACGCCGTCGTACTTCCCGCCACCTTCGCCGAGGTCGATCGAGCGGTAACCGAACTTCCAGTTCCACTGGTACGCAGTCACATCCACCACCACGTTGGGGTTGTCCTCTTTCTCGAGGACGTAGTTCTGCACGACCACCGTGAAGTAGAACAGCACCGCGATGATGACGAAGGGAACTGCGGTATACGCCAGCTCGAGCGGCACGTTGTATGCCGTCTGCCGCGGGAACTCGGGTGAATCCTTCTTCTTGCGGTGGAAGATCACCGCCCAGAAGGTGAGTCCCCACACCAGCACACCCATGACGAGGGCGGCGATGACCGACCAGGTCCACAGTTCACGCATGCGGTGCGCCTGCGGGGTTACGCCCGAAGGCCACCCGAAACGAAGCACCTCGTTGTCGATTGAACAACCCGACAGCAGCAAGGCAGCAATGCCCAAAGATACTGCCAACCCTGCCCGCCGAAGGATCCGACCTTGCGCCACGTTCACGCCTTCCTGATCGCCGCAAATTCCACTAGGGCACACCCGATGGGAAGGCCCAATTACTACGCAGCGTAGACCAAAGGCGGCGGCTCTCCATCCTCGGGTCGGGCGACGTGTCGCTGTCGTGCCGCCGAGGTGGTGTCGCTTCCCGGACCGGGCGCCCTCCCCCACGGCCCGAACCGGACGCGCCGGGAATCTGCGGCATACTTTCCGGCAGAGATCCCTGACCCCTCCACCTCGTGGAGCCTTCCAAGATTCTGAATTGAGGTACCGGACGCTGTGTGCGGACTGCTCGGGCTACTGACCTCTGGAGAAACCAGTGACAACGCCGTCTCACAGGTCGACCAGGCGATGCACTGCCTGCGGCACCGTGGGCCGGACGAGCACGGGACCTGGCACGACGACCATGTGGTCTTCGGGTTCAATCGGCTGTCGATCATCGACATCGAACACTCCCACCAGCCTCTGCGGTGGGGTCCGGAGGAGAATCCGGAGCGGTACGCGCTGACGTTCAACGGTGAGATCTACAACTATCTGGAGGTGCGCGCCGAACTCGCCGAACAGTTCGGCGCCCAGTTCGTCACCGAGGGCGACAGCGAGGCCATCGTCGCGGCATTCCACTACTGGGGCGAGGACGCCGTCCGCCGTCTGCGCGGCATGTTCGCGTTCGCGATCTGGGACACGCAGACGCGGGAGTTGTTCATCGCCCGCGATCCCTTCGGCATCAAGCCGCTCTTCCTGGCCACAGGTACCGGCGGCACCGCCTTCGGCAGCGAGAAGAAGAGCCTGCTGGAACTGGCGAGCCTGATCGGCATCGGCACCGAACTCGATCCGCGGGCCGTCGAGCACTACACGGTTCTGCAGTACGTGCCGGAGCCGGAAACCCTCCACAAGCAGATCCGCAGGCTCGAGTCCGGCTGCTTCGCCCGGGTGCGCCCCGGTGAAGCACCCGTGATCACGCGGTATTTCACACCCACGTTCCCGGTGCGTCCGTTCGCCGCGGGCACGGAGCAGGCACGGTACCGCGAGATCGCGGAGGCGCTCGAGGATTCGGTCGCCAAGCACATGCGCGCCGACGTCACGGTCGGTTCCTTCCTGTCGGGAGGCATCGACTCGACGGCCATCGCGGCGCTCGCGATGCGCCACAACCCGAACCTGATCACGTTCACCACCGGTTTCGAGCGCGAGGGCTACTCGGAGGTCGACGTCGCGGCCGAGTCGGCCGAAGCGATCGGCGCACGCCACGTGGTGAAGGTGGTGAGCCCGTCCGAGTTCGCGGCCGCGATCCCCGAGATCGTCTGGTACCTCGACGACCCGGTCGCCGACCCCGCACTGGTTCCGCTGTGGTTCGTGGCGAAGGAAGCACGCAAGCACGTCAAGGTCGTGCTGTCGGGTGAGGGCGCCGACGAGCTGTTCGGCGGATACACCATCTACCGCGAGCCGATTTCGCTCAAGCCGTTCGAGTACCTGCCGAAGGGCCTGCGGAAGGCGGCCGGGAAGCTGTCCGAGCGCATCCCCGAGGGCACCCGCGGAAAGAGCCTGCTCAATCGTGGATCGCTCACCCTGGAGGAGCGCTACTACGGCAACGCGCGCAGCTTCAACGACGCGCAGCTGCGTGCCGTCCTGCGCGACTTCCGGCCGGAGTGGACTCACCGCGACGTCACCGACCCGATCTACGCGCAGTCGCAGGGCTGGGATCCGGTGGCCCGGATGCAGCACCTCGACCTGTTCACGTGGTTGCGCGGTGACATCCTCGTCAAAGCCGACAAGATGACCATGGCCAACTCGCTCGAGCTGCGGGTGCCGTTCCTCGATCCCGAGGTCTTCAAGGTGGCGTCCCAGGTGCCGCTGGACCAGAAGATCACCAAGAGCACCACCAAGTACGCGTTGCGTCAGGCGCTGGAGGGCATCGTGCCCGGGCACGTGCTGCACCGGGCGAAGCTCGGTTTCCCGGTGCCGCTGCGGCACTGGCTGCGCGGCACCGAACTGTTCGACTGGGCGCACGAGCAGATCGAGGCGTCCGGCACTGATCACCTGCTCGACAAGGCCGCGATCGCGAAGATGTTGAACGACCACCGGGACGGCGTGTCCGACCACAGCCGTCGCCTGTGGACCGTGCTGATCTTCATGGTGTGGCACGGCATCTTCGTGGAGAACCGCATCGTTCCGGAGATCTCCGAGCCGGCGTACCCGGTCTCCCTGTAGGCGCTTCGCGCCCGTGAGTGGTTGACGAGTCCCTGGACTCGCTCACCCCTCACGGGCGGCGAAGCCGCTCCTTACGGCAGGACCGTGGCGATCTCGTCGGCGGCGGTGGTGCCGTAGGCGTCCGCGAGTCGCTTGACAGCCTCGTCGCGGTCGAAGGTCCATTCCTGGGTTCCGACGGTCTCGAGCACCAGCACGGCGACGAGCGAGCCCAGCTGCGCGGAGCGCTCGAAGCTCAGACCCGCACTGTGTGCGAGGAGGAATCCGGCCCGGAATCCGTCACCGACACCGGTCGGGTCGACCTTGGCCTTCTCGGGGACGACGGCGACGCGGGTCCAGTTGCCCTCGGAGTCGACGATCTCGACGCCCTTGGAGCCGAGCGTCGTGACGCGGACGCCGACCTGGGCGCGGATCTCCTCTTCGGACAGTCCCGTCTTCTGCTGCAGCAGACCCCACTCGTACTCGTTGGTGAAGAGGTACTTG
This sequence comes from Rhodococcus sp. WS4, assembly GCA_006543605.1. Lineage (GTDB taxonomy): Bacteria > Actinomycetota > Actinomycetes > Mycobacteriales > Mycobacteriaceae > Rhodococcus_F. The sequence continues at coordinate 30,199 of RRBB01000035.1, forward strand.
GCGCCCCGGATGAGTGCGGACGCCTCCTCGCCGTTCAGCCGGGCGAGCTGCTGCGACGGGTCGGCGGCGAACGGGATGCCCAGGCGGCGGCATTCCTCGGTGTGACGAATCATCGCCTCGGGGTCGTTGGCCCCGATCAGGACGAGTTCGAGCGTGTCGGCGTCCTGCGCGATGCCCGACAGCTGGATCTCGCGGGCCTCACTCATCGCACCGGGGTAGAACGACGCGATCTGCGCCATGTCCTCGTCGGTGGTGCACACGAAACGCGCGGTGTGCGCGGTCGTCGAGATGCGGACGGCGGTGCAGTCGACGCCGTTGCTCTCGAGCCACCGGCGGTAGTCCGCGAAGTCGGCCCCGACAGCCCCGACCAGCAGCGGAGAACCGCCGAGGACGCCCATGGCGTAGGCGATGTTGCCGCCCACTCCCCCGCGCCGGACGACGAGGTCGTCGACCAGGAAGCTCAACGAGATGTGGCTGAGCTGATCGGCGAGCAGTTGCTCGGCGAACCGGCCCGGAAACCGCATCAGGTGGTCGGTGGCGATGGAACCGGTTACCGCAATTGTCACGGGCGGATGCCTTTCGATGAGTTCGGTCGGATTTCTCACCGTACCCGGAGTACCACCATGATCGGTCGGCAGCTCGAAGACGTGGATACGGGGAGGTCGGGCACGAAAAAAGTCTGACGCGGCAGCCGGTCGGCGCCGCGTCAGACTTGTCGATTCAGTTGTTCTTCGGCCCGGGACTCAGTTGAAGGAGTCGCCGCAGGCGCACGAGCCGGTCGCGTTGGGGTTGTCGATGGTGAAACCCTGCTTCTCGATGGTGTCGACGAAGTCGATCGACGCACCCTCGACATACGGTGCGCTCATCCGGTCGACTGCGAGGGACACGCCACCGAAGTCCACGATGAGGTCGCCGTCCAGATTGCGGTCGTCGAAGAACAGCTGGTAACGCAGTCCTGCGCAGCCGCCGGGTTGCACGGCGATGCGCAGTGCAAGGTCGTCGCGACCTTCCTGATCGAGCAGCGCCTTCGCCTTGGAGGACGCGGCTTCGGTCATCTTGACGCCGTGAACGGCGGTCTCGTTCTGCACAGTCATGGGCTCTCCCTGTAGTTCGTAACAAACCCGTGAACGCTTCAACGGTACTCCGCGCCCGACTTATTCCCGGGTTCCATTCCCTGCGGCGTCCGCAGATCGATCCACGTCCATGGTATCCGACGTCGCGATGTCGGGTTACTGCCCTGCGGCGGCGCCGTCCCACCCCCTCGCGGCGGCCGCCGCCAGGTCCCGTAGCTGCGCATACGCGTCCGTCATCGCGAGTTCGACCGATCCGGCGTGGTCCACGAGGGACAGTGCGTGGTCGATGCCTGCGCGGTCGAGGTCCGCGGTGTCGAGGAGGACCTGCCCGGCCAGGACGAGTGTCGCGATCGACCGCCGACGGGCGGCGGCGGCGAGCGCGATCACGAGTTTCCCGCGCAGCGACTGCTGGTCGAGACGGCCTTCCCCGGTGATCACGAGTTGAGCGGAGGCGAGTTGCCGGTCCTGCCGGGTGCGCTGCGCGACCACGTGAGCACCGGATTCGCGGGTCGCCCCGAGGGCGAGGAGGGCGGCGCCGATCCCGCCCGCGGCGCCGGCGCCCGGTTCGGCGGCGACCTCGCGCGCCGTCACCCGGCGCAGTTGGCCCGCCCACGCGGTGTTCCGGTCTTCGAGGAACGCGACGGTGTCGGGGTCGGCGCCCTTCTGCGGTCCGAACACGTGAGCGGCGCCGTGTTCGCCCAGCAACGGGTGCTCGACGTCGGTCGCGGCCACCAGTTCCACCGGACGCAGGCGGGCGACGGCGGCGTCGGCGCTCCCGAATCCCTTCGCCAGGGCCTCGACGAGGCCGCGGCCGCCGTCGGTGCAGCTGCTGCCGCCGAGACCCACGACGATCCTGCGAGCCCCGGCGTCGAGGGCCGCCACCACGAGCTGCCCGACGCCACGGCTGTGTGCCTCGCGGGCGGTGCGGGGCGTCGGTGGGCCGCCGAGCAGTCCGAGTCCGCAGGCCTGGGCCGATTCGAGGTAGGCGTCGGTGCCGTCGAGGAGCCAGCGGGCTGTGACGTCGGCGCCGAGAGGCCCTTCCACGGCCGTCGTCCGGACGGTGCCGCCGGCCGCCGCGACGACGTCGACGAATCCGGGGCCGCCGTCGGACTGCGGTGCCTCGATCAGCTGGTCGTCCGGGCGCACGGCCGACCATCCCGCCGCTATCGCAGCGGTCGCCTCGACCGCCGTCAGCGTTTCACCGAAGGAGTCCGGTGCGATCATCACCCGCATCGGCGAAGTGTATGGCGGTGGGCGCGACCCGGCATTTCGTGTGAGGCCGGTTTCCCCCCCGGCGGCGTCTTCCCATACTCTGGAAGGGTGAAATTGCTACGCCGCGGTGATTCGGACAATTCAGACAAGCGGGACGTCGAGGTCGCCGAGTCGTCCACGGCCTCGGAGGCGGAGTCCGCCGAACAGGCGGGCAAGGGCCGCCCGACCCCCAAGCGACGCGACGCCGAGTCGAAGCGTCGAGGCCCGGTCGCGCCCGCGCCGCTGACGGCAAAAGAGGCCCGGGCCCGCAAGAAGGCCAACCGTGGCAACAAGGAAGAGCGCAAGGTCGCGGCCGCGGAGCGCCGCGCTACCGCCGCCGAGCGACGCACCCGCATGCTCGCCGGCGAGGACAAGTACCTCCTGCCCCGCGACAAGGGCCCTGTCCGCGCCTACGTCCGGGACATCGTCGACGCCCGCCGCAACCTGGTCGGCCTGTTCATGCCGCTCGCACTGGTTCTCATCATGGCGATGTTCGTCAGCCCGGCATTGCAGGCCATCGTGACGCTCGCCATGCTCATCATGATGATGTTCATGGCCATCGAGGGCGTCTGGCTCGGACGCAAGATCAACAACCAGGTTCGCGAGCGCTTCCCGGACACCCCCGACGGCGGTTTCAAGCTCGGGTGGTACGCGTTCGTGCGGGCATCGCAGATCCGCAAGCTGCGCGCCCCCAAGCCACGGGTGCGCCCCGGCGACGCCATCTGACGGTCAGTTGTGGGGCGCGCGGCGCGTCTCGGCGAGCAGCCGCCCCAACTCTGCGTCGCGGTCGTACGACAGGTCCGCCATGGGATCGGCCGGTCGGAAGAAGTTGTCGCGGTAGCTGTTCCGCAGCCACGGATGGAGTGGACCCAGGTGCCGACCGGCGTACATCACAGCCGCATGCAGCACGAGAAGTAGTGCAACGAGGACGAGGAATTCGGTCATGGCTGAAATTTTCCGCCCATTCACTTCCCGCCAACAGTGGCGGAATTGACGTTCTTCGTCAAAATACTGCCATCGTGCCGGGTTGGTAGCGTTTCCCTCCGTGCCCACCGCCGACACCCCGGACCGACCGCGTCGTCCCAACCCGACCTTGCGAACGCTGGTACTCGGCGGTGCACGCTCCGGAAAATCCGCTCACGCCGAGGAACTGACCCAGGCCCTGGCCGGGGCGGGCCGGGTCCGCTACGTCGCCACCAGCCACCGCGACCCCACCGACCACGACTGGGAACAGCGGGTCGCGCAGCACCGCGATCGGCGTCCGGACACCTGGCTCACGGTGGAAACCGCCCACCGGCTCGACCTCGCCGACCAGCTCCGATCCCCCACCGACACGGCGGCCACCCTTGTCGACGACCTCGGCACCTGGCTCACCGTCGAACTCGACGGTGCCGCGGCCTGGGAATCGCCCCGCGGCACGATCACCGACCGGACGGACGAACTCGTCGCGGCCGTTCGTGGCTACCGCGGCCCGCTCGTCCTGGTCACCCCCGAGGTGGGTCTCGGCGTCATTCCAGAGACCCGGTCCGGCCGGTTGTTCCGCGACGAGATCGGCGCGCTCAACGCACAGCTCGCGCAGGTCTGCGATCGCGTGCTCCTGGTCGTGGCCGGGCTGACCATGACCCTGAAAGATGTTCCCGTACAAGAATCGTGCGGAGCAGAAGTGTCCACTCGAGCGAGAGGCCAAGCGTGACCAGCGAGTCCGTGAGCACCGACCCGGGTCGGTTCGAACCCGTCACCCCGCCCGACGAGGGGGTGCGCGCGCAGGCCGAGGCCCGTCAGTTGCAGCTCACCAAACCGGCCGGCTCACTCGGCCGGCTCGAAACGCTCGCCTGCTGGGCAGCGGCCTGTCAGGGCGTCTGCCCGCCCGCACCCTTCGAGCGGGCGCGGGTGGTGGTGTTCGCCGGCGACCACGGCGTCGCGCGGACCGGCGTCTCGGCGTACCCGCCGGAGGTGACGGCGCAGATGGTCGCCAACTTCGTCGGTGGCGGCGCGGCCGTCAACGCTCTCGCGAACCGGGCGGGTGCCAGCGTGCGCGTCGTCGACCTGTCGGTGGACGGTGACACGGATCCGTCCGTGTCCACGTTCAAGATTCGGCGTTCCTCCGGGGCGATCGATCGCGAGGACGCGCTCACGCACGAGGAGACCCTGAAGGCCATCGAGGCGGGCCGGTCGATCGCCGATTCCGAAATCGACTCCGGCGCAGACCTGTTGATCGCCGGCGACATGGGAATCGGCAACACCACCCCGGCCACAGTCCTCATCGCGGCACTGACGGACACCGAACCGGTGGCGGCCGTCGGCCGGGGCACCGGAGTCGACGACGCCGGCTGGATCCGGAAGACGGCAGCCGTCCGCGACGCGATGCGCCGGGCCCGGCCGGTGGTCCGTGACACGGTGGCGCTGCTGCAGACGGTGTCGGGCGCCGACCTTGCGGCAATGGCCGGGTTTCTCGCCCAGGCCTCCGCGCGCAAGACTCCGGTGATTCTCGACGGAGTCGTCGTCACCGCCGCCGCCATGGTCGCGGAGGAACTGGCCCACGGTGCGCGCGCCTGGTGGGTGGCCGGCCACCGCTCCACGGAACCGGCGCACACGATCGCGCTGAAACACCTGCACCTCGAGCCGCTCCTCGAACTGGACATGCGACTCGGCGAGGGGTCCGGCGCCGTGACCGCGTTGCCGATCCTGCAGGGCGCCGTCGCCACACTCGCGGAGATGGCGACGTTCGCGGAGGCGGGAGTCAGCACCCGCGACGCCGAGGACGGCGAGAGCACCGAGACCGACTCCGCCGCCCACACCGCGGGCTGACCGTGTCGGGTGTGCTGCTCGCGTTCTCCTGGCTGACGGTTCTCCCCCTGCGCGGACCGCATTCCGTGGACCGCACGGCGGGAGGCCGCGCCATCCGGGCGGCGCCGCTGACCGGGATCGCGCTGGGCGGCCTGGCGGCGGGACTGCTGTGGGTTCTGGTGTCCGCCGGGCTCGATCCTGCCCTCGCCGGACTGCTGACGGTGGGCGCCCATGCCCTCGCGACCCGGGGCATGCACATCGACGGACTGTCCGACACCGTCGACGGGCTCGGCTGCTACGGACCGCCGGAGCGGGCGAGGGCCGTGATGCACAGCGGCGGTGCGGGTCCGTTCGGAGTGTGCGCCCTCGTGATCTGCCTGGGCGCGCAGGCGCTGGCGTTCGGATCTCTCGCCGCCTCAGGACAATTCACGTGTGTCGCCGTCGCCGTCGCCGCGGGCCGGGTGGCAGTCGTGTTCGCCTGCCGACACGGAATTCCCGCATCGTCGACGGAAGGCTTCGGCGCGTTGGTCGCCGGAACCCAGTCACCGTGGACCGGTGTCACGTGGGCGGTGCCGCTCCTCGCCGCGGCCGCGTGGTGCACGTCGCCGTGGTGGCAGGGGCCGGTCGTGACGGCGGTGGCATTGACGCTCACCGCACTGCTGGTGACCCACTGCGTCCGGCGATTCGGCGGCCTCAACGGCGACGTGCTCGGCGCCACCCTCGAGATCACCGTCACCGTCTCGGCGATCGGCCTCGCGTTCTGAGCGACGGCCGGGACCGCGCTCAGCGCAGTTTCGTCATCCAGCCGTGGGTGTCGGCGAACGTGCCACGCTGAATTCCGGTCAGGGTGTCGCGCAAGGCCATCGTGACCTCGCCGGGCTCCCCGTCCGCGATGGTGAATTCACCCTCGGCCGACTTGACCCGGCCGACGGGCGTGATGACCGCTGCCGTTCCGCACGCGAACACCTCGGTGATCTCGCCCGACTTGGTCTTGGTGCGCCATTCCTCGGTGCTGATCCGGCGTTCCTCCACCGCGAAACCGGCGTCGATCGCGAGGGTCAGCAGCGAGTTGCGGGTGATACCCGGCAGCAGCGAACCGGACAGCGACGGCGTCACGAGCCGGGCGTCGGGCCCGGAGCCGAACACGAAGAAGAGGTTCATGCCGCCCATCTCCTCGACGTAGGACCGCTCGATGGCGTCGAGCCAGACCACCTGGTCGCATCCCTCGTCGGCGGCCTGCGCCTGCGCCAGGAGCGAAGCCGCGTAGTTGCCCGCGAACTTCGCGGCGCCGGTGCCGCCGGGTGCGGCGCGCACGTATTCCGTCGACAGCCACACGCTGACCGGCTTCACCCCACGCGGGAAGTAGGCACCGGCGGGCGACGCGATCAGCAGGTATCGGTACTCGTCGGCTGGACGCACACCCAGACCGGCCTCGGTGGAGAACATGAACGGGCGGAGGTACAGCGCGTCCTCCCCACCGGCGGCGGGCACCCATTCGTGATCCAGCTCGAGCAGTTCGGTGATCGACTTGACGAACAACTCCTCCGGCAGCTCCGGCATCGCGAGACGGCGAGCCGACGTCCGGAGCCTTTCGGCGTTCGCCTCGAGGCGGAACGTCGAGATGCCGCCGTCGGGTTGCCGGTACGCCTTCAGCCCCTCGAAGATGGCCTGCCCGTAGTGCAGCACCATCGCGGCCGGGTCGAGCTGGAGCGGGCCGTACGGCTCCACCTTGGCGTCGTGCCAGCCGAACTCCGTGGAATAGGTGATCGACACCATGTGGTCCGTGAAGTACCGACCGAATCCGGGCGCCGCCAGTATCTCTCGCCGTACCTCGTCGGAGGTGAGGGCGGGATGCGGGACGCGGACGAACTCGGTGACACCTGTCATGCCCGTGATCCTATCGAACGCCTTCTACCGCCCCGCCGCCGACAGGTCGTCCTCGTCGGGCGCTTACCTGGTGTTGATCTCCACGAACGGCGGAGACACCACCTCGGCGCGCAGCGAGCGTCCCCGAACGTCCACGGCGATCTCTTCGCCGGCCGCCACCCCGGCGCCGGAATCGAGCAGCGCCAACGCGATCCCCACCTTGAGCGTGGGCGAGAACGTGCCCGACGTGGTCTCGCCGATCGACTCGCCGTCACGCAGCACGCTCTGACCGGCGCGCAGCACCCCGCGGTCCAGCGCCTTGATGCCCCACAGCTTGCGTGCCGGACCCGACTCCTTCTCGCTGGTGAGCGTCTCCTTGCCCCAGAACTTCGGCTTCTTCCACCCGATCGCCCACCCACAACGCGCCTCGAGCGGAGAGATCTCCAACGACAGTTCGTGCCCGTGCAGCGGGTACCCCATCTCGGTGCGCAGGGTGTCGCGGGCGCCGAGACCGGCGACCTGGCCGCCGTGGGCGCGAACCTGCTCGACCGCCGCCCGGAACAACTTCTCGCTGTCCTCCCAGCGGGGCAGCAGTTCGAAACCGACCTCGCCGGTGTATCCGCTGCGGCACACGCGGACGGGAACGCCGTCCCAGGTGGTGTCCGCGAATGCCATGTAGTCGATGTCGGTGGGCAGGCCGAGCGCGGTGAGCACCTCCACCGACTTCGGCCCCTGCACGGCGATCACACCGAAGTCCCGGTGCTGGTTCTCCACCGTGACGCCCTCCGGCGCCGAGGCGGCCAGTGCCGCGACCACGTCCGCGGTGTTGGCCGCATTAGGGACGAGGAACACCTCGTCCGGGCTCACGTAATAGGCGATCAGATCGTCGACGACCCCACCCGACGGCGTGCAGCAGAGCGTGTACTGCGCCTTGCCGGGACCGATCTTGTCGAGGTCGTTGGTGAGTGCCGAGTTGACGAAGGCGGCCGCGCCACTGCCCCGCACGAGCGCCTTGCCGAGGTGGCTGACGTCGAACACCCCCACCGATTCGCGTACCGCGGTGTGCTCGACGACGGTGCCGGCGTACGACACGGGCATCTCCCAGCCACCGAACGGAGCGAACGTGGCTCCGAGTTCGACGTGAACGGCGTGGACGGGGCCCTGCGACAACTGCTCCTCGGTCATGCGCCTCAACTTATCGGACCGTCGGGCGTACCGGGTAGACGACGGAGGAGGAGCACTACCATCGGGACGGACGTCGGCGAGCCGACTTCCACCCGACCCCGAACCGCTGCAGGAGAGACACCGTGAGCACTCGCACAGCCCGACCCCTCGGACCACAACTCGCCCTGGCCGGCACCGTCGGCAAGCGCGTGGACGTGTTGGTGATCGGGCTGACGTCGACCTCGGACGGCCCCGAAATCGCGCTCGGCGACGGCATCGTCGACGAATCGGTGCTGACCGATCTGCTCGACACATTCGTCGCGGTGGGCGCCTCCGGCAAGGCCGAGGAGACCACGCGCATCCCGGCACCCGACACCCTTCCGGTCGACAGTGTGCTGGCCGTCGGACTCGGTTCCGCGGAGAAGCTGGACGCCGAGCAGATCCGCAAGTCCGCGGGCGCCGCGGCGCGGGCCCTCAGTGGCGTGGGCACCGTCGCAACCACCCTGTCCGTGCTCGATCTCGGTGCGGCAGCGGAAGGTTTCGCTCTCGGCGCGTACCGGTTCACCGAGTTCAAGTCCGCGAAGTCCGCACCCGGCCCCGACGCACAGCCCGTCGCCCGGGTGGAGCTTCTCGTGTCGTCCCCGCGTGCGAAGGAGTCGAAGGACACCCTCGCTCGCTCGTCGGCGATCGCCGAGGCCGTGGCCACCGCCCGCGAATTCGTCAACACTCCCCCGAGCCACCTCTTCCCTGCCGAATTCGCCGACCGCGCAAAGGCTCTCGGTTCCGACGCCGGCCTGAAGGTCGAGGTCCTCGACGAGAAGGCGCTCGAGAAGAACGGGTACGGCGGCATCCTCGGAGTGGGCAAGGGCTCGTCCCGCCTGCCGCGGCTGGTGCGCCTGAGCTACACCGCGAAGAAGCGGAACGCACCCAAGGTCGCGCTCGTCGGCAAGGGCATCACGTTCGACACCGGCGGCATCTCCATCAAGCCCGCCGCAGGCATGGAGAACATGACATCCGACATGGGCGGCGCCGCAGCCGTTGTCGCCACCGTCGTCCTCGCCGCCAAGCTCGGACTGCCCGTCGACGTCACCGCCACCGTCCCGATGGCCGAGAACATGCCGTCGTCCACCGCGCAGCGTCCCGGCGACGTCCTCACCCAGTACGGTGGAACCACGGTCGAGGTCATCAACACCGACGCCGAGGGACGTCTCGTCCTCGCCGACGCCATCGTCCGCGCCTGCGAGGACGACCCCGACTACCTCATCGACACCGCGACCCTCACCGGCGCGCAGATGGTGGCGCTCGGCAACCGCACACCCGGCGTCATGGGCACCGACGACTTCCGCGATCGGGTCGCCGCCATCTCCCAGGGGATCGGCGAGAACGCGTGGGCAATGCCCATGCCGGCCGAACTGCGCTCGGACCTCGACTCGAAGATCGCCGACCTCGCCAACGTCACCAACCACCGCTGGGGCGGCATGCTCGCCGCAGCGCTGTACCTGAAGGAATTCGTGGCCGACGGCGTCCAGTGGGCACACATCGACGTCGCCGGCCCGGCCTACAACTCGTCGGGACCGTGGGGATACACCGGCCGCGGCGGCACCGGCGTGCCCGTGCGCACGATGATCTCGGTGATCGAGGACATCGCCGCCAACGGGTAGGCGCTCCGCGCTCGTGCGTGGTCGACGAGTCCCTGCACTCGTTACCCACTCACGGGCGGCGCAGCCGCCTACAGGTCCCGCTCGCGCTCCCGCTTCCGCTCGATCCGGCGCCGCGCGTCGTGGTCACGCATCCGCTGCGGATAGCCGGTCTTGCGGACGTCGTACACCGGGATGCGGAGATCCTCGCCGAGTTTGCGGGCGCCGCGTTCTCCGCCCACCCGGCGCCGGGTCCACTCGCCGTCCGCCGCGACGAGCACGACGGTGACTTCGGTCACCGTCGTCTGCGGCTCCACGTACGCTTCCACCCCGAGGTGTGTGCGAGTCCAGTTCGCGAGATAGGCGGCATCCTCCGGGGTTGCCTGCGATCGGCCGGACCGAGGCCGCGAGAAACGGTCGAACAACCCCACGTCGAGCCTCCTCGAGTGCGTGCGCCGAACTGCGCCGGCAACTGTCCTCCAAGTTTGCCAGCGAACGACGACTCTCCGCCGGACACGAAAACTACTGGCCGGTAGGCATAACGTCCCGACACACCCGAAGTCGCGGGGGGTGCCCCCTCGGCGGACACGCCCACCGGATCAATGGAAAGATGTGGAGCGCCGACACAGCGAGTGGGTGACGACGAATCGGAATTACCTGCAAGTAGACGCAAGACACGTGCATCTCGAGCACAATGGTTCACGACCACAAGTCGACAAAATTCAACAACCCGAACACAACTGTCGAGGAGTCAAAAGACATGGCCTTCTCCGTCCAGATGCCAGCGCTTGGTGAGAGTGTCACCGAGGGAACTGTCACGCGGTGGCTCAAGCAGGAAGGAGACGCGGTCGAAGTTGACGAACCCTTGCTCGAAGTCTCCACGGACAAGGTGGACACGGAAATCCCGTCTCCCGTGGCCGGCGTTCTCAGCAAGATCGTTGCTCAGGAAGACGACACCGTGGAAATCGGTGGCGAACTTGCCGTGATCGGCGACGCCGGCGAGGCTCCTGCCTCCGACTCCGCTCCCGCACCCGCCGCCGAAGAGCCCGCCGCCGAGCCGGCTCCCGCCGCCGAGGCACCGGCCGCCGAGCCTGCGCCCGCAGCGTCCGGCAACGGTTCCGCGGGCACCGCGGTGAACATGCCGGAACTCGGCGAGTCCGTCACCGAGGGCATCGTCACCCGCTGGCTGAAGGCCGTCGGCGACGAGGTCGCCGTGGACGAGCCGCTCGTCGAGGTGTCCACCGACAAGGTCGACACGGAGATCCCGTCGCCCGTCGCCGGAACCCTCCTCGAGATCAGCGCCGAGGAAGACGACACCGTGTCCGTCGGCGGTCAGCTCGCCGTCATCGGCTCCGGTGCACCCGCCGCCAAGCCTGCCGCGGAACCGAAGCCCGAGCCCACCCCCGAGCCCGCGAAACCCGCGCCTGCTCCGGAGCCGGCGAAGCCCGAGCCCGCCAAGAGCGCCCCGGCCGCCGCTCCCGCGGCGTCCGCCCCGGCTCCCGCAGCCGCGGCACCCGCTCCCGCGGCCACCTCCGGTGACAGCACTCCGTACGTCACCCCGCTGGTGCGCAAGCTCGCCGCGGACAACAGCGTCGACCTGTCCTCGGTGACGGGCACCGGAGTCGGTGGCCGCATCCGTAAGCAGGACGTCCTCGCCGCCGCCGAGGCCAAGAAGGCACCGGCCGCTGCCGCGCCTGCTGCCGCACCGGCCGCCGCCGCTGCTCCCGCAGCCGCATCCGCCGGGGTCCGCCCCGAACTGGCACACCTGCGCGGAACCACGCAGAAGGCCAACCGGATTCGTCAGATCACCGCCACCAAGACGCGGGAGTCGCTGCAGAGCACGGCGCAGCTCACCCAGACCTTCGAGGTCGACGTCACCCGGATCGCGGCCCTGCGTGCGCAGGCCAAGAACACCTTCCTCGAGCGCGAGGGCGTCAAGCTCACGTTCCTCCCGTTCTTCGCGAAGGCCGTCGTCGAGGCGCTGAAGTCGCACCCGAACGTCAACGCCAGCTACGACGAGGCGAACAAGCAGATCACCTACTACGACGCCGAGCACCTGGGCATCGCGGTCGACACCGACCAGGGTCTGCTGTCGCCGGTCATCCACAACGCCGGCGACCTGTCGCTGGCCGGCCTGGCCCGCGCTATCGCGGACATCGCCAAGCGCGCCCGCTCCGGCGGGCTCAAGCCGGACGAGCTGTCCGGTGGCACGTTCACGATCACGAACATCGGCAGCCAGGGCGCCCTGTTCGACACCCCGATCCTCGTGCCGCCGCAGGCCGCGATGCTCGGAACGGGCGCGATCGTCAAGCGTCCCGTGGTCGTGACCGACGAGTCCGGCAGCGAATCCATCGGCGTCCGCTCGATGTGCTACCTGCCGCTCACCTACGATCACCGCCTCGTCGACGGTGCCGACGCCGGCCGCTTCCTGACCACGATCAAGCAGCGTCTGGAGCAGGGATCGTTCGAGGCCGACCTGGGTCTGTAAAGATCCGTCACCGGACTTCGAGCCGAACGTAGTTTCGCAGGGGCACCATTTCCAGAAGGGATGGTGCCCCTGCGCTGTGAAGGAGGCTGTTGCACATGCGAGTGGTCATCGCCGGATCCTCCGGGCTGATTGGCACCGCTCTCGTCTCGTCTCTCCGCGGCGACGGCCACGACGTCGTGCGTCTCGTCCGTCGATCGTCCGCGGGTCCCGACGAGTCGCGCTGGGATCCGCAGAAGGACCGGCTCGAAACGGGGATCCTGTCGGACGCCGACGCCGTCGTGAACCTGTGCGGTGTCGGGATCGGCGACAAACGCTGGACCGGGGCGTACAAGCAACTGATCCGGGACAGCCGCATCGCCGCCACCGACGTCCTGGCGGAGGCCGTCGCCGACGCCGGTGTGCCCGTATTCGTGAACGCGAGCGCGGTCGGCTACTACGGCGACACCGGCAACCGCGTCGTCGACGAGACCTCCCCCTCCGGGACGGGCTTCCTCGCGGACACCTGTCGCGACTGGGAGGCCGCGACCGCCCCCGCCGGCCATTCGAAGGTCCGGACCGTTCTGTTGCGGAGCGGCATCGTCCTCTCACCGCACGGCGGCCTGCTCGGCCGGCTGAAGACCCTGTACTCGTTCGGGCTCGGAGGGCGGCTCGGCAACGGCCGCCAGTACTTGTCGTGGATCTCGTTGGAGGACGAGATCGATGCGATCAAGTTCGTACTCACCCGCGACGACGTGGCCGGACCCGTGAACATCACCGGCCCGGCGCCTGTCACCAATGCGCAGTTCAACGGCGCGGTCGCGCGGACGCTGCACCGCCCCGCACCGTGGATCGTTCCCGGGTTCGCACTGACCGCGCTGGTGGGAGAGTTCGCGCAGGAAGGCATCCTGGCCGGGCAGCGCGCGATACCCACCGTGCTCGAGAACACAGGATTCCGGTTCCGGCACAACACGATCGGTGAAGCTCTCGACGCCGCCCTGGTGCGGTGAACCCAGGTCGCGGCGGTGGCGCGGCCGCCCGGGCGTAACCTCTAGCGCATGAGCAGCGCGACACAATCCGCCCGTTTCAGCCCCCTACCGATCTCCGTCGAACACCTCGGCAGGATCGGGTACGTCGACGCCTGGGACCGACAGCGCGAGCTGGCGGCCGACCGGGCGGAGAACGTGGGCACCGACACTCTGCTGTTGCTCGAACACCCGGCCGTCTACACCGCGGGACGGCGGACCGAACCCGAGGACCGGCCGACCGACGGCACTCCCGTCATCGACGTCGACCGCGGCGGGAAGATCACCTGGCACGGGCCGGGACAGCTGGTGGGGTACCCGATCGTCAAGCTGGCCGAACCGGTCGACGTCGTGCGGTACGTCCGCAGGCTCGAGCAGGCGCTGATCACCGTGTGCACCGACCTCGGCATCGAGTGCGGCCGGGTCGACGGCCGCTCCGGTGTGTGGCTGCCGGCGTCCCTCGACAACGGGCAGTGGCTGCCCGAACGCAAGGTGGCGGCCATCGGGGTGCGGGTGCAGCGCGGTGTCGCCCTGCACGGTTTCGCGCTCAACTGCAATTCCGTTCTGACGGGGTTCGACGCGATCATCCCGTGCGGTATCCGCGACGCCGGTGTCACGTCGCTGTCGCGGGAGCTGGGCCGCGACGTCACGATCGAGGAGGTCACCCCCGCCGTCACGGCGGCCGTCGTCGCAGCGCTCGACGGCACTCTCCCGGTCACCGAACACGACATCGAGCGGGTCACTTTCGACTCCGCCGCGGCCGAGAAGCCGTCCTCGGCCCCGACCTTCACTACTGTTCAGTACGGTTGACGACCGCTCCCCGGCCCGTCGTGCGCGTCGGGCCGGGCGTAGCATCGTTCGCGTGACTGTGGCCCCAGAAGGACGCAAATTGCTCCGCCTCGAGATCCGAAATGCGGAGACCCCGATCGAACGCAAACCGAACTGGATCAAGACGAGAGCGAAGATGGGCCCGGAATACTCCGAGCTCAAGGGCCTCGTCAAGCGCGAGGGTTTGCACACCGTCTGCGAAGAAGCCGGCTGCCCCAACATCTACGAATGCTGGGAAGACCGCGAAGCGACCTTCCTCATCGGCGGGCAGCAATGCACCCGCCGCTGCGACTTCTGCCAGATCGACACCGGCAAACCCGACGACCTCGACCGCGACGAACCCCGCCGCGTCGCCGAATCCGTCCAGGCGATGGGACTGCGCTACTCCACCATCACCGGCGTCGCCCGCGACGACCTCCCCGACGGCGGCGCCTGGCTGTACGCCGAAACCGTGCGCCTGATCCACCAGCTCAACCCCGGCACCGGCGTCGAACTGCTCATCCCCGACTTCAACGCCAAACCCGACCAGCTCGCCGAGGTGTTCGCCACCCGCCCCGAGGTGCTCGCGCACAACGTCGAAACCGTCCCCCGCATCTTCAAGCGGATCCGGCCCGCGTTCCGCTACCAGCGCAGCCTCGACGTGATCACCGCCGCCCGCGAAGACAACCTCGTCACCAAGTCCAACCTCATCCTCGGCATGGGCGAAACCCCCGACGAGGTCACCCAGGCGCTGCACGACCTGCACGACGCGGGCTGCGACATCATCACCATCACCCAGTACCTGCGCCCCTCCCCCCGGCACCATCCCGTCGAACGGTGGGTCAAGCCGGAGGAGTTCGTCGAGCACTCCACGACCGCCGAGGAAATCGGCTTCGCCGGCGTCATGGCCGGACCCCTCGTCCGCTCGTCGTACCGCGCCGGGCGTCTCTACGCGCAGGCGATGGCCCACCACGGCCGCGAATTGCCTGCAGGACAGGCACATCTCGCCGAAGGCGGCGACGCGTCGCAGGAGGCAAGTTCCCTCATGGCGCGCCTCGCCCGCTGACCGGGACGCGTGCGCGGTGATCGACACCGGACGGGTCATCACCGCGCACGGCCAGGGACGTATCCTGAAGAGCATGGCGAACGGCAGTAAATCCGGTAAAGCGGGCAAACCCAGTAAAGAAGCAAAGGCAGCCGCCAAGGCAGCCCGCCGGCAGGCGTCGAAGGAACGCAGAACCCAGCTGTGGCAGGCGTTCCAGATGCAGCGCAAGGAAGACAAGCTGCTGTTGCCGCTCATGCTCGGCACACTCGTCGGACTGGCGGTGGTGTTCTTCCTCGTCGGCCTGATCTGGGGCCTGCAGTGGTTCCTCCTGCCGATCGGTCTCCTCCTCGGCGTGCTCGGCGCGTTCATCATCTTCGGCCGGCGTGTGCAGAAGACGGTGTACGGCAAGGCCGAGGGCCAGGCGGGTGCGGCGGCGTGGGCGCTCGACAACATGCAGGGCGCCTGGCGCGTCACCAGCGCGGTCGCGGGCACCACCCAACTCGACGCCGTTCACCGCGTGATCGGACGACCCGGCGTCATCCTCGTCGCCGAGGGTTCCCCGCAGCGGGTGAAGTCGTTGCTGGCCCAGGAGAAGAAGAAGACGGCGCGGCTGGTCGGCGACACCCCGATCTACGACATCGTCATCGGCAACGACGAGGGCCAGGTCCCGCTGTCGCAGCTGCAGAAGCACCTGAACAAGCTCCCGAAGAACATCGACACCAAGCGGATGGACGCCATCGAGTCGCGGCTCGCCGCGCTCAGCAGCCGCGGCGGTGGCGCCGCACTGCCCAAGGGCCCGATGCCCGGCGGTGCGAAGATGCGCGGCGTGCAGCGCACCATCCGCCGTCGCTAGGCGCTGTCGCCTTCCACCTGTTTCCGCCCGATGTCGATGCGACATCGGGCGGAAGTCGTTCGGCAGGTCGGCGCGTGCGAAGTCAGCGAGTGCGAATCAGGGCGGTACCGGTGGCGCGGTCCTGCATGCCGCGGCCGTCGATGTCCGTGATGGTCCCGGGCACGACGAACACGAGCAGCGCCTGACGCACCAGGGCCCGCACGAAACCGACGCGTACGGGTCCGTCCACGCGCGCCACCTGCATTCCGAGGAACAACTGCCCCGGTGTGAACGAGAACAGTGTCACCGTGACGACACCGACGACGAACCAGACGAGCAGCGTGAGGGTCGAGAACGGGCCCTCGAAGAAGTTGTCGCCGATGATCAGCGCCGCGACGCCCGCCGACGACACCCAGTCGATCATCAGGGCGGCGAGCCGGCGTCCCGTGCTCGCGAGGGAACCGGGACCTTCCGCCTGCAACCCGAGGCGCTCGCCGCGGAAGGACTGCTTCGTCTCGTCCGCACCGTTCGGCAAGGCAGCCGAAGGTCCGGAGAGCCAAGAACCGGTGATACGTGCCATGCTGTCCAGGATAGGCGTCGCGTCGCCGAGGACCTCACACCGGAGCTTTGGGCTGTGTGCGCAGTCACAGCCGGTGCAAAAGCCCAGGAAGATTCGACGCGTAACACGGGCGAAACAAAGGGTTGACCGGCGGGCAACACCAGGTCCTTACCGTCTGGCTCGACGAATTCGCCAATATCCACTTGGCTGAAGCGACTTAAGGAGCACAAGCGTGGCGTTCACCACGGCCGAAGAGGTCATCAAGTTCATCAAGGACGAGAACGTCGAGTATGTCGACATCCGGTTCAGTGACCTGCCGGGCGTCCAGCAGCACTTCTCGATCCCGGCGTCGGCGTTCAACCAGGATGTCTTCGAGGACGGCCTCGCGTTCGACGGTTCGTCCGTCCGCGGCTTCCAGTCGATCCACGAGTCGGACATGATGCTCCTCCCCGACGTCGCCACCGCCCAGATCGACCCCTTCCGTGCGGCCAAGACGCTGAACATCAACTTCTTCGTCCACGACCCGTTCACGCGTGAGTCCTACAGCCGCGACCCGCGTAACGTCGCGCGCAAGGCGGAGGAGTACCTGAAGTCGACCGGCATCGCCGACACCGCCTTCTTCGGTGCCGAGGCCGAGTTCTACATCTTCGACTCCGTCCGCTACGACTCCGGCATCAACGGCGCGTTCTACGAACTCGACTCCATCTCGGGTTCCTGGAACACCGGTAACGACGTGAACGCCGACGGCAGCCCCAACCTGGGCTACAAGGTCCGCCCCAAGGGTGGCTACTTCCCCGTCGCTCCGTACGACCACTACGTCGACCTGCGCGACGAGATCTCCACCAACCTGCAGAACGCGGGCTTCGAGCTCGAGCGCGGCCACCACGAGGTGGGCACCGGCGGCCAGCAGGAGATCAACTACAAGTTCAACACGCTCCTCGCGGCCGCGGACGACCTGCAGCTGTTCAAGTACATCGTGAAGAACACCGCCTGGCAGCACGGCAAGTCAGCCACCTTCATGCCGAAGCCGCTGTTCGGCGACAACGGCTCGGGCATGCACGTCCACCAGTCGCTGTGGAAGGACGGCAAGCCGCTGTTCCACGACGAGGCCGGCTACGCGGGTCTGTCCGACATGGCGCGTCACTACATCGGCGGCATCCTGCACCACGCCCCGTCGCTGCTGGCGTTCACCAACCCGACGGTCAACTCGTACCACCGTCTGGTGCCGGGCTACGAAGCCCCCATCAACCTGGTGTACAGCCAGCGCAACCGCTCGGCGGCCGTGCGTATCCCGATCACCGGCAACAACCCGAAGGCCAAGCGCCTCGAGTTCCGCGCCCCCGACTCCTCGGGTAACCCCTACCTGAACTTCGCGGCGCAGATGATGGCCGGCCTGGACGGCATCAAGAACAAGATCGAGCCGCAGGCTCCCGTCGACAAGGACCTCTACGAGCTCCCGCCGGAGGAGGCCCGCAACATCCCGCAGGCCCCGACCAACCTGTCGGCCGTCATCGACCGCCTCGAGGCCGATCACGACTACCTCACCGAGGGTGGCGTGTTCACGTCCGACCTGATCGAGACCTGGATCTCGCTCAAGCGTGAGCAGGAGATCGCTCCGGTCAACCTGCGTCCGCACCCGTACGAGTTCCAGCTGTACTACGACGTGTAAGTCGTCACGCCCGCCGAGATGCGGGTCGGTACTCCCTGACGAGCCCATCCGTGTCGCCGGCTGCTTCAGCCGGTGACGCGGGTGGGCTCGTTCGCGTCGTGCCCTTCTCCTGTCAGTCCACCGCCGCCGGAATCCGCACGGTGCGACAGTGCGCAGTCGTATGATCCAGGGAACCGACCGCACGGACCGTTGCGGAACGTTCGCTCGAAGGCTTTCGGGATACTTGCTCCGTTCTCCAGCCCCCACGGGTCGAGAAGCAGGTGGTGCGAGATGTCAGTGCCCTCGACGCCGACCGGCGTCCCGGTGCCGCGCCGTGTCGTGGTCATCCTGTTGCTGGTGATTCCGCTCAGCCAGATCCCCCTCGACATCTACACCCCGGCGCTGCCGCAGATGGTGCTCGATCTGGACGCGTCCCCGGCCGTCGTGCAGAACACGGTGACGGCGTACATGCTGGGCATGAGTCTGGCGTTCATTCCCGTCGGCATCATCGCGGATGCGGTGGGCCGCAAACGCACTCTGCTGACGTGCCTGGCGATCCTCGTCGTCACCAGTGTGGGATGCGCCCTCGTGCAGGACATCACGGTCCTGCTCGGCCTGAGGTTCGTGCAGGGGATCGGTGGGTGCGCCTGCCTCGTCCTCGCCTACGCGGTCGCCGCCGACTGCTACCGGGGCGCACGGCTCACATCCGTGTCCGGTCTCCTCGGGGCGGCCTGGGGGTTGGCACCCGTTCTCGCGCCGGCGGTGGGTGGTGTACTCGTGCAGTTCATCTCGTGGCGTCTGGTGTTCGGGCTGATCGCACTTCTGGCCGCTCTGGCAGTTCCGCTCGTCGTCGCCGGACTGCCGGAGACGCTTCCGCCGGAATCGCGCACACCGGTCGACGTCACCGCCGCGGCGCAGGTGCTGGGGGTCGCGCTGCGCCACCGCATCTTCGTCGGCTTCGTGCTCGTGTTCGGACTGATGGCGTCCGCCCAGATGGTGTTCGGTGTCGTCGCACCCTTCCTGTATCAGGAGATCCTCGGCTTCTCCCCCGCCGCCTACGGCGCTGTCGCGCTCGTCGTGGGCGGCGCCAACCTGCTCGGCGAACTCGCCTGCGGCGCACTGGCCGTTCGGGTCGGCACCCGCCGGCTCGCGTTCGGCGCGTGGTGGGTGTTCGTGGCCGGCGCGCTGGTGCTCACCGTCACTGCCGGGTTGTCCGTCGTCACCGCGCCGGCAATCACCGTCGGCGCCTGCCTCGCGCTGGCCGGATGCGGCGTGCTCTGCCCGCAGATGTACGGCCTGGCCCTCGGCCTGTTCAGCCGCAATCTCGGGCTGATCGGCGGCGTCGTCACCGCGGCCTGCTATCTCGTCGTCAGTGCGGCGATGGCGGTCGCCGGAGTGCTGCCGGAGACCAGCCAGGCACCCCTGGGCTGGCTCTATCTCGCCCTGGGCGCGGGAGCCGGGATTCTGCTCCTGCTCACCACTTCCGCCAGGCGGTCCGACAATTCCCCCGCGGCCTCGCCCGCACCACGACCTGAACGGAGGTGACCTCACGTGCCGCATTCACGCCCGCGTAGCCCTGCAGCGTCCCCGGTGTCGGTGATCTTCCAACGCCGGATCGACGACGCGAGTTACGCCGATTACGCACGGTGGCAGACGCGCGCGGCGGAGGCCCTCGCGACGGTTCCGGGGTTCATCGATCAGGACATCGTGCCGCCGTCGCCGCCCGTGCAGGACGACTGGGTGGACGTGCTGCGGTTCGCCACCGTCGAGGACGCCCGCGCGTGGCTCGACAGCGATCTCCGGACGGAACTCGTGTCGGAGATCAAGCACGCCTTCATCGGCAACGAGGACGTGCACCTGCTCACCGGCGAGCAGACCCGGGAGCAGTCGGCGACGTCGGTGGTCATCTCCTGTCACGTCGACCCCGAGGACGAGTCGGCGTTCATGGACTGGCAGCGGAAGATCTCCTCCGCAGAGGCGGGGTTCCGGGGTTTCCGGGGGCACAAGGTCGAGAGGCCGGTGCAGGGGATCACCGAGGACTGGACGATCGTGCTCAGCTTCGACACCGAGGACAACCTGGCGTCGTGGATGGACTCACCCGAGCGGGCTGCCCTCCTGAAGGAGGGCGAGAAGTTCAACAAGAACCTCCGAATCCGCAAGGCGAGCTACGGTTTCGACTTCTGGTTCCGCGGCGCTGCCGGTGACGAGCCGCCCCCGGTGCCCGTCGCCCGAAGCAATCTCCTGGCGCTGCTGGTGCTGTACCCGCTCGTCGTGATCTGGGGACATTTCTTCAGTGCACCACTCATCGAGTCGCGCGGGGTGCCGATCGCCGTGGTCCTGTTCATCGGGAACCTGGTCACCACTCAGATCCTCGGCTGGTGGGCCGTTCCCGCGGCATTCAAGGCGTTCGGGTGGTGGATGGATCCGGGAATACCCACCCGGCGGCGAAACCTGGGCTACGCCGTGATGATCGCGCTGTTCGCTATCTCGATCGGTGTGTGCACGCTGCTGTTCATGATCCCGACCACGTAACAGACTTTCCGATTCACCTGCGCGATGTTCGGGTACATAGCACTGTGAAGGACCGAGGTCTGTTTTCACATCTGGAGAGAGGTGTTCACGGTTGGACATGCAGCAACTGTGGGACTTCGTCTCCGCCCGCAAGCAGCAACTGCTCACCGACTCGTTCCTGCACGTCAGCGCAGTCGTGCAGTCGGTGGTCATCGCCACGATCGTCGCGGTGGCGATCGGGATCCTCGTGTACCGCAGTCCGGCGGGCTCGGCCATCGCGACCGCACTGGCCAGCACGATCCTCACCATCCCGTCGTTCGCCTTGCTGGGCCTGCTGATCCCGATCCTGGGGCTCGGTGTGGCCCCGACCGTCACCGCCCTGGTGCTGTACGCGCTGCTGCCGATCATCCGGAACACCATCCTCGGACTCGCGTCCGTCGACCCAGCGGTCACCGACGCCGCCCGCGGTGTGGGGATGAGCCGCACGACGGTGCTGAGCAGGATCGAACTGCCCCTCGCCTGGCCGTCGATCCTGACAGGCATGCGGGTGAGCACGCAGATGCTGATGGGCATCCTCGCGATCGCGGCGTACGCGAAGGGTCCCGGGCTCGGCAACCTCATCTTCTCGGGACTGTCCCGCGTCGGCAGCCCGACGGCCATACCGCAGGCCCTCACGGGGACCGTTCTCATCGTGATCCTCGCCCTCGTACTCGACGGCGTCCTCGCCGTCATCGGCCGACTCACCACCTCCAGGGGGATCCGTGACTGATCTCGATACACCTCGTACCAACGGCAGCACCGTCTCCGGCGTGGACATCGTCCTCGAGGACGTCGTCAAGAGCTACCCCGGCCAGGATCTGGCGGCCGTCGACAACGTGTCGATGCGCATCCCCGCCGGGGAGATCGTGGTGCTCGTCGGCCCGTCCGGCTGCGGGAAGACCACCACGATGCGCATGATCAACCGGCTCATCGAACCGACGTCGGGGAAGATCACGATCGGCGGCAAGGACGCCCTGTCCATCGACCCGGACAAGTTGCGGCGCGGCATCGGGTACTCGATTCAGCAGGCCGGGCTGTTCCCGCACCTGACCATCGCGAAGAACGTGGGCACGGTGCCCGGTCTGATCGGCTGGGACAAGAAGAAGATCGCCGACCGCACCGACGAGATGCTCGACCTCGTCGGACTCGAACCCGGCCTCTACCGCGAGCGCTACCCCCGGCAGTTGTCGGGCGGTCAGCAGCAGCGGGTCGGGGTGGCTCGCGCGCTCGCCGCCGATCCCCCGGTGCTGCTGATGGACGAGCCGTTCGGTGCGGTCGACCCCATCACACGCGGACTCCTGCAGGACGAGTTGATGCGACTGCAGTCCGAACTCGGCAAGACCATCGTCTTCGTGACGCACGATTTCAACGAGGCGGTCAAGCTGGGTGATCGCATCGCGGTGCTGGGCAACCAGTCGCACATCATGCAGTACGACACCCCGGACGCGATCCTCGCCCATCCCGCCAACGACATGGTGGCAGGGTTCGTCGGAGCGGACGCGTCACTGAAGCAGCTGACGCTCACCCGGGTGGCGGAGGTCGATCTCCTCGACTGCCCGACCGCCTACGAGGACGGCTCGGTGGACGACCTGCGGGCGGCGATCAGTCCCCGCAAGATCAAGTGGGGCATCATCCTGGACGCGCGGGATCGCCCGATCCGCTGGGTGTCCCTCCGGCATCTGGCCAACGCCACCTCGCTGCGCGATGTCGGCGACCCGATCGAAGAGGTGGTGTCCACCCAGTCGACGCTGCAGGACGCGCTCGAGGCACTGCTGGCGGAGAGCAGCGCGTCGACGATCGTCACGGGCCGGCGAGGCGAGTTCCACGGCCTGATCACGATCGACACCCTCGTGCAGCATCTGTCCGCGATGCGTGAGGAACACGCGCACGACGACGAGGACACCGAGCCGGCGCAGAACGGGGCGAGTGAGGGCGGGGCGCCGTCATGACGGCCGCCGTCGCCACGAAGGCCTCCGCGCCGGCCGCGCGGCGTTCGGAGCGGGCCCGGTTGCTGGTCCAGCCGATCATCGTGGTGATCCTGGTCGTCGGTGTCCTCGCCTGGGCCTTCAGCCGGGAACTCACCGCCACGCAGAAGGGCAGTCTCAACGCCGCCAACATCGCGACCCTGACGTGGCAGCACGTGCTGATCACGGTCGTGGTGGTCGCGATCGTCGTCGTCGTCGCCGTCCCGCTGGGAATCCTGCTGACGCGGCCCGGGTTCACCAAGCTGGCACCGATCTTCGTCGGAATCGCCAACATCGGGCAGGCCGCGCCCGCGATCGGACTGCTCGTACTTCTGTTCCTCGCGACGGGAACCACCGGCTTCTGGATCGGCGTCCTCCCCATCGCCTTCTACTCCCTCTTGCCCGTTCTGCGGAACACGATCCTGGGACTGCAGGAGGTCGATCCCGCGGTCATCGACGCCGGACGCGGACAGGGCATGACCGCAGGTCTCGTGCTGCGCAAGGTCGAGTTCCCGCTCGCCGTCCCGTACATCCTCGCGGGTCTGCGCACGTCACTCGTCCTCGCCGTGGGCACCGCGACGCTCAGTTTCCTCGTCAGCGCCGGCGGCCTGGGAATCCTCATCGACACCGGCTACAAACTGCGGGACAACGTGACCCTGGTCGTCGGAGCCGTGCTCGCGGTCGCGCTCGCGCTGCTCGTCGACTGGTGCGGTGCCCTCGCCGAGGAGTTCCTCGGCCCGAAGGGGCTGCGCTGATGAACGTCGTCCGGAAGGCGATCGCCGCGACGGCGGTGACACTGTGCGGGGTCCTCGCCGCGTCGTGTGGCCTCGAATCCGGTGGCGCGCTGCCGCTGTCGGTGGAACCGGGCAGCATCCAGCCCGTCCCCGAACTCGAAGGTGTCAAGATCACCGTCGGTTCCAAGGACTTCACCGAGCAGGTCACCCTCGGGTACATCATCGAGTTCGCGCTGAGCGCCGCCGGCGCCGACGTCCGCGACCTCACCAACATCCAGGGGTCCAACAGCACCCGGGACGCCCAGCTGGACGGGCAGATCGACGTCACCTACGAGTACACCGGGACCGGGTGGATCAACTACCTCGGCAACGAGATACCGATCCCGGACCCCACCGCGCAGTTCGAGGCGGTCCGCGACGAGGACCTCGAACGCAACGGCATGGTGTGGGTGGATCCCGCCCCGATGAACAACACCTACGCACTGGCCATGAGCCGGCAGACGGCGGAGGAGACCGGGATCACCACGCTGTCCCAGTACGCGGATCTCGTCAACCGCGATCCTGCGGCGGCGACGACCTGCGTGGAGACCGAGTTCAACGTCCGGCAGGACGGCTTCCCCGGGATGGCCGCGAAGTACGGTTTCGACCCCGCCCGCGCGAACCGCCAGATCCTGCAGACCGGCATCATCTACCAGGCCACCGCCGATGGGACGCAATGCAAGTTCGGTGAGGTGTTCACGACGGACGGCCGCATCATCGCGCTCGATCTGGTGCTGCTGGAGGACGATCGCCAGTTCTTCCCGAAGTACAACCCGGCGATCACCATGCGTGAGGATTTCGCCGAGGCACATCCGCAGGTGGCGGAGGTGATGGCCCCGATCTCCGCGGCGCTGACCAACGAGGAGATCACCGAGCTGAACCGCCGGGTCGACGTCGAGGGAGAGGAACCGGCGGACGTGGCACGGGACTGGCTGGTGGACAAGGGTTTCGTCACACTCCCGTGACGGTCAGTTGCCGAGGGTGATCTTCGCGATCAGGCCGCGGTGATCCGAACCCGTCACCACCACCGAGTCGACGGACTGCGCCTGCGCACCGCTGGTGACGAGGTGGTCGATGGCGATCATCGGCGGGAACGGTTTCCGGTCGGCCGGATACGTGTTCTGGATTCCGGCACCCACCTGGTCGGCGGCGTCCCGGTACCGTCCGGTCACGAGGTTGCGGTACTTGACATGGTCGCGGGTGGAGTTGAAGTCGCCGCTGACGATCACGGGACCCGAATCGGCGGGGACGGCATCGAGAATGGTCTTGATCCGGTCCATCTCGCGCGACCACAGAGACGGATCCGACGGCCACGGCGGGACGGGGTGGAACGCGTACAGCGCCGTGCTCGCACCGTCCGGGAGTTCCACCCGGGCCGACAGCGCGGACAGGACGAATTCCGAGTGGTGCACCTTGTCGGTCAGCGGGTAGCGGCTCCAGATCCCGGTTCCCTCGCCGCCGCTTCCCGGCATCAGGAACGAGAACGGCAGCGTCGTCTCGATTCCGGCGGCCACCAACCGGTCGACGGCCTCCGGCGTGAGTTCGTTGGTGGTGAGCACGTCGACGTCCCGATCCCGGATCTGCCGGACCAGCGCGTCGGCGTCTGCGTTGCCGAGCCAGATGTTGGCCTGCATCACCGTCAGTTCCGGCCCGGACGCCGTCACCGAACTGTTCGCCACGTACAGCGGTCCCTGCGACAGCGTGGCCACCGCGGCCACCGCCAGCGCGACACCGAAACCGACCCAGTGCCGGGTGATTCCGAGCAGCAGCACCCCGACCGCGGCGGCCGCCATCAGGTACGGCGCCGCGGAGGCCAGGACCAGCAGGCGCTGATTCTGGACGTCGAGGAATCTCAGCACCACACCGAACACACCGACGAGCACCGCCAGCCACCCGAGGGCGATCAGTACGCGCACCCCCCAGGTGGCGATCACTCCCCGAAGACTCTCTCCACCACAGCCTTGGCCCGCCGGGTCACCCGCAGGTAGTGGTCGAGGAACTCGCCCGCGTCGCCGCCGCCCCAGCCGGCGATCTGCGCGACCGCGGACAGGACACGTCCCGAACCGGGCAGCTGATCGGTGGCCTTGCCGCGGACGAGCACGAGGCAGTTACGAGCCTTCGTGGCCGTGATCCACGCGTCGCGCAACAGTTCGACGTCGGACTCGCTGAGCAACTCGGCCGCGCCGATCGCGTCGAGCGTCTCGAGTGTCGACGTGTTGTGCAGCGACTCGATCTCGTGCGCGTGCCGGAGCTGGATCAGCTGCACCGTCCATTCGATGTCGGCGAGACCGCCGCGCCCGAGTTTGGTGTGGGTCGCCGGATCGGCGCCGCGCGGCAGTCGCTCGGAGTCGACGCGTGCCTTGATGCGCCGGATCTCGCGGACCGCCCGCTCCGACACCCCACCCTCTGGGTAGCGCGTCTTGTCGATCATGTGCAGGAACCGCAGCCCCAGATCGGCGTCGCCCGCGACGTGATGTGCGCGCAGCAGCGCCTGGATCTCCCAGGCCTGCGCCCACTGCGCGTAGTACGCCTCGTAGGACGCCAGCGTGCGCACCATCGGGCCGCTGCGACCCTCCGGCCGCAGTCCCGTGTCGACCTCGAGCGGCGGATCGGTGCTGGGCGCGCCGAGCAGGGCCCGGACCTTGTCGCCGATGCTGTTGGCCCACTTGACGGCGACGGTCTCGTCGATCCCCTCGCGTGGTTCGCACACGAACAGCACGTCCGCGTCGGAACCGTAGCCGAGTTCACCGCCGCCGAGCCTGCCCATGCCGATCACCGTGAAGGTCGCGGGAGCGGGGGTGCCGAGTTCCTTCTCACTCGCCTTGATCACGGCCGCGAGGGCGGCGTTGAGCACGGCCGCCCACACGGACGACAGCGCCTTGCACACGCCCGGCACGTCGAGCATGCCGAGAATGTCGGCGGAGGCGATGCGGGCAAGCTCGTAGCGGCGCAGAGACCGGGACGCGGCGATCGAGCGGGCCGGGTCGTCGTGGCGCGCAGAGGCCGTGAGGATGCCGCGCGCGACGTCCTCCGGCTTCGACTCCAGCAGTCGCGGTCCGGCCGGCGAATCGGCGAACAGGCGCACCACGTCCGGCGCCTTGATCAGCAGATCGGGTACGTAGGCCGAGGATCCGAGCACCGTCATCAGCCGCTCCGCGACCGACGCCTCGTCACGCAGCAGTCGCAGGAACCACGTCTGATCGGTCATCGCGTCCGACAGCCGCCGGTACGCGAGCAGTCCGGCATCGGGATCCGGTGTGTCGGCGAGCGATTCGAGCAGGGTCGGCAGCAGCAGCGCCTGAATGCGGCCCTTGCGGGACGCACCGCTGGTGAGTGCGGTGAGGTGCCCGAGTGCGTTCTCCGGAGCGGTGTAACCCAGCGCCGCCAGCTGCCGGATGGCCGCGTCCGGGCTCAGCCGCAGGGCTTCCTTGTCGATACGCGCCACCGACTCGAGCAGCGGACGGTAGAACAGCTTGGCGTGCAGACGGCGGACACGGTGCGCGTTGCGCTTGATCTCCGCGTTGAGCACGCCGAGTGCGTCCTTGCTGCCGTCGGGCCGCATGTGCGCGGCCCGCGCCAGCCAGCGCAGCGCCTCCTCGTCGTCGGCGGGTGGCAGGGTGTGCGTACGACGCAGCTTCTGCAATTGCAGCCGGTGCTCGAGCAACCGCAGGAACTCGTAGGAGGCAGCAAGATTCGCGGCGTCGTCACGGCCCACGTAACCGCGGGCGGCGAGTGCGGTGAGGGCGTCGATGGTGCTCTGGACGTGCAGCGCCTCGTCCGCGCGACCGTGCACGAGTTGGAGGAGCTGGACGGCGAACTCGACGTCACGCAGACTGCCCCGGCCCAGCTTCAATTCGCGTTCGCGGAGTTCGGGCGGAACCATCTCCTCGACCCGGCGGCGCATCGCCTGCACCTCGGGCACGAAGTCCTCGCGCTCCGACGCGGTCCACACCATCGGGCTGAGGGCGTCGAAGTACTGCTGCCCGAGCGCGCGGTCGCCGATCATCGGGCGGGCCTTGAGCAGCGCCTGGAATTCCCAGGTCTTGGCCCACCGATTGTAGTACGTGACGTGCGATTCGAGGGTGCGGACGAGTTCGCCGCGCTTGCCCTCGGGCCGCAGCGCGGCGTCCACGTCGAAGAAGGCCGACGACCCGATGCGCATCATCTCGCCCGCGATCCGGCTGGCGACCGCGTCGGCGGGTTCCGCGACGAAGACCACGTCCACGTCGCTCACGTAGTTGAGTTCGCGCGCACCGCACTTGCCCATCGCGATGACGGCCAGGCGCACGGGACACGGGGCGTCCAGGCACACGGCCGCGACGGCCACCGCGAGTGCGGCGTTCAACGCGGCGTCCGCCAGATCGGACAGCTGATGGCCGACCGTCTGGTACGGCAGTACCGGTTCGTTCTCTACGGTCGCCGCGAGGTCGACGGCGGCGAGCAGCATCAACTCGTCGCGGTAGGCCTTGCGCAGCGCCGCGACGGCATCGGGTCCGACGACCGAGGCCCGGTACAGGTTGGCGTCCGGGTGGGCGCCCTCCTCGGGCTCGGCGCCGACCGCGGCCAGCATCGTGGCGGTCGCCTCGTCCTTCGACGGGAGGCGGACGTCGCCGGCGAGGATCTTCCACGACGGGGCGTCCGCGACCACATGGTCGCCGAACGCGCTGGACGCACCGAACAGTCCGAACAACCGGCCACGCAGACCCTTGTCGGCGCGCAGCGCCGCGTCGAGTTCGGCCCAACCCTCGCCGAGACCCTCTTTCAGGCGCACCAGGGTGCGGAGGGCGAGGTCGGCGTTCGCCGCCCGCGACAACGACCAGAGCAGTTCGATGCTGTCTTCGCCGACCCAGCCCAGATCGCGGAGTTCGGACGGGGCGGTCGGCTCGACGAGGCCCAGACGACCCGGACCGGGAACGGCAGAACGCGCTGCCGGAGGCTTCACCATGCTCTTGCTCACAACCCCAGATACGTCTTGAGTTCGAACGGCGTCACGTGGCTCCGGTACTCCTCCCACTCACGACGCTTGTTGCGCAGGAAGAAGTCGAACACGTGCTCGCCGAGCGCCTCGGCCACGAGCTCCGACTTCTCCATCTCCTTCAGCGCGCCGTCGAGGGTGCCGGGCAGCTCCCGGTAGCCCATGGCGCGACGCTCGGCCGATGTCAACGCCCACACGTCGTCCTCTGCCTCGGGGGGAAGCTCGTAACCCTTCTCGATGCCACGCAGACCCGCCGCGAGAAGCACCGCGAACGTCAGGTACGGGTTGCAGGCCGAGTCTGGGCTGCGGATCTCGACACGACGCGACGACGCTTTGTTCGGCGTGTACATCGGGACGCGGACGAGCGCCGACCGGTTGGACGGACCCCAGGACGCCGCCGTCGGGGCTTCACCGCCGTGGATCAGACGCTTGTAGGAGTTCACCCACTGGTTGGTGACCGCGCTGATCTCGTTGGCGTGCTCGAGGATGCCGGCGATGAACGCCTTACCGGTCTCCGACAGCTGCATCGGATCGTCCGGGTTGTGGAAGGCGTTGGTGTCGCCCTCGAACAGGCTCATGTGCGTGTGCATCGCCGATCCGGCCTGATCGCTGAACGGCTTCGGCATGAAGGTGGCGCGCACGCCCTCGGCGATCGCGACCTCCTTGACGACGTAACGGAACGTCATCACGTTGTCGGCCATCGACAGCGCGTCCGCGTACCGCAGGTCGATCTCCTGCTGGCCGGGAGCCGCCTCGTGGTGGCTGAACTCGACGGAGATGCCCATCGACTCGAGTGCGTCGATGGCGTGCCGGCGGAAGTTGGGAGCGGAGTCGTGGACGGCCTGGTCGAAGTAGCCGCCGGAGTCGGCGGGCTTCGGCGGGGTGCCGTCGATCGGCCCGTTCTCGAGGAGGAAGAACTCGATCTCGGGGTGCACGTAGCAGCTGAACCCGAGGTCGCTCGCCTTGTTCAGCTGACGGCGCAACACGTGCCGCGAATCCGCCCAGGAGGGGGAACCGTCGGGCATGGCGATGTCGCAGAACATGCGGGCGGAGTGCTGATGCCCCTTGCTCGAACTCCACGGCAGCACCTGGAACGTGGAGGCGTCCGGCTTCGCGACCGTGTCGGCCTCGGACACCCGGGAGAAGCCCTCGATCGCGGATCCGTCGAAGCCGATGCCCTCCTCGAAGGCACCTTCCAGTTCCGCGGGGGCGATCGCCACCGATTTCAGGTATCCGAGAACGTCCGTGAACCACAATCGGACGAACCGAATGTCGCGCTCTTCGAGGGTGCGAAGCACGAATTCCTTTTGGCGATCCATGTCCGCGAGAGTAAGCAAAGTTCGTTAAATCTGTGTTACTTCGTTGATTCGACTCTTCCGGATTCCGCATCGGGCCAGCGTGCGGGCACGTCGGTCGATCCCGTCACAGGCGCGCGTCAGCACGTCAGATCCGCGGGCGGCACCGCGAGGTCCACCAAATAGTCCGTGACGGCGTCGTCGACACACACCTCACCGTCGAGAACCACGGTGTGCTGGGTGCCCCGATAGCTGACGAGAGCACCGTTCATCTGCTTCGCCAGATCCACGCCCGCCTGATACGGCGTCGCCGGATCCTCCGTCGTCGACACGACGACGACCGGCGGGATGCCCGGCGCCGCGACCGTGTGCGGCGACCCCGTGTTCGGTGCGGGCCAGAACGCGCAGACGTCCAACGGGGCGTTGCCGGTGCCGCGACCGTCGTCGAGGAACGGTGCCGCCTGCCGGTACCGGACGTCGGCCGCGCCGACGACCGCGCGGTCGGTGACGGGCGGATCGTCCATGCAGCGGATGGAATTGAAGGCGTCGTTGAGGTTCGAGTACGTGCCGTCGTCGGCGCGGCCCTCGTAGAGATCGGCCAGCATCAGCAGCGAATCACCCGTCCCCGTCTGCAGGCTCTCCAGTCCCCCGCGGAGCGGACCCCAGAGGTTCGGCGAGTACAGCGCCTGCTGAACACCGGTGATCGCATCGGTGTAGCTGAGCCCGCGCGGGTCGGTGGTCGCGGCGGGAGTGGCGATCAGCGGATCGACGAGCGCCCGGAACCTCGCGTTCGCCTGCGCCGGGTCGGTCCCGAGCGGACAGTCCGGCTGCTGCATGCATTCGGCGGCGAACGCGTTGAACGCGTCCTGGAATCCGGCCGCCTGCAGGATCACTTCCTCGGTCGGATCCTGCTCGGGGTCGAGGGCGCCGTCGAGGACCATCGCGCGCACGTTGCCCGGGAACGTTTCCGCGTACGTCGAGCCGAGCCGGGTGCCGTAGGAGTAGCCGAGGTAGTTCAGCTTCTCGTCACCGAGGACCGCCCGGATGACGTCCATGTCGCGCACCACGTCGTATGTGCCGACGTGGGCCAGGACGTCGACGCCGGTCCGGTCCGCGCACTTGTCGGCGTAGTCGCGGTTCTCGGACTCCGTCTGTGCGATCCCGGCGGGACTCATGTCGATGTCGTCGTCCTTGCGCTTCGCGTCCACCTCCGGCGCGGTCAGGCAGGTCACCTGCGGCGTGGACGCGCCGACACCACGCGGATCGAAGCCGATGACGTCGAAATGCTCGGCGAGATCGGTGCCGTCGGCCACGGACGCGAGTCCGATTCCCGACGCCCCCGGACCGCCGGGATTCACGAGGAGCGATCCGACCTTGTCTCCGGTCGCCTTCGACCGCGAGACGGCGATCCGGGCAGTGGCGCCCGCGGGATTCGCATAGTCGTTGGGCACGGTGACCTCGGCGCAGTCGAGATTGTCGCCGAGCGGAGACCCGTCGGTGCTGTAGCCCTCGCACGAGCCCCACTGCACCTGCTGCGTGTAGAAATTCTCGAGCCCCGGGGGGATCGGCCCGGCGGGAGCCGCCTCGGACGCCGGTGGCTCGGCGACGGCCTCACCGACGTCCCGTCCGCCTCCCGCACAGCCTGCGACGACAAGGACGACGGCGATGCACCCCGCGAACGCGGCCGGTACCCGAGCACTCTTCGACATAGGACGATCGTGCCAGGGTTCCCAGCGAGACGGCCTTCCCGCAGGTCAGAGGCCGGACAGCGGGTGTGACCTATTGCACGTGTGCGATCCCTTCGCTCCCCTGCGGGCCGGTGGCAGACTGTAGGCGTCATCACCCGCACCCGGGGACCCGCCAAGGGCCTCGAGGCCAGAAAGGGACAACGATGTCCGATAGCAAGTCGTCCGCGAGCACGTCAGAAGATCGGCTCTACGGATCAGCACCATCGCACGACGTTCCCAAGCGCAAGACCCGGACCCACCACCTCCAGGCCATGAAGGCCGAGGGTGAGCGCTGGGCGATGCTCACCGCCTACGACTACTCCAGCGCCCGCATCTTCGAGGAAGCCGGGATTCCCGTTCTCCTCGTCGGTGATTCGGCCGCCAACGTCGTCTACGGCTACGAGACCACCGTCCCCGTCACGATCGACGAACTCCTCCCCCTCGTTCGCGGCGTAGTCCGCGGTGCGCCGCATGCCCTGGTCGTGGCCGATCTGCCGTTCGGCAGCTACGAGAGCTCCCCCGAACAGGCCCTCGCGTCCGCGACCCGGTTCATGAAGGAGGGGCTGGCGCACGCGGTCAAGCTCGAGGGCGGCGAGCGCGTCGCGCCGCAGATCGCCGCCATCACCGCGGCAGGCATCCCCGTCATGGCCCACGTCGGGTTCACCCCGCAGAGCGTCAACTCGCTCGGCGGTTTCCGCGTGCAGGGTCGCGGTGACGCCGCCGAGCAGTTGGTCGCCGACGCGATCGCCGTGCAGGAAGCCGGCGCGTTCTCCGTCGTCATGGAGATGGTGCCTGCCGAGATCGCCGGCCAGGTCACGCGCAAGCTCACCATCCCCACCGTCGGCATCGGCGCGGGCGTCGAATGCGACGCCCAGGTCCTCGTGTGGCAGGACATGGCCGGCTACACCAGTGGCAAGACGGCGAAGTTCGTCAAGCGCTTCGGTAACGTCGGTGACGAGTTGCGTACCGCGGCCGCGGCCTACGCGTCCGAGGTACGCGCCGGAACGTTCCCGGCGGAAGAGCACAGCTTCTAGGTCGCCCTCGACTCACGGGCCGGCACACACTCGAGGGGGATGTTCATGCGACAGCGATGCGTGCAGGGCACCGGACGTCGTCACCGCCTGGCCGTCGCGGCGGCCGGGACGGTGGCGGTCGCGGCGCTGGTCACGGGGTGCGCCGGGCAGGGCACCTCACCCGCACCCGGCACCACCGCGCCGCCGGCACCGGCCACCACCGCGGTTCCCGGGCCCGCCCTGGTGCCGGGTGGGGTCACCGAGGCGCAGGCCGCCCAGCTCTGCACCGACCTCGAAGGTCAGTTGCAGAGTTGGCGCACCTACACCCCGACCATCGGCAAGACCGGGTTGAACGGTCTGGTCGGGACGTGGATCGCGAAGAACAACCTCAACGCGCTCGACTTCCTGCAGGACCGTGGCCGGATCGACGTGATCACCACGGCAGCCTGCCCCGACATCCGGCAGCAGGCGATCACCGCCCTGGAGATCCCCGATCTGGCGTCCGGCCTGATCGGGTTCTGAGGTACGCCGTGACACAGCTACGCACCCTGTACCCGCCGCTCGAGCCGTACCAGTTCGGGCACCTCGACGTCGGCGACGGTCAGCAGATGTACTGGGAGCAGAGCGGCAATCCCGACGGGAAGCCGGTCGTGTTCCTCCACGGCGGGCCCGGGGGCGGCACCGACCCCGCGCAACGGCAGTTCTTCGACCCGCAGGTGTATCGGATCGTGCTGCTCGACCAGCGCGGGTGCGGGCGTTCCACACCGCACGTCGCCGACGGGGCCGATCTGTCGGTCAACACCACCGACCGTCTGATCGACGACGTGGAGCTTCTGCGCGATCATCTCTGCATCGACCGCTGGCAGGTCTTCGGCGGGTCGTGGGGGTCCACGCTGGCACTCGCCTACGCGCAGAAGCACCCGCACCGGGTCACCGAACTGGTGCTGCGCGGCATCTTCCTGCTGCGGCGCAGCGAGATCGATTGGTACTACAACGGCGGAGCCGGGCACCTGTTCCCCGAACTGTGGGAGAAGTTCCTGGCGCCGGTGCCGGAATCGGAGCGCGGCGGCGATCTCGTCGAGGCCTACCACCGACTCCTCCGCTCCGACGACCCGGAGGTCGCGACGCGCGCCGCGATCGCGTGGTCCACGTGGGAGGGAGCGACGAGTTCGCTGCTTCCCAAGCCGGAACGGGTGGCGGAGACGTCGCAGCCGAGGTTCGCGCTGGCGTTCGCCCGCATCGAGAATCACTACTTCCACCACCGCGGATTCCTCGAGGAGGGCCAACTGCTCCGCGACGCGGCCGCGCTGGAGGGCATTCCGGGCGTGATCGTGCAGGGGCGCTACGACGTGGTGTGCCCCGCGACCAGCGCGTGGGCCCTGCACCGGGCCTGGCCCAGTTCCCGGCTCGAGATCGTCGACGACGCAGGACACTCCGCTGTGGAGCCGGGCATCGTCCATCACCTCGTCGAGGCGACCGACCGGTTCCGCGACTGACGCGTCAAGCGGGGTAACCGAACTCGACGGTCCGCTTCACGACGTCGGCGGAGACGAGCCTGACCTTCACCTGCTCACCCTCTGCGGGATCGCCCACACATTTCGCCATCACGGACACGGACGGGACGAACACGTCCGCCGTACGTTTGCCGTTCCGCGAGCGCAGCACGGTCGCGTCGAACGTCTCCCCCACCCGGTCCGCCAGCACGGTCGCCTCGGTGAGGTCGATGCAGGCGTGGTCGATCTTGCCCGCCAGGGAATCCGAGCCGCCCATGATCTCGGGCATCGAACCCAGAGCGTCGCGTGCCCACACCGGCACCGCCCGTCCGGCCGAGACCGCAAGGCACACCTCGGTGGAGTACCGATCCGAGAGCCGGCGCAGCGGCGCGGTCACGTGCGCGTAGGGGGCGCCGATGGCGGAATGCACGGTCAATTCGGGCAGGGTGCCGTCGAACGCGGCGTAGTCGGCGCCCCGCAGCAGCGACGGCGCCTCCGTCATCAGCACCAGAGTCGACGCCGAGTTCGGGTCGAGCCGGGCGAGGAGCGCGCCGACGCCGACGCTCTCGGGCCAGTCGATTCCCAACGCCGCCGCGGTGCGTCGCAGCGCGTCGACGGCCTCCGGCCCGGCCGGCGGCAGGGTGCGGAGCAACCCGACCTTCGCGTCGAGCATCATGGCCGCAGCGCACATTCCGGTGAGGAGCGAGACTTCAGCGTTCCAGTCGTCGGCCTCGGTGCGGGGCGCGAGGTCGACGCGCCAGCCGTCACCGTCCGACACCACCTCCTGCTCCGGCAGTCGGAGTTCGATCGCCCCGCGCGCCACCGCCGCCGCGGTGCGGAGCCTCCCGAACTCCGGCAGCGACGCGATGGATGGATGCAACCGTCCCGCCTCCGAATCGGCCTGCACACCGGCGTAGTCGAGGCGCGCAACCGAACGGATGGTGGCACGGGACACGGTGCAGGACAGCGGTTCGGCGGCGTCGTCGAGTTCGATCCGCCAGACCACCGCCGGGCGGTCCACGTCCGGGAGCAGACTCGCGGATCCCTCCGACAGTTCCTTCGGGTGCAGGGGCACCTTGCCGTCGGGGAGGTAGAACGTCTGCCCCCGTTTCCGGGTTTCCACGTCGAGCACCCCACCCGGCTCCACGACGGCGCCGACGTCCGCGATCGCGTAGTGCAGGACGAAACCGTCGCGCGTGCGCCCCAGGTGCAGCGCCTGATCGAGATCCAGGGAATCGGGCGGATCGATGGTGACGAACGCCAGATCGGTGCGGTCCTCCCGCTCGGACGCGTACCGGTCGGAGGCCGCCCGCGCCTGCGCGACCGCCGCGGGGGGATAGCCCTCCGGCAGGTGGAATTCGGTGCGCACGGTGCCGAAATCGATTCCGCGCGCTACGAAACGGCTCATCGGCACCTCGCACACCCCTCGCGCAACGCTAGTTGTTCCACTCCTCGTCGGCCCGGTCCGCCGCCTTGTTCCGCTCCGCGGCGATCTGCAGCGCCTTCTCGGCCGAGTCCCTGTCGGGGTAGGGACCCATCCGGGACATCGACGATGCCGCCTTCCCCTGGGTGACGGTGCCGTCCTCGACGTTGTAGTACCAGAGATGATCTTCGTCAGTCATGTCCTCAGTGTCGCACCGGTGGGACGGATGGAGTTGTGGATCACGCTCAGACTGTTACCCTCGGAGACCTGTCCGGTGATACGTTCCCCGGCGCCGGTCAGTGCGGTGCCGATGGCCCGTCTTTCCGTGCGCAGTGCCCGAACAGAGAATGGAGCGAGCATGTCGACGATCATTTTTGATCAGCTACTTCCCTACCTCGGTGCCGAAGGCGCCACGTACTGGGCCCAACTGCTGATGGTCGATCCCGTCTGAGGCTGTCGACCAGTCGATTCCTCGAAGCCCCCGCCGGCAGTGACGGCGGGGGCTTCGTCGTATCCGGCGCCTTCGTCACGTCTGGGATTCGTCACGGCGCAGGCCTGACCGCGACACTTTCGTGACGCATCATCGAACGCTTCGCCCTGCTCGGGTGACGGGACGTCTCTAGGCTGACCTGATGGCAGTGAATCCAGAGATCGAGGGTCGTGTCTACCCACCGACCGAGCCCTACCTCGTCGGCCGCGAGAAGATCCGGGAGTTCGCCCGCGCCGTCTTCGCCACCAATCCCACCTCGTTCGACGTCGACAGCGCACGCACCGCCGGTCACGCCGATCTCGTTGCCCCGCCCACGTTTCCCGTCATCGTGCAGGAACGTGCACTCGCTCAGCTCGTCGCCGATCCGACGTCCGGGATCGAGCCCGTCAATCTGGTGCACAGCACGGAACACGCCACGTCCATCCGTCCGGTCGTCGCGGGCGACGAACTCTCCGCCGTCCTCACCGTCACGAACGTGACGTCCCGCGGTCCGCACACGCTGCTCGTCGCCGACATCGAGATCCTCGACGCCGCAGGCGATCACGTGAGCACCATGACGTCGACCCTGTTCGTCAGGGGCGAGGAATGACGTCGCCGCAACGGATCCTGCTCGGCGACACTGTCGCCAAAGCCCGTTACCACCTCACCCGGGAGTCCCTCGTCCGCTATGCCGGGGCGTCCGGTGACTTCAATTCCATCCACTACCGGGACGACGTTGCGGACGCCGTCGGCCTGCCCGGCGTGCTGGCGCACGGCATGCTCACGCTCGGGCTCGCCACACAGTGCGTCGTCGACTGGCTCGGCGACCCGGCAAGGGTCACCGGCTATCGGGCCCGCTTCACCAAGCCGGTGATCGTCGCCCCGGAGGAGGGAGCGGTCGTCGACGTCGTCGCGAAGGCCGCCCAGGTCGACGAGGACGCAGGCACCGCACGTGTCGACCTGACCGTGACGTTCGACGGGCACACCGTCCTCGGCAAGTGCCAGGTGTGGATTTCGCTGCGCTGACCACGCCCGACATACTGGGCCCATGATCGGTGTCGTGGTGACCGCTGTTGCTGTACTCGGGCTCCTGACCGTCATGCCGGGCCCGGATATGGCGGTGGTGACCCGCGCCGGACTGTCCGGGGGACGCGGCGCCGCGCTACGGGCGACGTTCGGGGTGGTCGCCGGGTTGATGGTGTGGGGCGCGCTGACCGTCGTCGGGCTCGGCGCCGTTCTCGCCGCGTCCGCGGAGGCGTACACCGTCGTGAAGATCGTCGGCGGGATGTACCTGGTGTATCTGGGGGTCTCCACCCTGTGGCAGAGCCGGACCCGACGGCGCGCCGTCGTCGACGCCGAGCCGGCACCGGTTCCGTCGCCGGGGTCGAGCTGGCGGGCCGGATTCCTGACCAACCTCCTGAACCCGAAGATCGCGGTCTTCTACACCGGCCTGCTCCCCCAGCTGGTACCGACCGCTCCGACGCTGGCACTGCTCGTGCTCGTCCACGGGCTCCTCGGGATCGTCTGGCTCGGCGCATACAGCATCCTGCTGACCCGTGCACGGACCACGTTGGAGAAGCCGTCCGTCCGGCGGGTCCTCGATCGGATCACCGGAACGGTCCTCTTCGGCTTCGGCGCCGCGGTGGTCGCCGAAGCGCGGTAGTCCGGCCTCAGCTCGGGGAGGCGGCGGAACTCGACGAGCTGCCGCCCAGCAGAATCGTGCTGATCAGATTCGGGTCGTCGGTCATCGGCACGTGCCCGATGCCCGGCAGGACGAGGATCCGCGCCTGCGGGAAGGATCTGCGCACCCGCCGCGCCTGATACACCGGCAGAATCAGGTCCCGTCGCCCCCAGGCGACCGTGACGGGCACCGTCGCGTCGACGACATGCGGCAGGTCGAACGAGGCCGTCATCCCCTTGTCGACCAGCGTGTTGGTGGCGAGCGAGTGGGCGTCGATCACGGCGTCCTCGTACCGCACTCGACTGGGCCGCGCGAAGAAGGCGGCCAGCGAGGGGTAGCGGACGGCCCTGAACCCGAGCGCTCTCGGTGCGTTCGAGCCGAGCGCCCGGGTGAGCCCACGCAGGGCCCGGAACGTGTAGATGGTGCGGGCCTGATCGGCGCGGTTGACGAAGAAGCCCGCCGGCGAGAGTGCGGTGGCCGACGCGACCTCGCCGCGGGCCGCGAGGGCGAGGGAGAGCCAGCCGCCGAGCGAGTTCCCCGCGACGTGCGGTCGTTCACCGGCCGGGGTCACCGAGCGGACGAAGGCGCTCAGTTCCTCGAGGAGATGATCCATCGTGTCGGCGCCGTCTTCGAGCGCCGCCGATTCGCCGTGCCCCGGAAGGTCGACGGTGACGACCCGGCGGTAGGGCGTCAACTGCTCCAGCAGGACATTCCAGGCCTGCCGCCGATGCACGATGCCGTGCACGAGCACGAGCGTGGGGCCGGAACCGGCGATGTCATGAGGCAAGTCCATGGACAGATGTTACCGCTATCACGAGTAACAGCTATCGCCGCCGATCAGTGGGGCCCCGTCGCCCACGGACGTGGGCGACGGGCCCCGACATCGACCCCGATTCGGGTCGGTCGGGCCGATGCGGGAAAGATGCTAACCGGTCTGTTTGTTACTCGCCAGTCGGGGTCGAGAACTCGCCGACCCGCGCAACGCTGAGGCGGACGAGTTGGCGTGTAAGCCGGATCCTGTCCCCGGCGCCGAAGCGCCGGGTGGCGACCATCCATCTGGATACACCGTCGCCGGGTACCTCGAGCGGTTCACCCGCAGGCTCGGGCGAGCAGCCCTCGAACACCTGCGCAGCCGCACCGGGATCCCGGAGGATCCGATGCGGCCTTCAACCTTGCTCCGGGCGGGGTTTACCTAGCCACCCCGGTCACCCGGGGTGCTGGTGCGCTCTTACCGCACCGTTTCACCCTGACCGGCGCCTCACCCCGGAGGGTGTGGCGCCGGCGGTCTGTTTTCTGTGGCACTGTCCCGCGAGTCACCTCGGGTTGCCGTTAACAACCGCCCTGCTCTGTGGAGTCCGGACTTTCCTCGACTCGGGGCCTGTGCACTCACGTGCTGGTTCCCTGTGCCGCGGCCGCCCGGCCAACTCGTCCGCCTGATCAGACTACAGTTCGCGCGAACGTGTCATGCCGCCGCACTATGGTCTGAGCATGACCCGATACGCCGCCCTTCTGCGCGGTATCAATGTGGGCGGCATCAACATCAAGATGGCCGACCTCCGCAGCACCTTCGCCGATCTGGGATTCGTGAACGTGAAGACCGTCCTCGCGTCGGGCAATGTGCTGTTCGATTCCGATCGCGACGACATTCCCGCACTGAAGAGCGAGATCGAAGCCGGGCTTCGTGCCGAATTCAAGTACGAGGCCTGGGTTTTCGTCCTCGACCTCGACACGGTCCGGCAGATCGTCGACAACTATCCGTTCGACCCCGAGCGGGAGGGCTGGCACCCGTACGTGCTGGTGACGCCCGAACCCGAGGTCCTGAACACACTTCTGAGCATCCGAGACGAGCTGGATCCGGAGGTCGAACGGATTCAGGCCGGCGACGGCGTCCTGTACTGGGAGGTCGAGCGGGGCATGACCCTGAAGAGCAGGTTCGGCAGGAGCACCGGTTCCGCCAAGCTGAAAGCCTCCACCACCACTCGGAATCTGCGCACCCTTCTCAAGCTCCTGAAGTGACTCGCCGGTGACCGTTCTGGCAGTGGCGCTCGTCGCCGCGGTCCTCGTCTTCGCACTAGTCCGTCCTCGCCGGCTCCCCGAGATCGTCGCGGCCGCACCGGCCGCCGTCGTCGTCCTGGCCACCGGTCTGGTGACGCCCGCGCAGGCGTGGGACGAAGTGACCGAAATGGCCCCTACCGTCGGGTTCCTGGCGGCGATCCTCGTTCTTGCGCATTTCGCCGACGCCATGGGTGTATTCACGTGGATCGCGGCCAGGCTGCGGCGCGGGGCACGCGGAGACCCGAAGAGGTTGCTGACGCTCGTGTTCGGGGCCGCGGCACTCACCACCGCGGTGTTGAGTCTCGATGCCACCGTGGTTCTGCTGACCCCGGCGGTGATCGCGACGGCCCGCTCGTTGCGGATGGATCCGCGGCCGCACTCCTACGCCAGCGCTCACCTGTCGAACACGGCATCGACGCTGCTGCCCGTCTCCAACCTCACCAACCTCATCGCGTTCTCCGCGACCGGGCTCAGCTTCGTGCATTTCGCCGCCGTCATGGCGTTGCCCTGGGCGGTGGCGATCGTCGTCGAACTGATCCTGTTCCGGATATTCTTCCGGCGGCACCTGGTTCCGCCCGACGCCGACCCGGAGCCGACTCGCGATCCACCCGCACCCACGGTGGCCCTGTCGATCATCGCGGCGACACTCGTCGGTTTCGCGGTATCCGGGTTCGTGGGGGTAGCGCCGGGG
>RRBB01000360.1:0-7237 GCA_006543605.1 Rhodococcus sp. WS4
ACCACCGAGTTGCTGACGCTGACGACCAGTAAGGCGGGGCCAGC
The DNA here is from genome assembly GCA_006543605.1 of Rhodococcus sp. WS4. Classification (GTDB taxonomy): domain Bacteria; phylum Actinomycetota; class Actinomycetes; order Mycobacteriales; family Mycobacteriaceae; genus Rhodococcus_F. Next base: position 45 of record RRBB01000360.1, read on the forward strand.
GCGAAGGGCACCCGTCACGCGGGCATCTGTGCATGAGTCAACGAATCAGACTTCGCGGGCATCTTGACGTGAGGCAACAGGGACTGCTGTGCCCAGCAGGAGTGGGCGACGCCGACCGTAGCGGTCGGAGACCGGGCCGATCACCAGCTGTCCGAGAGCGAGACCGATCAGCGTTCCGGTAAGTGTCAGTTGCACCGTCGACTCCGAGGTCTCGAAGTCGACGGCGATCGCCGGTAGTGCCGGTAGATACATGTCCACGGTGAACGGGCCCAGTGCGGTGAGCACACCGAGGACGAGGACGAGTTTGATGCGTTTGATTCCGGCAGGTGGTGCGGGGTGTAGTTCGGAACAGGTGCTGCTCGTGGTCACGGGTGTCGCTGTTCGAGGAACCCCGTCACGAGCGAGTAGTAGTCGTGCGGGCGTTCCTCCTGCAGGTGGTGGGACGCGCGGTCCATCACGTAGAGGTGGCCGTGCTTGATCATTCGGGCCAGCATCAGCGGATAGTCCGGCGTCAGGAAGGCGTCGTGCATCCCCCACGCGAACAGAACCGGCGCCTCGATCATCCCGAGTTCGGTCGTCAGATCCTGCCACTCCCCACGCGGATTGTCCGACGCCGCAGCCAGCGCCATCTCGTCGGGATCGAGACTTTGGCGGTACCGCATGTCGAGCGTCTCGTCGGGCAGCTGGTCTCCGTCGAACCATTCGAGGCGAGTGATCAGTTGCCGCATCTTCTCCCGGGTGGGACCGTCGCCGCCGTAGTACACATCGCGGGCGTTGCGGCCGCGCCGGCCGTCCTCCGGCAACGGGGCAAGTGGTCCGTAGAAGACCGGCATACTTCCGGTGATCACCAGTGCACGCACCCGGTCCGGGTATTTTGCCGCGAGATTCAGTGCGATCGTCCCGCCCCAGGAATTGCAGACGAAATCAGCTCGGGCGATGCCGAGTTCGTCGAGGAGGGCGACCATCTTGGCTGCGTGGAAGTCCCACATCGGTCCGCTGATGGTGCACTTGTCGGACTTGCCGTACTGGAGGATGTCGACGAGCACGGCTCGACGATCGTCGGCGAAGAGTGGTGCGACGGGTCCGAAATCGGACCACGCCGTGCAGCCGGGGCCGCCGCCGTGCAGGAAGATCGTTGGAGACCCCTCGCCCATGTCGTGGTAGTGGAATTTCACACCTGCGGCGGTGGCGTACAGACTGTTCGGTGGATGTGCCATGACCACACCTGACCCGATCGGCGGCGGTGACGGAAGCATCGCGGTCCGCTGGACGGTCCGGGACCGTGGTGACGCCGTCACACCGGATCTAGCGTTCGCCCATGCACATTGGCCTGGATTCAGCCTTCGAACGCGCGTGCCGGATGATCGGGACCACCACGCACCGCCGCCTCGGGGCGGTGAGAGCAGCGGAGTCCGTGGCATTCGCGAGAGCGTCGGCGGAACGCGATCCTCGATTTCTCGACTCCGGACGAGACGACTTCCGGGTCCACCCGATGTACTTGCCCAGCATGCTGCGAGGACCGGACGGCGCAGACAGCGAGGAGTATCGCCCCGACGGCATGTTCGCCGATGAGGTGCCCGGCACGGCGGGGCTGGACGTGCGCCTGCTGGCGGGAGGACAGACCATCGAGTTCTGTTCGACACCTCCGCTCGGCGAGCCCATCGAGGTCACACGCACCGTGTGCGGTGTCGACCGGAAGGGCCGTGACGGCCATGAGTTCCTTCTGATCACCGTGTCCAAGACCTACCGCGTCACGGGATCGGTCACGCTGGCAATTGTCACGGAACGGTTCATCGTCCGATGACGCCCAGTGGACAATGGAAGGTCGGAGATACCATCGAACAGGTTGCGCTGCACTGCGATCCGGTCTGCGTGCTCCGTTTCGGCGCTACCACGCACAACGCGCACCGCATTCACTACGACACCGACTACGCCCGTGCCGAGGGCCTCGCTGACCGGGTGGTGATGGCTCAGCTGCAGGGGACGCTGTTCTTCCGGGCCGCCGCCCGCCTGGCCGGGGAGGCCGGTGCGGTGACATCCGTGACGTGGCGCAACCGAGCGCCCGCCCCCGTGGGGTGTGTCCTCACGGTCAGCGGAACCGTCACTCGTATCGAGGGTGACCGGATCGAGGTCGCCCTCGTCGAACACGCCGACGACGGGGCTTTGTGCGCGGAGGGCAGCGCGGTGATCACCACGACACCGCGACGATGAACCCGGTCTGCTGAGCGAACCGGAATTGTTGAGGTGCAGGGCAGTCGATCGGAAGATCTCCTGCATCACTTGATCTCATCTCGAGAGGACTTCACATGACTGGTGTCGAGGCGCCGGAGAACACGCAGGTTCTCCCGGAGAGGCCGCGCGCGGCCGGGCGGCAGGACTGGACCGCCTGGCCTCGATACAACGAGGCAGGCAGTGGTTACCGCGGATACTGGTATCCGGTGACGTGGGCGAACCATGTAACAGGTAAGCCGACGAGCCACACCATCTGCGGCGAGAAGCTCGCGCTCATTCGCGACGCGGGCAAGGTCTACGCACTGCACGACCGCTGCCCCCATCGTGGCGTGCCGCTGTCGGAGGGTGATCAACAGTTCCCGGGGACGGTCAGCTGCCCCTACCACGGCTGGACGTTCCGACTCACCGACGGCAAACTGGCTGCCGTCATCACCGACGGGCCGGACTCGAAGATCTGCGGCAAACTGTCCGTGCAGACCTACTCGGCCGAAGAACGCCTGGGCCTGGTCTGGGTGTACATCCCGATCGCCAACGAGCCCGTGCCGTCGATCGACGAGCAGTTGCCCCGTGAGCTTGTCGAGAACGAAGGCGTCGTCGGGGGCCGGATCCAACCCCGCAGCGGCAATTGGCGATTCGCGTGCGAGAACGGATTCGACGAGGGGCATGCGAAGTACCTGCACCGCACCGCATTGTGGCGGCTGTTCAAGCCGATGCCGACGTGGAACATCACCAGCATCGTCCCGGAAGGCCGGTGGATCTACCGGGTCCAAGAGGAAGTCTACTGGGAGGCGGACTTTCCCGGCGTCGGGAAGTGGACGAACAAGCGCTGGTGGAAGAAGAAGCCCGACGAGAGCAAGATCTCGCAGATCGGCAACGTCGGGGCCGGCCTGAAGGTGAATCCGGTGATCGCAGCCCAGAACTTCCCGGGCTTCGCATCGTTGTCGATGCCCGGTGTGCTGCGGATCGCCTATCCCAACTTCATTCACTACGAGTTCTATGTTCCGGTCGACGAGGATCACCACCAGTACGTGGGGCTCATGGTCAACTTCGAGACCGGGGCGAAGAGGCTCGGCTTCTACGCCAAATACCTCGGTGCCGTGCGGTGGCTGTTCCACGGCCAGTTCTCGGGCCAGGACGAGTGGATGGTCCGTGTCACCGACGCTCCGCCGGAGAAGCTGTATCGACCCGACGTCTCGCTCACCACCTGGCGCAATCTCGCCGAAGAGGAGTATGGAGAGAAGATCGCGGCTGCAGTCGCTTTCGCGCCGGCAACACCCGATCGACCGGCTCGTGAGCGCCGCGCCTCCGTGGCACGGAAGACTGCGCGGCCGGCTACAACCACCGAGTCGGCCAACGGGGCGAGCGCACCCGCCGCGACCGACGCCGACTAGAGGAGAATTCGATGTTCAAGACTCTGTCAGGCGTCACATTCGGCCTCCTGCTCGCCACCGGCGTGCCGAGGGCATGGCGTTTCGTCGCCGCACGCAGCAACACCCAGGTACACCGGATCAACTCGTGACGGCCGCAACCGCCACCCAACTCGTGGGCCTCGACGAGCGGCGCCGCGCCTGGACCGAACAGGCGTGGGCGACGGTCGATCGTGAGCGATTGCGGGAGTTGATCATCGGTCTGGTGGACATCGCCAGTCCGACCGGCGACGAAGCGCCACTCGCACGGCACATCACAAAGACGTTCGCCGCCGGGGGCATCGAAGCGCACTCGATGGATCTCGACGACCGCCAAGCCAACTCGTGGGCACGGTTGCGCGGTGACGGGTCGGGGCCGGACCTCATGCTGTACGCCCCGATCGACACCGTCACCAGTGGCAACAGCGAGGAAGACCTGCCCTGGGCGGCGGAGACTCTCCGTCCCGACATGGCGGCGCGGGCCCACAGCCAGGATGACTACGTCATCGGCCTCGGTGCGTCGAATCCCAAGGGACATGCCGCCTGCGTCATGGCGGCGATCGAAGCAGTGCATGCTGCGGGAATACCGCTCACCGGTGACCTGGTCGCGGCTTTCGGGGCCGGCGGAATGCCGACGAATCCTCGCCCGGGCGTGGGAAACCCGCGCCGCAACACCGGCCAGGGCGTGGGCTGTTCGTTTCTCCTCGAACAGGGAGTCTGGACAGATTTCGCGCTCATCGCCAAACCCGGGTGGACGGTGTCATGGGAGGAGGTGGGCCTGGCCTGGTTCGAGATCACCGTGCACGGCACCCACACCTACGTCGGATCCCGGCACCGGTTGCCGTACCGCAACCCCGTCGCGCTGGCGGGCGAGGTGGCAGTACGCCTGGAGCAATGGTTCCCGCAGTACTCGCATGCGCACCGGGACGGCCTGGTTCTGCCCCAGGGCATGGTCGCGAACATCCGGGGCGGGTGGGACCGGACCGCCTCGTTCACCCCGGCTCAGGTGCGGATGATGGTGGATTTGCGCCTCAGCCCACGGACCACACCGACCGCCGCCAAACGCGAGCTGGTCGACGCCGTGCGGCGGATCGCCACCGAACTGGACGCCCGCATCGACGTAGAGCAGATCTTGTCGATCCCGGGCGAGGCGTCCGACGAGCGGATGTGGCTCTGCCGCAGTGCCGTAGCGGCCTGGGAGGCCGTCGAGGGTCAACCGCACCACGCGGTCCGCGACGCCAGTGGCGCCACGGACGCGAACATCCTGCGCAGCCGGGGAATCCCGACTGTCCGGGTCGGCATGCCCAAAGTCGTGGACGCACCGTTCGAGGTGGACTTCGCCATGGGCATGAACACCGTCGACCTGGCCGAGGCCGAGAGGCTGACCCGGTACCTGATCCGTGTCGCCATCGACACGGTGACCCGCACACTCGAGGAAGTAGGAGCCGGCTGATGGCCGAGATCGTCTTGGGGGTGGGTGCTTCGCACAGCACCCTCATGAACACCCATTGGGAGGAAACGACACACAAAGCCGAGGCGGAACGCTTCCGGGAGGCGTTGTTCTCGGCGCGCGAGCGGATCGCCGCGGCGCGGCCCGACGTGGTGATCCTGTTGGGGTCGAATCACTTCAGAGGATTCTGGCTCGACCTCGTCCCGCCCTTCACGCTCGGCGTGGGCGAGTGCATCGCGAGCGGCGAGTCGGGTACCCCGAAGGGCCCGCAGCGTGTCGACGTGGACCTGGCCGGGCACCTCGCCTCGCAGGTGGTGGAGAGCGGACGGTTCGATCTCGCGTTCTCCGCCCGTCTGCAGATCGACCACGGACAGTCGCATGCCATCCAGTACCTGCTGGCGGACCTCGACGTGCCCATCGTGCCTCTGGTCGTCAACGTCTTCGCACCACCGCTGCCGACTTTCAGGCGCTGTGAGGCGCTCGCACACGCCCTCCGCGAGGCGCTCGCCTCGTATCCGGAGGACAAGCGGGTGATCGTCATCGCCTCCGGTGGTCTGTCGCACCGGCTGCCGTGGCCGGACTGGCGTGATCCGCACGGTGAGGACGACGACTTCATGGTGCAGGCCTGGCTCGACGGTCGCGAGAACTGGTCGGACTACGACGTGCGCCGACGTGAGATCATCCGCGCGGCCGAGGCGGCCATCTCACCGGAGTTCGACGACCGGATCCTCGATCTCTTCGAGACCGGCAAGGCGGCCGAACTCGCCGGGTTCTCCACTTACGAGGTCGACACCGAGGCAGGTAACGGTGCGCAGGAACTCCGAACCTGGCTCATGATGGCCGCAATGGTGAACTACGCCCCCGCCGAACGTCTCGCCTACGAGCCGATGCCGGAATGGCTCACGGGGATGGGCGTCGTCGTCCTCGATCCCACCACTCGGCCGCTCGCGCCGTGAATTCGTCAACCCTCCACTCCCGACAAAGGACACACACATGACAATCTGGAACGAACTCGCCGGACTCGACTTCGCAGTGAAGACGGTGGACGCAGCCGGAGTTCCCACCCGGTCGCTACAGGCCGGCACGGGCGAGGAGGCGGTGATCTTCCTCCACGGCACCAGCGGCCACCTGGAAGCCTTCGCGCGTAACATCGCCGCACATGCTCCGTACTACGAGTGCCACGCGATCGACATGCTTGGCCACGGCTACACGGGCAAACCGGACTACCCGTACGAAATTCCGCGCTATGTAGACCATCTCGTAAACTACCTCGACGCGGTCGGGCTGGACAAGGTGCACCTCGTAGGGGAATCGCTGGGCGGCTGGGTGGCCGCGTACCTCGCAAGTGAGCAGCCCGAGCGAGTGCTGTCGCTGCAACTGCTCGCCGCCGGAGGCACCGTCGCAAACCCCGAAGTGATGCAGCGCATTCGCACCTCGACCACCAAGGCCGTCCAGAGTAACGACATCGAACTGACCCGGGCTCGGCTGCACCTGCTGATGCACGATCCGGTCAACGCCACCGAGGAACTGGTGGAGGCCCGGCACCGGATCTACCATCAGCCCGATTTCGTCGCCAACATTCACAACCTGCTGTCGCTGCAGGACATGGACACGCGTCAGCGAAATCTGCTCCGGTCCGATCGGCTCGCACGCATCCAGGCCCCGACACTGGTCGTATGGGGCCACGAGAACCCCTTCGGGGACGTTCCGGAGGCCGAGAAGATGGCCGCGGACATCGCCGGTGCTCAGCTGCAGCTGTATCCGGAATGCGGCCACTGGCCCCAGCACGAGCAGGCGGCACTGTACAACCCGTTGAGCCTGGAGTTCCTGGCGAAAGCGTCGGAGCGCGTGAAGAGCGCCGTCTGACCGGAGCCGACAGCACAACCGTGAAGCCGGCCGCGTCCTCGAGCGCGGCCGGCTTCGTGCATCGAAAGGTCGGTCAGCGCCTTCGGCGGCCTCCAGCTGCCGCTGCGGCTAATACTGCAACGGCACTTATGGCAGGTGGCCGCGGGTTCGGTAATGACAGATGCGGGCCTGGTGTTGTCGGCGTCTCCGCCAGTGCGACCAGGACCAGATGTGCTCGTCGGGGTGGGCGTGTCGCAGGA
>RRBB01000361.1:0-7151 GCA_006543605.1 Rhodococcus sp. WS4
GCCCACCACCTCCCCCACGGTCAACGGGGACTGCGACACATCCGTCGACGACCACGCCACCTCCGCCGACGGCACCTTCCTCAAATGCACCTACGCCGGATCCACCCGCCCACACTGGGTGAGGTCCGTGCCGATCATCGGGCAGGCAGCCGAAGGGGAGAGCTGCAACCCCGCCGCCACCGGGATCGCGATCTCCCCCGAAGGCCAGGATCTGTTCTGCGTCAGCAACGGTCGCACCGGGACCGGTACCTGGGCACCCGGCCCCTGACAACTGGCGGCGCCGGCAGCCTGTGCCGGATCTACTCCCTGGCCGCACACCACACAACAACCCGAGGAGCGTGTCCGGTGGTCGCAGTCGACGAACCGGATCTCGGCATCGACACGGTTGAACGCACCAACGTGTGCGCGATCGTCGCACTGTTCTGCGCCCTGACGGGCTTGTTCATTCCAGCCTTGGTGTTCGGTGCGATCGGCTACGTCGAGACCGGCGGACGCGAATATGAAACCGGATCCGGTCTCGCCGTTGCCGCTCTGATCCTTGGTGCCATCGAACTCACCGCCGTCGTGGTGGCAGCCGTTGTTCTGGTTTCCCTGCACTGAACCGAATGCCCGGCTGGTCATCGACGTACGTCGACGCCTGTGTGAGCGTTCCCCGAAGCGCCGGGCAGCGTCACCGCCTCTCACGGGACAACCCATCCCAGTGGTGCAGCCCCGCAAGGCGAATCGGACCCATCTCGCCCGTCGCGACGACCCTGCGAGTCGGCCACACCGACGACTGCAGTACGACCCGGAGACGTCACCCCACCACTGCGCAACGGCCTGCGTCCAGGCTTTCCTCGCGCGCGCTCGGCGCCTCGGCGCATGCCCGGCCTTGCGGTGTGGGCCGGTGGTTATCGTCCTTCGACCAGTTTGCCGTCGACACGCCGCGAGACCAACGGCTCGGCGCCGAGTCTGCGGTCGATGTGGATGAGGGTGACCTGTGTGATCGCCGCTGCGAGCGTACTTTCGAACGCCGCGCGGGCGTGGGCTGCGCACCGGCTCACCGAACCCTGCTCATAGAGCCGTGCGACCGCCGCGGGTGGTGTGAACCTGCCACCCATCGGTTCCTGCCCGCTGATCCCCCGGAGCCGGCCCTCCCACCACCGCCGCACCGCCTGCTCATGGGCGATCGACGCCGGTACTTCGACGTCGACGATGCGCACGTCGGTGTAGTCGTGCTCACTGAGCTGGGCCATGAGGATGTCCCCGAGCGGACCCCATTGCAGGGTGCCTTCGATGACGACGTTCTCGCGTCGTTGCAGGCACACCTCGCGGACGTCGTCGATGACTTCGGTGGATTCGGCGTGGACCAGGGCCGCGAGTTCCCGGGGGGCTATGGGGTGCGCATCGGCGAGCGTCGTCGACAGCAGGTCCGCGTAGTGACCGTCCGCGATGGCGCGGCGCAGGAGTTCGTCCTTGACGATGTCCGCGTCCAGATATCGGTAGCTGGTATCGACCAGGTGACGCTCACGCAGCGCCGTCGACTTGCCTGCCCCCGGTGGCCCCGCAGAAATTATCGCGGCGCAGTGCCCATCGCGATCGGGCTCCGCGAGGTCGAGATACCACTCGATGACCTCCTGCAGCGTCCGGTCTCGCCGACGATCAGTCGCGTACAGGTCGAGGGTGCTGCGGCCACTGTCAGGATGCAGCGGCTGCCCGTGTTGACCCAGGTGCACCAATTGCTGAGAAACTGCCTCGCGCAGTGGTTCTCCCGCCACGCTCACCGCCGGGCCGCTGCGCGCTGCGCCTGCCGTGCGGTGCGGGTGGCATCGAACAGGACGTCCCACTCGTCGTCGGCGAGCAAACCCCGCCGATACGCCCGCCGCACCTCATCCCAGCTGCCCTTGGCGTACGCGTCCACCTGCTGGTCGCCTTCGGTGGGTACATAGCCGTAGGTGTAGTTCCAGTGCACCAGCGTGTCCATCATCTCGTCATCGGTGATCACCCCGGCCGAGCGCTGGTAAATCACCTCCTGCGGGGTTCGCTCGAGTTCGCCGGGCTGCTGCAGGACCCGTTGCGCGAGCCGGTGGACCTGCGTTGCCGAGATTTCCAGGAGATCAGCGATCTGGCGCAGCGTGAAACCCTCGTTCTGCGCCTTGTCGATCAGCCGCAGCCGGTCCAGCCGCAGGAGGTGTTCTCGCGCAGAATTGGCAGCGAGAGCACTCCTGGTGTCGGTGACGGTCATACCCACCCCTTCCCGAACTCTTGTTCCAAATTGTAACACCAATGTGGGAAATCTGACCTGCTGGTGATCGGAGCGGTACCCGCCGACATCTCTGACGCCCGGAGGCGGTCGCGCACGTCGGCGAGCATGGCGAGATCACGTTCGAGGGCGGCTGCGGTGCGGTCGCTCACAAACGCATGCCGCCCCGAGCCGGTAGCGATCAGAATCGTGCAGCCCGGATGGCGCCGAGAAGAACTCCGGCAGCACGACCTTTGTGGGCCAAATTCTGCTTCGGGGGACATGCTGTCACCGCAGGTCAGATACCCCACCCGGCGAACCAGTCCTCGACCGGACGAACCACCGGTCGTCCTGCCGGCCGGGTGTGTGCGGCCCCCGTACTGTGTGCCCCATGTCCGCACGCCCCGGCAGCAACCTCACCACCGACGCCGCGCTGCCGTCACTGGCCGCCGACGATGCCTCAGCAGCTCCCCACATCCTCGCGTCGGCGGCCCGCACCGGAACGGACATCGAGCTGCGGATTCACACCTTCATCACCCGGTTCGACGTCGCCGCCGAGCAGTGGTTCCCCGCTGCGGCCGGCTTCGTTGTCACGGTCATCGTGTACACCGTCGACGCGGGGACGGGCGGGCCACGGTATCTGCCGCCCGCCGAACCCGCCGAGTGGGCGCGGGCGATCTTCTCCACCGCCGGCGCCGTACACGGCTACTTCCTCGGCGCCGTCGACCCGAACACCGGCACCCACCGGCGCGGGCAGCTCGCCTACCGGCTCTACCTCGACACCGACCGGCAGCCGATACCCGTGCCACGGCAGCTGGTCACCTGCCCGCACTACCTACTACCTGGCCTCGACGGCAGAGCCGAGATCACCATTCCCACCACAGCCTGACCCCCACGGCAGAAACCAAACACCGCGGCGACGACACAACTCGACCGCACAAGGTCGGCGCGAGGCCATCGGGAAAGCCTGCGAACGACAACCTTTCGGGTCACCAACTGCAATCACGGTTATCGTGCGGCCACCCTTTCGCCACGACGACTTCGAAGCCCGCATATCCTCCCCCACCCCGCCGGCCCCACATCGTCGCCACCGGCCACACCCTCGGGTCACGTCAAATCCTCGGTGGGAGCGGAGGCGGGATTGTCCTTGATCGACGCAATCCCATTCTGGGCCGCCGCCTTCGAGGTATGCCCCTGACTGGCCGCGATGATCTCCCCGTTGGCTGCCTTCAGGTGAAACCGGAACTTGCCGGCCGCGTCCTTGAAAAGCTCGAACTTCGCAGTCATCGCCCCTCCTCCGCGTGAGCCCACGCTTGTTGCAGACCAGTTCCCTCACGGTAGGCCCGACAAACCCTCATCTGCGGCGGAACCGCCTTTATGGCGAGGCGCGTGCCCCCCTGCCGGGGACATGTCATCTTCGCAGGTCAATCGATGTGTTCGGCCTCGGTCTCCACCGCGTCCGGGCAGAACCACTGCCATGGGAGATTGGGCAACCCATCACACGTAGCCTCCGAGCTCGGAAATAGTGTGATGGTGTGGATCACAATCCCTGGACTTCCCCACCGTGGCTCACGAAGATCACTCATGCGCCGCTCGTCACTACGTGCAGGTTGACCGTGTAGCGCCCCTGCCAGCTGATATTCATCGTTGGCGGGGGCTGCGCTTGGTTGTCCGCCAACACAACCCACGCCGCCACTGGCTGCCACCGATGTCCTCGGGCCCACGACTCCCGGCCGACGGTGTCACTCACCAGACAGTCGCCGCCGCCCGCGCCCGTGGCCCGCCCCACTCGGCGCTCGACCGACAAGCCGACACCCATCCCCAGGCAATGTCAGAGTGCACGCCACCCAGCCTCGGCAACCCGATACGCGCAGGACAGCGACCAACTCCCCCTTGCCTCCTGGACTCAGTACACCGCCGGGAGGCGGATCAGTTCAACACCGGGTCAGTCCTGCCACCACGGGGAGAACCCTGCAGCCCGCTCACCCCTCCTGGGGGCACTCCCTGACTGGTTCTTCCACCGCCCAGGGTCGGTCTACCCGGCGGATCCTTCCGTGCTCGGGTCGGCAGTCAGGTCGTCGGTGTCGGCGAAGACCAGCCGCCCGTCGTCGAGGGCGACAGCCCACCGATGCACCGGAGCCCACGCATGCCCACGCTCCCCGGGGTCGGTCAGCTCGGCGTAATCCTCGACGATCCGACCGGTCTGCGCCGGTTCGGACGGCCGGCGCACCAGCACCCGCGCGCCCGCGCCGAGCGGACCGGGTTCGGGTCTCGGACTGTGATCCTTCTTCTCGGACATCGGTCTGCGCCTTCCGATCGGCTACACGCCCGGATCATAAGCACTCGCCGACGAAAACCTCATCCTCGACACCGTCCGGGGTTAGCGATCGCGGACGAACCGACCGGCCTCCGGTGCTTGCGCCTGCGCCAACGGTGGCTCCCATCGCTCGGCGAGCACTAGCTCGTTACCTCGGTACCGCCCCGGGCGCCGTCGACGCCCACAACGCTGTCACCGGGGTCGGCGTTCAGGGACCGCCGCTCCGTTACCGGGACTTCTTCTCGGCGACCGCGGTCGCCGGGTGCACGGCGATCAGGCCGAGGCCCTGGCGTCGCTTGCACAGCCGCGCCAGTTCCTGATACGCGGCCTCGCCGAGCAACTCCGTGAGCTCCGGCGCATACGACTGCCACACCGCCTTGGCGCCGACGTGCGCGTCCGGCGAGCCGGAGCAGTACCAGTCCAGGTCCGCGCCGCCCTCACCCCAGCCGCGGTGGTCGTACTCGGTGATCGTCGACTTCAGGACCTGCTCGCCGTCGGGCCGGTCCACCCATTCCTGGGTGCGCCGGATCGGCAGCTGCCAGCACACGTCCGGCTTCACCTCGAGCGGCTCGATGCCGCGCTCGAGCGCCATCGAGTGCAACGCGCACCCGATGCCACCCTCGAATCCGGGACGGTTGAGGAAGATGCACGCACCCTTGTAGCGGCGGGTACGCAGCGCCGGCTCACCCTCGAGCTCGTCCTCCTCGATGTACCCCCTCTTCCCGAGACCCTGTTTCATGAACTGCCAGTCCTCGGGTCTGAGCAGCTTCACCGACTCGTGCAACCTCGCAACATCATCCTCGTCGGTGAAGAACGCGCCGTGCGAGCAGCAGCCGTCGTCGGGTCGGCCCGCGATGATGCCCTGGCAGGCCGGGGTGCCGAATACGCAGGTCCAGTGCGAGAGAAGCCACGTCAGTCCGCGGCGATGAGGTGCTCGGCGTTGTCGGGATCGAGGAACTCCACCCATTCCAGGGCGAAGTCGAGCGCAACCTCGGGGCTGGGCGTCATCTTGTCCGACGGCACCGGAATACCGGCTGTCACAAACCCCACGGTAGCCAATCCACGTAACAGACAAGGACTGATCGGATCCCCGTCCGGGAGTGAACAACACTCGACCCGGATCGCGCCGACGTGCGTGTAACGCCGCGGCCTCCACCGCGAATAACCAGCGAACGTTCTCGCACCTACTACGGGGCACGGGAGGAGGAAACGACCTCCTGATGTCGACACCCTCGGGTGGGGCGTGTCGTCACGTGTGTCGACGGTGCGCAGCGAAGAATCGACGTAGAACGCGACAGTCGAGGAGGGTGCGATGAACCCCAGTCGCATGCGCAGGCTCCGGCCGGTGCCCGACGCCGAGCCGCAGATGATGTTTCGCACCATCCACGGGTACCGGCGCGCCTTCCGTATGGCCGGTGACGGTCCCGCGCTGCTGCTGTTGCACGGCATCGGCGACAACTCGTCGACCTGGACCGAGATCATCCCGCACCTCGCCGAGAAGTACACGGTGATCGCACCCGATCTACTCGGTCACGGTCGCTCCGACAAGCCCCGTGCCGACTATTCGGTCGCCGCCTATGCCAACGGCATGCGCGATCTACTCTCGACCCTGGGAATCGACCACGCCACCGTGATCGGACATTCGCTCGGCGGCGGCATCGCGATGCAGTTCGCCTACCAGTTCCCGCAGATGGTGGATCGGCTCATCCTGGTTTCCGCCGGCGGTATCACCACCGACGTTCATCCACTCCTGCGGCTCGCGGCGACGCCGATCCTCAATGAGGCACTGAAGTTGCTGCGCCTGCCGGGAGCGGTGCCCGCGGTGCGGTGGGTGGGAACGGTGTTGACTCGGCTGCACGGCACTGCCCTGCGCCCCGGTGCGGCGCTGCAGGACACACCGGATCTGGTGCGTATCTTGACCGAGCTGCCCGACCCCTCCGCGTACGAGGCCTACCTACGCACCCTGCGGGCGGTGGTCGACTGGCGCGGACAGACGGTGACCATGCTCGACCGTTGCTATCTGACGGCAAGTCTTCCTGTTCAACTCATCTGGGGAGATCGGGATACGGTCATCCCCGTCAGCCACGCCCACTCCGCGCACGCGGCAATGCCGGATTCGCGGCTGGAGATCTTCCCGGGCGCCGGTCACTTCCCCTTCCGGGACGACCCCATGCGCTTCCTTCACACCGTCGAGAAGTTCCTGTCCGATACGCGCCCATCGCCATTCGACGAGGCCAGGTGGCGGCAACGGCTCAACATCGGAACCGCCGAATCAGCTCTCACCCCCGACGCTTCGACGCGTGCCGCCGTGCTCGATGCGGTGGGATCCGCCGAACGCAGCGCCACCTGATCCGGGCTCAGATGACCGACACCTACCCGGTACCTGGGTAGGTACCACTCGGCACGGTCACTGGTCTGCAGCACCGTGTTCGAAAGATTCACCACCTACCGACCGGGAATCCGCCACGGCCATGTCACTGCCTCGCACACTCTCGATCCGGGCGGCCTGACCCCGTCCCTCCACCGGCCTGTTGGGGGCCGGCGATGAACGCGGTGGGGGGGCGGGGCTCGAACCCGCGACCAACCGGTTATGAGCCGACGGCTCTCACCGAC
>RRBB01000362.1:0-7139 GCA_006543605.1 Rhodococcus sp. WS4
GGGTGGGGCTGGGCACACCTGCTGAGCCAGATCGAGCAGCTCATCAGTGGTGTCCCCCATCGCTGAAACCACGACGACGACATCGTTGCCGGCCTTCTTGGTCTCGACGATCCGTTCAGCCACTCGTCGGATTCTCTCGGCGGTTGCCACCGAGGATCCGCCGTACTTCTGGACGACGAGAGCCACGCGTTTCTACCTCCAGGTCGATGAATCTGTACTGGTCCAGCTGTTGAGCTTACCGGCGGAGTCCAATCTGATCCCGGGTGAGTCCGTTCGGCCGCCTATCCGAACGCCGTGTTCGCGGCGTCCGCGACCCTCGCCACGGCCGCGCAGTTCGGCCCGTGAACAGTGACGACTGCGCCCGCGTGACCGAGCCTGCGGGTGAACTCGTCGACTCCCGCCCCGCGCCGTGTGATGTCGCTCGGCTCGCCCATCGGGCTCGTCCACCGGCATCGGTCGCCGACCTTCTCCGGCTCGGCGGGAACGGGTGGTCGGTTCTCCTTCACCGGCGACATCGTGAACGACACGGTCACCTCACTCCCGGGCACTCGATTCGGGTTCGGAAACAGCACGCAGTCGAACGGGGTGGGCGGCGACTGCGGATCGACGACGCGTCCGCCCGCCGTGGTCCCCAGCACGTCGAGCACTTCGCACGGGTCGTGGACCGCGAGCGCCACCTGATGCGCGGACGCGGCGTCGCGGGCGGGCAGTCCCGACCGCATGCTGTCGATCGCCGAGTCCAGCACCGCGTCGGCCAGCGGGCAGGCGTCCTCACCGGCGACGGTTCCGGCGCGGACGGTCGCGAGCTGCGGTGTCACCTGGTCCTGGAGCGGTCCGAGATTCAGCCGGAAGACGCGCTCGCACGTCCCGCGGGCCAGGTCGGCGCCCGCTCCGCGGTAAACGGTCACCCCGTCGACCGTCTCCGGCCCGGCCAGCGCCGCATCCGACACCATCGACGGCAGCAGCGACATCTCCACGTAGGTGGTGGCGCCGCCGGGCCGGGCCATCAGCGCCGAACACACCGGCAACTGCGCAGCGGACCCGAACTGCTGGACGGTCCCGGCGTGCCGCACCACCGCCTCGTCGAGAAGCCCGCACGGATCGGCGGCGCGCAGGGCGTCCTCGACGGCGACGTGACGTTGCTGCCCTGGACTCAGTTCGTCCAGCGGAGAAGCCCCCGCAGTTCCCGACACACTGTGCGCGCACCCGGACGTGATGACGGCGCACAGGAGCGCCGCGGCAACTTTCTTCACTCGATCCCCCCTCGAATCGGCCCGAACACTACCGCCGATTCGGGATCATCAGAGAGAGGAAGGGGTGCCGCGAACAGCGCACTGCGAGATGCCGTCTTTCACGACCCTTCACTGTTCAGATCAGCGCCAACAACCCCCGCAGCGCGAAGAGCGTGCCGAAACCGAAGAAGACGCCGACGCCGAGCGCCTTGTTGTGCCGCACCATCCAAGCCTTGGCGGAACTCAGTCCTCGTTGTGCCCGCGTGCCCAGGATCGTGAAGACCCCGATCGGGATGATGAAGTCGAGCATCGAGGAGAGCAGCAGCAGGACGGTTCCGAGGAGCGCACCCCCGACCCCGACGTGCGAACTCGAGATGATGGTCATCCCGGACAACATGATGAAGATGTTGGGGTTTGATCGTGCCGAGGGTCAGTCCGGCGATGAACGCGGTACGCGGTGTGTCGGATTCGAGCGCCGACATCCACTTCGGTTCGGTGCCCACGGGCTTCGGCTTCTGCGCGAGCAGGATCACGCCGACGACGAGAAACAGAACGCCGACGGTCAGCCCCACCCAGTTGCTCACCGTCTTCGACGTCGCCGACGGGTCGCCGGCGCCGCCGAGCAGCGCGGCAACAGCGATCTGCGAATACACCAGCAGGAACGCCGAACCGAACGCGAGGGCGTTGCGGACCGCGTTCGCCGATTCCAGCAGCAGCACGCAGCCGACGACGGCGGCCGGTGTGATGACCAGACCGATCATCTCCGGAACGAGGAGCTAGATCAGATCGCCCATCGATTCACCCGTCAGCCGACCTTGACGATCGGCGGAAGCTCGAAGGTCCCGTCGAACGCCTCCGGTTTCGGGCTGTACATCCGGAGCAGCGGCCGGAACCCGACTGCCGGTGTCGGCAACCAGTTGGCGCGAGCGACCGGATCCGCCGGAGCGGAGGCGCTGAACGTGACGGTCAGCGAGCCGTCGTCCGCGAACACCAGTCCCGGCGTCCGATCACCGATCGAGTAACGATCGAGGGCATTGTCGACGAGGAAGAACTCGGGCAGGTCGTACATGGTGATCGACCAGAACGCGTCGACCGGCGGGGTCGGCGCGAACGTGAGGGTGTAGGTGTGTTCGCCGGAGAGTTCGTTGCCTTCGCTGTCGTGATAGATCGGCGCGTACGCGGCCTCGTAGCCGTGGTTTCCCCACAGTCCCGCCATCGCGGCTCCGGCCCGCATGCCCAGCGCCTTCGACCGGTCCTCGATCCGCCACTCGGGTGAGTCGAGGGTGCCGACCTCGAAGAAGTCGTCGTTGTAGTCGAAAGCGTGGTACATCAGCTGCCAGCCGTTGACCACCTCTCCGTCGGTCCCCGATTTCAGTGCGGCGACGAGCGAGTGGTGCCCAGCCTCGGCTCCGGCCGCGAGCACGGACGCGAGGTCCGGCGGCGCCTCGAGGTACGGCGACGGCCCGGTCTCGAGTAAGCCCAGTGGGGCGAACGCCTGCTGCGCGACGAGGTCCTGCGCGGCGGGTGGGTACGCCTGCGAGTACACGCGCAGCTTCTCCCAGAACTGAAGTTCCTCGGGGACGTTCGGGGCGGGGACCGGCAGACCCTCCGCCGGTTCCTGGTCGCCGACGGGCTCCAGAGTCAGGGCCGACTGCAGTCCCTTCACCCGCTCCAGGTCGTCCTCGCCGTCGCACGCCCAACGACCGACGATGGTGCCCACCGCGGTCGGGAACGCGATCCGTGTCGCCCCGTCGGGGACCTCGCCGGACCAGCCGGGGCCGGTCAGCAGGAATCGACCGGCCGCCGTTCCCGTGGCACGTTTGCCGACGTACGCGAAATTGTCGGTCCACGCGTCGACGAACTGCAGCACGTAGTACGCGCCAGCGGTGTCGGGCACCCTCAGTAGCTGCGGTCCGCGACCGAGGTCGATCTGGGCGATCGAATAGAGGGTGTCGTTGTTGACCGAGACGAAGGTGTCGCGCGGCCCCGCGAGTGTGCGGGCGTGACTGAACGTGTTGAAGGGTCCCGCATCGAGGCTCCCCAGCCCCTCCGACACGAAGCGGTTCACCTGGTCGAGGTCGAAGACCAGCGGGAAACCGTACACCCACGCCTTGGCGGCGAGTTCCTGCAATTGTTCACTCACGACTCTCTCCTGTCCCGGCGGTCTTGGTCCATGCGACCACGACGAGACAGGTCGGGGCTTCACCCGAAGAGTGTGAGCTGCGCCCGTGAGGGGTTGACGAGCGCAGAGACTCCTCAACCACTCACGGGCGCGAAGCGCCTAGGATCCCGGCGACCGCGACGATCAGTGGTCCCGGCACGCGGGGAACGAATTTCGCCATCGCGTACACGACGACGGGAACCATGCACGTGTACAGGCCGACCTGCACCGGCATCTCGGCGATGGTGGCGTAGGCCATCGCCTGCGGAATGACGACTGCGCCGGCACTGAGACCCGCGACGACGTCCGCGCGGAGCCACCGCTTGTCGTAGCCGACGAGAGTCGGCGCGAAGGCGGTCATCACGTCTGCTTCACGACCCGTCGCCGGGGCGTTTCGGTTCCGCGAGCGCCTCCCGCACGGTGGAGTACAGGCCGACGGGTGTGGCGTCGGTGCCGGAGCGGCGAAGCGTGTCCCGGAACTGTCCGATGTCGCGCGCTACCCGCAGTTCGATACCCCTCCGCGCGAGCAGGTCCCGCAGCTGCAGCAGCATCTGCGCGGCACTGACGTCGACGAACGGTGAGGTCTCGGCGTCGAGCACCACCACTCTCGTGTCGTCGGTGCACAGTTCTTCGATGCGGTCCTTGACGTGGTCGGCGTTGGCGAAGAACAGCCCCGCTTCGACCCGGACGACGAGCACGTGCGGGGTGGTCGGCAGGTCGGGGTGGCGTTCCGCATCCACCCACAGCGTTCCTTCCCTGGCGAGGGTCGCGACGTGGGGGCGAGACGCCCGGTACAGCAGCAGCAGCATGGAGACGCCGATGCCGATGACCAGTCCGGGCAGGGTGTCGAAGAGCAGGACGCCCGCCATGGCGGCGAGCGCGGCGGCGAAATCGGCGCGGGCGGCGAGGCCGTAGATGCTCCCTAGCCGTTCGGTCCACACGCCGTACAGCCGGCGCAGCGCGGAGATGTCGACGAGTTCGATGACGGCCGCGATCACCACCGCGGACAGTGTCGCCTCCGGCAGTTTCTCGAAGAGCCCGGTGAGAAACAGCAGTGTGACGACGGTCAGCACGGCCACGACCAGACCGCTCACCTGTGATTTCGCCCCCGCCCCGCCGTTCACCGCGGT
This sequence comes from Rhodococcus sp. WS4, assembly GCA_006543605.1. GTDB lineage: Bacteria > Actinomycetota > Actinomycetes > Mycobacteriales > Mycobacteriaceae > Rhodococcus_F. The sequence continues at coordinate 4,524 of RRBB01000362.1, forward strand.
CTTGGAGAGGCTGCCGTTGACCACCATTCCCGAGCACAGCCCGGAGCCCAGATTCGCGGCGCCGAGGCCGAACAACTCGCGGTTGGCGTCGACCTCGTAGCCCTCCTTCGCCGCGTACGTCTTCGCGGCTCCGAGGCCTTCCGCGAACCCGATCAGCAGGACCCCCACGGCCGGGCCCATCAGGTCGACGAAGTCGTCGAATCCGACGCCGCCGGGCAACCCGAGCGACGGCAGCCCGGAATCGATGTGCCCGACGATGTCGACGCCCTTGCCGTCGAGACCGAACAGCGAGACCGCGGCGATTCCGAGGAGAACGGCGAGCAGCGATCCGGGGACGAGCGGCAGCCAGCGTTTGAGACCCAGCACCACCACGAGGCTGAGGCCGCCGACGACGAGCGTGCCCCAGTCGGTGTCCCCGAGGTGAGTGATCACCCCCCACGCCTGCTCGAAGAAGTTGCCCTTCGCCTTCTCGACCCCGAAGATCGCCGGCACCTGCCCGATGATGATGGTGAGGGCGAGGCCGACGATGAACCCCTTGAGCACGGGCTCGGAGATGAACGACGCGATGAAACCGAGGCGGAGCAGACCGGCGAGCAGGCCCACGATCCCGGTCGCGATCGCCAGGACGGCCGACAGCGCCGCGTACTTCCCACCGTCGGCGCCGGCGAGGGGTGCGACGATGGCCGCCGACAGCGCAGCCGTCGCGGACATCGGCCCCACCACGAGATGCCGTGAACTACCCGCCGCCGCATAGAGAATCAGCGCGGGTACCGCCGCATACAGGCCGACGACGGGCGGTACCCCCGCGATGGTCGCGTAGGCCAGGGCCTCCGGGACCAGAACAGCCCACACGGTCAGGCCCGCGATCACATCGGGCCTGACCCACCCCCGCCGATAATTCTGCAGCGAGCCGAAGACCGGCCACGTGCCGGTTGCGGACCTCACCACGTCGTCATCGACCTACCTGCCGGTGTCCCACGTGGTGACCGCCCAGATGACCACCACGTCGAGGGCGATGATCAGGATCGACCACAGCGGGTAGTACGGCAGCCACAGGAAGTTCGCGAGGATCGACAGCGCGGCGATGCACACGGCGACGACGCGGGCCCAGGTGGCACCCGTCATGAGACCGATCGCGCTGATCACGAGGACGACGCCGAGAACGATGTGGATCCAGCCCCAGGTGGTGGTGTCGAACTGGTAGGTGTACTGGACGCCGATGACCAGAAGGTCGTCGGACGCAACTGCGGCGATGCCCTGGAAGAAGGAGATCACACCGACGGTCAGCAGCAATATCGCCGCTGCCAGGGAAGTTCCTGCTGCAAAACCCTGTTTGACAGGGCTGTCCGTCCTGGACTCCGGAGTGGTCGTCATGTCCATGCCCTTCTCGAAAGTGTGTTTGCGAACAATTGAATGGTCGGGCCCCGCCGGGCCGGGGGCATCATCCGCGCCGGGTGATCCTCATTCGCAACGGATGATGTGCGCCCGCGCGCCGAATGCGAGAGTCGACTCGGCCGACCTTTGCGAAGGGACACGCGATGACGGAACCTCAGGACCGGTCCGGCGAGCCGTCGGACTCTCGGTGGTCCATGCCGCGGGGCCTGATCGTGATTCTCGGACTGGCCGCGCTCGTCGTCACCGTGGCGGGAATCCAGGTAGCCGCGTCGATCGTCGGGCCGATCTTCCTCGCTCTGATGCTGACCGTCGCGGTCCACCCGCTACCCGAATGGCTTCACCGCAAGGGCGTTCCGGGATGGCTCGCGACGATCGCGGCGATCGTCGTCGTCAACAGCATCATTCTCGTCCTCGTGTTGTCGCTGGCCCTGTCCGTCGCTCAGCTCGCGACACTGCTGCCGCAGTATGCCGACGATTTCACGAACATCATCGATGACGCCCAGAGTTTCCTGAACAGCAACGGCGTGAACTCGACCGACGCCCAGACCCTGCTCTCCCAGGTGGATTACAGCAAGGTGTTCGGACTCGTGGAGGGAATCCTGCAGGCAATGCTGGGCGTCTTCTCGAATCTGCTGTTCGTCCTCGCCCTTCTGCTGTTCATGGCCGTCGACGGAAGCTCCTACGGTTCGCGGATGCCCATCGTCACGCGGATGCGTCCCGACATCGCCACCGCCCTCACCGCCTTCTCGGTCGGCACCCGCAAGTACCTGATCGTGTCCACGGTCTTCGGATTGATCGTCGCGGTCATCGACACCGGGGCTCTGTGGGCGTTGGGGATTCCGCTGCCGATCCTGTGGGGACTGCTGTCGTTCATCACCAACTACATCCCCAACGTCGGCTTCGTCCTCGGGCTCGTTCCACCGGCTCTGCTCGCGCTGCTCGAAGGCGGTCCGGGACTGATGCTGACGGTCATCGTCGTGTACAGCGTCATCAACGTCATCATCCAGTCGATCATCCAACCGAAGTTCGTGGGCGACGCGGTGGGACTGTCCGTGACGTTCACCTTCCTGTCGCTGGTCTTCTGGACGTGGATCCTCGGCCCGCTCGGCGCGATCCTGGCTATCCCGCTGACACTGATGGCGAAGGCACTGCTGATCGATATCGACCCGTCCACGAGGTGGGTGAACACGATTCTCAGTAGCGCTCCCCCTCCCCCGACAC
>RRBB01000363.1:0-7103 GCA_006543605.1 Rhodococcus sp. WS4
CAGTTGGGTGGGGTGGGCGGAAGGTACTGCAGGGTTGGGGCCGGATCGGCACGATGGTCGACGATCCAGGCGCCGCCCTTCGCGGTCGACGCCGCCGGCGGCACCCACGTCGCGCCTCGCGACCGCGCGGGCTCCGCCAGGGCGTCGAGGACCTCCCCATGGGTACAGAAGACGACCCCGTCGGCCTTCGGCGCCTCCAGCACCGCGACGAGCTGATCGGTCGGTGCGTCGACCGCCAGCAGCGGGTGATCGTCGATACGCAGCCCCCGCGCCTCAGCGAGCGGCAGCAAGGTCTGACGGCAGCGGGCGCTGGGACTGGCGAACAGGGCCCGCAGTTCGATGCCGTCCAGCGCGGCGACGAGACCGCGCGCCTGCCAGTACCCGAGCGTGCTCAGCGGACGGTCCGCATCGGGGCCGTGCCAGCTCTTCTTCTCACCCGCGTGCGCGTGACGAACCAGAACGAACATTCGCACCCTCTCGGACACCCGGCCATCGGTGTCGTCGGCCGGCGTTAGGTGTGATCATCGTCGACGGTGCGCTCCCGTGATGGTCGTTCGTCACAGATCCGCTACCAGGAGCCCGTTTCTCGTCACCGCGTCGGCTGATCGAGCGCGGTAGGTGAGTGAGCACGAGGATCGGCGAATAAGGGAGGCCGCCGCCCGCCACCCGCGGAGGCAGGGTGGCGGGCTTCTCGCCCGGCCCCGCAAGGTCGGGGGTTAAGGCACTGCACTGCCGCGGATGGTCAGTCGAATGCTGATGCGTCGCGGATCATCACCTCGGGAATAGCCGGGCCGCGCGAGCACGGTGCATGTGAATGGTGGCGTTGTGGTGGAGCCGCGGGGACGCGCGGTAACAGCCCCCAGGACTGAGGCATGTGACGGAAATCGAACACGTCACCGAGGCCTGCGGGAGTTCGCCGAGCCACTGCACCTTGCCATTGGCCCCACCGCCGATGACCCCTATAGCAGGTGTACTACCCCGACGACGAACGCTCGAGCGCCCTCCGAGACGTACACCAGCCGCGACGCCCTGGTCGCCGAACTCGACCGCATCGAACAACTCGGCCGTCAGCCGATCAACGGCCCGTCTCGTCCGTAGACGGTGCAACGGAAGTCGCCGACTCACGATCCGATGGCTTGCATGGCTAGTCCCTGGCTGGTGCGCTTGCATGGCTAGTCCAATTATTCGGCGCTCCGGCGTTGAGGCAATGGCAGGCCTCGCCGCTGACCGGCTGCCATTCGGGGATCACACCGAATGGCACGTGTGCGCAGACGTCCGGACCGTTCATCGACGGCGCTAGCGGTCATGCGGTCATCGGCGTTCCCGAGGTCTTCTACTTCGTGCCGAAGACCCGTTCCAGCATGGCGGAGTCCCCGGCGCGGACTTTGACGGCCTTCCCGTCACGGAAAGTGATCACATCGGCTTGGTCGGCGGACTCCCCACCGGCGGTGACCCGGGTGAGCACGACAACGACCTCGTCGTCGCCGAGAAAACGCTCGGGGGTGGTCGTGGTGGACTTCTCGGCCAGTTTCACCCACAGCTCGCCGACCTCCGCCTTGCCATGCAAGGTGCCGCTGATGGAGCTGTTGCCGGGCGTGATCCACTCGATATCGTCGTCGAGGAAACTCATCGCCGTCTCGGCATCACCCGCCGAGTACGCGGAGTACCCCTTCTTGGCGGTCTCGATGTTCTGCTCTGCTGACATGGCTGCGCCTCTCGTCGGGTCCTGTTGCTCTACCCGAGTACCGGCGTAGTAAACCTCGCCATGCACGGCGCGCGCCGGGGGTTCGGCAACGGGACTTCGGGCCGGCGGGCACGACACCACGGCATCACGCCGCGGACCAGTCGGCCGGCGGTCGATCCGGTGTGGTTCCACGACCAGTACGTCAACCAGCGGCGTCGCTGGCGCTGCCGCCGCTCCCGGTGTCGTCGGTGGGTGATCGGCCTCGTTGCGCGAACACCAGCGGCTGGCTCGTGATGCTGATGCGCTTCGCGCGGGACAGATGGCGCAGACCCGAATGTGCGACGAAGTGGCGTGATCAGTGCGGTCATCCTTGGGTCATCCCCCGTGTGGGGGGTATCGTGCGTGGTTGTGACCAGCACATACTGGGGACATGACCGTGGTGCGGAAGGCGGAAGCGCTGCGCTCGAGTGTGCGTGACGCGGCACTCGGATCCGCCGACAGCATCGAGTTCCGGCACGCAGTTCTCGACGCGATCCGCACCCGGATCCCCTTCGACTTCGCCCTGATGGGAATGTTTGGGTCGGCGACCCTGCTGCCCACGTCACAGACGACGATCGGCGCCGAGTCCTTGCCACGTCAGTTGGAATACGGCCCGACACCGTACGCGAACGCCATCGGCAAGCTGGCCCGCAATCCTGTCGGGGTCCAGACGATCCGCGATGCCATCGACGGGGATATCCGTGGCGCGTTGCCCTATGTCGAGATCTTCGAGCCGATGGGGATGGACGATGAGATCCGGTTCGTCGTTCGCGGGCGCGACAGGCTCTGCTGGGGCGCCGGGGTGGTGATGCGCGGCCCCGGACGGCAGTTCAACGGCGAGGAGGTGCGGCTTCTCGCGGGTGCTGCCCGCGCGATCGGCGAGGGGCTTCGCCTGTCGTTGCTCCGGCAAGCACCTCGGGTGCTGGCGGAGGTATCCGGTGGGCCGGCCGTGGTGATCCCCGGGTTGACGCAGGAGACGAACAAAACCGCGCCACGTAATGTGAGGCGTGTCACATTCCAGACCTTCCGTGGACCTCGGGTCCTGAACAAACGTTCGGAAAGGACAACAGCATGTCTGTCGTAGTCCGTCACCACGCACCGGGCATGACCGCAGATCAGTACGAGGCGATCGCCGACGTCACCATGGGTGATCTCCAATCGGCGAAGGGATTCGTCGCCCATTACGCATTTCTCGAGGGCGATGGCCTCACCGTCTCCGAGATCTGGGATACCCAGGTCGATCACGACGCCTTCTTCGACGAGTACATTCGGCCGAAGCTCCCTCAGGAGATACCCACACCGGCGGTGTTCGACGTCCTCAACGCGACCACCACCAGGAATATCGTCGGCGGTGCTGCGCACGCCGCCAGAAATGCCGTCGGGTTTCTCGGGGGCGCGGCCGGGGGGGCTTGGTCCTGGACGCGCAGCAAACTGGGGGAACTGACGCACACATCGGGGAAAGCCGAAACCGGGCCAGAGGTCGAGCCCGAGAGCACGACCACACCCGAGTCGGAGTCGGCGCCGCCGCAGGCACCGCCCGCGAAAGGAGGCGCTACCAGCAAGGCGACCGCCACCCCGACGCCGTCGGCGGCCCCGCCCGTAAAGGGAGGCGCCACCGGCAAAGCGACCGCCAAGCCGAGATCGTCCACTGGCGCGGGCGGGGGCACCTCCGCGTAGCGTGCATCCTGATCACTGCTGGTGGCGCACTCCTGGCCGAGAAGCCATGAAGCGCGAACTGTTGTCCGTGCCGGGGGGCCTGAATGTCGAATAGGGGTCATCCGCGGATGCGCTGGTGCCCGTACACCCGCCGACCGGCACCCCACGCCCGGCGGACGCATGCCGCGTGCCGAGCCGGCCGGACGGGACGGCTATGAGTTCTTGTCGCGGAAGATGATGTTCTCCGGTTCGACGGTCAATCGCAGGAACTGATCGGTCACCTCCACCAGGGTGTCCAGGTGCGTGGCGTGGCCGGCCGGGACGGTGAACAACTCGTCCCCGTGTGCCTGCAGGAATTCGGAGAACCGGCCGAGGTCGACATCGTCCCCGGTGGCGAGGTACTCGGCCAGGCGCCGGAACAGCTTGGGCAGCAGGACCACCTCGTCCATCAGCTGGTCCCGGCCGGCCAGCGTGAACCCGGTGGTGGTGACGTCCTGCGCCCACACCCCGGCCCCGGCGGTGCGGGCGGCGGCGGCGAGCTCGGCCCGCAGATCGGGGAACAGCTTGCTGTAGAAGGTCGGGTAGACCAATCCGGTGGTCAGCAGGTGGTGGTTGACCGAGGCCGCCAGCTCCTCGGTGTCGAGGAAGACCTGGTCGTCGTCGGGGTGTGGGCCGGGGCGGGCCCCGGCGAACGCGAAGGCCACGGCGCGGCCGTACTTGTCGGCGAACCGGGTCGGGATGTACCCGGGCACCTGATCGGGGTCGGCGGCGGTGACCCGCAGGTTCTCGTCCCGCACGACATCACTGAATCCGAGCGCGGTGAGCAGGGCCGTCGACGCCGCGGCGCCGAGCTCGGCCGGCTGGTGCCACCGAATGTGTCCGCGCGGAGTGGTGAAGTGCGTCTCGAGTGCATCGATTCCCTCGAGGCGCAGTTGCACCCCGCCGCGCGTGTTCGGCTGCACCGCCAGACCGGCGCGGGCGAAGGCCTGCGGATCGTCGGGGTAGAAGCGGACCGAGTCACCGTCCGGTGAGGCATTCAGGATGCGGTAGGTGCCGCGATCAGCGTCAGTGCCATGAAAGGTCACCCTAGAAAGCGCGACCCAACCGGCGGTAATGCGCCGATGAACAGTCGGTGCACGGCGCACCCCGTGACCGGGGTAGCGCACGGCGACGGACAACGATGTGCGCGCCCCGCCGGTGCCGAAGCATCATTCGCCGGGGGATTCTCCGGCGATCACGAAGATGACGCGGCGACTGACCTCGACGGTGTGCTCGCAGAAGCGTTCGTAGAACCGACCCCGCGGCGTGATGTTCCCGGCCGGGGCCGCGGCCCTGCGCTGCTTGGAGGCACGGTGACCGAACGAGCGACGGCACACCCATCCCGTGCCAGAATGGCAGCCGCGCCCGACCAGCCGAACAGCGCACCCGGCCGCTCCATGGTCGGCTCGAAGGTGTGGTTTCGGGACGGGGCCGACGGCAACCACATCGCCCGGTTTCTCGGCACGGTGGTCGGCGACTACTGCGACGAGGTCGCCGCCAACGATCACCTGGGCCGCGACTGGGCGCCCGTTCGGCGGTGGGCGATCGCGCTGGACGACGGTCGGCTCGTCTTCGGCGACGGACACGAACTTGAGGGTCGGTGATCGGGGCGGACGACAAGGTTCGATTCGAACTGGGTGACGCTCTCTCGCACGGCTACGCCGGCACCAACACGTGGAGTTTCTCGCGGGCGAGTCGCTCGACCAGCAGGGGAACGAAGTCGCGCACCTTCCCGTTCGCGAAGTGCTCGTGCGCCGAGCCGCACCACCTGCTCGATGCTCTCCCGGGGCGGGTCCGGGTACCGGTCGTCGAGGTGGTCGATGACTTGGTCGATGTGTAGCAGCTCTTCATCGCGCGTCATGAAGAAATCCTCCGCCCGGCTAGCGGCCGGGTCAACGAATCGATCGACCCCCGTCGCTCGCGCTCGTCCTCGCTCCGTCTCACCCCCACGGAGGGATAGCTCGAACCTGCTCTCCGCTCCGCGACCCCCGACGGCCAGGCGAGCGGGCCACCGTCGCCTACCACCCCGAGCGCCGGGTCTTCTCCGCACAGTGGCCGCGAAGACACGGATAGGCATCTCACACCCGTTCGGTGCGGGGGTCGTCGACTGCCGGGGCGGGCGCCGGGTCGGGGTGATCCATTCGCTCGAGGTGGGCCTTGATCCATTCGGTGGTGTTGACCCGCGCCGGAGGGCGCGAGGGCGAGTAATCGACCGGTCCGTCAGTCATGGATACTCATTTCTTCCGACTTCTTTGCACTGAGGGCGCATGTGGCTGAGAACGTCCGAGACGCGACCCGCACCTGCACCGTGCCCCGCGGCGGGTGCTTCGTCAAGGCGCACCGGGCGCGTCTTCGCCCGTTACCGGCGGCCGGTGGCGGGGCTGTGTACCTGGTCTAATCAGCTACGCCCGCCGCGCTGCGGCCCTCGGTTGGGGCCAGTGGTTGCGAACTCGACCAAGGATTTTCGTACGGGCACACCGTTGCCGCGGCTACCGCGATGATGCAGCATCGAGGCCGTGCGTCGACCACGCTGGCCCGCGATCGCGCCGCCGACCTGCGGCGGTGTCCAGGTGCACGGACGGCGGCTGCTGGCCGCCGATCCGCACCTGACGTTGGATCTGGTCCGCATCGTGGCCTTCCCCGGCGGTCTCAGCGTCCACCTCGCCCTGACCGCCACCGGCCGGCCCGCCGACCGGGCCCGGCATCAGACCCGGCCGGCTGACCGATCCCGCCGATCGATCGGCCCGCTGGTCGTACCTCGCGGTGCCGCCGGGGTGGGTCACCTCGTCGTTGCGGACCCGTACCTGCCGAAACTGGACGTCCACGCCCGTGACCCGGGGGGTGTGCGCCTACCGCACCGAGCCGCGGTACTGGCTCGGCGCATCGCCACCGGGGCGATCGGTGACCATCGCCGCGCGGTGGCCACAGATCGGCCTGCCGCCGATCACGACCACCGTGCCGCTTGCCCCGCTCGATTGGCCGTCGACGAACTCGCCTCGACCCTGGTCGTGGTCCGGTGGTCACCTCGCCGAGGCGTCACCGCGGTCGCCGAGAGCGGGGTACCGCAGCATCAGCCGGTCCACCAGCCGCCGCGCCTCGAACAGTTGCTCGCGCGGCGACGGCACCTCCGCCCGGAAGCGTTCGGCCAGCACATACCGGTCGTCGTCCTGCGCCTGCTGCGCGCGGGCGTGCGCGTCTGCGATGCGCCGGGTGAGGATCTCGATCTCCGCCCGCAGCACGCCGAGAAAAATGCGCGCCTGGGCGGTGTCGTGGTCGGGATTCGTCGCGGCCATCCGGTCATCTCCTCCCGTGGCGCGGCAGGCCGGGAGTGCCGCGGGCTCGGACGAGACTGCGCCGGTGCGGTCCGCGTGACATCGTGCAGCGCGCCCGCCGCCACGTCAACACGGGGCGCGGTGCCCATGCCCCGTCCACGTGCTGTTCTGTTCCCACGGCGGGGGCCGCTGGGACCGCGGAGACCGGAGACCGGTTCCCGGCACGACGGCCTCACGCACCCGGTCGGAGCACTGCCCGGGCCCGCTCCGGGGTGCGAAATCCCCAACCGGTGTGGTCCGCTGTGTCCCGGACACCACCAAGTGCCACTGACGCCGTCTGTGTCAGTGGCACACTCCTGTTCAATACTCCGGGGGGAGTTCGATGAGCGAGATCGCGCTCGATAGGCCAGAAG
>RRBB01000364.1:0-7092 GCA_006543605.1 Rhodococcus sp. WS4
GGCTCACCCTGCTGTTCGCGGTGATGGCCGTCCTCGCCTCCGCGGTCGCCGTGTGGTCCGCGTGTGCGGTTCCCGCCGTTCCGCCGTTGCCGCGCACCCGGCAGACGCTGGTGGACCTGGGCCGCCGACTCGCCGACGGCACCTTCCTGCGGCCGACCGCCGCCCTGGCCGCCGCGACCGCGGCCCTGTCGGTGGGGGTCGGATTCCTGCCGGTCTCCGGCGCCGCGGCAGGGCTTGGCCCCGTCGCGACCGGCGCCGCAGTGTCGGTGCTCGCCGTCTGCGCTGCCCTGGTCCAACCCCGCGCGGGACGTGCGCTGGATACGGGGCGGATCCGTGCCGGCACCGGTATCACGGCGGGGCTGCTGATCACCGGGATCGGACTCGGGTGCGCCACGGTGCCCGGGGTCGCGGGGGTGCTGCTGGCCGCGATCGGGATCGGCGTGGGGACCGGGATGATCACCCCGTTGGCCTTCGCTTCCCTCGCACGTTCGACACCGGAGGAACGCATGGGGCAGACGATGGGCGCCGCGGAACTCGGGCGCGAGCTCGGTGACGCCGGCGGTCCACTGTTGGTTGCCGGTGTCGCCGCAGCCGCGACCCTCACCGCCGGTTACGCCGTCCTCGCGGTCCTCGTCGCCGCGGCACCCGCCGTGTTGACCCGGCGAAGCCATCCGGCCACCACCGACCGGTGAGGCGGCCGCACCGGGCGGTCCACCACCCACCCCGGCCGGATGACGGATCGCCGCAGCCCCCACGGCTGAGCAAGACTGACGGGCATCGCCCGGAAGATCCTCCCGGCGTCCGCGCCGGCGCCGAGGGGGTGTAGATCGACCGGAGCCTCCAACACCACTCGGCCACGGATCAAATCGCCGTACCACTTGGCGATTGTCGCGCACATTTCGTTTGGAGGTGTTTATGTCCGCAGCGCATGAGCAGCGTTGTCGAACAGCCCGTCAGGCGCTCGCGCTGCTGCGCGATCTCGATCCGGTGGGGGAGACCGTCGATGTAGCCGTCGCCGGCACCTCAGAGTCGGTGCATCTTCCTCGCGCAACAAAACTCGCCGGTATCCGTCGTTGTGAGGTGACGGGTGCGGGTCGCGCCGACCGGGTGTTGATGTAGCGGATCATCAGGGCGGCACCGAGGAATGAGCCGAGGAGCAGGAAGGTGATCAGGAGATTACCCACAGCGAGACTCCTTCACGTGATGGCGTTGAACCGAACCAGACCAGCGTCGACCGCCGACGCTCGCGTGAGAAGAGGCGGGGTGCATTCTTCGCGAGATCCATACGCGCCGCGGCTCGTCCACGCTCGGTCCCGCTTCGACGACTGGCGGCGGCAGGCGCCGGGTTGCGCCCACCATCGGAGGTGATCCATAGTCGCGGTATGCCATTCAGCCTGATCCTGCAGCTGGCGGGTGTGGTTGCGTTGAGCGCGCTGGGCACGATGCTCGTCGCGGTGGGCGCGTTCGGTTCCGGTGACCTGTGCCTGGCGGGAGGGGCGTGGTGGTTCTGGCGCCTCTATCGGACGGACGACTGAGTGCGCACCGGGCACCCGCGGGAACAAGCGGATGCGTCATCAGGGTGACACTCGGCCGGGGATACCTGTTGCGGGCGCACGCATCGTCGAGCGCGTCGTCGACAACCGCGAGAAGCTCGACTTGATTCCGTAGACCACTCCCGGAAGCGATCGCGAGATCCTGATCCTCCTCGACGATCAGGACGGTCAGGATCTGACCGTGGTCACGCCGAACCAGCTCCATCACCCCCACCGCCTGACCGCCACGTTCGTCGACGAGCGCAGTATCTGCGGCGTCGGCTCCCACACTGCAACACACGCCCACCAAGTGCAGGTGCGGTTGCTCGATCACAGCTCTCAGCGCGTCGTCGATCACCTGACGGTTGGCGGCGTCCAATCCTGTCGACGCCAGGTCGACCAGCACGTTCTGGCGGCGGCGTGCGTGGGTGAAGGGGTGATGCATGGTCATCGTGAGCTCCCTCGGTCCCCTCGAGCGGCCCGCAGCGGATCACGCGGCAGACCTACTCCCACACGTACACCCTCCGACTTGCACGCGGACCTGGTCATGACGTCTTCCTGACACGGGCCACCCCGACAGCTGACGCCGCGTGTGCGGCACCACCCAGCCCTCGAGCGCCGAGGACCGTCTCCCTCGGGGGCGCGCCCCGGCCGGAGGTTGGGCGATGATCCCTCCACCGGAACCACTGCCACCGAGTTCCGTCGTAGCAGAGGGCCGCCGCACCCGGCTGGATTCTTAGCGGGATCCTTACGCCTCGGCCCGCGATCTTGCCGTTCTCAGGACGTACGCTTCGGCCGTGTCCAAAGCCGTACATGCGGCGCGGCGCCTGATCCTGGGGCGTGCGCTGCGCAGTGAACATCTCGGGGACCAGTTGCTGTCCAAGCGGCTGGCGCTACCGATCTTCGCCTCCGACCCCCTCTCGTCGGTGGCCTACGCCACCCAGGAAATTCTGCTGGTCCTCTCGCTCGGCGGGCTGGCCTATCTGTACCTCACCCCGTACCTGGGTGCCGCGGTGGTGGTGCTGCTGGCGGTGGTGGTGCTGTCCTACCGGCAGGTGGTGTTCGCCTACCCCAGCGGCGGCGGATCCTACGAGGTCGCTAACCGTAACCTGGGGCCGTCCGCCGGGTTGACGGTGGCCGCCGCCCTGCTCGTCGACTACGTGATGACCGTCGCGGTGTCGGTGGCCGCCGGGGTCGACAACCTCATCTCCGCGCTACCGGCGCTCAACGAGCACCGGGTGGCGCTGGCGGCCTGTTTCGTGATTCTGCTGACCGCGATGAACCTGCGCGGGGTCCGCGAATCCGGCAAGACCTTCGCCGTCCCCACCTACGGGTTCATCGCCGGCGTCCTCGTCCTGATCGGCACCGGCCTGATTCGGGTGATACTCGGGGATGCGCCGGTCGCCGAGAGCGCCGCCTACTCGATCACCCCGGAGCACTCCGGGATCACCGGGCTGGCGCTGGTCTTCTTCGCACTGCGCGCCTTCTCCTCCGGCTGCACCGCGCTGACCGGGGTCGAGGCCATCTCCAACGGGGTCCCCGCCTTCCGTAGACCCAAGAGCGCCAACGCCGCCAAGACCCTCGTCGCGATGGGGGCCACCGCGATCGTGATGTTCTCCGGCATCACCGCGCTGGCCATCATCAGCAAGGTCCGCATCGCCGAACACACCTGCGACCTGGTGGGTTTCACCGGCAACTGCGACACCGATCCGCAGCGCACCGTGATCGCGCAGATCGCGGCCGCGGTGTTCGGGGGGACCACCAGTGTCGGGTTCTTCTACATTCAGGCTGCCACCGTGCTGATCCTGATCCTGGCCGCGAACACCGCCTACAACGGGTTCCCGCTGCTGGCCTCGATCCTGGCCCGCGACCGGTACCTGCCCCGCCAGCTCAACACCCGCGGCGACCGGCTGGCGTTCAGCAACGGCATCGTGCTGCTAGCCCTGGCCGCCGGCATCCTGATCGTGATTTTCGACGCCTCGGTCACCCACCTGATCCAGCTCTACATCCTCGGGGTGTTCACCTCGTTCACCCTCAGCCAGGCGGGGATGGTCCGGCACTGGAACCGCCTGCTGCGGGCCGAACCGGACCGCGCGGAACGGCACCGGATCCGGTTGCGGCGCACCGTCAACGGGATCGGGTGTGCCCTCACCGGGTTGGTGCTGATCATCGTGACCGCCACCAAGTTCACCCAGGGCGCCTACCTGGTGGTCATCGCGATGCCGGTCCTGTTCGTGATGATGAGGGCCATCCGCCGGCACTACGACAGGGTGGCCGCCGCGCTCGTCCTCGACGAGGACAGCTTCGACCTGCCCTCCCGAGTGCACGCCATCGTGCTGATCTCCCAGCTGCACAAACCGGCCGCCCGCGCCCTCGCGTACGCCCGCGCCACCCGGCCCTCGATCCTCGAGGCGGTCACCGTGCAGAGCGACGACACTGCTCGCCTGCAGGAGGAGTGGGACAAGCAGAGTATGCCGGTGCCGCTGAAGGTGCTCGCGTCCCCGTACCGGGAGGTGACCCGGCCGATCATCAACTATGTCAAAAACATTCGCCGGGACAACCCGCGCGAGGTGATCACCATCTACATCCCCGAATACGTGGTCGGGCACTGGTGGGAACAGCTGCTGCACAACCAGAGCGCCCTGCGTCTGAAGGGCCGGCTGCTGTACACACCGGGCGTGATGGTGACCAGCGTGCCCTGGTTGCTGGACTCGGCCGAGCACGTCACGTCTCCGGCGGCCCGGTCCGCCCCCGGGGACATCCGCGCCGGCGCCCTCCCGGCGAAAACACCGGCCGCGAACAACCGGCCGTGAGCGTGCCGCGCACCGCAGGGCCAGTTGTGGTGACGGATCGGCGTGGTCGGGGTCGGGGTCGGCGCCGAGAACTACGCTTGTCCGGGGCGGCACCCCGCCGCGGTCACCCGCCCCAGTGGGAGGCGGCAAGTTCGGTCGGTGGCAGGGAGCGGGCATGACGATCGTGGACAACGCGGTGTATGTGGGTGGTGTGCGGGCCGCGACCCCGGACACCCTCGACAGCACCTACGAGATCCTGCGGGAGAAGGAGGGGATGGCCTGGATCGGACTGTACCGCCCGGACCGGGAGGAGATCGACTCGGTGGCCGCCGAGTTCGCATTGCACCACCTGGCGGTCGAGGACGCCATCACCGCCCACCAACGCGCCAAACTCGAACGCTACGACACCATCCTGTTCGTGGTGCTGCGGCCGGCCCGCTACCTCGACGACGTCGAGAAGGTCGAATTCGGGGAACTCCACGTCTTCGTCGGACCCGACTTCGTCGTCACCATCCGGCACGCGGAATCCCCGGATCTGGGGAAGGTACGCCACCGCATGGAACAGACACCGGGCCTGCTGTGCCTGGGTCCGGAGGCGGTGCTGTACGCGATCCTGGACCAAGTGGTCGACGAGTACGAACCGGTCATCGCGGGCCTCGAGAACGACATCGACGAGATCGAGGATCAGCTGTTCACCGGTGACGAGTTCGTCGCTCGCCGGATCTACGACCTCTCCAGCGAGGTGATCGCCTTCCAACGCGCCACCCACCCTTTGGTGGGGATGCTCGAGGCCCTGCAACGCGGGTCGGAGAAATATCATGTCGACCTGGAACTGCAGCGGCACCTGCGCGATGTGCACGACCACACCATCCGCATCTGTGAGCGGGCCGATTCGTTCCGGGCCCACCTGCAGACCGCGCTGACCGTGCACGCCACCCTGGTGGGGCAGCAGCAGAACGCGGAGATGCATCACCTGACCGAGGCCAGTCTCGCGCAGAGCGAGGAAGTCAAGAAGATCTCCGCGTGGGCGGCGATCCTGTTCGCGCCCACCCTGGTCGGCACCATCTACGGGATGAACTTCGACCACATGCCCGAACTGCACTGGGAGATCGGGTACCCCCTGGCGCTGTCCCTGATGCTGATCACCTCGATCGCCCTGTACACGGTGTTCAAACGCCAGCGCTGGCTCTGAGCGGAAGGCTGATGACCGTGCGCCCAACCCCTCGATGTGTCGTACGGTGCTCCGGCAGGCTGATCAGTTGCCAGCGGAGGGCGGGGGATCGTCGTCAATGCGGTGCCGCAGCCGCAGAAGCGTGGCGAGCAGGGACAGCCCGCAGAAGAGGACCGGCACGTCCTTTCCGCACTCGGACGCGACGCTTCGACCAGCGCCCGCACTTCCCGAACCGGATAGCTACCTCTCCGAGACCCCTCTACCCCTGCCCACCCGGCAGCGGGGAACCTACGGTGAACTTGGCCCCGAACGGATCGGTGACATCCGCGGTCCGCCCGTACGGCATGTCCGTCGGGTCCTGCGCGGTGCCCCCGTTGGCCCGGGCGGCGGCAACGGCGGCGTTCGCATCGGCAACCTGGAAGAGCGTGCCCCAGGAGGACTCCGAGGCGGCCGGGTCGCCCACGATGCCACCGATCTCATGCCCATCCGGTCTGCGCAGGAAGGTGAAGTCCACTCCGGGCAGGTCGTCGTTCCCGTCCAGCGTGAAGTCGAACACCGCCGCGTAGAAGTCCCGCGCCGGGCCGGGATTCGGTGTCACCAAGTCGTTGCGCAACAACGTGTTCGGCTCGTTCACGAGCTCGCAGCCGACGTGCGCCCGCCCCTGCCACAGGCCGAACTGCGCACCGGACGGATCCCGCACCATCGCCATCCGACCCTGCTCGGCGATGTCCATGGGCTCCATCAGCACCGTGCCGCCCGCGGCTGCGGACCGAGCGACCGTCGCATCGAGATCGTCGGTCGCCAGGTAGACGTTCCACCAGAACTCGGTGGCGTTCTCGTCGGGATTCGGCATCAGCGCGGCGACCTTCCTGCCGCCGAGCAGACACATCGTGTACCGCCCGTACTCCTCGGGCCCCACGTCGAACTCCCAGCCGAAGACCGCCCCGTAGAAGGTCATCGCCCGGTCGAGGTCGGGAATGCCCAGGTCGATCCAGGTGGGGGTGCCGAGTGGTTGATTCGTCGTGACCGCGCTCATCGCTGCTCCTCAGCTGCCGGGTACCCACTCGACGCTAGCCTGCGGCACCGACATTCGACGGCGGAGCCGCGATTCGCTGGCCGCTCGGCGAACCCACTCTGCAATCGACAGGACGGAGTCCTGAAGGTGCAGGGCGGCCGATGCCCGGTAGTCACCTCGCCGAGGCGTCCTTCCGGGTCACCGACAGCGGGGTACCGGGCAATCAGTGGGTCGGCCATCCGACGCGCCTCGAACGGTTGCTCCTGCAGCGCCGGAACCTCCGCCCGGAGACGTTCGGCCGGGACGTACACATCGGCGCCCAATGCTCGCTTTCCGCGCGTTCGGCGGCGTCGGCGGTCACCTCCTTCCGGTGCGCCACCCCCCAGCGTGTGCGGCTACTCGGCATAGGCAGTGGTGACAGGCAGGCCGGACCGGGCCGGTGCTCTGGGGGCGTGGGCTGCGTTGTGGAATCGTGCCCGTTGCTGGTCCAGAAGGATCACGCCCTCGTGTGGGATCCGCCGTTGGTGGCGGGCGGTGGTGACTCGGACGACGGCGGTGTGCCGGCGCGGGGTGGGAATTAGC
>RRBB01000365.1:0-7088 GCA_006543605.1 Rhodococcus sp. WS4
CCCTCCACCGGGACGCTGCGGCGGGTACTGGCGCCGCAGCGTCCCGGTGGAGGGACCGGAAACACTGGGCCCTAGCGGGGCCGGGAGTGGTACCGGTATGTCGTCGACCACAATGCCGTGCCGGCGCTGTACTGCGCGTAGCAGCTCACCGAACTCGGCCGCCGTTGTCGGCCGGTCCTGCGGTTCGCGGGACATTGCCTGTTCGATCACCTCGCCGATGTCGGCCGGCAGGCCCGAATCGCGTAGGTCCGGCATCGGATGCTTGGTGATCCGGAGGAACTGGACGACCGCCTGTTCACCCTTGCGGCGCTCGTAGAGTGCATGCCCGGTGCCCGCGCAGAACAGGGTCGCCGCCAGGCTGTACACGTCCGAGGTCGTAGCCGAGGGCTGGCCCTGCAGCACCTCGGGGGCGGTGTAGGCGGGGGACCCGGTGATCGCCCCGCTGGTTGTTTCGAAGCCGCCGCTGATCCGGGCGATGCCGAAGTCGGTGAGCTGTGGCTCGCCGTACTCGGTGAGCAGGATGTTCGCCGGTTTGACGTCGCGGTGCAGGGTCCCGCGCTGATGTGCGGTTTCCAAGGCACCGGCCATCTTCACCCCGACGTGCAGGATCTCTTGCCAGTCGATGGGGCCGCTGTGTTGGATCTTGGCGTGGAGGGAACCGTGGGGGTGGTACTGCATGACGATGTACGGGCGCCCGGTAGCGGTTGCGCCGACCTGGAAGATGCTGACGATGTGCGGGTGCCCGGACAGTTTGCCCATCGCGACCTGCTCGCGGACGAATCGCGCGAGATTGTCCGGATCGAGGTCCGTGGTCAGGACCTTCACCGCCACCGTCCGATCCAGTGCGCGCTGGACGCAACGGTAAACAATGCCGAAGCCGCCACGTCCGATCTCCTCCGGACTTTCGAACCCAGCGGCCATCAGCTCCGCCGGGATCCCGGCGTGTAGATCACGCTGTGTCGACAGCGGATCGCCCTGAACCATCGGATCGCCTCGATACACATTGGGGCACGGCTGCCCGCCGTGACCATGACCCGAGCATAGTCCGAACGAATACGCGACGGAGCGGGCCTGGACGCCGCCTTCGGTCCCGCGCCGGGGCCCGGGCCGTCCTGGATTGACCAGCCCACAACCGCTCATCAGGAGCAGGGGTGGCGCCTCTGCCGCGTAGGAACGACACGCCACCCATATCGCGTGACGCCCGGGACGCGTCAGTGGGCGATTGCCAGCGGCAGACGCGTCGAGGGCCAGGCTTTGACCTGGTCTGTGCATACGTCTGCTGACAGAGGTCTTTCATAGACCTATGCACAGCGAAAGATCTTCCTGCTCGCGGTGCACACGACGTCTGAAACTGACAACCGGCCCTATGGGTTACGAGAGTCTTCGACCGCCGATCAGTCCTGGGACTTCAGGGTGACGCTTTGGCAGCCGAGGCTGCTTCCTGATGCGGGGAGAAGGTGCGGCCCCGAAGTAGGACTGGCCACAGACAATCTCAGGAGCGAGACTGCCTCCCGGGTAACGACTCAGAGCTGCCCATTTGACGGGAGTCACTGTCAGAACTCCGCACGGAAGTCATCTGGGCCGATATGGCAGATTTCACGACGGGCTGTGCTTCTATCAGGCACACATGCAGAACCCGTCCGGCCAACGCTGAATACGTGCGACATACGCACCGGTTAATGGACTTTCGCGTTCAAGATTCCTGGAACCCACGCGCTTCGCCGTGTGGTGGACACAAACGCGGCGAGCCAGCCCCCGCTGGAGCCCTCTATACCGGCTCCTACCACCGACTTTGCCAAGAGGCTGCCCGCCGACTGGCACCTCTCGAGCGCATCCACATACTTTCCGGACTGCACGGCCTGCTCGACCTCGACACAGTCGTCGCCCCGTACGAGATGCGCCTCGGCCGCCCGGGTTCCGTCACCGCCGACACCGTCCACGCCCAGGCCGCTGACCGAGGACTCCTCGGCGCCGCGGACGTAGTCGTGCTGGCGGGGCGGGACTACAGCCGGATCGTCACCGCCGTATGGCCGCACGCCCTCACTCCGCTGGCCGGCAGCCGCAGCATGGGCGAGCAGCTGCAGCGTCTCGCAGGAATCGCCGCCGGTGGAGGTCTCGACCACATTGGCCTGCATCAGAAGTCGGCATGACCGAGAAATGTGGGTATGCCGCGCTACATTGCCCACCGGGCAACTCATGCCCGGTCTTGCTAGGGAGGAGACAAGAATGCTGATCGTTGCAATGCTCGCTCTGGGGGTGGCGTTTCTGGGCGGGGCGCTGTATCCGCTGCTGGGGGTCGTGCGGAGCTGGAGTGACGGGGATCGATCCAAGAACCAGGCGACGGTCGCAGCCATGTCGCTCGTGGCCCTCTACGGCCTGCTGTTCCTCTATTCCGGGGTGGCAGGGCTTTTCGGCGCACGACTGTCCGCCACAACCATCCTCGCCTTCTTCGCGGTAACTGTGTTGGTCGGTACGGTCTTCGCGCTCGCGAGCTTGTACTCGAAACGCCGCGCATGGTCGTTGGACAACGAGCTGCGGGCCGCGTCCGGCCGCCCCGACCGCCGTCACTGGATGCCGCCGCTGTTGGTTGGACTCGTGTGGCTCATGGGCGGATCCATTGCCCAATTCGGCGTGCTGCTCCTGGTGGCCAGCATGAGCGTTGGGGAACGCTCGCCTGAGACCACGACGGACGACCTCGGCGCGACCGTTGCGATTGTGTTCATGGCTGCCGTGATGGTGATAGCTGCTGGTGCTGCGGGCGCCCAGAAATGGCGGCTGGACCGAGAAGAGAGCCGACTGCAGGTATCTGACCGCGCGATGGCGCAGCGAGGACACGGAGGCGGAAGAGGATGAATGAAAACAACAGCATCACGGCGACCTCCCTGGACTGGTCCACGGTCGTCCTGAAGGAATCCGAACCGCCGCCGGCCCGCCCAGCGGAAGACGGGTTACTGAGCGTCTTGCTCGGCGTCGTCCTTCTCTCGATCGGCGGAACCATTCTGACGGCGATCCCGCTGCTGTTTGCCGGGGCAACGGTTGCGCTGGCCGCCTTCACGGACGTCGAGGTGAGCTTCCTTAGCGAGCACTCCGACGCTCTCTGGACACTGGCCGGCGCAACCACGGCGACATTCCTCGTTGGGGTCGCTGCAGTGGGCGCCGTGACAGCACTCGGTGCAGTGAGGAAAAAGCGAAAGCCAAACGAGATCACCGGCAACCAATTGGCCGCTGCACCCCACGAGGTGCGCGCCCTCATGAGTGACGCTGTCCTTACCGTCGAAACGATCAAGGATTCCCGCGCGTGGCGAGAAGGTCTGTTCACCGACGTGGACCTGCGGGCGGCTATCTGGGACATCGGCTCCCGGGTTCTCGCGGCCACAGAGCTGCATGACGCCATCACCGCGGCGGGCGAATCCGGTAAAGGCGCGCTTGCGCCCGAGGACGACCAGACCTACGTGCTGTCGTGCGCCCGAATCGCCGATGCAGTTCAGGCGTTGCGGGACGCGGCCGCCGCAGTAATGCGGACTGTTCTGCTCGTTCGGCACGCTCGGCGTCGAGCTGTGCAACGGCATCCGCGGCGGCGAGTTCGGCCGACGGGCGCACGCGCGCGCGGAGATGCTCTATATCGACCCTGAAACCTGCATCGATTGCGGGGCCTGTGCTGACGCGTGCCCGGTCGACGCCATCATTCCGCTCGAAGACATCGTTGGAGACCTGGCGAGGTACGGAGAACTGAACGCCGCGTACTACGAAGATAATCCCGCCACAGATGCGGAATCTGCCGAACACGTGCGGGCAACCGTTACCGTCGAAAACGGGCCACTAAGAGTGGCCATCGTCGGTTCCGGTCCAGCAGCGTGCTACGCCGCCGAGGAACTGCTCTCACGACGCGAAATCGAAGTCGATGTATCCATGCTCGAGCGGCTTCCGGTTCCATTTGGATTGGTTCGATTTGGAGTTGCTCCCGATCACGCCAAGACCAAGAGGGTCGCAACTGGATTCCAACGCACGTTCTCCTAAGGGTTTCGACCTCTTTCTCAATGTGGAGGTCGGGACTCATGTCACTCATGATGAGCTTCTGAAACACCACCACGCGGTTGTGTACGCCACCGGTGCCGCAAGCAGTCGACGATTAGACATTCCGGGTGAAGATTTGGGCGGAAGTCACGCCGCTCGGGACTTTGTGATGTGGTACAACGGGCACCCCGACTACGCCAATTTGGAGTTCGACCTGTCCTCTGAGCATGCAGTCGTAGTTGGCAACGGCAACGTAGCGCTGGATGTTGCCCGCATCCTGACCAGTGAACCGTCCCGACTCACCTCCACCGATATTGCTGACCATGCGATCGAGGCGCTGTCTCGCAGCAGCGTACGCAACGTTACGGTTCTCGGTCGACGGGGCCCAGCAGATGCGGCCTTCAGCACGCCAGAACTGATCAACCTTGGGTCATTACCGGGCGTAACCATAACCGTCGACCCTGCTGATCTCGACGACGCCTCCGCGTGGTGGGAGGGCAGCGCAATTCTGAATATTCGGAAACGAATTCTGGAGACTTACGCGGCCAACTCACCGTCGAGTAATGGGCGAAACATTTACCTACGATTCTTTGGCTCACCCGTGTCCATCGAAGGCGATGGCCATGTTGAGAGGCTGCAGGTCCAGCGCAACCGTGTAGAAAGTGGCGAGAACCCAGTTGCGGTACCCACAGGGGTTTACGAGGATATTCCATGCGGCTTGGTGTTGAGGTCGATTGGATTTCGTGGCACCGCGTTCGGGAATCTCCCCTTCGACTCCGTCCGCGGGACCTTCCTCAACGAAGGTGGTCGGGTCACAGGTCCTAGAACCGGAAGCCCCCTGCCCGGGGTCTATACAGCTGGATGGATCAAGCGCGGTCCGGTCGGAGTCATTGGTACAAACAGAGCTTGTGCACAAGAGACCATCGATGCGCTTTTCGACGACTACGCTGCGAAAGCACTTTCTGAACCAATCGGCAGCCGAGATACGTTCTCCTCGTTGATCAGTGGCCGGCAACCGGAGAGGCTCGACCTGAAGGGATGGAAGTCCATCGACGCGAGTGAACGGCGTGCGGGGCGTGATTCGAAGCGCCCACGAGTGAAGTTGACAGAAGTCAGGCGAATTCTGGAGATTGCAGGGGTTTCGGTATCCCCGAAATAGCGAGGCGCACTGCTCAGAGGTGAAACCGGCGCCCCTCACAGCCAGGCTTAACTTCGCCAAGTTCCCCCCCCGCCGCTGGCAGTTCCGGCGTGCCGCCGAATCCGTCCGCCGAAGTATCGGCACGCAAACACCATCGACTGCAGTAGTGCATGGCGTGTCGGTATGCTGGCGTGCGTTCGGCGGTGACGCCGACAGCAGGCGTGGGAGCGAGCTACTGGGTTTGGTCACCGGAATGCTTCTCCCGCGGTAGACACCCTTGCGATCGGGTCCAAGCGTGGCAAGGGGTCCATTGGGACACTCATGCCTGCCACGCTTCGTCATATCTGGGGAGTGGACGGCCCGGCGGCGTACCGTAGCGTCATTCCCCAAAGAAGCAGCGCCGCTGTATTGTTCAGCTAACGTGACAGTGCCTCGGCAACAACACGGGATTCTTCCCCAGCGTCGACGGAGCCTTCGGTAGCGTGAGATCGACCTGTGGACGACATCCTAGCAGCGCGGCCCGCAGGCTGGCGGAGACGATGCGGTGGTCGGTGCGCAGCCGGGGATTGGGGTGCCCGACGTCGGCGAGCCATACTTCTGCGTCGGTCACCGCGATCGGCTCCAGGCCAATTCGGGTGCGCAGTTGGTACGCCACCGCTCGGCGGGTGTGCGGGATCGCAATCGGCTCGGAGTCCACGACCGCGGGCGAGTAGAGCCATTCGTTGTCGGCGGTGACCTGGAGCAGGACGTCACCGCGCTGGAGCCGCCCGCGGCCGCCGGGGGTGTCGATGCGAAACCATTCGAGCTGGTACTTCGCCGCCGGCCCCGCAGACGTACGGCGGCGGCTGGTGCGGGCCGCCCGCTCGTGTTCTTCCGCGGCGCCGGGTTGGTAGTCGAGGATGTGCCACAGGAACATCCGGGTTACCGGGGTGGGCAAGAAATCGGGCTCGGCACGATTGCGGCCGCCGATCCCGGGCAGGGGGACAGCCCGACCGATCTGCCAGATGGCGGTGGCGTTGTCGAGGAACACCTGGTCGACGTCGGTGATCTCGTCGATACCGTCGATGAATTTCCGTACGCCGGCGACAATGTCGGGATCGTCGGTGATGACCACGGCCTCATCCGCGATGGTGGAGCTGTACGAGGCGTTGGCGGAGCCGATGACCGCCCGCCGGTCGGTGGCGATCACGTTCGCATGCAGGTTCGGCGACGACAGCACCCGCACACCGGCGTCCACATAGTGCGCGAGCGCGACCGGGGAGGTCGCGTGTGCGCGTACCGCGGCGCGGGAGGCGTTGACGACGAGGACATCACCGGCACGCAGCGGCAGCAAAGTGGGTGCGTCCTGGCCGAGGTAGGCGATCGCGGCACGGCGGGGTCCGCGCGTTCGGATGGCGCGGGTGATGTACGGCCACGGGCTCGGCCCGCGGAAGGTGGTCCCCATACCCGAAAAGGGTAACGGCGATGACCGCGGCGGCTGGTGGATCCGATTGGCCCGCCGCACCAGCAAGGCGACCATCTCGCTCGTGAGGTGCGGGTGACTCCTGTAGATGAACATTTCCGCAGCGTTCTTCGAATTATCTCTCAGCCAACACACTTCGACTCTGCAGAGTGCTACAAGAGTGCTGTCAGCGAGTGCGATATCCGCCTCGGCGCGCGAGTGCAGGAGTTTCAGGCGGTGGGCTGGCGACGAATGAAGTCGGCCATTCCCGGGACGGTGAACGCGATGCGACCGTGTTCGGGGGACCAGATGAGCCCCTTTTTGATGGCGGAATCGCGGACATCGCTGACCGCGGTCGTCGCCACCCCTGAGGTTCCCCCCAAACGGTGGACAGGGGATTAAGCGGCTCGATCCGGAACGACCGCGGACAGCGATTGTTCGTAGTCGTCCGGGCTGAGCATGCCGATCGACGAGTGCCGACGACGACTATTATAG
>RRBB01000366.1:0-6967 GCA_006543605.1 Rhodococcus sp. WS4
GACGAAATCAGCTCCCGTGGAATAGCTGGACTCGTCGGAGGCGAGGAATAGCACCATTTGGGAGACTTCCTCGGGCTCGGCTACGCGGTGAAGCGGAATCCCCGCCACGGCCGCATCGCTTGCGCCATGATTCGTCGCATCATCTTGCCTGTCGTAGCGTCTCGACTCCTGAAGCATAGGAGTGTTGATGGCACCGGGGTAGACGGTATTGACGCGGATGCCGTACTGCGCGAACTCGAGTGCAGCGACCTTGGTCATACCGCGGACTGCGTGCTTGGACGCGGAGTACGCGACTGTAGTCGGGCTTCCGCCCAGTCCGCCGATCGAGGAGACATTGACGATCGAGCCGCCGCCGGCCCTTCTCATGGAGGAAAGAACCGCCCTCATGCCGAGGAACGTACCAACCTGGTTGACGGTGACTATCGTGCGATACTCCTCCTCCGTGGTTTCCTCAATGGGGGCGGTTCGAAATATTGCGGCGTTGTTCACCAGTATGTTCACCGAGCCGAAGCGTCGCTCGGCTTCTTCGACTACTAGGTTCCAATCGCCTTGGTCACCGACGTTGAGCTCGACGAAGGTCGCCTGGTCGCCGAGATCGGCCGCGAGGGCTTCGCCTGCGTCGGTCAGGACGTCCGCAATGACGACTCTCGCTCCCTCAGCGACGAAAGCGCGTGCATGGGACGCGCCCTGACCGCGCGCGGCCCCCGTGATGATCGCGGCCTTGCCTTCCAAACGGGTCATGGCTTTCCCTCCTCGGAGGTATAACTGTCGTGGAATCAGCAGGCCACGGAAGGCCGGGGACTTGTGGCGGCGTTCGGTCGGCGGCGCGCCGCTCGGAGCAGGTTCCGGCGTTGACTGCGAGCAGTCGCGGCGCCGGCGCCGCCGCCGGTCACGGGCCGCTTATCCGCGGGTATCGCCTGGAATGGTTTCTGTCGTGAATCCCCATGCGACGCCGAGGCTGGTCGCGGGGTCGGTCAGGATGCCGGTTTCCGTGCGACGGAGAAGTGTCACATTCTGCTTCGTGAGATGCTCGGCCGCCGTTTCGACGTCCGGCACCTTGAACGTGAGGGAGTAGTAGGTGTCCAGCGGCGCCCGTTCGTTCCAGGCCGTCCACTCGGGCGTGCCCTCGGTGGTGGGGGTTGCGAACTCGAGGATGCTGTCACCGAGCCAGACGTACGTGCTGTCGGCTTCGAGCAGGGCGCTGCGTCCCTTGTGGATCACGGTGCCTTTGAGGTGGTCGACGACGAAACGCAATGCACGTTCGGGCTGGTCGGTGAGCACGGTGTGGTGCGAGCAGAACTCGAGACCGAGTGGATCGACTGGGGTGATGACCGAGTAGCTGGGGCTCCACTCGGGCTTCTTGCGTGCGTCAAGCACGCCGCCGCGGGGGTCGTAGACCTGGTACTCAAGACCAACCTCGGCTTCATCGACGAAGTACAGGATGCGATCATCGGAGAAGCGGGCGACGGGGGGGACAGCGTCCGGGTCGCTGCCGTGCAGCCTGAGGATGCGGTAGTTGGCAGCGACCAGGGAGTGGTAGAGCTCCTCTAGACCGTCGACGTACCACGAGGTGGTGTGGAGTCGGGGCTCATCAACGCTCGGGTAGTGCTGAACGCCGTCGTAAACGAACAGGTCGGGACGGTGGGCGTCGAGCTGCACCTCCGCAAGCGAGACGAAGAAGAAGTACTCGGTCGGAGCCCCGGGGGAGTTCGATTCGATGACATTTGTGTAGCTGTTCCCCGCCAAGGACACGGTCGAGCGGGCGAAGACTCGTTCGAACCACTTTCTGCTCTCATCCAAGTCCGGGACGAGAAGCGTGGGATGGAACGTCTCTGTCACCTTTATTGTCATCGTCCTCGCCTCTGATCAAATTGCTCGGGAATCTACCGGTCGACCGGTGTACTGCAAGCTACACTCCGATTATGCTGACTGGCAACAAGGAAGTGCCGGGGATGGTCAGATCGAAGGCCCTTGCCTGCAGCTGGCCGACCACAACCCCATCGGTTGGATCACCCTGCGGATGCCACTCGCCCGTAGCGTCAGCGCGCTAGGAGACTTGACAACCCGTATCGGACGGCGCAATCTAACGACCGAGCGTTTGAAAAGTTGCCGCGCCGCTTCCCGAGAGAAGGGGCGCTCAGTGTGACCGAGCCCGCCGACCTGGCTGGGCGCCCGATGGAGGCACACGGCTCGCGATGGCTGAATTGGAGCGCATAACGGTGAACGGTCGCGTGAAGAAGGTGCTGACGGCTGCAGACCTTGGGAGACTGTCGTCTCGACTACAAGAGTTTGTCGCTGAGGGGACCGTCGCGGGCGTCGTGTCGTTGGTTTGGCAGGCCGGCGAGGTCATACAGGCCGACGCGTATGGATTCCAGGATCTTGCCAGCCGGACGCCCATGTCGAGGAAGTCCGTCTTCCAAATTGCGTCTCAGACGAAGCCGATCGTCTCTCTCGTGGCTCTGCAATTGATGGAGGAAGGCAAGCTCACGCTGGACGATGCGATCTCGAGATGGATTCCTGAGCTCGCTCGCCTTCAGGTGCTCGTGGATCCCGACGGTCCGGTCAGTGAGAGCGTTGCGGCCCCGAGAGATATCACGGTGGAGGACCTGCTTACGCACCGCTCCGGGTTGACCTACGGCTTCCTCTCATCCACCCCGATCGCCCATGCCGTCTACGAGTCATTGGGAACGCCGCTCGAAACGCCCCTCACCCCTGATGAGTGGCTCGCCGCGCTCGGACGGATTCCGCTGCGCTACGCGCCGGGTGAGCGCTTCGAATACGGTCACTCGACGGAGGTCCTGGGGTTACTCGTTTCCAGGATTGAGGGGAAGAGCCTCGGGCAGGTGTTGCAATCGCGTGTCTTCGACCGGCTGGGAATGGTCGACACCGGCTTCTTTGTCCCGCCGGCGAAGCTCGACCGGCTGGCGCGCACCTACGCGCTGACCCCCGGCGGGTTCGTTGACAGGACTGTGCCCGTCAAGACCGCTCCCCCCGTCTTCGAAGCAGGTGGCGGAGGGCTGTACTCGACCGCTGACGATTATTTGACGTTCGCTCGACTGATGCTGGGCCAGGGTGAACTCGATGGCGAGCGACTCGTCGCCCCTGACACCCTACGAATGATGACTCAGGACCGACTGACGCCGAGGCAGCACGAGCTCCCGGCGCTGGGGCGGGCGCTGTTCGCCGCGCAGGGATTCGGTCTGGGGGTGTCCATCATCCAAGATCCCGAACGAATCGGTCCGATTGGCGTGGGTCCCGCCGGCTGCTTTGGATGGCCGGGTGCGTACGGGACATGGTGGCAGGCGGACCCGGTGAATGAGCTTGTCGCGCTTTTCATGATCCAGGACCACATCTCCCTGGCACCCCCCGCGAACGACGCGATCGCGGTTCCCGCACCGTCTCGGATCGCCCAATTCGAGTACCGAGAGCTGCTTTACAAAGCTGTAGGGACTTTACGCCCCGGGGTGGTCGGGCCGTTGGATCATCTTGTGGAATGTGAATGAGGAGGTTGTGTATGTCTGACGGTGATGTCGAGTACGTGGATGTGGTCGTCGTTGGTGCCGGCATTTCGGGTATTGATGCGGCGAGTCATCTGTCTTCCGAGGCTCCGGGGAAGAGTTTCGTTGTGTTGGATAGCAATGATGGCATTGGTGGGACGTGGTGGACGCATCGGTATCCGGGTGCGAGGTCTGACACTGATCTATTCACGTACAGTTACGGTTTCAAGCCGTGGACGGGTGCGCCGATTGCTCAGCGCGACCTGATTCTGGGGTATCTTGAGGATGCGATCGATGAGGCCGGGTTCCGATCGCGTCTTCGGTTGGGTCGTCGTGTGGTCAGCGCTGACTGGTCGAGCGCGGAAAATCTGTGGACGATCGTCACGGAGCGGGGCGAGTCGAATGAGAGGGAGACGTTCCGTACCCCGTTCTTGTGGATGTGTCAGGGGTACTACCGGCATTCTGTTCCTCACCAGCCGACGTGGGAGGGAATGGCGGAGTTCGGGGGTGAGATCATTCATCCTCAGCACTGGCCCGAGGACCTGCAGATGCAGGGCAAGCATTTCGCCGTGGTCGGGTCGGGTGCGACGGCTGCGACCCTTGTGCCGGCATTGGCACGAGAGGGCGCGACGGTCACGATGTTGCAGCGGTCTCCGGCGTATTTCGTACCTTTCCGGAACACGAACGAGACTGCGGACAAGCTGCGGTCGCTGGGTATCCCGGATGCGTGGATCCACGAGATCTGTCGCCGGGAGGCCCTGCAGTTCAGCAAGGCGCGGATGGACCGGGCACTCGCTGATCCGGAGACAGCAAGGAAGGCCCTGCTCGATGGGGTACGCGAGCAGATCGGCGACGAACTTGTCGAGCAGCATTTCACTCCTCGCTACGCGCCGTTTACCCAGCGGCCGATCATCATTCCCGATAATGACTTCTTCAACGAGATGAAGGCCGGTCGGGTCTCGATCGTGACGGACACGATCGACCGTTTCAACGATTCCGGGATCCTAACGACGTCCGGGCAGCAGGTAGACGCGGATGTGATCGTCACCGCAACCGGCTTCGAGATGGCGATGCTCGGCGACGCCATCGTGTCCGTCGATGGCAAGCCGGCCGAGTTCGAAAAGACGATTACGTACCTCGGCATGATGTTCACGGGCATCCCGAACTTCGTCTGGACGATGAGTCACTACAATGCAAGCTGGACGATGCGCGCGGACCTGGTTTCGGCCTTCGCCGTACGGTTGCTGAACCACATGGAACAGCGCGGCCACACTCGGGTCGACGTAGTCCCCAAAGAAGAGGACCTCGCGGCAGATCGGGGTGAATGGATCGACACCGCGAAATGGAGCCCTGGTTACTGGGTCCGAGGACTACCCCTCATGCCTAAGACTCTCGGCAAGTCGCCCTGGTACGTCTCCAACGACATCTTCACCGACTTCGTTGAGCTCCCCGCAGTGAACCTCGACGACCCCGAGTTCGTCTACAACGACCCGACGATCACAGGAAACGCCACACTCGCACACGCTACCGCAGACATAGGTAGCTGATCCCCGGATCCGACGATCATGGCATCGCCAAGGTCGAAATAGGACCTGTGCCACATGGGGTGGGCACGCGAGTGGTCGGGCGAAGGGCGTTCACCAGTGGAAAGAGGTAGTCATCGCTCAGTTCCGCCAACAGCTATATGAGCTCATGACGTTGGCGCCGCCGGCATGGAGTCGGGTCGCTGGTGGCCGGTTTCCGGCGGCAGTGTGAGGTCTATGGTCGTTGTAGTGGACGTTCCAGACCGCGAGGGCCTGCGGTCGGTGTTGCTCGGAGGTCCATTCGCGAGCGTAGAGAAACTACTCGGCCAGGATGCGGTTGTCGCGCTCGACCTTGCCGTACGTGGGGTGTACGGGCGGACGAACTGGTGCCGCATCCCGGCTAGGGTCCGGGCGACACCGCTGAGTGATGACACGCACCGTTGTCGGTGACCACGCGGGTGAACTGGACGAGCGTGGGCAGCGAAGAATGCTCGGGCCCGGTTGATGAAACCGGCTGCGGTAACACCCTTCTCGATAAGGCATCGCTATAGGCAAGGCGAGAGAATCCGTCGACGATCGAATGCAGGTAGACGTATCCGGTGCGGGTGCCGTTCCTGCCGTGATGAACGGTCTTTGCGTGTTCGCTGCCCCGACCGTGAATGCGCCGGCCGCCTACGTCTTCGAATCCGCCCGACCTTCTTGATGTCAACGTGCGCCGTGTGGCGGGGTACGTGGCGACGATCGTGTTCGGGGGTTTGCGGGTGTCGGCCCCATTCGGGTCGAGGAAGCGGCCGTCGAGTGATACCCAGGCGCACCAGCAATCGGCCGACGGTGGAGACGGAGACGATGTGCCCGTCGGCTTGGAGTTCGTCGGTGATGCGGTGGGCGGACCATTTCTTGTCGCGTGCACAGCTTTTCGATCGTGCGACCAGCTCTGGGGCGATGGTGGTGGGTTGGTGGTGTGGGACGCTGGCTCGGTCGAGCAGGCCGGCTTCGCCGATGGTGCGGTGCCGGTTCACCCACTTCGACAGGCACTGGCGGGAGATGCCCGCCTCTGCGGCGAGCTGCGCGATGGGGCCGTGTGTTGACAGCGGCGAACGAGGCGCAGTCTCTCGGCAGGGGTCAGCGGGGCGTTATGCCACCTCTTTGTGGGAGTGGCCGGTGGTGGTCGGGGAAGGGACTGATCCGAAGTGCTGGTGTGCGGAGTATCAGCGGGACGCGCACGAGATAGAGTCGCCCCCGAGTGTCCTCCCTGATCTGCTGCCAAACCGTTGCCAAGAAGTCTTCTTGTTCAGGCAGCGCAACGCTTACCTGTGACTCTTGCCGGCTTCTCGTTTCCGTCGATTGTAGGTGTGACCAGGTGTGTCTCGGCTGATCTCGGTGATTGGCCATTCAATTGCCGGTCTCCGGCGCGGGAGAGTCGGACGACGTCCCCGGAGGACGCATCGATCGGGGCGGTGCCGGTATATGAGGCGAAACGCGGCCGCGGACCGGAACCGGTGGATCGATCCAACTCGTGCGACGATCTTTGTCGCTTTGCCGCGTTGGCGATCCGCCGCTCTAGTTGCCGCACCTCAGCGACCAGATCGACCGCCAGCCCGCGAAGTGTTCTGCCAGCGACCTCGCGGGGACGCACCCGGCCGCAGCATTTCGGCGGTCCGGTCGGCGCTCAGACCGCGGGGAGCGCCCGCGGGAATCAGGCGGGTGAGTGCGCCGTCGCCGGTTGACTGTTTGGGTGCGGATCGCGACCAGGTCGTCGCGGTGCGGGGCTATAGCGCGCAGCGCGGTGACGGCGGCGTCCATCCGGGTGGTGACAAGCCCATGAGTTGCCCTGTGTCAAGCCGCCGGTTGTTGGTGGGCGATCAGTCGTTGGAGGGCGCCGTGTTTGTCCGGTTCGTAGGCGAGGTTGTCCTGCCAGCAGTGCCAGATGACGAACAGCCAGGCGCG
>RRBB01000367.1:0-6931 GCA_006543605.1 Rhodococcus sp. WS4
ACTCTCGGCGGTGCCAAGCCGCACTGCCGTAATGCACCATCACGTACGGCGGCAACCTCCCACCCCGACGCTTGGCCCTGCTCGGCGATCGCGACCCCCACCGCATCACGCCGGCACCGTTGCGGTAAGCAAGCCGAGGGAAATCTGATCAACCACCGGCCCCGGCAGCAGTCACCAACCGACACTGGAGGGTGGCGAGCGCCGGGGTGGATGCGGCGCCGCGCGCGTCAGGTCGAGAATCCTGAGGTTGACCCCGGATCGGCGGCTGCCCAATGCCCATGATCGACGATGTGCAACAGTAGTCAGCCGTGAGCAAGCGCACGCCGCCCGCGAAACGCCCGGGAAACCACTGGCCGTCACCCCTGTTCGACACGACAGCTCAACCGCCCGACGATCGTACCGACGATGCCGACGACGGAAGCGATCCGAGGGCCGTGATGGAGGCAGTCCTCACGGGTTTCGCCGAGATCACCGATCCGGTCGAGGCGGAAATCGTCGGCTCGATGTTCCTCGGAACTATAGGCTTCCTCGGCGCAGATGCGGCCGAGGAAGCCACGTCCGAGCTCATCCCGGTAATCGAGGCGGTCGGCGACCCACAGGCGGCCGGGATGCTCGCCGCGCTCGCCACGCTCGGTGAAGGACGAATCGGCGAGGCCGCTGCTGCGGGACTGAACCGACTGCAGGCACACCGCGTCACCGCCCCCGAGTGGACGAGGGCACTGTCGGCTCCGGTGACCGCACGTGACTGCGTCGAACTGTCCGAGGACAGCGAGGCGCTGGTGCTTGCCGCCCGATTCGACCGCGCGGGCGCGGGCCACGCGGTGATGATTCTGCTCGACCCCCTGGAGTGCGGGGAAGCCGCCGAGATCATGCTGCTGGACTCGGGCGATCTGACCGAAGCGCTCGCCGAGCTGGCCCGCAACGCCCAACGGGACAAGGTCCGGCTCACCACGACGACCCTCGACCCGGCCGAATTCCGGTGGCGCGCCGAAGTCGCGATGGACACGCGCGACCATCACGACCGCGACGACGAGGACGACCCGTTCGATCCGGACGACATCACCGACCCGGACGACCTGTTCGACGACGCGGACCTGCTCGACGAGGACGGTCCCGGATACTACGGCCTCGCGTCGCTGCTACGGGCCCGGCTGCGAGCACTGCCGCTGCCGACAAAACCCAAGCCGCACGGCGGGTGTGACGAATTCGACGGCACCGACCTTTTGGCGACACTCGATCTGCTCACCGACCTGCCCGGCGTGTTCGGCGGCAAGGCCTCGGTCGCCCCGGTGAAGTCGATCCCGAAGCTGCCCGCCGAGCGCAAGACACGCGACGGGCAGGCCCCCATTCTGCAGTTGCGCGTCGACCTGCGCGGTGCCAAACCGCCGATCTGGCGGCGTCTGCTGGTTCCCGGCGATATCACGCTGCGTGAGCTGCACGAGCTGTTGCAGGTGGCGTTCGACTGGCATTCGACGCACATGTACGCCTTCGACACCGCCTACGGCCTGTTCGGTGTTCCCGACCCGGAGCTGGGATTGCGATCCGACACGAAGGTCACTCTCGAACAGGTCGCGACCGGTCGCGGGACGAAACTCACCTACACCTACGATTTCGGTGACAACTGGGAACACGTGATCACCGTCGAGGACTCCACGCCGGGAGCCGATGGCGCGACCTCCCCGCGGTGCGTCGGCGGGCGCCGGAAGGCCCCACCCGAAGATTGCGGCGGCATCTGGGCATACCTGGAGCTGCTGGAGATCCTCGACGACCCAGCCCATGCCGAACACGGCGAGCGGCTCGACTGGCTCGGCATCGACCGACCCGGCCAGCACGACCCGGCACATTTCGACGTGGACGAGATCAACGACACGCTCACCGCGCGTCGACAGAATCCGCGACACCAGAAGTAGGCCGCACACTGGGAGGGTTACGTCGCGCCGACGTGTATCTCGGGGAGATCGTCCGCATTTGCAGTGCAGTTGCCGATCGTCAGGGAAGTCACTGTCTGAGCCGGCCAGTTAGTGCTCACCGACCGGTCATCGTCCGCTCAGCCGATCTGCCACGCCTGCTTCGGCCCTTGCGGGCCTTGGGATAGGTGCCCTCGCCGGTCACCGCCTCGATCGGGTGCCGGGCCTGGTCGAGGTCGGCGCGCATGCGGGTGGCGACTGCTTCTTCGTCAATGCCGGCGGCTCTCATCTGGTCGGCGTCCTCGCCGCGCCGTTCGGCGGAGTCATAGAGTGTGATTGAGAACGGTCAGGTTCGGGCGAGTCGCCTGGTCATGGTCGCGATGGTGGCGATGAGAACCATCGCTTCGTGGTGTTCGGGTTTGGCCTCGTAGTCGCGGACACAGCGGCGATATTTGTTGAGCCAAGCGAAGGTCCGTTCTACCACCCAAACTCGGGGCCGGACGTGGAATCCGATATTACCGGGCTTGCGTTTGATGATGTCGACCCGTAGGAAAAGAACACTTTTCGCCCAGCCTAGTAGGCGTCCCGGGTAGCCGCCGTCGGCCCACACCAGCCGGATCGTGGAGAACGTGCCGCGCAGTATGGCGAGCAGCCGGTGCCCGGCGTCACGGTCCTGAATCGAGGCCGCGGTCACCACGACTGCCAACAACAGCCCGGTCGCGTCCACCGCGATGTGGCGTTTCACGCCGGTCGTTCGTTTCGCGCCGTCCCATCCGGTACCGGATCGGGGCACCGTGTCGGCGACCGGGACAGTCTGCGAATCGATGATCGCCGCGGTCGGACAGCGATCCCTTCCCCGCTCGCACCCGCAGCCGGTCGCGCAGGGTGTCGAGGATGCGATGCCAGACCCCGCCACGGATCCAACGCGCGAAGATCGCGTACACCGTCCCGACCGGCGGAAACTCCGCCGGCAGTTGCCGCCACGCGATCCCACCGCGAACCAGGTACAAGATGGCGTCCAATACGAGTCGGCGGCAATGCGTCTCAGGTCTGCCGCCGCGACCCGCAGTGTTGCCCGGCGCCGGCAGCAACGGTTGCAGGATCGCCCACTGTGCATCGGTGACCGACGACGGGTACACCGCGCAACGGTGCCCGCCCGCCGCGTGGGGCGGACATGACGGGCACGGTGAGATGGCCGATGATGGCATGGGTGGGCTCCTCGATTCGGCTGCGGGCGTCGACCCCACCAACTCAACCAGGAGCCCACTTCCATGCACTGACCACCGCAGACGCACGCCGTCGTCGAGTTCTCAATCACGCTCTCAGATAGAGAATCTTCTCGATCGTCTCCGCGGAATCGAGCCTCGGAGCGGAGCGAGTGCGGCCCGCCCACGATGGGCGGACCGCACAGCGTGCGGGGCGGAGTGGTGTTATTTCTTCGGGGCCGGGGGTGCGTTCAGCAGTGTGATGAACGGATCCGCGTTGGCGGCCATGGCGCCGAGGCCGCCGATCGCGGTGCCGGCGAGGGAGGCGCCCGCGCCGACCAGTAGTGCGCCGCCGATGCATCCTGCCAAGGGGCCCGCGCCGAACAGCAGTGCAGCGGGTGCGGAGATCACGGCCCCGGCCACGGCGCCGAGGAGGCAGCCGCCGACCAGACCGGTGGCCGCGCCGAGGAAGCCGCCGACGGCTGCGGTGAGGGTGATATTGTCCTTGACTCCGGCGGTGGCGGCGGGCAGGTCGACCTGCCGCAACGGGAGGTTGACGGGGGTTGCTGCGGCCGGGTTGGTGTCGGTGGTCAGGGTTGCGGTGCGGCCGTTGATCTGTGCTGCGACCGGGTGTGCGAAGCCGTCGACGGCGAGCGACAGTGGCACCGACTCGACGGTGACGCCGTTGGCGTCGCGGACGATCAGGTGGTTGTTCTCGTTGCTCAGTGACCCGGCCATGGTGTCGACGATGACCTGGTCACCGTTGCGGGTGAGGTTCCACCCGACACCGGGAGCGGCGGCGGGGGTGGGGTCCGCGTAGGCGGTACCGGCGAGGATTCCCATCGATGCGATGGTCATGGCAGCGACGGCCATCAGTTTGGTCATTCTCATGCTCGTAGATTTCCTTCTCGATGTGTTGCAGGGACCGAACGGTCCCTGCTGTGCTGGACGACGCCGGCGGATGACCGCAGCGTCGATCGACGCTGCCGAAGGCGCTGAATCGCCGTCGTGAGGGTGGTGACCCGCAAGCTGGCTGTGCAGTAGTCAAGGACGGGATGGTGTTGTGTTGAACGGGGTTCCGTGGATGAGTCGGCGTTCCTGTGCGTGCCCGTACGTTGTTGCTCAGAGAGCAGGCGTGAGAGTGTCGGTCGTAGTGGGTGCCGATGCGGTCGGTCGGCGGAGGTACACGGTCCAGGTGATCACGGCGCAGATGATGTAGAACGCGGCGAATACCCAGAATGCTGTGGTGGCGGACTTGTGTGCCCCGAGGTAGGACGCGCGGAGGACGAGGTTGATTGCGACTCCGCCGAGGGCGCCGACGGCGCCGGCGATTCCGATCAGTGCGCCGGACATGGTGCGTGACCAGACGGCGGCGGTGGGTGTGTCGTGGGGGTACAGCGCTGCGGCTTTCGCCACGCAGATCGCCGGGATCATCTTGTAGACGGATCCGTTGCCGATTCCGGAGATGACGAACAGCAGGATGAAACCGACGACGTAGGCGGTCATGATGGTGGTGTTCGCGGCTCCGGGGGTGGCGTCGTCGACGGTGCCGGCGACGACGAGGATCCCGGCGGATGCCATCATCGCCACGAAACTGTAGAGGGTGATCCGGCCGCCGCCGATCTTGTCTGCCAGGCGTCCGCCGAGTGGGCGGGACAGCGACCCGAGAAGTGGTCCGATGAAGGCGATCTGGGCGGCGTGCAGGGCGGCGGTGGCTTGCATGGCGGGGGTCGCCGGAGTGCCGTTGGTGAGTCCGGCGAGGAAGTTCAGTTGCAGGATCTGGCCGAAGGCGAAGCTGAATCCGATGAACGATCCGAATGT
The DNA here is from genome assembly GCA_006543605.1 of Rhodococcus sp. WS4. Classification (GTDB taxonomy): domain Bacteria; phylum Actinomycetota; class Actinomycetes; order Mycobacteriales; family Mycobacteriaceae; genus Rhodococcus_F. Next base: position 4,934 of record RRBB01000367.1, read on the forward strand.
TCCGATGTAGAGGAACGAGATGATCCAGGAGTCACGGAATTTGAGCAGGCTGGGAGCCGCCGGCAGGCGTGGCAGCGGTTCTTCGAGCATGTCGGGCGGGCGGCCGTGGTGGAGCCGGGCCGGGACTTGGTGGAGGCGATGGCCGGGCTGGGATTCGTGGTGGTGTATTCGACAACCCGGCCCGTCTCGTACGCGGAGCAGACCCGGTTGTGGCTGGGCGAGAGCGGATTTCCACCGGGTCGGGCGTTGTTGTGCCGGTCTCGTGGCGATGTCCGGCCGGCGACCGAGGTCAAGGCCGGCCATTGCCGGGCCGTCGGGTCGTGGTTGTCGGCGTTCGTCGACGACGAATCCGAGACCGTGGACGTTCTGCGGTCCCGCGGGGTGCGAGCGCACTGCTTCGAGATGTTAGTTGGTCTGCGGGTGCAGGAGTTGAGAGCCACACTGACCGCGGGAAAAGGCGCCACGCTGACCGGTCGTGGGGTGCACCGACCACGGGGCCACAACCGCCGCGGTGCGCCGCACGGCAGACGCGGCACGGTGGCACACGGAGCCGACTGAGTTGGTCCGCCGTTCTGGAGCCGACCTGGCTCCAGTTCGCGCAAAAAGGTGAGTCTGCTGGCACATCGATGTCCGCGCATGGTCCATGCGATCCCGCAGTTGACCGCGATGACGGGACGTCCCGTGATCGTGATCGTGATCGGGGGTCTGGCGGAGGTGTGCCGGTTGCCCACCCCGCACCGGGCGACGAATGACCTCGACACGGTCCATCACCGTGCGGGCAATGAGAAGGGACGGTTGGAGCTCCTCGTCACCGGTGGGGCCACCGCAAGCGGACCGACGGGGGTGCTGGTTCCGACTCCCGCGGGTGACGTGCTGGAGACGATCGGTCTCGTCCGCCAGGGAGATCGCCGAGCTCGGCGTCGGTCACTCACGCGGGGGCTGCCGATACCGCCACACCGGTCATCATCCGGGCGACTCGGCGAGCCGGGGTGTGGATGTGAAGTCCCCGCATTCGGAGGTCGGGCGTCCGCGATTCGGCGCAGTCTGCCCAGGTTTTTGCTGTCGAGTTCGTCCTTGTCGCCTCGTTGACGAGGCTCAGCGAAATTCCCCACTTCTGCGCACGGTTCTCGGCTGTGGGGTCTGTATACGGCCGACCGATCAGCGGGGTGCCGAGTTCGTGACGAGAATTAGCCTGTGTTGCAGGAACGCAGCCCCGCACAAGGACACCGGCGACCGCGGTCATCAATTCGGCTACCGAACGACCTCGACATGTTCGTCACGCCGAAGCGTCCGATGCCCCGCCGGGGATTACGGTGAGTGTCCAGTCGCGGCGTTCGGTGAGGGCGCGGTGTAGGTGCTGTGTCCAGTGGCGGCGTTCGTCGCTACCGTGTTCGTGGGTGATCGTGATTCGCCGGGTCCACCTTTCGGGTATCCCGCGGTCGTTGATCGCCAGCCCGATGACAACCCGAAGTTCGGGATCGGGCGCTCCGGTGACGACGATGCGGCCGGGTTCGCCGCCCATCTCCATCCGGGCTCCGAGCACCGCGGCGACCGCCTCGGCCACCTCGAGCACGGACTGCGCCCCGAGCACGTCGATGTGGTCGACTTCGGTCATCTCGGTCCTCCGTTCCGTGCCGGCGGGCCGCAACTCGCGGCACCGTCGACCGAATCACATCACGCACCTCGGTCGGCGCCGCGAGCGGCACCGGCGGCCCGGGCCTCGGCAGGCAGGAAACGGGCGGGTGTTCTCGTCCTCCGGGCAACTGGGATCGGCTTCGGTTGGGTGCGGCGGGTCGGTTCATGGTTCGGGTGCACGCGCCCGAGCGCGCGTGCGTTGCTTGGGCGCGCCGTACGCGCTCGGGGCCGTCGCGGGGTTCGGGGACAAGACGCTTCTCGTCCCGGGGCATGGTGCGCGCGGGGTGGTGGTGATCTGTCGTTTCGGGCATCGTCGAGCTTGCGACGCTGTCTGGTGGCCACGGCAGGGGCGGTGGACAAAGG
>RRBB01000368.1:0-6903 GCA_006543605.1 Rhodococcus sp. WS4
TGCCCACCCACCCCCACATGAGGCCCGGACATGGCTTTTACGGCGCGAGTCGGAGCTGCACCGACCCGAACAGTTGGTTCGCTTGTGCTGCGGTGGGCGCCCTCGTCGCCGATGCCCTGGTGGTTGCCCACCAAGCGGTGAAGAATTGGCATATGGCCAGCTCACAGCCGACGCTCACGAAGGAGAAGGAGATGGTTGGGATGGTGGTCCATCCCCCGCCCGTATCGGCTGCCGCGGCCGCTTCGGCCGCGTTGCGTGACATCGAGGTTTTGATCGGAAAGGAGTCGGAGAGCGCGACATCGGTGCTGCCGACCGAGGAAGGCTGGACGGTGGAAGTGGAGGTGATCGACGACCGGCACATCCCCCCGTCAGCGGACATGCTCGCACTCTACGAAGTGGTGCTGGACCTGGACGGCGAAATGCTGTCTTACCGCAGGACCCGCCGATACCGGCGCGGCTCCGCCCTCGAATTAAGGGACGAAGAGCCCTCCGCCGATGGAGACGGACAAGCCCCATCCATGGACGAAAACGGCTGACAGATACCCGTGTCTACGGCGCCTCTGGTCGGTCGGTCGAGCAAACGCCCGGCTCTCGCCCCACGGCAGTGGAACACCACCGGATAGCGCGCAACGCGGTGCATCCTTCGGTGCGCTGCGGCGCTCCAATCGAGAACTCGCCCTGCCCGTCAGTCGGACCGCATACTTCTGCCATGCAGCAACTGGTCGCCGACAACGAATTCGTCATCAGTGCCGTGATGGTCGTGGTCATCGTGGCGCTCGCCGCCGCCGCGATCTGGTCTGCGTTCCGCTAACTACGGCAGTGAGTCAGCTATCGGTGTGAAACTCAGACAGGAACGCGAAGCGGACGCGGTTGCCGCCGAATTCCTCACCCCGAAAGGCGATCCGGGAGAGATCTCCTCGCTGCTGCGATCGGCTCTCGCTGGGACAGAGGAGAATGGCCTGACCCTCGAAGGAGTCGTCTTCAAAGCGTCGGATACCTCGTCCGAGACTCCGGCTTCACCTGGGAGGGGGAGACACCCGCCGCGCCTGCTGTTGGTGTACATAACGGGACCGCAGGCAGCGGCCAATCCGATGGGAGCAACGGTGTTCGAGAGGTTTACAGACCAAGCACGGCGGTCCGTCGTCCTGGCGTCCGAAGCGGCCCGGGCCCACAACCATGACTATCTTGGCACCGAGCACATACTGCTGGGCCTCATCCGCGAACGTGACGGCGCAGCGGCGCGATCGCTGGAATCGTTCGGCGTGTCTGCGGCAGTCCTCGACAGCCGACTCACCACCGGTCAAGGCGAGCAGGTCCGATCCGGGCACATCCCGTTCACCCGGCACGCCAAACGGATCCTCGAACAGAGCCTGCGCGAAACTTCGCTGCTCGGCCACGAGCGCATCGGCACCGAACAGATCCTCCTCGCCCTCATCGACGACGACCGCGAATCCACCGGCGCCCGGTTGCTCGGCGAGGTCCTCCCGGTGGACTTCGACCAACTGCGTCAGCACATCCTCCGACAAGTCACCGAGCACCGGCTCACCGCAGAGCTGGGGTTGGGCCCGACAACGGTCACCAACGTCAGGTTGACCGACGCAGAACATGCATTGTGCGTAGTCGCGGCCGCCAAGGCCGGCCAACGCATCGACGTGTGGATGCGAGACCGGATCCTTGACGCCGCACGTGCCGGCGGCTCGAGTACCAAATAAGGCGGCCTCTGCCTCGGGCGAGACCGAGCTCCCAGACGCCGCTGCGCGTCCTTGTTGCTATTCCCAGTGCGGTGAGGCCGCCCCGTCGGAAACCCGGCCCGGGGACGGCGTCACCATAACCCTGCCGGCGTTACGATCGGACCATGGGACTGGGCGCCGTGGCGCGAGCGCTGATACGGGCCGCGTACCGGCTCGTTCGTTTCCCGTTCCACCTGGTCGACGAGCTGGTGCTCCCGGTGTTCTTCGACGAGCAGGCACCGGTGCGGCGGGCATACGGGAAGTTCCTCCTCGACTGCGACGGCGCCGCGGCGTATCTCCTCGCCGACGACACGGCGGCGGTCCGTGCCGCCTTCCTCCGTGGACGCAGCGCCGCCTTCCACGATGCGATCGCCCGCCACCCCAGTAGCATCCACACCGAATCCGACCTCATGATGGTGCACCACCGGGCACGCTTTCGAGAACGCCGCCGCGCCACCCAACCGCCCGGTAACTCGACGACTCTCCCGCCCCGGTAACAGCTCTGGCCCCCAGAATGCACTGGCGTGGGGCCCTGGAGACAGCGGGGTGCTCCCGGCGGAGAGATGGTTCGCCCGGTGCGCCGCCGTCCCACCCACGGGCCGCCGCTCGGTATTGCGGCAAACCAAGGTGCCCGCCCAGAATTGAAGAGCCAGAAAATTTCGATTCAGCCCGCGGTTCCCGATGTGGCAGGTCGGAGGTCCGCCGCATAGATGGGTGCCGCCAACAACGACGTGGGAGGACAACCGATGTCCGGTCTGATCCGCAAGAGTCTCGATTCACCCGAGGAAACCCGCCCCTTCGAGGACGACATGGGCAAACTCGAACTAGTCAACGTCACTTCCGGCGCGGTGGGGAGGGCGACGTTCGAGCCCGGCTGGCAGTGGTCCAAGCACGTCAAACCGATAGCCAAGACAGACAGCTGCCAAGCCGCTCACATGGGTTACGTCATCTCGGGTCGCATGAAGATCGTCATGGACGACGGGGAGGACATGGAGTTCGGCCCCGGCGATCTCATGATCTGCCCGCCCGGACACGATGCCTGGATTCTCGGCGATGAGCCCTGCGTGGTCATCGACTGGACCGGCGTCGCCGACTACGCCAAGCGGTAGACGACAGCGCCGCACGTCCCTGCCCCGCCCATCGCGCGCGCAATCGCTGGGACATCACGCCGACCCCCGGCGCCCGAGGGACCGGTCGAAGATCCCGGTATTGGCCGAGGCGCTGACCGGTCGTTTCACACCCCACTACGCGTTCTTGATCAGAATGCACCTGCCGCTGATCGACCAGCACAGGCAGGCCTTCGGTGAGGTCGATACCAGGATTGCCGAGGCGATGGAATCTCATCACGTCACCCTCACATCGGCGGGTCACCCACGCCTGTCCTCCGCGGGTCACCTAACGATGTTTCGGTAATTGAGTGAGAACTGGTCATAAGGAAAGTCCGGTGGGGTCGAGGAAGCTGTGACACAGGTTGTAGCTCGAGCCGATCCGAGTCAGCCCGGACTCGGTCGCGATGCGGACCTCGTCGAGGGTATCGGGCATAGGTTGGCCAGTTCGGTGGATTTCATGTTGCCCCAGACCTGTTCGATGGGATTGAGCTCAGGAGCATAAGCCGGCAGGCGTTCGACGTGGAGCCAGTCGCGTTGGGTGGCCAGCCACGCGGTCATCGCGCGGGACCGGTGGGCCATGAGCCCGTCCCAGATCACGATGACCTTCTCGCCGGCGAAATGGGTGCGTAGTTCGGTGAGGAACTCGATGAGCTTGTCGGTGTTGTAGGCGCCGTCGGTCATGGAGAACACGAATGCGCTGCGACTGCGGTCGTGTCGATAGGCCAGGACTCCGGCCATGGACATGCGTTTGAAAGGAGAATCGGTGATGGGAGAACCGGTGTCACGCCTTTCGGCGCCCAGGTTGCTCGGACCACCGGGAGCAGCGACACACCGCTTTCGTCCTGGAAGCAGATCCATGCACCTTGGCGCCGCGCTATTTTTTTATCCGCGGCCACTCGTTCTCGCGCCAGGCGACGATGGCGTCCTCGTCGCGTTCGACTGCCCGTCGTGCGGGACGTTGCCGGCTCCAGCCCAGCCTGGTCCGCAGGATCGTCCAGGTCTGGGTGGGTCCGTAGGTCACGCCGGTGAGCCGCTCGATCACGATCGCGACCCGGCCCAGGGTCCACGCTCCGGTCGCGAAGCCGTGAGCCTGGGGTCCTTTGAGTAATTCCTCTCCGATCGCGGCGATCTGGGCGTCATCGAGCCGGGGCCGGCGTCCCGCGCGACCGGCACCTTCCAATGCCTCGTTGCCTCCTTCGATCCACTGTCGATGCCAGCGTGAGGCGGTCTGCTGGGAGACCTCCAACTCGACCGCGACATCGATCTGTCGTTGTCCTGCGGCAAACATCTCCGCGGCCTGCATCCGCCGGTCACGCAACGCGTCGAGCCCCGGTCTGCCGCAACCTGGAGGCGACACTCGCCGAGGTCGGACGGCAACCCGACCCGAGAGTGGCCCACACCCTCGCGGAGGCGGCCGGCTATGCCGACTCGGAGGACCCCAAGGCGGTAGCGAGGATGCTTGCGCGCATGGGCCTTGCCGGAAACCATTGCCTGCGGGTCCACCTGAGCGTGGACGCCCACCCAGTTCGAGATGACGTCGAGAAGAAGTCGCTTCTCGCCTAGCGACCGTTCGCCGCGAGTGTCAGGTACCCGTCGATATGCTGCACGCATCCTTACTGCTCACAGCGAAGAGACGGTGATCGAGTTGTCTGATGCGCAACGTGGCCAACCCGGACAAGCTGCACGCCGTGGTGGTCGGCCCGATCCTCGACGTCGGCGCGCAGTAACCGTGGACGCGCACATCGTGTTGCCGACCATCGACGGGCAGTCGTTCGCGTCGTTGCGCCGCCGGGCCACGCCGAGGGCGGAGCGGTACGCGCTCGGCAAACGCCTGCGCAAGCAGGCACCGCGGTCCGCGCTCGGCGAGTGGCGCGCACCGGACGATCGCCCCGATGTGGTGGATCAGATCGGTGTGTCGCACCAGGGTCGGGTGGAATCGCTCATACCGGTCAGGGTGGGGCGGATGGCGGCCTCGCCGTACGGTTTTCTGCGCGGCACCGCGATCGTGATGGCCCGGGACCTCGCCGGGCTGCCGGCGACCGGAATCCGGCCGGTGATCTGCGGGGACGCGCATCTGGGCAACTTCGGTTTCTACGCATCGCCGGAGCGCGACCTGGTGCTGGATCTGAACGACTTCGACGAGGCGCATCCCGGCGGCTGGGAATGGGACCTGCGCCGCTTGACCGCGAGTATCTGGGTGGCGGGCCGGCAGAACTCGGCGACCGAGGGGCAGTGCGAGAGTGCGGTGCAGTCTTGCGTCGCCACCTATCGCGAGCATGTGCGCTGGCTCGCGGAACAACCATTGCTGGCGCGCTCGTTCGAGCGACTCGACCTCGACCGGCTGCACGCGACGGCGTCGGACGAGTCGCTGCGCCACGAGATCACCCGCGCCGCGGAGCGGGCTCGGCGGCGCGTCAGCGACCGGGCGCTGCCCCGGTTCACCGAGCAGGACGAAACCGGCCGGCGCATCGTGGAGGAGCCGCCGCTGATCACCCGGGTGTCCGAGGCGGAGGCCGAGTATCTCGCCGCCGGGCTCGACGAATACCTCACCACGCTGCCCAGCCACTGGGCACGACTGCTCAGTGGATACACCGTCGTCGACGTCGCGCACAAAGTGGTCGGCGTGGGCAGCGTCGGACTGCGTGCCTACGTCGTGCTGTGCGAAGGGAGCAGTGCCGACGACGTGGTGTTCCTGCAGCTCAAGCAGGCGCGTCGATCCGTCGTGGCGCGCTTCGTACACGGCGAGTCCGCCTGGCACGATCACCAGGGCCGGCGCGTGGTCGAGTACCAGCAGGCCCTGCAGACCGTCAGCGATCCGTTGCTCGGCTGGACCACGGTGGAGGGCCGGCAGTATTACGTGCGGCAGTTCCGGAACATGAAGGGCGCGGTCCCGATCGACAACCTCAGCGCGGCAGCGCTGACCGACTACGCCGGCATCTGCGGGCGCCTGCTCGCGAAGGGCCACGCGCGGACCAGTGGTGCGTCGATGATCGGCGGCTACGTCGGAAAGTCGGACACGCTCGACGTCGCACTGAGCCGGTTCGCGCACGCCTACGCTGATCAGACCGAACGCGACCACGCGACTTTGGTCGACGCGGTGAAGCGGGGGAAGTTGCGGTGTGAGCCGCCGACGTGAATCGGTGTGTATTTGTCATCCGGCTTCGCCACGACTTCCTGTCGTCGAGTTCTGCAACACCGTGCGGCTGTGAGCACACATTGGGCTACCGAGGCTATCGACCGCCGACCAGGATCCGACACTGCAGACGAACGCTCTGACGGCCGCCGACCGCCCGCCCGCTCGGGGCGGGATGGGACCGTGAGCGACCGCATTGCAGCAGACTTCGAGCGTGAACTCGCATGCTCTCCTACGTGCGTGACCGTCTCCGGGCGTCGGAGGGCAGAGTTTTCGTATCCCGACCACCGCCGTCGAGCAGGTCCTCGATGAACTGAACAGTCTCGAACGATCGCCGTCGGAATCCGAACTGATTTCCATCCGTGCAGACCGGCTGGGAGGGGTCGAGGAATTTGTGTCCACCGTCCATGCATCCTGCCCGCAGCGAACCGGTTCTGCTTCCTGCTCGGTGAGATCCGGACGAGTGTCCGGAAGCGAGCCTGACGATGATGACGGTAGGTGGAAGCCGAGGAATCCGAACCGCGGCCTCGGAAAATCTTCTGGCCTGAACAGATGACACGTCCCGCAGCGGGCGGCGTGACCTTGCCCGGGAATCGGTGTGGTCGGCCGCCGAGGGCTGATCGGGCGGTTTACCGTGATTGCACGGGGTTCGCGATCGTCGTGGACTTCCGTGGAGGAGGGCCATGTCTGCGAAGTTCGATCTGTTCAAGGACACCGCCGGCCAGTTCCGGTTTCACTGAAGGCGGCGAACGGCGAGATCATCGAGGCCAGTCAGGGCTATACCTCGAAGGCTGCGGCGCAGAACGGGTGTTGAGCGTCTCTCGGTATGACGACCACCCAGCCGCCTACCGTCACCGCCGATGCCGACGGGCATCGGACCGACGGACGATCGTCTGCACCATCAACGTGCCGACCACCGCGATCCCCCGGG
>RRBB01000369.1:0-6844 GCA_006543605.1 Rhodococcus sp. WS4
ACAGTGATGTGCCGTTCGAGCGGTTGGTGGAGGTCCTCAACCCGGAGCGGTCGCAGGCGCGGCATCCGTTGTTCCAGGTGGCGTTGGCGTTCCAGAACGTGGGTCGGAGCACGTTCGAGTTGCCGGGGTTGACGATTTCGGGTGTCGAGTTCGATGCGGCGGTGGCGAAGTTCGATCTGCAGGTCACGATCACCGAGTCGGTCGACGACCAGGGTGTGTCGGCGGGGTTGTCGGTGCAGTTCACGTATGCGACGGATTTGTTCGACGAGTCGACGGTGATCTCGTTCGCGGACCGGTTTGTGCGGATCCTCGAGGCGGTGACGGTTGAGCCTGCGGTGCCGGTGGGGGATATCGAGTTGCTCGATGCGGTGGAGCGGGATCTGGTGCTCGAGGGGTGGAATGCGACCGGGCACCCGGTGGATGCGGGTGCGACGTTGGTGTCGTTGTTCGATGCGCAGGTGGCGGAGTCTGCGGGGGCGGTGGCCGTTCGGTTCGATGGTCGGTCGCTGACTTATGGTGAATTGGATCTGCAGGCGAATCGTTTGGCACGGAAGCTGATTTCGGTTGGTGTGGGTCCGGGGTCGTTGGTTGCGGTTGCGTTGCCGCGGTCGTTGGAGCTGGTTGTGGTTTTGCTGGCTGTCGTCAAGTCCGGTGGTGGGTATCTGCCGGTGGATGTGACGTATCCGGCTGAGCGGATCGCATTCATGCTTGCTGATGCCGGTCCGCAATTGATGATTTCCACTTCGCAGGAGTTGGGGTCGATGCCGGTGACGGATGCGGTGTCCGGCATGGAGACGGTTTTGCTGGACACGGAGGATCTGTCGGAGTTCGGTAGTTCGCCGATCACGGATTCGGATCGGTTGTGGCCGTTGCGGTCGGAGAGCACGGCGTACGTGATCTATACGTCGGGTTCGACGGGCCGTCCCAAGGGTGTCGCGGTCTCGCACCGCAACGTGGTCGAGTTGTTTGCAAATGCACAGCCGAAATTTGGATTTGACGGGTCGGATGTGTGGACGTTGTTCCACAGTTATGCGTTCGATTTTTCGGTGTGGGAGTTGTGGGGTCCGCTGCTGCATGGTGGCACATTGGTGGTGGTTGATTTCTTCACTTCGCGATCGCCGGAGGATTTCCGGGAGTTGGTGGTCCGCGAAGGGGTGACGGTTCTCAATCAGACGCCGTCGGCGTTCTATCAGTTCGCGGAGGCTGACCGGGTTGCGGCTGATTCGGGCTCCGCCGCTCAGTTGCCGTTGCGGCATGTGATTTTTGGTGGCGAGGCTCTGGATTTGGGCCAGTTGTCACGCTGGTTCGATCGACATGGTGATCAGGCTCCGCGCCTGGTGAATATGTACGGGATCACCGAGACAACGGTGCATGTGTCGTTCCTGGAACTGACTGCTCAGATGGCGCGCTCGGGCGCGGCGTCGGTGGTTGGCCGGGCCTTGCCCGGTCTTTCGGTGTATGTGCTCGATGCGCGTCTTCGTCCGGTGCCTGTGGGTACTGCGGGGGAGATGTATGTCGGTGGTCGGCAGCTTTCGCGGGGATATCTGGGCCAGCCGGGGTTGTCCTCGGGGCGGTTTGTGGCGAATCCGTTCGCGGTTGCTGGTGACCGTATGTATCGCACCGGTGATCTTGCTCGCTGGAATGTTGATGGTCTGTTGGAGTATGTGGGCCGGTCGGACTTCCAGGTGCAGTTGCGTGGGTTCCGGATCGAGCTCGGTGAGGTCGAGGCTGCGTTGTCGCGGTGCGAGGGTGTGGCGCATGCGGTGGCGGTGGTGCGTTCCGATGGTGCTACTGGTGATCGCTTGGTGGGGTATGTGGTGCCCCAGGCGGGGGCTGGCGTGGACCCGGTGCAGGTGACGGAGTTCGTGTCCGAGTTCTTGACCAGTTACATGGTCCCCGATGCGGTGGTCGTGCTTGATGAGTTGCCGTTGACGGCGAACGGAAAGCTCGATCGCAAAGCGCTGCCGGCGCCGGAGTTCTCGAGCAACCGGGAGTTCCGTGCTGCGGAAACCCACGTCGAGCAGGTCATTGCCGGCGTGTTCGCAGATGTGCTCGGGCTCGAGAGGGTCAGCGTGGATGATGATTTCTTCGCGTTGGGTGGCAACTCATTGATCGCGACACGGTTGTCGGCACGGTTGGGTGCGGCCCTGGATACTCAGATACCTGTGCGGGCGTTGTTTGAAGCGTCGACAGTGCACTCTCTCGCGGCCCGCTTGGAGTCGCATGCAGGCGGGGCCGGTCGTGCGGCGTTGGTGGCACGGGAGCGTCCGGAGCGGATTCCGTTGTCGTTGGCACAGCAGCGAATGTGGTTCCTGAATCAGATGGACACGTCATCATCCGCGTACAATATTCCGTTAGCGCTACGCTTGTCGGGTCAGCTTGATGGCATTGCGCTGCAGCGGGCCGTTTCTGATGTGATCGAACGGCACGAATCACTGCGCACCCTGTATCCGGAAGATTCGGAGGGACCGGTCCAGAGAATCGTCCCGGCGGCAGAGGTCCAGTGTGATCTGACGCCGATCGTTCTCGGAGACGAGGAGGCCCTCTTCGCGAATGTAAGCGGGTTCCTGAACGCAGGTTTCGATGTGAGTGTCGAGGTTCCTGTCCGAGTCCAGTTGCTTCGGATTGCGAACGATGAGTTCGTATTTGCGATGGTTGTCCACCATATCTCGGCCGATGGCGTCTCGATGGCGCCGCTGGCCAGGGACATGATGACGGCATATGAGTCGCATACTCGTGGAGAGTCTCCGACCTTCTCGCAGTTGCCGGTTCAGTACGCCGATTACGCATTGTGGCAGCGGGAAACTCTCGGCTCGGAGGACGATCAGGAATCGCTGGTCAGCAAGCAAATTGCGTACTGGGAGGAGACGTTATCGGGCGTGCCGGAACGATTGGATCTGCCGGCAGATCATTCGCGTCCGGCCAACCCATCCATGCTCGGCGGCGCTGTCCAGGTTGTGGTTGACGCCGACGTGCATTCTCGGCTGAACGACATTGCGCGGCAACATAATGCAACGCTCTTCATGGTGTTGCATGCGGCACTGGCGGTTCTGCTCTCACGGCTGGGTGGGGCAACCGATTTTGCGATTGGAACCCCGGTTGCGGGGCGCGGCGAGCAGGAGCTCGACGATTTGGTCGGCATGTTCGTCAACACGCTCCCTTTGAGGACACGCGTCAACTCTGCGGAGAAGTTCGAGGAGCTTCTGGAACAGACACGTGAGACTGATCTCGAGGCGTTCGCGAACTCCGATGTGCCGTTCGAGCGGATGGTGGACGCAGTCACACCCATTCGTTCCTCCGCATTTCACCCGATATTCCAGGTGATGCTTTCGGTGCAACCGCTTGGCGAGGCTAGCCTGACGCTCCCGGACCTCGATATCAGTCCGGTTGACGCCCTCGAAAGTGCGGCGAAATTCGACCTCGAACTCACCGTGGTGCATCGCACGAATGCCACGGGTCGACCTACAGAACTTGTTTCCAACTTCGGATACGCCAAGGATCTGTTCGACCAGGCCACCGTCGAATCATTCTCGCGGCGTTTCTTGCGGGTTCTCGAGGCAATCACGGTTGACCCGGGAGTTCGGATCGGCGACATTGAGATTCTCGACGACGCTGAGCAGCAGCGAATGCTCTCACGATTTGGTGGAAATGGCGCGGGTGGCGAGGAGTCGCCACATGGAGCTGACGGTGGCACTATGCATGGACGTACTCTCCCTCAACTCTTCATGGACACGGTCGAGGAAGATCCCGAGTCTCCTGCAGTTGTGTTTCGGGGCGAGGAAATCACGTATCAGGACTTGGATGTGCGCTCATCGAGGCTGGCCCGAGTGCTCGTCGAAGACGGAGTTGAACCTGAAACGATTGTGGCGATAGCGCTGCCGGTATCCGTCGATGCGGTGGTCGCTTACTGGGCGGTTGCCAAGGCAGGTGGAGTGTTCGTGTCAGTGGACCAGGCCGAACCCTCAGAGCAGGTAACTCGAGCCATTCTCGGATCCGGTGCGACAGTGGTTCTAACGCGCGGCGCCGATCGAGGTGCGCTGCCTGAAGCGCTCACAACACTGGTGCTGGATGATGATGGAGTAGTCCAACGTATCGCGGCGCAGTCTCCGCGGCCGATTGGATCCCAAGATCGTGCCCGGGCGCTTACCGTCGAAGATCCAGCATGGGTGATCTGCTCAGTAGAACGTGACGGTGAGATAACGCGGCGAGTTGTGTCGCATGGCGATTTGGCCGGACTAGTCGGGGCGAAGCTCGATGAGTATTCGGTGAAGTATGATTCGCGGCTGCTCCATACAGAGCCGCCCTGCGGCGTGACATCGGTACTCACTACCCTCCTTGCGGGAACATCGGGAGGTGCGTTAGTCCTTCCGAGCGGCGGGTCTTCGACAGGGGAGGGATTTGCCGAACTTCTGGAGTCCGAGTGGGTTACTCATGTCGTCACAACTGCGCCTGTGCTCTCGGGTCTGGACCTGCACGGCTTGCCCGATCTCGTTGCGATTGTTGTCGTCGGCTCCGAGTTACCCCAGGTCGACACATGGTCAGATGGTGAGTTGATACACGAACTTGACGAGGATTCCATGTGGTCGGCGCTATCCGGATAGAGGATGCGCGGTGTCCGCTGCAGGCCCGCCATACGGCTGACGAGCTGTGGCGGATCCGGGTTGCCGCCAGACGCTGTCGTAAGGTAGGCGTGCCCGTTACTGATACTGGTATACAGGGACGTCAGTCGCCGACGATGCCCGAATCACGGGGAGTGCGACAGCGGCGGCGCGTGCTCCCCTGTTCGATGAGTTACCTAGTGAAGGTGAGTTAGTTCCATGCGTTGTGCAACCCTCCAGTATTTTCTTCGGCAGAAGGAGTTGTCAGCATGAGCGCCGGGGATGGTAGGTCAGAGGTTCGGAGAGCTCGGGCGAGCACACGTCCGCCCCGACGGCAGCGCACGCGAGTCACGCTGCTCCCTCAGTTGTTGACTTCGGCGGTAGACGCGGAGCCGTCGGCGACGGCGCTGGTCTACGACGGTCAGACAATGACGTACAGCGAATTGGACGAGCGTTCCTCGCGCATGGCGTGGGCCTTGATCGATCGAGGTGTGGGCCCGGAGGATGTCGTTGCGATTGCGCTGCCGAGGTCCATCGACTCGGTTTTGGCGGTGTGGGCTGTCGCGAAGTCGGGTGCTGCCTTCGTGCCGGTCGATCCGAACTATCCACCCGACCGCATCACCCACATGGTGACCGACTCGGCCGCCGTCATCGGGCTCACGACCGCCGCTCGACGCGATGCACTGCCCGATGTGGTGGAGTGGAAGGCCATCGACGATGCCGACTTCATCAGTCACGTGGACTCGCAATCCAGCGAAAGAATCACCTACATGGATCGCGTACGGCTGTTACGAGCCGAGCATCCAGCCTATGTGATTTACACGTCGGGTTCGACTGGTAAGCCCAAGGGTGTCGTCGTGACGCATGCCGGGTTGGCGGGCTTGGTGTTGGCGGAGGGTGAGCACTATTCGGTGACCGCGGAGTCGCGGGTGTTGCATGTTTGCTCGCCGAGTTTCGATGTTTCGGTGTTGGAATTGCTGCTTGCCTTCAGTTCGGGCGCGACGTTGGTGATCGCTCCGCCGTCGGTTTTCGGTGGAGCCGAGCTTGCCGAATTGCTTGCCACGGAGCGAGTGAGCCACGTGTTGATCACTCCGGCGGCGCTGGGATCCGTTGATCCGGCGGGTCTGGATGATCTCCGGGTGGTTGTTGTCGCTGGTGACGCGTTCGGTCCTGAGTTGGTCTCGAAGTGGGCGCCGGGTCGGCAGTTCTTCAACGGCTACGGGCCGACCGAGGCGACGATTCTCGCGACGAGCAGCGCGGCGTTGCACCCTGGGGAACCGATCACGATCGGTTCAACGATACGTGGAGTGGGTGCCGCTGTTCTGGACATGCGACTGAATCCGGTACCGGAGGGCGTGGCGGGAGAGTTGTATCTGTCGGGCGTCCAACTGGCACGCGGATACCTACGCCGTCCAGGACTGACGGCCGAACGTTTTGTGGCGAGCCCGTTCGGAAACGCGGGCGAACGGCTGTATCGCACAGGAGATGTAGTGCGATGGCGCGCGGACGGCATGATCGAATACGTGGGGCGATCCGACTTTCAGGTCAAAATTCGCGGTTTTCGGATCGAACTGGGTGAGATCGACGCAGCGCTCGCAAAGCATCCCGACGTGGAATTCGCAACCACTGTTGGCCGTCGTCTTCCTTCAAATGAGACAGCCCTGGTGTCGTACGTTCTGCCGCGTTCAGGTTCGAGAATCGACGGAACGCAACTGGAAGCGTTCGTCCGACAATCCCTCCCTCGGCACATGGTGCCCTCGGTCATCATGATGTTGGACGATATCCCCTTGACGCCAGTCGGCAAGCTGGACCGAGAGGCATTGCCGGAGCCGATTTTCGCGACACGCGAGTACCGAGAGCCGTCGACCCATACCGAGAAATTGGTTGCAGGGGTGTTTGCGGAGATTCTCGGGATCGAGCGAGTGGGTGCCGACGACGACTTTTTTGATCTCGGTGGCACTTCGCTGATTGCGGCGAGGGCAGCGTCCCGGATCGGTGCGGCGTTCGACATCAGGATTCCGGTCGGAATGATCTTTGACGCCTCGACAGTGGCTGAATTGGCAGTCGCAGTGGATTCGCACGTCGACACCAGCAGTCGTGTTCCGCTGGTGGCGCAACAGCGTCCGGGTCGGGTGCCGTTGTCGTTGGCGCAGTCGCGGATGTGGTTTTTGAATCGGTTCGAGCCTGATTCTGCGGTGAACAATATTCCGGTGGCGATTCGGTTGTCGGGGTCATTGGATGTGGCT
>RRBB01000036.1:0-69303 GCA_006543605.1 Rhodococcus sp. WS4
GAGTTCTTCACCGGAAAAGTGCCTCTCGAACTGGCCGAATCTGGACCTTCAGTAGCCCACATTCTCCCAGGTCAAAGGCACTTTTCCGCTATCCGACACGCGCTAAGCTCATGAGCCATCAAGGTATAAGACGATCCGGCGGTGGTGCGCCAAGCTCGGGCAGGCCTACGCCAACCAGCTGCGCCGGCGGCGGGCCCGGCCCGGTGACAAATGGCACCTCGACGAGGTCTTCATCCGGATCAACGGCACCCAGCATTACCTGTGGCGGGCGGTCGACCAAGACGGCAATGTGCTCGACGTGCTGGTCCAGTCCCGCCGAAACGCGAAGGCAGCCAATAAGTTCTTCCGCAAGCTGCTCAGGGGGCTGCGGTACATGCCGCGGGTGATCATCACCGACAAGCTCGCCAGCTACCAGGTGGCGCACCGCGAGCTGTTGGGCTCGGTCGAGCATCGCCGGTCGAAGTAGTTGAACAATCGAGCCGAGAACTCGCATCAACCCACCAGGCAGCGAGAACATGCGATGAAGCGCTTCAAATCACCCGGGCACGCGCAACGATTCCTGTCCGCCTTCTCGGGCATCTCACCGCATTTCCGGCCGGGCCGGCACAGACTCTCGGCGCCCGAATGGCGTACCGAGATGGCCGACCGTTTCGCGGCCTGGCAGGACGTCACAGCGAACGACGCCGCCGCCTGAAAGTGGACGGCCCGGGCGGCGTACCGTAGCGTCATTACCCAAATAGACTGCGCCGCTGAATTGTTCAACTAACGTGACAGTGCCTTCCGGGGTGTGCGGACAGGCGGCCAGCGAACGGGCCGCCGATGCCCGGACGGCAGGGCGACGGCGATTCGCTCGACCGACGATTGGTCCCGCTGAATAGTCCGTTAACCAGCGCAGACGGCATGTCCCTCGAAGGAAGTATTGGCCGTGCATGCCACACCGCCAGCCTTCGTCTCCACGCCGCCGGGCGGCACAATTCTGATCAGCGCCCAGTCAGGGCAGGATGAGACCGTGAGCGACCGAACCACAGCAGACCTCGAGTGTGAATTCGCCATGCTCGCCTCCGTACGCGACCGCCTCCGCGATTCGGCGGGCAACGACTTCCGCATCCCGACCACCGCCGTCGACCAGGTTCTCGATGAGCTCAACAGTATCGAACGATCGCCGTGGGATTCGAACTGATTCACTCCGTGCGGCGCCCGAAGGATTTCGTCGTCACGGATGTCCACGGGTAGTGGTCACGAGGCCGCGTTGACGCCAGCACCTCACCGACACGCAGCGGCCGGTAGTCGAAGAGCGTCGTTGCTCGCGGCGCGCGAGGCCTTGCCGCCCGGATCGCGGCGGCGTTGTCCGGCCACGGACTCGGTCCGTGGAACGGTGGTCCCCATACCGGCACCATTAGATGGCGATTCGGGTGTCGGAGCCAGCACGTCTCGACTTCAGGAACTGAAGTCGACCGAAAAGTACTGCTGGAAAGTCCGTTTTGCCAATCAAAGCCGGACGAAGACCGTTCACCGGGCGGGACCGACCTCAGTGCCGGAAGTATTCGCGTGCACTTCGCGGCGGTGCCAGGCATTATGCGGGTTGTGACATGACCCGCCAGCAGTGGATGCGCATGACCGTCGGGATGCGGTACATCCGTTTGCGAAGCATCTCCATTTGTTGGTGATCTCCTGTGCACACGAATTCGATCGACCAGGATGAATCAGCGTTGGGGAAAGCCCGAAACTGAAGTGGTTCAGTCCCTTTGAGTCGTATCTCGTTGGCAACACGGATTACTCCGACAAAGCCTTCGGACACGGTGATGCGGTGTCCGAAGAGGGTGGGATTGGTGTCCCGTGCGGTCATATTCAGGTGGTGGAGTTCGATCATGGGGACCTCTTGTTGATTCCCGGTGGGGTCACCACAAGGAATCCTCGGTTCTTGACTCGAGGTGTCGAATCAAGAGTGGCGTGAAGGGGGTTGTCGGCGAACGCAAGGTGCGCCGTTTCGGCGATTTACCACTGAGGGGTGGGCCGACGTCCGGCGGCGGCCGCGCCGCAGTTCAGAGTAGTTTGAGCCTCGCCGATCAGTTCGTCGACTCCGGCCATGTATCTTCCGAGTATCTGACCGGTACCGGGGGTCCCCTGGTCGCGGCGGAGGCGGCGCCGTCCACTATGACGTCGTACGACTCTGTCACGTCGGATCCTTCTGTGTCACTTATCCGCTGGCGCATATGGGGTGGGAGGCGGCGAGCGGAACTGATAGACGGCGTTGGTGGGGTGCACCGGCCAGATGTCGATGGCGCCGTCGAAGTGCGAGATCATCCAGCACACCCGGTCGTGGGAGGGAACGACCATCGTGATCTGGACCCACGGTGAGGCAGGTGCCGGTGCGCGTGGGACCAGGCGTACCTGCATGCCGACCATCGAGTGCGCGTAGGACTTGCTGGTGCGCTTCGAGGTGATGGTGGGGGCGACCATCTGGGTTTCTCCGCGCGTCATCCGAAGGCGATGAGGTTGAGGGGGTCTTCGAGGATGCGGGAGAGGTCGTAGAGCAACTGAGATCCCTGCTGGCCGTCGACGAGGCGATGGTCAAAGGACAGGCCGAGGGTGGTGACGGAGCGGATGGTGATGGCATCGTCGATCACCCACGGTTGTTTGCGGACGGCACCGAAACACAGGATGGCCGCTTCGCCGGGGTTGAGTATCGGGGTGCCGGTGTCGACACCGAAGACACCGACGTTGGTGATGGTGATGGTGCCGCCGGACAGGTCGGCGGGCGAACTCTTGCCCTCCCTCGCGGTCATGGTCAGTTGTTCGAGGGCGGCCGCCAGCTCCTGCAGGCTCATCCGGTGGGCGTCCTTGACATTCGGGACGACCAATCCGCGGGGGGTGGCAGCGGCGATACCGAGGTTCACGTACTTCTTCAGGACGATCTCGTCGGCATCGTCGTCCCAGGCGGAGTTCAGTGAGGGGTTTCGCCGAAGCGCCACGATCAGGGCGCGGGCCACCAGAGTCAACGGTGTGAGTTTGACGCCGTCGAAGGCAGGGCTCGCCTTGAGCCGGGCCAGGAGCTCCATCGTTGCCGTCATGTCGACGGTGATGAATTCGGTGACGTGAGGGGCGGTGAAGGCGCTGCGCACCATCGCTTGGGCGGTGTGCTTGCGCACGCCGCGGACCGGGATCCGCTCCTCACGCGCGGTGTCGGATGTCGGCGCGGACGGCGCCGCGGTCCCCGCAGCGGTGGTGGCGACGGGAGATTCGGTGCTCTGTTCGTGGCGCAGAACGTCGCCGCGGGTGATGCGGCCGTTAGGCCCGGTCCCCGCTACCTCTCGCACGTCGATCCCTTTGTCCTTGGCGATCTTGCGTACCAGGGGTGTGGTTCGCGCCGGCGCCGGCGCCGCGGTGGGGGCAGGTGGGGTCGGGGCAGCGTCGCACCCGTTTACTTCGGTGTTTCGTTTGCGGCGTCGTTGGGGGGAGTGGTCCGATGGCCCGTATCCGACCAGGACCGAGGGACGTGATGTCTCTGACTCCGGAGCCGGATTCGCCTGGTCGAGGCCGGAGTCGACGGCCAGGAGCGGCGAGCCGACCGGCACGGTCTGTCCTTCTTTGACGAGGAGGGCGGTGACGGTGCCGGCGAACGGGGAGGGCAGTTCTACCAACGACTTCGCGGTCTCGATCTCGACGACGATGTCGTTGATGGCGACCGTGTCGCCGACGGCTTTGTGCCAGGTCACCACTTCGGCTTCGGTGAGACCTTCGCCGACGTCGGGGAGGTGGAAGAGGTTGCCCTGGGGGGTGGTCGTCGGAGCGGTCAGGCTGGAGGTACTCATAGCTTGGGTCACCACGCGAAGGATCGGTCGACGGCGTCGAGGACACGGTCGAGGTCGGGTAGGTACTGGTCTTCGTATTTGGCGGGGGGATAGGGAGTGTCGAAGCCGCCGACGCGAAGAACGGGAGCCTCGAGGTGGTAGAAGCATGCTTCGGTGACCGAGGTGCCGATTTCGGCGCCGAGGCCGGCGAACGTCGGTGCCTCGTGGACGACGACGCATCGTCCGGTGCGGCGTACCGAGTCGGTGATGGTGGCCATGTCCAGCGGGGACAGCGAGCGCAGATCGATCACCTCGAGTTCGTGGCCGTCCTCGGCGGCGGCGGCTGCGGCGTCGAGGCAGGTCTGCACCATGCCGCCGTAGGTGAGCACGGTCAGATCACGCCCGGGTCGGAGAACGTGCGCCCGGTCGAGCCGAAGAGCTGGTTGACCCTCGGATACTTCGCCTTTCGACCAGTACCGGCGCTTGGGCTCGTAGAAGATGACCGGGTCTTCGCTGGTGACGGCCTGACGGAGCATCCAGTGCGCGTCCTGCGGGTTCGAGCAGCACACGACCCGCAGGCCGGCGGTGTGGGCGAAGTAGGCCTCGTTGGATTCGCTGTGGTGCTCGACAGCTCCGATGCCGCCGCCGACCGGGATTCGGATGACGACCGGCACGGCGATGGTGCCACCGGAGCGGGCGCGAATCTTGGCCAGCTGGGAGACGATCTGATTGAACGCCGGGTAGACGAACCCGTCGAACTGAATTTCGCAGATCGGACGGTAGCCGCGGATGGCCAGGCCGATCGCGGTACCGATGAGGCTCGATTCGGCGAGGGGACTGTCGATGACCCGCTGGTCGCCGAAGTCCTTCTGCAGTCCGTCGGTGACGCGGAAGACGCCTCCGAGGCCACCGACGTCCTGACCCATGACCATGGTTCGCGGATCGTCCTCTAGCAGGTGTCGCAGGCCGGTGTTGAGTGCTTTCGAAAGAGTGAGTTCGGGCATGTTTCTTCCCCTAGGGCGTCGGCGGAGCCGGGGTACGGCCGGGTCGGGCGGTGTCGCGTCGCGACCGCCGGTAATGGACGGAGGAGTCGACGTCAGTCGACGAACGACGCGAGCAGGTCGCGGTACCGGTCACGTTGCTCGACGAGGTGGGGACTCGGTTCGGTGAGGACGTTGTCGAACCAGCCGGTCATCTCGGGCTTGGGCAGGGCCAGGCACGCGGCCCTGGTCGCGTTACCCAGTGCGGCACATTCCTCGTCGAGGGCTTGGCGGTGTTCGTCGTCGATCCACCCTTCGCGGTCCAGCAACAACTCCATGCGGTGAATGGGATCGCGGTCACGCCAGTCGGCGACCTCGCCGGAGGTGCGGTAGCGGCCGGGGTCGTCGGACGTACTGTGCCCGGCCATGCGGTAGGTCATCGCCTCGATGAAGGCCGGCCCACCGCCGCTGCGAATCGTCTCTGCGGCGCGGGCGGTCACCGCGCGGACCGCCAGGACGTCGTTTCCGTCGACGAGGTGCGAATCCAATCCGAACCCCTGTGCGCGCTGGTGCAGCGGGGCGCGCATCTGGCGGTTTGTCGGGGTCGAGATCGCCCACTGGTTGTTCTGGCAGAAGAACAGCAGCGGGACATCGGTGGTGGCGGCCCAGTTGAAGGCTTCGCTTGCGTCGCCTTCACTGCTGGCTCCGTCGCCGAAGTAGGTGACGACGATTTCGTCCGTTCCATCGCGCTGGATGCCCATCGCGTAGCCGGTGGCGTGCGGCAACTGCGCGGCCAGGACCAAGGTGTTGATGTGGAACCGATATTGTTCGGCGTTCCACCCACTGTGCTGATTGCCGCGCCACTGCACGAGCAGTTCCGTCGGGGTGATGCCCCGCACCAGCGCGGCGGCGTGCTCGCGGTAGCTGGGAAAGACGTAATCGGTGCGCCGCAATGCGGTGATCGATCCCACCTGGGCGGCTTCTTGTCCGTGGACCTGGAGCCAGAGCCCGAGTTCGCCCTGCCGCTGCAGTGCGAGCGCCTCCTCGTCGAAGCGCCGTGCCAGTCGCATGTGGCGATACAGATCGCGGCACAGCTCGGCGGTCACGTCGAGGGGGTAGTCGGGATGTGGATGCAGATTTCCCTGCGGATCGAGTAGCTGAACGGCTTGCACGGGGCCTCCACCTCGTTGGCGCGTTGCCCAGCAGGCCGGGGATGTGGCGCGGTAACTGGGACGGTGTTGTTCTCCGTCGACGGGGTTGTGTCGGCGGTTCGGGCCGGCGCGGAGGGCGTCGCTGCCGCGGTGCCTTTCGGCTTCGGCGAATGTGATCGTTCTGCGTCCGACCTGTGCAAAAGGTACCACTGTGCGGAACTGCGTGCCAAGGGTGTGAACGATTTTGCTCCGTTCATGTTTCCGAGGGCTATTTTGACGTGGGGATTTGGTACTATCGTTCCGCAGCCTGGAACAGATTCTGTTTCATGCGATCGTCCACCAAGGAGTAGTTGTGAGCCAGAGCGATCGGCCAACGGCCAGTGTCTTGAGCACGTTCCGCGTTCTCGAGGAGGTCGCCCAGCGCCAACCCGTGGGAGTCTCCGAAATCGCCCGCAGCGCCGGCATGCCCAAGAGCACTGTCCAGCGTTGCCTGGCCACCCTGCACCACGCCGGATGGCTCCGGCTGGTCGATACCGACCGCGCCAAGTGGGGGGTGACGACCAAGCCGTTGAGTATCGGTTTGCGCGCGGCGGGGGAGGAGGGACTGCGTGAGGCGGCCGCGCAGTATCTCGAGGAACTGCGTGACCTGACGGACGAAACCGTCCACCTGACCGCACGCGACGGCGACCAGCTGATTATCCTGTCCCGCCGGGACTCGACGCAGGCAGTGCGCACCTACGTCGACGTCGGAGCCAAGGCGCCGCTGCACGCCACCTCCAGTGGCTTGGCGATCCTGGCGAATCTTCCCGAGGACGAGGTCGACCGGATCCTCGACAGTGGTCTCGAGCGGTTCACGCCGGACACCATCGTGTCCAAACGGGATCTGGTCCAGGAGATCGGCCGAGTCCGCGAGCAGGGATACGCAGTCAACCCCCGATCATGGTGGCGTCCCGAGGTCAGCGCCGTTGCCGCTGCAGTACTGACGGCGACGGGGCGGCCCGTGGCCGCCGTGGCGATTTCGATCCCCACCTCGCGCTTCGACCCGGAGCGCATCGCCTTCTACGCCACCTGCGCGACCGACGCCGCGAACAAGATCAGCAAAGCTCTCGAATCCTTCTGAGCGAGGCCGCACGCGGTCCGCTCCCGTCTGTGCACGGCCGCAACCCGTTTCGCGCAGGACTGTGCCGCGAAGGTCCGGTGATCATCGGACCTTCGCGGCATGTGGGCGGGTCAGAACGAGCGCGGCATCTTCAGCACGTGCTCGCTGATGTAGGACAGGATCAGGTTCGTCGAGATGGGTGCGACCTGGAACAGTCGTGTCTCCCGGAATTTTCGTTCGATGTCGTACTCGACGGCGAAGCCGTATCCGCCGTGGGTCTGTATGGCCGCGTTGGCGGCCTCCCATGACGCGTCGGCGGCCAGCATCTTGGCCATGTTCGCCTCGGCACCGCAGGGCTGGTGTGCATCGAACAGATCGGCTGCGCGCCAACGCATCAGATCGGCAGCCTCGACGTGGACATGGGAGCTGGCGATAGGAAACTGGATACCCTGGTTCTGCGCGATCGGCCGGTCGAAGACCACTCGTTCGGTGCCGTACTTGGCAGCGCGTTCGACGAACCAGCGCCCGTCGCCGATGCATTCGGAGGCGACGAGGATCCGTTCGGCGTTCATTCCGTCGAGCACGTACCGGAAACCGCGCCCCTCCTCGCCGATGAGGCTGCTGGCGGGAATGAAGGCGTCGTTGAAGAACACTTCGTTGGTCTCGTGGTTGACCATCGTGCGCAGGGGCCGCGCCTCGAAGCCCTCTATTTCACGCAGGTCGATCAGGAACAGCGACAGGCCGTCGGACTTGCGGGTGACCTGATCGAGCGGGGTGGTCCGGGCGAGGAGCAACATCAGGTCGGAGTGCTGCACGCGGGAGATGAACACCTTTTGCCCGTTGACCACATACCCGCCGTCGGTGCGCACAGCAGTGGTGCGCAGTCGGGTGGTGTCGGTTCCGGCGGTCGGCTCGGTGATGCCGAACGCCTGCAGGCGCAGCTCGCCGGCCGCGATGGACGGCAGGTACCGCTGCTTCTGCTCCTCGCTGCCGTGGCGGAGCAGTGAGCCCATCGTGTAGAGCTGCGCGTGGGCTGCGGCGCCGTTGCCGCCGTTGGCGTTGATGGTCTCGAGGATCACGGTGGCATCGCCCAGGCCCAGACCTAAACCGCCGTATTCCTCGGGCACCAGCGCGCCCAGGCATCCGGTCTCGGTGAGCGCTGCGACGAATGCCTCCGGGTAGCTGTGCGTTTCCTCGAGCTCGCGCCAGTAGCTGTCCGGGTACCGGTCACAGACTTGCTTGACCAGTCTGCGCAGGTCTTTGCGTACTTCGGTGCGTTCGTCGGCCAGGCTGATCGTCATGGTCAGTTCTCCTCGTGGTGCGGGCCGAAGCCGCGCTTGTAAACCAGTAGCGTGCGGGTGAATTCGATGACGACGTCACCGGTCTGCTTGTATCCGGTGGTACGGACTGTGACGATGCCGAGGTTCGGTCGCGAGTTCGACTCTCGAACGGCCTCGACGCTCGACCGCGAACGGATGGTGTCATCTTCGAAAACGGGGTTGGGCAGGGTGATCTCTCCCCATCCCAGGTTGGCGAAGACGTTCTGGGACACGTCGGTGACGCTCTGGCCGCAGACCAGCGCCAGGGTGAAGGTCGAGTTCATCAGCGGCTTGCCGAACTCGGTGCGGCGGGCGTACTCGTGATCGAAGTGCAGCGGTGCCGTGTTCTGGGTCAGCAGGGTGAACCAGATGTTGTCGGTGGTGGTCACCGTGCGTCCCAGGGGGTGCTCGAACACGTCCCCCACGATGAAGTCTTCGAAGAAGCGGCCACGCCAGCCGGTATGTGTCGTCATGAGAATGTCTCCTCGCTGATGAGTTGAAGTTCGGCCAGTACGGCGGCGGTGTGTTCACCGCAGGCTGGGACCGCACCGCCGACGGCGCAGCGTCCGCCGGGCGTTGCGGTGGGGCGGAGGGTGGAGACCACCGCCCCGGGGATCTCGGTGGACAACCACCGTGATTCGGCGGTGAGTTCGGGGTGGGTCGACATCGCATCGAGCGTGTTGAGGCGCGACCAGGCAATCTGTGCGGTGTCGAGGCGCTCGAGTAGGTCAGCAACATCGAGTGTGGCGAATGCGGATGCCAGTTCGGTGTCGAGGGCTAAACGATGCGCGACCCGTTGCGAGTTAGAGCAGAATCGCGGATCCGCTGCCAGATCGGGGCGGCCGATAACCTGTCGGCACAGGTTCGCCCATTCGCGTTCGTTCTGTACGGCGATCATCACTTGTTCGCCGCCCGCGGCGGATACGGCGCCGTAGGGTGCGATCGTGGGGTGGGAGGTGCCCATGGGTTCCGGGGACGCTCCGCTGTGGAGGGCGTAGTACAACGGGTAGCCCATCCATTCGGTCATCGCCTCGAACAGGGAAACCTGCACCGGCAGTGCCTCGCCGGTTCGATCGCGGTGCCGCAGCGCCGCGAGGATGCCGCTGTAGGCGAACGAGCCGGCGGCGATGTCGACCACGGAGATGCCGGTCTTGGCAGGAGCGCCGGGTGAACCCGTGATACTCATCAGGCCGGCCTCGGCCTGGATGAGCGCGTCGTAGGCCTTCTTGTCGCGCGAGGGTCCGTCGGCCGGGTAGCCGGAGATCAGGCACGCGATCAGGTCCGGATGCCGGCTGCGCAACGAGTCGATGTCGAGTCCCAGAGAGCGCAGGGCACGGGGGGAGAGGTTCGCGACGAGGACGTCGGCCCGGTCGAGGAGCGCATGGAGCGTGCGCTGTCCGTCCGGGCTGGCGAGGTCGAGTTCGACCGACTCCTTGCCGCGGTTGAGCCAGACGAACGCGCTGGCCTGACCGTGGACGACCGTGTCGTAGTTACGGGCGAAGTCTCCGCCGCCGGGGCGTTCGACCTTGATGACCCGCGCCCCGAGGTCGGCGAGTTGGCGGGTGGCCAACGGTGCAGCAACGGCCTGCTCGATGCCGACGACCGTGACATCGGCGAGTGGTAACGGTGTCATACGTGGACCTTCTCCGGTTCGAGACCGAGCAGTGCCGCCGCGCGGACGACTACGGGTCGGTCGATGAATGTTCCGTCGGGTAGGCGCACCGCACCGATACCGCTGACCTGCGCCTGCCGGTACGCGTCGACAACCGCCTGAGCATGGATCAGCTCCGCCTCGGACGGCGCGAACGCCGCGTGCACGGGGGCGATCTGGGCGGGATGGATGATCACCTTGCCGCCGAATCCCAGCGACCGCGCGTGCTGCGCGGACGCTTCCAGTTCGACCGGATCGTCCACCCGGGTATGGGGCCCGTCGAGCGGTCCGGCCAGTCCGGCTGCGCGGGAGACGAGCACGAGATGCGATCGGGCGTGCAGATATTCCTCGCCCGTCACGGTCGGTGTGACCCCGAGTTCGGCGGCCAGGTCCAAGGTCCCGAACACTAGGCACTGCACGCGGGGGGCGTGTGCGATGCTCTGGGCCGCCAGGATCCCGGCAGCGGACTCGAGGATAGCGAGGACCGGCAGTGGGATCTGCGTGGAGTGTTCGGATTCGAGACTCCGCAGGTCGGCGTCGAGCTCGAGGAGTTGGGCCGCGGACTCGACCTTGGGGATGAGGAGCCCGGCGGCCGAGCCGATCACCGCGCCCAGCGCGTCGAGATCGCTGCGGTAGTCATCGCTGCCGACCGCGTTCACCCGGACATAGACCCCTTCGCGGGTGGACTCCGCCAGGAACTCCCGGACATGATGGCGTGCCACAGGTTTCGACTCCGGTGCGACGGCGTCCTCGAGGTCGAGAACTACCGCGTCGGCCTCTGTCGCGACGGCGCGGGCCATGCGGTGAAGGTTGTCGCCCGGTGCGAACAACAGTGTTCGAAGCGAGTTCACTAATAGGCCTTTCGTATGTTCACTCTGATGGAACGATGTTCCGTCAAGTGGTACGAGATTGGCATCGTTGAACCGGTGCTGTCAAGAGAAACGCTCGAATGCCTCGACGAAAAGCGTGTGTTCTCTGTCCGGGCGGCCGTGACCGTAGAGTCGATCAATCACAGTTGTTCCATCCTCAGAACGTCGTCCTACTGCCACCTTCGCGATAAAACGCGCATGCAGAGTCATCCCACAGCAACGGGATTGCGCCTTGGGTTGCTGTCCCAGCCCGAGGGTGATTTCCGGGGGTATGCCCGCAGCGAACCAGGTGGAGTCACCACCGCCTCAGTATTGGGCCCGACTGAGACGGCACCGCAGCGAACCAGGTGGAGTCACCACCGCCTCAGTATTGGGCCCGACTGAGACGGCACCGCAGCGAACCAGGCCGGCCGGACCCGACCTCTCGCCACAGCCACTCAACCGTGGTCACACTGCCTCGGCCGCCTTGCGCATCAAAGGGGCAGGCCCCGGAAGGCGAGTTGCCCACTTGCTGCGACTAAAGGTTGATCAGTGGAGCCACCGGCTTGAGAGGGGCCAGGCGTTCGAAATTTGGCAGAGTGCACGGTCTGGAACCAAGCCAGGAGGGCCGACCGTTGCGCCAGTGATCTCACTCCGCACACCCCGCATACGCACGTCGGTGGACCGCCCGTAACAATAAAGCTCTGCCACTAGCCGATGGATATGCAGTACTGCGATAGATGATGCGGGCTCGGCAGGGGCATGCTCGTGAATACTTCGCTGGTCGGGAGCACATTCATGAGGTGTGTGCCAAAACGCTACACGTGCTCTAGCTCACACACGCGGCATACTTGGGTGAGATCTCCGAGCGCGGTTAAGGGCGCTGTTGATCCTTCGAAAGGAAAGCTACAAATGTTGGATACGGTTCGCGACCCGGCCCTCTTTCGTCAGCGGGAGAGTTTCCTGTCCGGGGGAGCGATGGACGAGCGGGTGCGGGTGCGCCCCGAGATCCTGGACTCCTGGCGGAGGTCGATGTCCTGCGCGGTGAACCCACAGGAATCAGGTCCGGAGTTCGTCGACATCAACACCGACTCCAGACTCACCGAGGCCGCGGTGCCGATCATCGACCGGGCATTCGAGACAATCGAGTCGGGAACGGCCGCGCTGGTCCTAACAGACGCGAACGGAATCGTTCTGCGCCGATGGTCCAGCGGGGGCTGGTTGAACCGGGCGCTCGGCGAGCCCTTTGCCCAGGCGGGCTACAGCCTCGCTGAGGCCTCGGTCGGGACGAATGCGATCGGGATAGTCCAGGAAACTGCGCGGCCTATCCTCATCGGCGGAGCTGAGCACTACTCAGATTCTTTCCTGCCTCTAGTGTGTGCAGGCTGTCCGATCTTCCATCCGATAAGCGCGAAGCTGATCGGCATTTTGGATGTCACATGCAAGGTGGCGGACACCCACACAGTGTTGCTGCCATGGGTATGCAAACTCGCTGAGGAAATTCAGCGATGTCTGTTGGACCGCAGTTCCAGGTCGGATCAGATGCTGATGGATGAGTACATGCGCGCTTCACGAGCCCCAAGCCGCTTACCCATTATCTGTCTCAATGACCGCACAATTATCGCTACACCTTCGGCGGCCCGTGTCGTCGATGGCGTGAATCAGGCCTTTCTGTGGGAGCACGTTGGACGCGCGATAGGGAAGACCGGATCCGAAACGTTCGATCTACCGCTGACCAGCGGGGACGCGGTGACCATCCACTGTCGGCCTATCTGCGATGACGGGAAGACCGTCGGTGCGGTCGTCCGGTTGGTTGATCGCCCGGCATCGCGGGCGCCCCTTGCCAGAACCACGGAGATGGCCGCTCGGCTCGAGTCGCTCGGTGGGCAGAGCGCTGCGTGGCGATTCATGTGCGAGGAGTTGGCGCGTGGTAAAGAACTGGGCATTCCGTTGCTGTTGAGGGGCGAGCCGGGCGCGGGTAAGTTCACGCTCGCAGAAGCGACCTACCCCGACAATGAGTTAGTCGTCGTGGATGCGGCGACTGCATATGTCGAGGATGTGGCCCAATGGTTTGGGCGTTTGCAGCGTGCGCTGGACGCCGCCCCGTCAGCGGTGGTCGTCATCCGTCACCTGGATGTGCTCGAACCTAGACACAAACGCGTCGTCAGCGCCACCATTGAGCGCCATGTAGACCTGGGCAGGAAGCTGATCCTGGTCACCGAATCGATTGGACCCGAGACCGTTAGTCACAGCGCCGTCGACGATTTCACCGGATTCGCGATCACCGTGCCAGCGCTGAGCGATCGACAAGAAGACTTGCCACATATCCTGGAGTCGCTGTCGATGTCACTGTCCGGTCGGCCTCGGCGGTGGCGGACAGATGCGATACAGGCGATTTCTCGTGCGGAGTGGCCTGGGAACGTACGTCAGCTCCGTAACATCGTTCGCGGCGTGATCAACGCACACCCTGCCGGTGACATCGGAGCTAAGCAACTGCCGGTGAATCTTCTCACCGACTCACCCCGAAGGAATTTGGCGCGACTCGAGCGTTTGGAATTCAATGAAATCATCTCCGCCTTGCGCCGCTTCAACGGCAATAAGGTAGAAGTGGCCGACTACCTGCAAATCTCGCGGTCCACGCTATACCGCAAGATGAAGATGTTCGGTCTCGATCTGGATCGCTGGGCTTACTGAAGCGAGACAATAGATTGGTGCGCTCTTCGGACGCGTTCCGGTAAGAAATCCTCCTCCCCTCTCCGCGGAGGAAGTCGCGCCGCGTAAGCCGGGCAGTCGGAGGTCACGCTTGCTGCGGCCGATCTGTGACCAGTTGAAGCAAGCCATCGCCCATCCGCGAGAACGCGGCTTCGGTAAACACCATCAAGTGTCGCAAAATATTACACGCGTTGGGGTGTGACCGGATCTATGGTCATTTCAAGGAAATCGTAGGTATCGACCGGCCACCGCGGCGCGAACGTAATGGAGCTTGACAATGGCGAAAACGAGGTCTGACGCACTGCTGAAGTTGTTCCAGTCTATGGCGGAGCGAGCTGCATCAAATCCGAACATGGATTTGACGATGCTTCGAAATATGATGGAAGAACTGCACTTGCAGTCGTCCGAACCGGAAAAAGTCTGCTACGAAGAGGTTTCGGCGGGGGGAGTGCCCGCGATGTGGTGCAACCCCGAGGGGGCTGCCGAAGACCGTGTGCTGCTCTTCACGCACGGGGGCGGGTTCGTCACGAACTCCATGCACAGTCATCGAAAAGTAGTGGGCCACTTGGCTGGAGCGCTGGGCGTGCGGGCACTCACACTCGACTACCGACGTGCCCCAGAGAATCCCTACCCGTCGCAGCTCGAGGACGCGAAGACCGCCTACAAGTGGTTATTGTCTGAGGGGGTGGCGGCAAACCGCATTGTCACAGCCGGTGACTCCGCTGGAGGTAACCTGGCAACGAGTGTCGTTCTGGCACTCCGTGATGAAGGCGTGGCGCTGCCGGCCGCCGTTATCGGCTTCTCACCATGGTACGACATGGAGTTGGTGGGTGAGTCGATGGACAGCAATGCGTCGAGCGACGCATTCGTGCAACGGGAAATCCTGAACCAGATGGCCACTCTATTCCTTGGAGAGCACGGCTCCCGAACGGATCCTTTGGCGAATCCGCTCCACGCGAACTTGGAGGGGTTCCCACCTGTCTTTCTCACCGCCGGCGGCGACGAGACGCTTCTGTCCGACTCAGAGAGATTCGCGAAGATGGCTACCGACGCAGGTGTGGAAACTGTACTGACAGTCGTACCTGGCATGCAGCATATCTACATCATGATGGCGGGTAGGGCACATGAGGCTGACGACATTGTCGGTGCCGTGGCTGAATGGGTACGTCCCAAGCTCGACCTGTCTTGACCGGCTGGTACCGGTACCGCACCGACGACTGAGCGCGGTGTGTTCTTCGCCTGCGCTGTGAACAACTCGTCCAAATATCTGTCGCTCGACTTGCAATTGATCGGCGGACCTCCATCGATAGGAGTCACCATGACAACCATGCCATTTAAAGACGAAGCCGATGCCTCGATCTCCTCCACACACGACGTCGTTGTAGTCGGTGCCGGGTTCTCCGGACTGTACATGCTGCACAAGCTGCGCGAACAGGGACTATCGGTTCTTGTGCTCGAGGCCGCCACCGACGTGGGCGGAACTTGGTACTGGAATCGTTATCCCGGAGCGCGCACCGATAGCGAGAGCTACTACTACGCATACTCATTTTCGCCAGAACTCGCCCAGGAATGGGAGTGGAGCGAACGGTACTCTTCGCAGCCGGAACTCCTCAAGTACCTCAGCCATGTTGCAGATCGCTTCGATTTGCGCACTGATATCTCATTCAACACGCGCCTACGCTCAGCTGTGTTCGATGAAGACGCGAATGTGTGGCGGTTGACAACCGAGAGCGGTCAGCATCTCACAACAACGTTCCTCGTCACCGCTCTGGGGGTGCTTTCACAGCCTAATCTGCCACCCTTCAGAGGAATTGAGAAATTCAAGGGGGAGACTTACCACACCGCCCGATGGCCGCATGAGCCGGTAGACTTCAGCGGTAAGAGGGTCGGTGTAATCGGAACCGGATCCAGTGGTGTCCAGGCAATCCCGCAGATCGCACGTCAGGCATCGGAGCTGGTCGTATTCCAGCGCACACCAAACTTTGTGGTGCCCTCGCAGAACCACCCTACTGATCCGGAATTTATGCGCGAGATCAAAGAACGATACAGCGAGGTTTTCCGCGAGGCTCGTGAACACTGGTTCGCTGTTCCCTTGAAGATGACTAATCGAATGGGGTCCGACTTCAGCCCCACAGAGCAGCAGGAAATCTTCGAGGCCGGATGGAAGAAGGGTGGATTTCGGTTCCTCTTCGAAACGTTCGACGATGTCATGTTCAGTCCGGAGACAAATGAACTCGCAGCGGAGTTCATTCGGTCGAAGATAAGGGAAATCGTCAAGGATTCCGAGGTCGCCGAGTTGCTGTCCCCCCGCGACCACCCGTACGGGTCGAAGCGTCCGCCGGTCGGCACTGAGTATTACGAGACCTATAATTTGGACCACGTGTCCCTTGTCGACGTTCGCAAGGCACCGATCCAAGAGATCACGGAAGGTGGGGTGCGGACCGCAGATAAGAGTTATGAGCTGGACGCGATCGTCTTTGCCACAGGCTTCGACGTCTTCACCGGCGCGCTCAACGCGATCGATATTCGTGGCCGTGAGGGTCAGCCACTGCAAGCTAAGTGGGAGAGCGGTTCCCAGGCCTACCTCGGTCTGGCAACCAGCGGATTCCCGAACATGCTCATGGTGACTGGACCGGGCTGCCCGTTCACCAACCTGCCGGTCTGCATCGAGGAGAACGTCGAATGGATCGCGGGATGCATCGACTACGTGCGTAAGAACGGGGTAAAGCTAGTCGAGTCGACAGAGGCGGCGGACAAGGACTGGCTTCGGCAGGTTGAGGAGTCAACCGCTCAGACCCTGGTTCCGTTGGGCGAGAATGCTAACTCATGGTTGCTCGGCGCGAACATTGACGGCAAGCATCGCGGGCCGACCGTCTACTTTGGTGGTGCGGACAAGTACTTTCAGATCTGCGACGAGGTTGCAGAGAATGGGTACGAAGGATTCGAACTGCTGAAGTAGTTCCAGATCGAGTTCCAGATCGATACCTCCGGGGGTGCTGTCGGTGCGGCGGCGCCCCCGGAGGTCTTCGTCGACTCACTTGTTGCCGCCGTGATTCGCATCCGTCATCGAAACACAACCGCGCCGGCATATTCTCGAAAGGATTTACATGAGTTCGCCGGCCCCGTCACCTACGCAGGCTTTGATCGGCCGTCTAACGAGTTTCGACTTCGCAACTCTGCCGCCAGACGTTGTCACTGCTGCTCGCCACTGTATTCGCGACTGGCTCGCGGTCGGGATTGCCGGCTCGACCCAGGACGTCACTCGACTCGTGCGGGACGAGGTATTCGACCGCGGCGGAAATCCTCAGGCCACTCTCCTCGGAGCACCGAAGAAGGTGTCGGCGCATGACGCAGCATTGTGCAACGGGACCGCATCCCACGCCCTGGATTTTGACGACGTACTCGAAACTATGCTCGGTCATCCGTCTGCGCCGGTGTTGTCGGCCGCGATGGCCGTCGGGGAAAAGATTGGGGCCACCGGAGCGGCCGTCATGACGGCACTCGTCGCCGGGATAGAAACCGAATCCTTCCTAGGACGATTGATGGAACCCGGTCATCACGAAGCAGGGTGGCATACCACGGCCACACTGGGCACGTTCGGCGCGACGGCCGCGGTTGCACACCTACTGCGGCTCAATGGGGATCAGATCAATCACGCTTTCGGTCTGGCGGGTGCGCAAGCGGCGGGCATGAAGGTGAGCTTCGGAACGATGGCGAAGCCATTCCACGCGGGCCGCGCCGCCGCCAACGGCGTTCTCGCTGCCTCACTCGCTCAGCGCGGCGTCACTGCCGCTGCCGACACTATCGAGGCACCCGGTGGTTACGCCGAACTGACGACCGACACGCTCGACCGCACTGCGGTCAGCACACTGCGCGAGGACGACTACGACATCAAGCGAGTCCTTTTCAAGAGGCATGCCTCGTGCTATCTCACGCATTCTCTGATTGAAGGTCTGCTCCAACTGCGTCCCCTGCTGGGCAGCGACACTCGCGTGGTGTCGGCCGTACATCTGCATGTTTTACCGGTACACCTCACGACCTGCAATAGCGAGACCGCACGTACCGGCCTCGAAGGCAAGTTCAGCATGCGCTTTCTGGCGGGATTGGCACTGGTCGCCGGCAAGGCGAGCGAACAGGAGTTCAGTGACGCCTGGCTGAACCATCCTGAAATACGACGTATTAGCGAATTGGTGCAGGTTGTTCCTGACCACATCGGAGCACAGATGGCCACGCCGGTAGAAGTCCAGACCATAGACGGCCGAATGCTACGTGCCTGCGTCGATATGGGGATTCCCGCAAGCGGACGAAGCGTCCTCGATCAACAGACACGCTTGGTCGAAAAGTTCGACTCGCTCGTGGAGCCTGTAAATGGGAGAGGTGCGAGCACGCGACTGTCCGAGCTCGTCCAGTCCTTTGAGCACTTGGAGGACGTCCGCACCCTCATGTCGTACACCCGGGGACGCGCAGGCGAGTCGGTCGTATAGCGCTACCGCCCTATACGACCGACCGGCGTCGAGGTGTGGTCGTACTCTCGGTGGTGAATTGGGGCCGCAACTCACGTCACGCAGTCCGGACAGCGCCTAGGCGCGGTCGTCAAAGGTAATGAGACCACGAATATTCCGTCCGGCCCGCAAGTCTTCGACGGCGACGTTGATGTCATCGAGGGCGTAGGTGCGGGTCGCAAGGTCATCCAGCGGCAGATGCCCGGAGTTGTACAGTCGCAGCAGCCGAACGATGTCGTACTGAGGATTACTGGACCCGAACAGCGTTCCTCGAATGGTCTTGTCGGCAAGGGCCAAGCGGTTGCCCGAGAGGCATACGTTCATCTCGTCGGCCTTGGCGAGGCCGACGATGACGACCGTCCCGCCTTCGCCGATGGTGTCCACAGCGTTCGAGACCAAGTCGGCATCCACAATTCCTGCCGCTAGGATTGCCTGGTCCGCGCCCTGTCCCCAGGACAGCTCGGTGATCCGGCTCTTGGCTTCCTCGGCAGTGGCGAAGGTTTCGGTAGCACCGAATCGCTCGGCCATATCACGCTTGAAGGGAATCGGATCGACCGCGATCACGTGTGCGGCACCAGCCATCGACGCACCCTTGACTGCGTTTATTCCAATCCCGCCGACGCCGTACACGGCCGTAATGTCACCAGCTTTCACCCCGCCTGCGTAAACAGCTGACCCCCAACCAGTCGGAACACCGCACCCGGCCAACGCGGCAGTGTGCAAAGGCAACCAAGAGTCGATTTTGACCAGCGAATGCTGACTCACGACCGATCGTTCGGAGAATGTGCCGAGCATGCATGTTCCGCCGAAGTCTTCGCCGTCGGCATGGAAGCGGAAGGTGCCGTCGGGAAGACAGCCGACCATCGCATTGGCGCCGAGCAGGCAGAGATTCTGGCGTCCGGTCGAACAGTAGCGGCACGAGCCGCAACTAGGAGTGAAGCTGCATACCACATGGTCGCCCACTGCAACTCGGTCAACACCTGGCCCGACCGCCTCGACAACTCCAGCTCCTTCGTGCCCCGCGACCATGGGAAGACGTGCTTCGAGATCTCCATCTGCGATGTGCAGATCGGAATGGCACAAACCTGCCGCCGCAAAACGGATCTGTACCTCGCCTTCGCGTGGTGCTGCGAGTTCGAGTTCGAGGACCTCATAGGGAGCCCCAGTTTTCCGAATAACGGCCGCCTTGGTCTTCATGAGTTCCTCCATGTCGAAGTTTTCTGTACCAGCGGCGCTGTGCGCTGTACACGGCCGACGGTAACGCCGAAAGTTGCGTGTCCCGTGTTCTAATTTCGGACATCCCCCCGCTCCGGTGACCTCGTGAGTCAATCTGGCACAGGTTGCGCGAATGAGTAATTGGCAGTTCGTATATTTCACGTAGCGGACGATCGACAATGCTGAGGAGCTGACAAAGTGGTGGCGCAATTCGACAACGGCTTCGTCGTCGGTACCAGGGGGCTCACGATTGGAGCGGAACTGGTCGAGGGAGCCGGAGACAATCTGGACGTACTGAATCCCGCCACGGAAAAGGTGCTCGCCACGGTGGCGGTCGCGTCCGTGCAGCAGGC
The DNA here is from genome assembly GCA_006543605.1 of Rhodococcus sp. WS4. GTDB lineage: Bacteria > Actinomycetota > Actinomycetes > Mycobacteriales > Mycobacteriaceae > Rhodococcus_F. The sequence continues at coordinate 19,622 of RRBB01000036.1, forward strand.
CGACGAGGCTATCTCGGCTGCCCGTACAGGGTTCGAGGTATGGCGGCGGCTCTCGCCGAGGGAACGTTCTCGGCACATGCACCGGTATATCGATCTGATCGAGCAGGCGCGCGAAGAGCTGGTAGCGACCCTCGTCAACGAGGTCGGGAGTCCTATCAGTCTGGTCGAAGCTGCACAGGCATATCTGCCTGTGGATCAACTTCGATGGTTCGCCGACGCTGCTGCGCGGGACCGGGTCGAGCACTTGGGGCCTGCCCTCGCCCCGGTCCTCAACGTCAGTCAGATTTCGTACAGACCCGTAGGCGTTGTCGTCGCAATCTCGGCCTACAACTATCCGCTGATGATCGCAGCGCTGAAACTCGGGTCGGCACTCGCTGCAGGATGCTCCGTGGTGTTGATGCCCTCGCCGCGCGCGCCGTTGACGGCGTTGCGCCTCGGCGAGCTGGCACTCGAGGCCGGCCTCCCCCCCGGCGTCGTCAATGTCATTGCCGGCGACCCGGCAGTCGGTAGGCATCTCGTCGCGCACCCGGGCACAGACAAGGTGTCGTTCACCGGATCGGTGCCGGTCGGGGCAGACATCCTCGCCACCGCGTCGTCGCAGATCAAGGGGGTCACGCTCGAGCTTGGGGGTAAGGGAGCGGCCATTGTCTTCGAGGACGCGGACCTGTCTCGAGCCGTGGTCGACGCGCACATGCGATGGTCGCGTAATGCTGGTCAAGTGTGTACTGCACCCACCCGAATCCTCGTTCATGAATCTATGAAGGACGAGTTCGTTGCGGCCAGCGCTTCGGTGTTCGAACGCTTGATTGTGGGCGACCCGTGGCGCCCTGAGACGATAATCGGACCGTTGATCACTCCAGAGCATCGTGAACGCGTCCAAAGCTACGTCGATGGTGCACTTGCAGCAGGCGGGGAAGTGTTACTGGCTGGTTCAGCAGAGTTGCCTTCCACCGGGTGGTACATGAACCCCGTATTGCTAGGGGGATTGCCAGAGGATGCACGTGCGGTCCAAGAAGAAATCTTTGGTCCGGTGGCCGTTCTGCAAACATTCACCGATGACAGCGATGCCATAAGGATTGCCAACTCGACACAGTTCGGGTTGTCCGCGTCGGTTTACACAGCCGATATGAAGCGCGCGATGTGGGCTGCGGAACAGTTGCGTGCGGGAACTGTGTGGATCAACGGAGGGGGACCGTTGCGACCCGATGCGGTTTTCGGCGGATTCGGGTTGTCAGGTCTGGGCAGGGAACAGGGGGAGCACGGCATCATGGAATTTCTTGAGGCGCAGCACGTGCAATGGCAGCCATGACTCCGAACAAGAACTATCGAGGTCGTCAGTCGGACCAGGTTCCGGGTGCGTCGACGCATCGCCCGGAAATCAAGGTTGATTGACGAAGATCTCGGAGAGGGATATCAATAATGAAGGTGTTCAACGGAACCGCGGAGCTGCTGGCGGCCGACGGATCCGATCTGGGAACGAGCAAGTGGATCGAGATAGACCAAGATCGAATCGACAAGTTCGCCGAAGCAACCGGAGACTTCCAATGGATTCACGTAGATGCTGAACGAGCAGCGAGCGGTCCATTTGGTACAACAATCGCGCACGGATACCTGACAGTATCGCTCGTACCAGCGCTGTTGCGGCAACTGTATCGGGTCGATGGTGTACGAATGTCCCTCAACTACGGACTCGGGCGAGTGCGGTTTCCAACACCCGTACCGATGGGATCGCGAGTTCGAGCGAACGCAAAGTTTACGGAGGTACGCCAGCTCGAGGGTGCGGTGCAGGCCACCCTCGAAACGGTTGTCGAGTTGGAGCGGTCGACTAAACCGGCGTGCGTCGTCGAATCAATTGCCCGATACGTCAACTGAGCCACTTCGCCACGGCCCGAACGGGTCGGGATGCGTTTGACGAGGACGGCAGGCCGCGACGCCTCTGCATACGAGTTTGTATCGCGATATAGAACAAGGATTGAGAATCTCTGTCGCGAATCAGCGAAGTCGGGACACCGCCCGACACGTGCAGCAAGACAGAGCGGATTATTCACGCACTAATGAGCAAGTGAGGAACGCCGAAATGGCTAGTGAAGTAACGAAAATTAGGTCCGATATAGCGTGGAGTACTTCGGATGAAATAAACATCCGCGGAAGAAGCCTGCCCGATGAACTTCTCGGCGAGCTGACTCTCGGTGACTTCTCGTTCCTGCAGTTGACCTCGCGGATCCCGAGCCCCGAAGAGTCACGGGTCTACAACGCGATCCTGGTTACTCTGGTCGAACATGGCGTAACACCGAGCGCGTTGGCGGCGCGATTGACTTATGCCGGTGCGCCAGAGGCGATGCAGGCAGCAGTGGCTGCCGGTTTGTGCGGCCTTGGATCTGTCTTCGTGGGCAGCACCGAAGGCGCCGCTCGACTGTTGAGCGAAGCGATCCCGCTGGGATCGGAACCGCCCGCGGACCTGGACGCGTTGGCGCGTTCTGTAGTGGAGGACTGGGTTGACTCCGGAAAATCGCTACCTGGATTCGGACACCCGATCCACAAGCCAATCGATCCCCGCACGCCGCGACTGTTCAAGATTGCAGAGGAGACCGGGTTCGCCGGCCCCTATGTCGCGCTTGTGCAGTTGGTTGCGGCGCACGCTGAGCGACTCACAGGCAAACCACTCCAGGTGAACGCCACGGGAGCGATTGGCGCCCTCGCATGTGAACTGGGTTTCGAGTGGAAGGTTGTGCGTGGCTTCGGTGTAATGGCGCGAGCGGTCGGACTGGTGGGTCACGTTCTCGAAGAGAGTGAACAGCCGATAGCTCTGAAAGTATGGAGGCGCACCGAGGAGGAGGCAAGTCGCCATGCGCGTCCGGGTGGTGAAATGTGAGCACCAGTGAAATCGTGAGTTCTCGCACCGATGTGATCAACACACTGATGAACGCACGGTCGATCGCGATCGTCGGTGCGTCGGACGACAAGACCCGAATTTCCGGCAGACCGCTACATTTCCTACTTCGGGCAGAGTTCGCCGGCAACATCTACCCGGTAAACCCTTCGCGTACCGAGGTACAAGGCGTGCCGTGCTTTCCCTCGATCAGTGCACTTCCCGAGCCGCCGGATGTAGCAGTGCTGGTTGTACCAGCGGCAGCGTCGGTCTCGGTCATCCGGGAGTGCGCAAGTATCGGTGTTCCGATTGCCGTTGTCACTTCCGGAGGATTCGCCGAGGCGGACGCGGACGGACAGCGCTTGCAACGGGAACTGGTCGAGACTGCCCGCGAGGGCAACGTTCGGTTGCTCGGTCCGAACTGTCTTGGCGCATACAACGCGTTCAACGGCATGTATGCGACATTCTCGCAGACACTGATGCCCGCCTTCCCGAATCCGGGACCGGTGGCGGTAGTCAGCCAAAGCGGCGCGTACGGTTCGCATCTCGCCTTCCTCGCGCAGAAACGCAATCTGGACATCGGCTACTGGTTGACCACAGGTAACGAAGCCGATATCGACGTTGCGGAGGCGCTTGACTGGTTGGCTGGGCGCTCAGAAGTCAGTGTCATCATGGTGTATGTCGAGGGAGTCCGCGACGGATCGGCCTTTCTCCGGGCACTCGAACGTGCGCGTGCCAACAATAAACCTGTCATCGTGCTCAAGACCGGGAGCTCCGAGGTGGGCGCGCGAATGGCGGGATCGCACACGGGCGCATTAGCCGGCGCCGACGAAGTGTACGACGCGGCCCTGCGAGAAGGGGGCGCCTATCGTGCGATGTCGATCGAGGAACAACTCGACATCGCGTACGCATGCGCCCGTGCGCGGCCTCGGCCTGTGAATCGGCTGGGTGTCGTCACAGTATCTGGTGGGATCGGCGCCCACATCTGCGACGTCGCCGACGCTTACGGTTTGATGATGCCGACGTTGCCGGACGATGTGCAGCGCAGATTGCAAAACTTGGTTCCCTTTGCTTCGGTCGGCAACCCGGTGGATTGCACCGGCCAAGCTCTACAGGACACGACTCTTACGTCGGAGGCTTTCCGGGCCCTACTCGGTCCCGGCGATTGCGATGCGGTCCTCGGCTTCTACTCAACGGTTCCAGCGGCGAAGGTCTTCGCCCAGCGACTGCAGGATGCCATGGAGTCGGGGACAGCCGGACACCGGCAGGCGTTGCGAGTAATCTGCATGGTCGCCGGCGCAGAGACTATCCGGGAGTACGAGTCACATGGCGTGCTCGTGTTCGAAGATCCCGACCGAGCCGTGCGCGCGATCGCGGCATTGTCCCACTTCGGCAGGGTTTTCGACACTACAGCCGAGGTACCTGACGTGTTGCCGGTCGCAGCGTCGACACTGGAATCGAGGCCGTACAACGAGGTCGAAGCCAAGCGAATCCTTCGCGCCGCCGGCGTGCCGATGCAACGGGAGATCGTCGCCCATACCGCCGACGAGGCTGCCGCGGCCGCCGAAGAACTCGGCCTACCAGTTGCATTGAAAATCGTCTCAACGCACATCGCACACAAGTCCGATATCGGTGGTGTCGCTCTGGGACTCGTCGATTCGGATTCCGTGCGTACTGCATACCGCTTGATCATGGAGTCGGTCCACGCTGCTCGGCCCGATGCCGTCATCGATGGTGTTCTGGTAGCACCGATGGCGGCTCCCGGGACGGAGCTGATCATCGGTGCAAAGATCGATCCGGCTTTCGGACCAGTGATCATGGTGGGCCTCGGTGGGGTGTATGTGGAGACACTGAGCGACGTCGTCGTGCGCCTAGCTCCCCTGGACCACCATTCGGCCAAGGCAATGCTCAGCGAGTTGAACGGTGTGTCGTTGCTGACGGGCTCTCGCGGACGAGAACCTGTTGATCTCGACGCGGTCGTCGACTGCCTGGTTGCAGTGTCGAAATTCGCGGCGGCGCACCGCGACGACCTATCGGTCGTGGAGATCAACCCGGTGGTTGTCTACCCGGCGGGTAAGGGCGCACTCGCATTGGACGCGGTCTTGATCGGCGCAGAAGAAAGTGCGTCAGTCGAATGGGATAACGAGGAGAGCAGGGCATGAGCACATCATTGGCTGGACAGGTAGTGGTGGTTACCGGTGCGGGTGGCGGCCTCGGCCGCGATTTCGCGCTGCAGATGGGTGCTGAAGGGGCGTCCGTCGTCGTGAACGACACCGGCGTAGAACTGGACGGCTCGGGCGGCAACGCGTCACGCGCCCAAAGTGTGGTCGACGAAATTACCGCCCAGGGGGGATCGGCCGTCGCGAGTACCGACTCGGTCGCCGGCTGGGAATCCGCGCGGCAGATTGTGCAGACAGCCGTCGACACATTCGGCCGTATCGACGCCGTTGTCAACAACGCCGGCATTGTGCGCGACCGCATGATCTTCAAGATGAGTGAAGAGGAGTGGCGTGCGGTGATCGATGTTCACCTGCACGGGAGCTTCTTCGTCTCACGTGCCGCTGCGGACTACTTCAAGAAGCAGGAGTCCGGCGCGTACGTGCATATGACGTCGACCTCGGGCTTGATCGGAGCGATCGGTCAAGCGAATTACTCGGCCGCCAAGCTAGGAATCGTCGGACTTTCACGCTCGATTGCCAACGAAATGGCTCGGTATGGTGTTCGTTCGAACTGCATTGCGCCGTTCGCATGGAGCAGAATGACCAGTTCGATTCCTACCGACACTCCGGAGCAGCGTGCGCGTGTAGAAAAACTTCAGCTGATGCAAGGCTCGAAGGTGGCTCCCCTCGCCGCGTATCTGGTCAGCGACGGTTCCAATGTCAGCGGACAGGTATTCGCGGTACGCGCCAATGAGATCTACCTTATGAGCCAGCATCGCCCGGCCAGGACGATGCACCGTAGTGAAGGTTGGACCGTCGAGACGATCGGTGAGCACCTGATCCCGGCCTTGAACAGCTCCTTCACTCCGCTCGAAGTGACCACAGACGTAATCTCCTGGGATCCGGTGTGAACATGAGTGTTTCGCATATCGAAGCGTCAGACCTCGACGCCGATACATTGGCCGAATTGGCATCTGTAGCAAGCCGGTTCGCTCAGCCGAACGTTTCTCGCGTGCGGACACTGCGGGAATCCGGACAGTCATTCGACCGTGAAGTATGGACCCGGTTCGCCGAACTGGGTTGGCTGGGGTTACTGGTACCCGAGACGCTCGGCGGTGCAGGAGCCGGCGAATCCGCAGTTGCGGTAGTCGCTGAAAAGCTGGGGGCTGGAGCGTATCCGGAACCGTACGCAGCTTCGAGCGTGGTGGTAAGCCACCTGCTAAGCGGCCTCGCGCTAGCCGGGTGCGGCAACGCCCAAGCGCTGCTGGAATCGGTACTCGACGGGACCCAGCTGCTATCGGTGGCGGTCCCGGCAGATGGTGGCCCCACGGTGCGAAACGGACGGGTCCGTGGCCGACGAGACGGTGCAATCACGGTGTTCGACGGCGTAGCGAACTGGGTACCGGTTGCCGAGGCCGACACCTTCCTAGTGTATGCAGAGGCTGAGGCTGGGCCAGTGCTTGCATCCCTGCCGCGGACGGCCGATGGCATGGTCCTTGAATCGAGCACCCTTTCCGACCACACAACGGTTGCGACTATCGAACTGAGCGGAGTTACTGTTCCAACAGCAGACCTCATCGGCATCGGTTGCGATGTTGACGCCGCGCTCGCCGAGGCGACGGACGTGGCGCTGATCGCTACAGCCGCGGAACTCATCGGCGTGGCCGACAGAGCATTGACACTTGCGCTCGAATTCATTACGAGCCGCAGCCAGTTCGGCAAACCGATCGGCTCGTTTCAGGTGCTTCAACATCGGGCCGTCGACATGTACATTCAGCTCCGCCTTGCTCGCGCGGCATTGCGCAGCGCGTTGTCTGAGAGGACGAAGTCGACTACCACAGTGCAGCGACGGCGCGCCGCGGCCAGTAGCGCAAGAGCTCGATCCTGCATCGCGGCAACGACCATCTGTCGCCAAGCGGTGCAACTTCACGGTGCCATCGGCTTCACCGACGAGTACGACCTCGGGTACTACGTCAACCGGATGGTCGCGCTTACCGCGTGGTTGGGTGGCCCGGACGTGCATCGACAACGGTACTTTGACCTGCTCGGAGGACGACCGGGCAATTCGAGAAATGGAGGTTCGCGATGACCGACTACGGCGTACGCCAGGAGCTCGAATGGAACGCGTTGACCGATGATGAATTCAGGGACATCGTCCGCGAGGAGTTCGAGGCGAACTACCCCGACGAGATCCGCTATCCTTCGCGCCGGTTGTACTGGCGAGAGCAATCGGCTTGGTTCCAGCGAATGTCGGAAAAGGGCTGGATTGCACCGAACTGGCCTGCTCGATACGGAGGAATGGGCCTCGCCCCGTCGAAACTGTTGATCTTCTTCGAAGAGCAGGAGCGATGGGGGATTGCGAGATTTCAGGATCAGGGCGTGCGAATGATCGGTCCCGCACTGTTCGAGCACGGCACGGAGGATCAGCAACGTCGCTTCTTGCCAGGAATCCTCAGTTGCGAGCACAGGTACTGTCAGGGCTACTCCGAACCTGGCAGCGGCTCGGATCTGTCGAGCCTCCGTACGACCGCCCGCCGTGATGGCGATGAGTACGTCGTCAATGGCAGCAAAATCTGGACGACCATGGCCCATGACGTGACCCACATGATGCTCCTGGCCCGGACGGGGGCCGACGGCCGACGTCAGGCAGGCATCAGTTTCTTCATCGTGGAGCTCTCCACCCCTGGGATTACGGTGCGGCCGATCACCGACATTGCCGGCCACCAGGAATTGTGCGAGGTCTTCCTCGAGGACGTCCGAATTCCCATTCGGGACCGCGTAGGGGAGGAGAACCACGGATGGGAGGTCGCCAACACGGTTCTGCGTTCCGAACGAATCCACATCGGTAGTCCACAGCTGCCAGCGTATGGGCTCGAAAGTCTTGGAAACGTTGCTACCGCATGCGGTCTTTGGGACGATCGCGCATTCCGCGCCAAGTACGCGGAGCTCCTCCTCGACCTCGAACATCTCAAAGATATCTACGGAGAGTTCGCGCAAGCGTTTGTAGAAGGGCGCCCGATCGGGCCGGACGTCTCATTGCTGAAGATCTGGTCGACCGACCTTATCCAACGGATCGCCGAAGTCATCCGGGAATCAGCGGGACCGGCCGGTGCAGTGGTCGGGAGAATTCAAACCGATGACAGAGAAACCATCGACATACTCGACGTGTTCTATAAGGCCCTGCCTTCCACGATATACGGTGGCAGCAACGAGATTCAGCGGAACATCATCTCGAAGAGGGTCTTGGCGCTGCCAACGTAGAATGCGAATCCGTCTCATGGAGGCGAAGCCCCGGATTCCGACCCCACCACGTTCAATGAAGTGACTTGCATGACTGTGGTTGCACCGGACCCGAGCATGCAGGGTTGGCCTCTTGGCGACGACCCGCACCACCTTGCAGCGGTGAGGTTCCGCGTCGAAACGTGTTGGGCATGGCATACGCGGATGCGGTGTGGTTCGGGTGATTGGCTTACCGGCTCAGTTGGCATCCTTACCGCTCGAACTCCGGATGCGATTCGCATGATCATGAGACCGACGGTGTCGAGACCGGCATCAGCCTAGAGTTCCCCGTCCGCACTCCTAAAGATGCGCGGGCAGAACGTAGATGAGTTCGGAAAATGGCGTCCTCTGAGTATTGACACTGCCGAAAGCCGTGACCTACATTACATTTCGCGGCCGTTCTGCTGGACTTGTCACAGTGGCCGATTCTCACTCCGGATCGATCCGATCAACGGCTAACCAAAGTCAGCTCAAGTATGAGTTCCCCTCGCGCTTGAGTTCACCTACAAAACAGGAGGCAGCGAAAATCATGCTTTTCGATACGTTCAAACTTGGTGCGCTGGAGCTTCAGAACCGGATCGTCATGGCGCCGATGACCCGAGTCCGTGCGACGGCATGCGGTGTGCCCTCTGCCAGCGGCGCCCTGTATTACGCGCAGCGTGCAACCGCTGGTTTGATTATCAGCGAAGGCATCGCACCGTCCCTGCAGGGCCAGTCCGAACCGAACGTTCCCGGTCTCTACAATGACGAACAGCAGGCCGCATGGACGAAGATCACTGACGCAGTGCATGGTGCTGGCGGACGAATCTACGCTCAGATTATGCACGGTGGGCGCATCGGACACCCAGAGATCAATGGTTTGCAGCCCGTCGGAGCTTCGGCCGTTGCGGCGCAGGGCACCGTTTACACATCAGGTGGCAGATTGCCTTTCGTGACGCCGGTCGAGATGACTGTAGATCAGATCGAGGATCAAATCGCGGTATTCGTGAGCGCTGCAGAGCGTGCGATGGCTGCGGGCTTCGATGGCATCGAGCTTCACGGTGCGAACGGATACCTCATCCAACAATTCCTGTCTGACAACAGCAATATGCGCACTGACCGGTATGGGGGATCGCATGAGAACCGCGCGCGCTTCGCTGTTGAGGTTGCGACGGCGGTCTGCGACGCTATCGGCGCCGATCGCGTGGGAATCAGATTGTCGCCCGGAGGAAAGTTCGGCGACATGAACGAGAGTGATACCGAGGGACTCTACCGAACACTGATTGGAATGCTCGATCCGATCGGCCTGTCATATCTCCACGTGCTCGAGACCGCGTCGGATGTGGTCAACGATGCGATCCGTGACAAGTGGAACGGGACACTGATGGTTAATCCCTCATTCGTAGACTTGAAACAGATGGGGACCGTTGGTGCGCGATTTGCGGATAAGCCCAATGCCGCCCGCTGGCTAGCGCGAGGAGCTGACCTGATCAGTTTCGGAAGGTACTTCATCTCGAATCCAGACTTGGTTCGTAGGCTGCGAGAGGATCTCGAGCTTGCCGACCCTGACCTGAGTACCTACTACTCCGGCGGTGACGAAGGTTACATCGACTATCCCGAGTGGTCCCCGGTCAACGCCGAGAGCTGAGTGTACGGTCGTGCGACACCGAATGCTCGAAGGGCCGCGGCGGCCACTTGACCCGAGATCCCTCGTCAGCTCAATTTGCAGATGCTCGAATTTAGTCGGCCTCCGAATTCGATTCGGCGCGATCTGCTCGTGACCCTCGTGCCCGCTGAATGTTGGGCATGGCCAATTGTGACCGGAGGATTGGCATGACACCAATCACAGAAACTCGGACAAGGACTGGGATCTCCCCGTTGAAATTGCCGAGGCTTGCGGCGCCGAGAGGCTCCGAAGTTCTGGCAGCTGAATTGCGTGAACGGATACTGCGCGGTCACTATGTCGAGGGTACCCGGCTGCCGACCGAGCGACTCTTGGCCGCCCAAACTCAGCTTAGTCGTACAACGGTTCGCGAGGCGCTCAAAACCCTCGAAGTGCAGGGATTGCTGAGTATCAAGCCCGGTCGCGCCGGAGGCGCCACCGTGCAGCGACCGGGTTCGCACCTGGTGGCGGACGCTGTCGCACTGACTATTCGTGGAAGGGAAGCGGGCCGGTCCCGCTTGATCGAGGCACGTCAGGCAATCGAACCGTTTTGTTCCAAACTTGCTGCCGGCGTGCGCGACTGTAGCGATGTGGCAGCCATGGAAGAGGCAAATGAGTCCATGACGGTAGCCGAAAACGTAGCGAGTTTCTGTCGGGCCGACGCGATGTGGCACGTTGCAGTAGTTTACGCGAGCCGCAATCAGTTGATGACGGAGTTGGCGTCTGGTCTGTTAGCGGTCGATGAGGAGGCCGAGACCTCAGAGTTCGTCGACCATGAGACGCGCACCAGTGTCTTGGTGGCGCACCGCGCGATCACGATGGCGATCCGGAATCGTGACTGTGCGGCGGCAGAGCGTGAGATGGCCCGACATCTCCAGTCGGACGCAAGGTGCGCGCGGGCCTAGCGGACCCCATAGCTCCGGTGGTGGTCCGGCTCCACCGCTGATGAACGTGTGCGTGAGCATTGTCGTGGTCCTCGGGCGACGAGGCTCGCGACACGACGAGAGTTCCTTGGGTCCCTTATGGATGTTGCGGAGGGCGGACAGGATGTGGTGGCTTCTGCCGCGTTCGGTGACAACGGTGATGATCAGCGTCGTGCTTAGTCACCGCCGGCATAGTTGTGCGGAGGCGTCGGTCTGCTTGAAGGTGCCACCGTGGCCTCAAACCACTCGTGCGAGGGCATCGCCGGTGGATCGCTCGCGGTCTCAATGGAAGGAGCTCTGGAGGTGCTTAAACAGGTGCCCTGCCTTCGCGGCGAGTCGCCGAGGAATTCCGCGTTGGCAGTCAGACTCCAACGTGAAATACTCTGGGGCGCGCGGGGGACGATGCACAGCGCGGCTATTGGCCCGACCGGTATACACGCTAGGTCCTCGGTTTCCAGCCAGAGCCCGAGAACAGGACCGCCGTTCCAGGCGGTCGCGTAACGGGCCAGCGCGGTTCCGACAACAACGTCAGGTTGACGCGAGATGCGCGCGACGTGTCCGTTCTCTCTGATATCTGCCTTTCTGCGCGTCCACAGCAGGATCTTCTGGTCAGGCTTCTTCCAGCGGCGCACCCAACGGACCGCGAGTTCGATGGCTTCCGGATCCTCAGCGCTGCTATTCGTTATGGCACAGGGATAGGTGAATGTCTCTCCTGCCATTAGACGCACCTCCGGACATGTGGTGACCGACTTGTCGCGTTCATCTTGGTGAGGGTGGTTATCTGGCCACGCCTTCTGCGTGAGCAGCGGCGGCGACTGCCTCCGCGACAGCGGGGGCGACGCGAGGATCGAGCGGGCTGGGAACGATCTTGTCTACAGCCAGCTCGTCACCGACGACCGAGAGGATTGCCTCGGCGGCGGCGAGCTTCATACCTTCGGTGATCCGGCGGGCACCGGCATCGAGCGCACCCCGGAACACACCGGGGAAGGCCAGCACATTGTTGATCTGGTTCGGGAAATCCGAGCGCCCGGTGGCCACGATCGCCGCATGCTTGCGGGCGATGTCCGGGTGGATCTCCGGGTCCGGGTTCGACAACGCGAACACGATCGAACCCTCCGCCATCGTCGCGATCAGCTCCTCCGGCACGGTGCCCGCGGACACCCCGAGGAACACGTCCGCCCCGTCGAGGGCCTCGGCGATGCCGCCGCGGCGGCCGGCCGGGTTGGTGCGCGCGGCCAGGTCGACCTTGACCTCGTTCAGGTCCTTGCGGTCGGCGGAGACGATGCCCTTCGAATCGAGCACCGTGACATCGGCGATCCCCGCGGCGAGCAGGATGTTCGCGCAGGCGACACCGGCGGCGCCGGCACCGGAGATGACGACCCGCAACTGGTGGAGGTCGCGGTCCTGGACCTTGACCGCACCCTCGAGGGCGGCCAGGACGACGATGGCGGTGCCGTGCTGGTCGTCGTGCATGACCGGGCAGTCCAGGGCCTCGATGACCCGCTTTTCGATCTCGAAGCAGCGCGGCGCGGAGATGTCCTCCAGATTGACGGCGCCGAAGCTCGGGCGCAGCCGGATCAGGGTCTCGACGATCTCGTCGGGGTCCTTGGTGTCCAGGACCAGCGGGATCGAGTTCAGGCCCGCGAAGTTCTTGAACAGGGCGGACTTGCCCTCCATCACGGGAAGCGAGGCGCGGGGGCCGATGTCCCCGAGGCCGAGTACCGCGGAGCCGTCACTGACGACGACCACGAGGCGGCTGGTCCAGGTGTATCGGTCGGCGAGGGTTTCGTCGGCGGCGATGGCGCGGGAGACCTGCGCGACACCGGGCGTGTAGGCGATGGACAGGGCGCGCTGCGTATCGAGGGCGGTCGTGGTCTCAACCGAGAGCTTTCCCCCGATGTGGCCGGCGAAGATCTCCTCGTCGGACAGCAGCTCAACAGTGGGAGTGGTGGTTCGTTCGGGTGCGGCGGTCACGCGTACTCCTTCTGCGGCACTATCGGTGGGTGACACGGGTGAAACTGGAGTGGACACATCCAATTGGTGAGATTCGCAGTCTCAGCGGGGGACCAACATCCTCATCAATTGTCTCGGATGACTCTCCGCAGAGACCCTGCTGGGATGGACTGACGGGCCGAAGGCGGCAGGGATGAGAGACGCGGTGGCGCTACCGGTTTCGTGTGGATCCACCGTGGGAGACGGATTCTCTTTGCCTAAATGCTTGAGTCGCACTGCCAGGGTGCCTTGCATCCCCGGAAGTGCGACCCGCATGTTGATTTGCAGATCCTCAGAGCAGGCGTAGCAAGGTTGCGTTGGCTTGCCCGCCGCCTTCACACATGGTTTGCAGACCGAACTCGATGCCCTTGTCGCGCATGTGATGAACCATGGTGGTCATCAGGCGCGCTCCACTGCCTCCAAGGGGATGTCCGAGAGCGATGGCTCCGCCGTTCGGATTGAGCCGATTCGGGTCGGCGCCGACGTCCTTGAGCCAGGCCAACGCCACGGACGCGAACGCTTCATTGACCTCGTAGGTCCCGATGTCGACAATGCTGAGTCCTCGACGGGCCAGAAGCTTCTCCGTGGCCGGGATCGGTCCGGTGAGCATCGGCATGGGAGGCGATCCGACGACCACGGCGGTGTCGACTGCTGCGATGGGGGTGAACCCGTGCTTGGCCGCGGTGGATGCTTCCATGATGAGCAGCGCTGCGGCCCCGTCGCTGATCTGTGAGGAGTTCGCCGCGGTGATCTTTCCGTCTTCGATGAACGCCGGCTTGAGCTTGGCGAGGGATTCGAGAGTTCCACCCCGACGTACTCCTTCGTCGGTGGTAACTTGCGTACCGTCTACCGTGATGGGTGCGATCTGACCGACAAAGCGGCCTTCCTCAATCGCTGCGCTCGCCTTGGCGTGGGAGCCGAGTGCGAACTCGTCCAGGTCCGTCCGGGTCAGTCCCCATTCGTCGGCGATCTGTTCTGCCCCGATTCCTTGGTTGGGGAACTCGGCTCCGAAGCGTTCGGCGTACAGGGTGCCCAGTGGGGAGTCGCCGGCCGCAGTCGACGATCCGATCGGGATGCGTGACATCGACTCAACGCCGCCTGCGACCACGATGTCGTAGTGGCCGGCGATCACGCTCGCAGCGGCGAAACTGACAGCCTGCTGGGAGGACCCACACTGACGATCGACGGTGGTTCCCGGTACGTGGATCGGCCACCCGGCTGAGAGCGCGGCGGTGCGGGCGATGTCGAAACTCTGCTCGCCGATCTGGGTGACGCATCCCCAGATCACGTCGTCCACGAGGCCTGGGTCGAGACCGGTGCGTTCGACGAGCGCGCGCAGGACGTATGCCGAAAGGTCTGCAGGATGGACGCTGCTCAGCCCGCCGTTTCTCTTTCCGACAGGGGAGCGGACGGCGTCTACGATGACGGCTTCACGTGTCATGGTCGTACTTCCAATCGAGGGGTTGAGTTCCGTGTCAGTGCCGGGCGGCGGGCAGTGGCCGGCCGGTGACTGTGATCGGACGGTGTTCTCAGAACCAGGCGGGGGAGGTTTCGATGGTGGTGGTGTCGAGGCGGTTGAGGAGTTCGAACTGGTGGGTGGTGGCGGGAAGCTCGTATCGGAAGAAGTACCGCGCGGCCTGCCGCTTGCCGTAATAGAAGTCGCCATCCTTGTCGACGACCCTCAGCAGCTGTTCGAGCCAGATCCACGCGATGACGATGTGACCGACGGCTTCGAGGTAGATCGACGAGTTCGCCAGGCCCTGGGATCGATCCTCCACACTGAGGAGACGGGTGGTGACCGAGCCGAGCGCGGTGACCACTAGATCGAGCTGCTCCGCGAATTCGGCGGTCTCCCCACCCCGCAGACGAGCGGAGTCGATGGTCGATCGGATGGTGCCGGACAACAGGTCGAGGCCGGCGCCGTTGCGCATTGCCATCTTTCGGCCGAGGAGGTCGAGTCCTTGGATCCCGTGGGTGCCTTCGTGAATCTGGTTGAGCCGATTGTCGCGGTAGAACTGCTCGACGTCGTAGTCGCGGGTGTAGCCATAGCCTCCGTGCACTTGAATCGCGAGATCGTTCGCGCGCAGGCACCACTGTGAGGGCCAACTCTTTGCGATCGGAGTCAGCACGTCCAGGAGCAGACCGGTCCTGTCACGGTGCTCCAGGTCGTCGGTGGTCTCGTGGTCGTCGACCAGATGCGCACAGTATAGTCCCAGCGCCAAAGCGCCTTCGACATAAGATTTTTGGGCTAGAAGCATGCGTTTGACGTCGGCGTGCTCAACAATCGGAACCGGCTTCGATTCGGGATCCCGGTCAGCGGCGCCCCGGCCTTGCGTGCGGGTGAGGGCGTACTGCACCGCCTGGCGATAGCCTGCGTAGCCGAGGGCGGTGGCCAGGAACCCGACGCCGATGCGGGCTTCGTTCATCATGTGGAACATGTACGAAAGCCCCTTGTGCGGCTCACCGACGAGGTAGCCCACCGCACCTGCCTCGCCACCCGGGCGATGGGCGCCTTCTCCGAAGTTGAGAAGCGCGTTCGTCGTCCCGCGGTTGCCCATTTTGTGGTTCAAACCGACCAGCGAGACGTCGTTGCGCTCGCTCGGTTTTCCCGCATCATCGAGCACGAACTTGGGAACGATGAACAAGGAGATGCCCTTGACTCCGGGTGGGCTGCCCGGGATCTTGGCCAACACCAGGTGAATGATGTTCTCACTAATTTCGTGGTCGCCGCCCGAGATCCACATTTTGGTTCCGGTCAGCCTGTAGGTGTCGTCCGCTTGGGGTACTGCTCTGGTGGTGATGTCGGCAAGCGAGGAACCGGCCTGGGGCTCGGACAGGCACATGGTGCCGAAGAATCGGCCTTCGAGCATCGGTCGGACGTAGGCGTCGATCTGTTCGCGGGTGGCGTGGGCGACGAGCAGATTGGCGTTGGCCACGGTGAGGAACGGATATCCGGTGGTGGCGGCGTTCGACGCTTGGAACCACGCCACCGATGCGCGCATGACCGTGGTCGGGAGCTGCATTCCACCGAGGTCCTCGTCGAACGATCCTGCGAACAGTCCGGCTTTGGCGAAGATGTCGAGCGCGTTCTTGATGTCGGGATGGGTGATGACCTTCCCGTCCGGCCCGACTGTCGGCTCGGACGCATCCGACGCTCTGTTGTGCGGTGCGAAGTGCTTCGACGCGATGTCGGAGCTCAGGTCGAGGACGGCGTCGAACGTTTCTCGTGAATGTTCGCCGAAGCGAGTGCGGGTGGTCATGGCTTCCACATCGAGCCACTCGTAGAGCAGGAACTCGAGGTCGCGGCGTGAGAGCGGGGGCGTCGTCATCAGGGGTCCTTCAGTCAGATCGATGCGCCGCCGTCGACCGGCAGGACGGTTCCGGTGATGTAGCCGGCTTCGTCGGATGCCAGGAAGGCAACGGCATTGGCCATCTCGGCGGGGTCGGCGAAGCGTGCGATCGGTCCGGTGACCTCCGGGATCTTCTCCTCCGGGATCGAGGCGGTCATTCGGGTGGCGGCGTTCGGCGAGATGGCGTTGACGGTGATGCCGAAAGCCGCGAGTTCCTTGGCGGATGTCTTCGTCAGGCCGATGATGCCGGCTTTGGCGGTGGCGTAGTTGGCCTGTCCCCGGTTTCCGCGGAGGCCGGAGTAGGAGGTGACGTTGATGATGCGGCCGAAGGTCTGCGCGCGCATGTGGGGAACCACGGCGCGGGTGAACCTGAAGGATCCGCCGGCGTGTACGTCGAGGACGCGTGCCCAATCGTCGTCGTCGAGTTTCCACACCATGCGGTCGCGCAGGATGCCTGCGTTGTTGATCATGATGTCGACTCGACCGGTCTGCTCGATGGCGTCGCCCACCACCCGGTTGACGTCGTCGGTGTTGCTGACGTCGGCCTGAGCGGCGATGGCTCCCATCTGTCCTGCTGCAGTGGACAGTTCGTCGCCGTCGAAGTCGACCATGACGACCTTCGCGCCTGATCCGTGGAAGTGTTTGGCGACCTCGAGGCCGATGCCGCGCGCCGCGCCTGTCACGATGACAGTCCGCCCGGTGAAGTCGTAAGTGATGTTGCCCATGGTCCTTTGGTGTTCTGGTCGAGGGGGCCCGCTGCAGGCTGAGTGCTCAGCCTGCAACGGATGAGGAATCGGTGTGGCTCAGCTGGGAGTGACGACGGATGCTCGCTCGAGGACCGTCTCGAAGATCCGTGCGGTGGCGGCGTCGACCATGACTCCGTCGATCGCGACGGCGCCCTCGCCGGCGGCTTCAGCTTCCCGCATCGCTGTGACGACCTTGGTTGCCTGTGCGATCTCCTCTTCCGAGGGTGAGAAGACGCGGTTGGCCAGTGTGACCTGGTTCGGGTGGATCGCCCATTTGCCGACCGCGCCGAGTTCTGCCGACCAGTTCGCCTGCTCGAGGTAGGCGTCGTCGTTCTTGAAATCACCGAATGGTCCGTCGATGGCGTCGATTCCGTTGCTGCGCGCCGCCACGATGACTTTCGTGCGTGCCGAGTGCCAGATGTCGCCGGGATATCCGGTGGTCGTGCCGATGTGGGCGGACCGCATACCGTGGCTGGCGGCGAGGTCGCCGACGCCCAGGATCAGGGCTTCGAGTCGTGGGCTCGACGCGGCGATCGCATCGACGGCCGCGAGTGCCTCGACCTCCTCGATCAGCACCTCCAGGCCGATGGCACCGACTTTGAGGCCGTGCTTGTACTCGAGTTGGGTGAGCAGTGTCTCGACGAACCACACATCGCGGGGGGCCTTGACTTTCGGGAGGATAAGGATGTCGAGGTGTGCCCCCGCCGTTCCGACGACTTCGGTGATGTCGTCGAGGCACCAGGTGGTGTGTACGCCGTTGACGCGGACAGCGCGGGTCTTGTCGCCCCAGTCGAGGTCGCGTAGAGCCGCTGCCGCCTGCTTGCGGGCAACGTCCTTGGCGTTGGGTGCGACGGCGTCCTCGAGGTCGAGGAAGACGAGGTCGGCGTCGCTGCCGGCTGCCTTTGCCATCATCTTCTCGCTGGTTGCTGGCGTGGACAGTTCGGAGCGTCGCCGGCGGATCGGCCGCTTGTCGGTCATGGAGATTCCTAACGTGAGTGAGTGGTGATGGTGTGTCAGTGGTGCCAGTGGCTGCGTCGTTTGATCAGGACCTTGCGTCGGCATTCGAAGACGATGCGGCCCTCGGCCGTTGCGCCCCAATGCGCGAACTCGACGATGCCGGCGTCCTCGCGGTCGGCGGATTCGGCCGCAAGAACTTCGGTGTAGGCGTAGATCGTGTCGCCGTGGAAGACGCCCGCCCTGAACCGGATGGCGTCGAGTCCGATCTCGGCGAGTGCGTTCTCTGCAGTGTCTTGGCTTGCGAGACCGAGGGTCAGTGATCCGGTGATCAGTCCGAACACCAACCGGCTCTTGCCCCACTGTGAGTCGGACATCGCGTCCTCGTTCCAGTGTTCCTGGGCGGTGTTCATCACGAGCTTGGTGATGAGCTGATTCTCGACTTCGTCGATCGTGGCGCCGCGGAAGTGCTTCCAGCGTTGGCCGACTTCGAAGGACTCGAACCAGGAGGAGTCTTCGGTCGCGTAGGACTGGGGCGCTGTTGATGAGCTGTCAGGGCCGGCACCCGATGCCGCGGACGTGAGGTCGAGGGGGGAGGTGGTCATCGCTGTTCTGCTCCTGCCAGGAGGTTCTTTCGAGTGAAGTGCAGGACCGCCTGGCCGTGCTGATCGTAGGCTGTGGTCTTCCATGTAACGATTCCGTAGCCAGGTCGGCTCGCAGATGGTCGCGTGTCTGTCACAACCGAGACGGCTCGGACGGTGTCCCCGGCGTACATCGGGCGCTCGAACACGCAGTCCTCGATGCCGAGGAACGGGCCGCCGGATTCGCTGA
This sequence comes from Rhodococcus sp. WS4, assembly GCA_006543605.1. Taxonomy (GTDB): domain Bacteria; phylum Actinomycetota; class Actinomycetes; order Mycobacteriales; family Mycobacteriaceae; genus Rhodococcus_F. Next base: position 38,367 of record RRBB01000036.1, read on the forward strand.
GATCTTCGACGGACAGGCCGACGACAGTGCACAGAACGAGGAACGGGTTGAGTACCGCGTCCTTGTGGCCGAGCGCCTTGGCGTACTCGCTGTTGAGGTACAGCGGCGACCAATGTGCGAGCGCTGTACTGAACAGCGTGTTGTCGGCGCTGGTGAGGGTGCGACCCCAGTGATGGTTGAAGACAGCGTTCTTGTCGAATTTCTCGAAGTACGCGCCTCTGCTGCGCACCGGAAATTGCGACAGGTCGGGTGATGTTGTGTCGTTGCTCATGGTGAACTCCTGATGCCTGGCGGTACGTCTGCGTTCCGAATGTGCTTGTGCTGGTGACGAAGTGTCAGACGGACGGGTTGTTGGTGACATTCCTCAGGTCGACCTCGTCAGTTCGCGGCAGTCGCGTGACGGCAACGCCGGCCACAACGCAGAACACGGCGAGCAAGGCTACAACCGAGCCGAGTCCGAGGCCGTTCGCAATCAGGATCGAGGCTGCAAGCGGACCGAGGCCACCGCCGACGAGTGAGGCGATCTGATAGCACATCGACACGCCGGTGTAGCGGACCTCGGTCGGGAACAGTTCGGAGTAGAGAGCTCCGATGGGCGCGAGACAGAGCGAGTGAAAGGTGAAGACCAGCATGTACACGAGGATGACTCCAGCCCCGCTGCCGCTGGTGAACACAGTCCATAACACGGCGAGGTTCGCCGTCGCGAGGGTGACTCCGATTCCGAGGATCCGCCGCCGGCCGAACTTGTCGGCGAGGACGCCGCCGATCGGAATGCTGATCAAGGCGGCGACCATGCCCAGGATCGATGCGTTCAGCAGGAAGTCACGTTCGAGCCCGAGTTCGCTCACGCCGTAGGACATGAAGAAGGTGCCCATGCACGAGTGGATCATGAACGGGCCGGTGAACACCGCGGCCGCGAGCAGCACACTCCGGCCGTGACGTGCGAAGAGCGCCTTGATGGGCAGAACGTCATGCGCGGGCTTGTTCGCGCGAGCCTCGATCATCACCGGACTCTCGGTGATTCGGAGCCGCATGTAGATGGCGAGAACGAACAGCACCACGGTGGCCAGGAACGGAAGCCGCCAACCCCAGGTGAGGAAGGAGTCCCCGGATAGCCTGTCGACGACAGCGAACGCGATGAAACCGAGAAGGAGCCCGGCCGCCGAGCCCATGGCGGTCGCGCTTCCCATGAAAGAGCGATGCTTGGTTGACGAATGCTCGGTGGTCATCACCACCGCCCCACCCCACTCGCCGCCGACCGAGACGCCCTGGACGATCCGCAGTGCAACCAGCAACAGGGGAGCCGCCACCCCGATCTGCTCGTAGGTCGGCAACGCACCAATCAAAACGGTGGCCAGGCCCATCAGCAGCACAGTCGTGATCAGGGTGGTCTTTCTGCCGATTCTGTCGCCGAAGTGGCCGAACACAGCGGCGCCGAGAGGGCGAGCGAAGTATCCGGCCGCGAGGGTGGCGAACGACAGGACCACACCGACCGAAGCCTGCGCGGGACTGAAGAAGAGCGGGGCGAACACCAGCGCCGAGGCTGTCGCATAGATGCTGAAGTCATAGAACTCGATAGCCGCTCCGATGAAGCTGGAGAACCACACACGCTTGGGCTGCGCGATGGGCTGGTTGGATTGGCTGGTGACGTTGAGACTGGTCTCGGACATTGCGTCCCTTCAAGGTGGTCATCTGCGATTCGAAGCTCGCTACACCAGGTGTGGTCGGGGTGTCGGTTCGAAAGGATTGGTGCGGCGGGTCATGGTGCGGTCGGTGTGTGGTGGGGTCCGGGCGTCGGTCCGAATGGTTCTACAGCACCAGCCGAATGACCGACTCGGCCACGCAGGCAGGTCTGGTGGACCCGACGGCGAAGATGGATAGCTCGACGATCGCGTCCACTGCTTCCACGCGCTCGACCACGTCGATCAGTCGTCCTTCGCCGTGCAGGACAGATCCGGAGGGAACGGTGCTGGGAAATCTGACGCGGTTGAGGCCATAGTTGATCGAGGCGCTCACGCCGTCGACCTGGAGGAGTTCCAGAAGGAAGGGGCCGGCGAGAGAGAGGGTAAGAAAGCCGTGGGCGATTGTCGTGCCGAAGGGTCCCTCTGCTGCTCGTTCGGGGTCGACGTGGATCCACTGTTCGTCTTCGGTGACGGCCGCGAAGTCGTTGATGCGGGTCTGGGACACCGTCACCGGTCGGGTCCGGCCAAGGTCGATGCCCTTGGACTCCTTCAGATGATCGACTGACGAGAAGATCGTCATCTGTGTCTCCGTTCTGTCTGGGACGCGCCGCCGATCGCGATGGGGCGCGAATGCATGGATGGTGTGTGGGGGCGACGGGAGTGACGGTGAAATGACTCCCGCCGCCCGCCTTTTCGTCGCAGTTCGACTGTCGCTGTGGCACCGACGTTGTAGTACCGGGCGAGTCGAACCCATGCCCCTCGCGTCGGTAGACGAGGTGCATACGCTGTCACGGCGTGCGACGAAGCTCAGGAGATCAGCGACACCCCCGCGGCCTGTACGGCCTGGATCAGCTGCTCGGACGAGCCCGACTTCCTGACGAAGGAGTGAGCACCGGCGCGGATCGCGTGAGCGGCGTCATCTTGACGGACCCCCAGGGCGATGACTTGCGTGGGTGACTGGGTTCGGAGTTGGCGAATGAGACCGCAGCTGGACTCCAGGTCCGCAACCAGCAGGTCAACCAGTGCCAGGTCGAATGACTGCGTATCCGCCGCGGAGAGGGCCGCGGCGACGCTTCCCGCCTCGACGATATCGGCACTGAGGCAGGTGGCCTCCATCAGCTGTCTCATGGCGGATCTGACCCTCCTGTCCGCGTCGACGATGAGGACTGCCAGACCTGATTCGCGTCGGTGATCGGTCTGTGTCACTGGTGTCATCGGAACCCCTGTCTCGTCCTCCTTTGTCATACAAGCAGATGTGACTGCAGTCACGGAGAGTCCTGGGACCTGATTACCGCGCGTCAAATGTCTCGAATCCTGTGCCCGGATTCGTGCTGACCTAGTCGGCATCGGTTGCCGTCGGTACGGTGACACCCGCGAGCTCTAGTTCTCGCGTTCTCTGCCGCCGACGATCGTCGGCCGCGCTCGTATCCCAACTGAAGGTGAGTCCTTGCCATGACGCGTTCTCTTCGCCCTCGTCGATCCGTCCTTGCGGTGCCGGGCAGCAGTCCGAAGATGCTGACGAAGGCGCAAGGCCTGGCTGTCGACGAGGCATTTCTCGATCTCGAGGATGCGGTGGCGCCGACGGCCAAAGTGGAGGCGCGGTCAAACATTCTGGCGGCAATCCGCGATGGGGATTGGTCGGGCAAGACGTTGGCAGTGCGGGTTAACGATGCCGAAACGCCGTGGGCGTTCGACGATGTTGTCGAGATCGTGCGCGGTGCCGGCGACCGTATCGACTGCATCATGCTGCCTAAGGTCGAGAAGCTCGCGCACATCCATTGGCTGGATGTGCTTCTCACTCAGCTCGAACGGCACCTCGGCCTGCCGGAGGGAAAGATCGGTGTGGAGGTTCAGATCGAGGGACCCGCCGGCTTGAGCATCGTCGACGACATCGCTGCGGCATCGGAGCGAGTGGAGACGCTCATCTTCGGCCCGGGCGACTTCATGGCGGCGATGCAGATCCCCACCTTGGTAATCGGAGACAACAGCTATGCCGGTCACAACCCGATCGACCCGGTGTTCATGTCTCTCGCTGTTGCCGCCCGTAAACATGGTCTGCAGGTGATCGACGGCCCGTATGCGGTTATCAACGACACCGACGGATTCCGGCGTGCCGCCGACCGTGCCGCGGCCTTCGGGTTCGACGGCAAATGGGTCCTGCACCCTGCCCAGGTCGAGTTGGCCAACGAGGTATTCACACCGGCTCAGCAGGCGTACGACAAGGCCGAGAAGATCATCGAAGCGTACGACTTCCACCGCTCGTCCGACGGTGGTGCTCGCGGCGCCGCGATGCTGGACGGAGAGATGATCGACGAGGCGAGCCGCAAACTCGCCCTCGTCACCGCTGAAAAGGGGCGCCGGGCAGGTTTGGTCCGGACCATGGAAACGGTGTAGTCCGTTACATCCAAGCCTCAGCTAGCACTCCCGGCGCGGCATGTGCCGGGCCGGGAGCGACTGCCGCGGGAAGGAGTCGACGCAGGAGCGACTCGGCCGGGAAGAAGGGGAACAGTGATGCCCATGGTGCTGGACGGGACAGTTGCGTTGGTGACCGGTGCGTCGAGTGGGATCGGGTGCGCGACCGCCACCCGCCTGGCGGCCGACGGTGCCGCCGTCGTGATCACCGGACGGCGCCGCGTGCGGCTCGACTCCTTGGCCGCAGAGTTGCGGGGGCGGGGCGCAGCGGTGACCACCCGCGTCGTCGACATTTCGACGGTAGAGGGCGCGGCGGAGGCAGTCGCGTCGGCAGTTGCCGAGTACGGCCGGCTCGACATCCTGGTCAACGCGGCCGGTGTGATGCTCAACGGGCCGACCGCCGATGCCACGATCGGCGAGTGGGACCGCATGGTCGACGTCAATTTGAAGGCGCTCATGTATGTCACCAAGAACGCTGTGCCGCACCTACTTACGTCAGCGGAATCGAGCGCCCGCCGGGTTGCCGATGTGGTCAATATCAGCTCGATCGCGGGCCGAGTCGCCGCCGCGCACGTCGCGATCTACAACGCCACCAAGTTCGGCGTGACGGCTGCAACCGAGGCCTGGCGCCAAGAGTACGCCCGTGACCACCTCCGGTTCTCCGTGATCGAACCGGGCGGGGTCGACACCGAACTCTTCGGCCATCAGAGCGAAACGACACGCCGGCACTACGATGACCTGTTCGCGAATGTCGAGAAGCTGCACGCCGACGACATCGCTGATGCCGTGAGCTACATCGTCGGCAGCCCACGGCGGGTAGCGGTGAATGAGTTGGTCATTCGGCCAACCACTCAGCGCTGACCCCGAGGAACAGTGCCCCGGGCAACATGGTTGACGGGCGGCAACCTCGCCTGAGTCGCGAGGTCGTTCCCGGGTCGAAGACCGGGCATCACAAAGAGTCGTTCCTTGGCGCGCCCACCTGCGCCCCGAAAGTTCCTCACAGACGCGACAGTTGTCTCTTTGCTCAACGTGCGTGACGAGGTTCACTAATGGAGAGGCTGATCGCGAAGGGCTGCACCCCTTCGCCCTCGACCGCAACGGAAAACAGATTGCGGTAACGAGGAACTCAGCGACCATCGCGCGACAGGACTGCTTCCGGCTGGCGCGAGCGGACAGTCTTCGAGAATGGGGATGACATTGTTAAACCAGGACCTGACCACGGGCATCGACTACGACCTCGAGGCCCTGCGGAACAAGTACGACCAGGAGCGCGATCGCCGTGTCAGTCGCCGCAGCACTGGCAAAGGTCAGTACGTCGGCACGGGCGGCAAGTTCGAGGCGTACAGCAAGGACCCGTGGGCGGAACGTGCCGATCGCCCACCGGTGCAGGAACACACGAGCGTCATAGTCGCCGGTGGCGGCTTCGGCGGCCTTCTGGTCGGTGCCCGCCTGAACGAAGCAGGGTTCGATGACGTTCGGGTCATCGAGATCGGCGGAGACTTCGGAGGAACCTGGTACTGGAATCGCTACCCCGGTGCCATGTGCGACATCGAGGCGCACATCTACCTCCCACTCCTCGAGGAACTCGACTACGCACCGAAGCACCGGTACTCGTACGAGCCGGAGATGTTCGAACACAGCCAGCGAATCGGCAAGGCGTACGGCCTCTACGACAAGGCCCTGTTCCAGACTGCCATCACGAACGCCGAATGGCGGGAGGATGAGCAGCGTTGGCGCATCGAGACCGACCGTGGCGACGCGCTGACTGCCGACTACTTCGTCCTCGCCTGCGGTCGGCAGAGTCTTCCGAAGCTGCCGAATCTTCCTGGCATCGACGTCTTCACACCGCACACTTTCCACTCGAGCCGCTGGGACTACGACTACACCGGTGGCGACTTCTCGGGGAACCTGACCAACCTGACGGACAAACGGGTCGGCATCATCGGCACGGGTGCCACTGCGGTACAGATCGTTCCGGAGGTCGCTCAGTGGGCGAAGGAACTCGTCGTCTTCCAGCGGACTCCGTCGTCCGTCGGCGTCCGTGGAAACCGCGAGACCCCCCGCGACTACGTCGACATGTCCAAGCCGGGATGGCAGCGTGAGCGCCGAAACAACTTCCAGGCGCACATCCTCGGTCTCCGCCCGGACACCGACCTCGTTGGCGACGGTTGGACCGAGGTGCTCGACACCCTGATCCCGGAGACACCCGAGGACATCGAACGCCGCCTCGGCCGAATTCCGACGAAGGACGAGCTGCGGCTCCTGTCGGAACTCAACGACAACGACGTGATGAACAAGCTCCGTGCTCGGATCGAGAAGATGATCGACGATCCCGACACGGCAGAGGCTCTCAAGCCCTGGTACCGCTGGTGGTGCAAGCGACCCTGCTTCCACGACGACTACCTGGCCGCCTTCAACCGCGACAATGTCACGCTCGTCGACACTCAGGGTCAAGGCGTCGAAGGGTTCACCGAAGACGCCGTCATCGTCGGCGGTGAAGAACACCAGGTGGACTGCCTGATCTTCGCCACAGGCTTCGAGTCGGGGATCGAGTACACCCATCTCACCGGATTCGAGATCACGGGGCGAGCGGGAACTCCGCTGTCGCAGCACTGGTCCGAAGGCGTGCGCACGTTACACGGCATGTCGACCGACGGGTTTCCCAACATGTTCATCGTCGGCGGAAACGTGCAGACAGTGAACGCAGTGAACGCAGTCCAGTTGCTCGATGAGCAGGCACAGCACATCGCCTACATCCTGGACACGGCCCAAAAGCGCAACCTAGTCGTAGTCGAACCCACCCCAGTGAGCGTCGATGAGTACGTCAACCTCATCCACTCGTCGGAAAAGAACAAGGAAAACCTCGAGTTCTACATCAAGTGCACCCCCGGCTACTACAACGCGGAGGGGACAGCGAAACGCAGCGAGGACACCTTCTTCGGCGGCAGGTATGGGGACGGCGCCCTCGCCTTCTACGACATGCTCGATCACTGGCGCAAGGCACAGACACTGGACGGCTTCGCCCTGACGCCCAGCCCCGATGGTGACTCCGCACAGCAGTGAGACTGTGTAGCCACACTCCGATCGAATTTCCTCGGCCAGGTGCCGCTGCAGACCGTCAGACCGACGCCGAGCACCCGACAGCTACGATTTCCGCCCAGACAAAGGCATTATCCCGAAGGAGTACGTCGATGCCGCACATGACTGCCGCACGCCTCCACACCGAACACAACGAGCTGCGACTCGAGTCCGTGGACGTCCCGGACCCGTCGGCCGACGAGGTTCGCGTCAAGGTAAAGTTCGCCGGCGTCTGCCTCACCGACATCCACTTCCTTCGCGGGGAGACTGCGGCCGGGATGCCCCCGCAGGTCACGTTGGGCCACGAGGTATCCGGGGTCATCGACGCCGTGGGATCCAACGTGGTCGGCTGGAGAACGGGAGACCGTGTCGTCGTCCATCCCGTCGAGGATCGGGGCACGACCACCCGAGTACTGGGTGCACACTACGACGGAGGCTGGGCGGAGTATCTCGTCGCTCCCAAGAGCGCTCTCGTCGCGATCGCTGACGACGTCCCCTACGAGATCGCCGCCATCATCCCGGACGCTGTCGCAACGCCCTGGGCGGCGATCACCGACACCGCGAACGTCAGGCCTGTCGAAGCCGTCGCAGTCTGGGGACTAGGAGGATTGGGCTACCACGCCGTCAAACTGCTACGTCTGATCGGTGCCGCACCGATCGTGGCGATCGACCCGATCGATTCCGCACGGGAACGAGCCCGCACCGCAGGCGCCGACTTGGCCCTGGATCCAGAATCAGACGACGTAGCCGCGGAGATCGACCGAATCACCAACGGAAACGGTCTCGACGTAGCGTTCGATTTCTACGGTAGCGGCGCCATTCACCAGTCGGCGTTCGATGCCCTCGGTCGAAACGGACGACTCGTACTCATCGGGGTACCGGACGGCCCACTCCACGTGGACACGAGCCCCCTGCTGATTCGAGGCGCGAAGCGAATCCTCGGACACTACGGAGCCGAGCGACGGCACATCGAAGAGCTGATTCGACTGGTCCAGACCAGGCGCTTGGACCTGGCTGATTCGGTCAGCGCAATCTATCCCCTGGACAAGGCGCATGACGCACTCGATGCCTTGGAAACGAAGACCGGTCACCCGATCCGGATCCTGCTCCAGCCCTGACCATTGCCGGCGTTTGTCACCTTGGCGGCGGGCGGGCGGGTCAGCAAAAGGATGGGAGCGCGTTGCCGACAGGTTGGGATAGAAACCCACGGCCACTGCCGGCGTACGTGCCGCACCGTTCGAGAGAAGGATCCAGAAAATGAGGGGGTAGGGCGCCTGGGCGCCCTACCCCCTCGACCATCCACCGACGGTTCTCACGGGGTCAGCAGCATGCCCCAAACCCACCGGCGAGGAGACGTGCTGTTTGGGTTTGAGACGCGGATACACCCGAATCCCACGTGAGCGCGAAATGGCCCCGAACCTGGTGCAAGCCGATTGATACGGCACGACTCTCGATCTCGACATGGCGCCTACTGCGCGTGATCGAGATCGAGAGTCGCAAACGTTTCCCTGGGCGGCGCACACGTCCGCTGCTGGGTGGGCGTGAGTGGCCGACGGGACGCCGGTCAAGCGGCTCCCGCCCCGGTGGCGGAGCGAGGTAGTCAGGCGAGGCGAGTCATCCCGTCGACCGCAAGAATATGCCCTGTGATGTAGGAGGCCTGCGGTGACACGAGGAAGGCCACTGTGCCCGCAACGTCTTCGGGGTCGCCGAGCCTGTTGAGCGCGCTGTCGGCGGCCTTGTCGGCGAAACCTGTTGCCGTCGAGTTCGCTCGGACTCTGCCCGTCATGATGTAACCCGGAGACACTGCATTGACGCGAATGTTCAGGCGACCGAGGTCCTCGGCGAGGTATCGGGTGTAGTGCGCGAGAGCGGCCTTCGAAAGGGCATAGCCCGCATAGGAGCCACCTGGCAGGACGCCCTGCGCGGACAGCGAGGTGGTGTTCACGATGGAGGGGCTCGGCGATTGGCTCAAGGCCGGCACTGCCGCTTGGCACAGGTAGATCGCTGACATGAGGTTCACGTCCAGTGCCCTGCGGATGTCCGCGGGGCTGGTGACGCTTGCCTGGCTGCCTTCGAATGGTGTGATGGCGCCGCCTGCGACATTGACCAGCACGTCGAGCCCGCCCCATGCGGCGACGACCTCGTCGATCACCGTCGAGGCACTCGCCTCCAGGGTCAGGTCTGCTTCGATTCCTATCGTCCGGGACCCCAGGGCGGCGATGGCCTCGGTGGTCGGGTCGTCCGCCTCACCGGGTATGCCGCGCCCGGAATGTAGGTCGACGTCGACGACCGCGACGTCAGCGCCCTGCTCGGCGAGGGTGATCGCGGTGGCGCGACCGATGCCCCTGCCGGCGCCGGTAACGACGGCCCGCAGACCCGAAAGTGGTGTGCTCATTCTGTCTCCTTTGACAACGATGGTGTCTCTGACCGCTCCGTCAGCCTCGCTCCTCGCGCGGCAGGATGCGGTCACTGATGATCTTCTGCTGTATCTGACTGGTGCCTTCGAAGATGGTGGTCAGGCGGGCGTCGCGCCAGTAGCGTTCGATAGCCAGGTCGCGGGTGTACCCGTTACCTCCGTGCAGTTGGAGAGCCTGGCCGGTGACCTCGACTGCCATCTCTGTCGCCAGCAGTTTCGTCATTGCGGCTTCTTGCTCACAGGCGACCCCACAGTCCATGAGGTGTGCGACGTGCTGGTAGAACGCTCGGGCCTGGCTGACTTTCGCTGCCATCTCGGCGATGGTGAAGCGCAGCGCCTGAAACTGACCGAGTGGGTATCCGAACTGTACCCGCGACTGAAGGTAGTCGACAGAATCTTCCAGGGCTGCGCGTGCGAGACCGACTGCACGAGCGGCGGTTTGGACTCGCGCGACATTGAGGCCGTTTTCCACGGCCTTGAAGCCCATGCCCTGGGCTCCGGCGAACCCGAAGGGCTCGACCATGGAGTTCTCGCTCGCCACGACGCCGGTGAAGGTCAGATCCCAGCTGATGATGCCGTTGTAGCCGATCTTATCGATGGGTTCACCGGTAACCCCGACCGGAAAGCTATTGCGCTCCTTGTCGAGGACGAAGGTTCGAATCGGACCGGGCTGTCCCGACGCCTCCAAGACTCGGCACATGACCAGGATGAAGTCGCCTTCGAAGGCATTGCCGCACCACCGCTTACGTCCGTCGATGATGTAGCGATCGCCCTCGCGGCGGGCGGTCGTCTGGACCGATCCGAGGTCCGATCCGGACTCCGGTTCCGAGAACGCTGCGGCACCGATCCAGCGGCCGGCTGCGCTGCGCCGGGTGAGCTCCGTCCGGCGGCCGGGATCTTTGAAACGCGTCCCCAGCCCTTGGCCGCGAGCGATGATCGATGCGACGCTCATCCAGGACCGGGACAGTTCCTCGGAGATCATGGCGTACTCGAAGACTCCCAACCCGAGGCCTCCGTACTCGGTCGGGATGGTGATCCCGAAGTATCCGCGGTCCGCGAGTTGGTCTATGAGCTCGGTAGGAATCGCTTGCTCGGTTCGATCGACACGATTGGCGGTTGGCAGGACCTGGGAATAGCTGAAATCCCGTGCTGTTGCGAGGATGTCCTCGCGTTCTGGTGTATCCCACGGCGGGCGCAACTGCGGGGGTTGCGCTGGAACCTTGATGTGGTCGATCGTGCGGTTTCGGTTGTCGAGCAAGGAATGACACTCCGTCTCAGCGAGGGAACAGTACAGTCCGATCAGGCGGTCGGGTGTGGACCTAGGTGTTCGACGAGGAAAGACGTCACATAGTCGAGGGCCCGTCGTGACTCGGGGATGCGGGAGGCGAAGAACGAGAAGATGTGGATCATCTCGGGCCAGACATCGAGATCGACCGACGAGCCGGCGTCTCGTAACTTTCGTGCCAGCCGCAGGGAATCGTCCAGGAGGCACTCGGAGGTGCCGACCTGAATCAGTATCGGCGGCAGGGAGTGCAGGTCTGCGTAGAGGGGAGACGCAAGCGGCTCGGCAAGGTTTCCGTCTTCGCCGAGGTACCGCATCCCGTAGGCGTGGCTGCCCTCCGGGGTGACGATGGGATCGGAGTGCGCCTTCTCGTGCACCGAGGCACCCGTGTGGGCGAGATCCGTCAACGGTGAGATGCACACGGCTGCAGCCGGCAGCTCGGCGCCCGCATCTCGGAGCGCGACGAGCGTCGAAACGGTGAGACCACCACCAGCCGAGTCTCCCGCGAGTGCGATCTGCGCGGGAGCGAATCCCTTGGTGAGGAGCCAACGGTAGGCGGCGACCGAATCATCGACGGCTGCCGGGAATCGGTGCTCCGGGGCGAGTCGATAGTCCACCGACAACACTGCTGCCCCGGTGCCGTGAGATATCCGGGCGCACATGTCACGGTAGGCGGGAATGGAGCCGATGCTGTACCCACCGCCGTGGAGGTACATCACGACGCGGGAACGGTCGCATCCTTGCGCGTATGCCCATTCGACCGGTACGTCCCCGGCGTGGTCGGCGACGAACTCGACCGGCGGCGGGTCGTAAAAGGCAGCGGCGAAGCGTTCGAAGTTCGCCCTGAGCTCGGGGACGGTCGTGGTGTCCGCCGCAAATGGTGTACTGCGCAGCCTGCCGACGAGCTCGGTGAACTCGGTGCTGTGCTTTCCGGTTGTTGTCATCGGCGGGTCTCCTGGAGTTCGCGCTGTTCGACCTCGTGCCGGATGGCCTCGGCGTGCTCGTCCAGGAGCGGGGCGCGTGTCGCGACCGTCGAGGGTGTTCGGCTGAACTTGATTGGTTGTCCGGCGATGATCGCCTTCTGGGAGGAGCCGGGGTTATCGATCTCGACCAACATGTCGCGGGCCCAAGCATGGGGATCGTCGAAGATGTCACGGATGTCGTTGACTGGCCCGTAGGGAACCTTTCCGCCGAGCTTCTCGCTCATCTCCGCGCGCGTAAGATTACCTGCCCAGGCGTCGAGGATTGTCCGGATCTCGCCGCGATGCTCGACTCGGCAGGTCTCGTTGCGGAACCGGGGATCGTCGATCAGTTCGGGGCGCTGCATGATCCGACAGAGCGCCTCCCACCTCAGTTGGGTTGTCGCAGCGATGGCTATCCACCCGTCCTTGGTCTCGAGCACATCAAACGGGGTGAGGATCGGGTGGGTGTTACCGATGGGCTTGGGGACTGCTCCGGTGTACGAGTGCTGATAGACGATTCGCTCGCACAGCGACAGCATCGCGTCGAACATCGCAACGTCGATCTGCTGGCCCCGGCCGGTTCGTGCCGTCTCGTGCAACGCGGCCAGGATCCCGACCGTGAGCATCGTTCCGGGGAAGATGTCGCCGACACCGGGACCGATCTTGACGGGCTTGCCGTCCTCGGTTCCAGTGATGCTCAGCGCGCCCGCCATCGCCTGGACGGTGATGTCCATCGCGGGCCAGTCGATGTACGGACTCTTGCCCGCCCATGCGGCACCGAATCCGCTGAGGGAGGCGAACACCAGTCGTGGGTTCGCCTCCCTCAGAGAGTTGTACGAGATGTTCAGGCGATCGACTACGCCGGGGCCGAAGTTCTCGACGAGCACATCGGCCGTTCGAACCAGCTCGAGCAGTTCGGTATGTCCGCTGGGGGACTTGAGGTCGAGCACAATGCTGCGCTTGCCGCGGTTGACGCTTTGGAAGTAGCCGCCGAGCGGTCGTTGCTGCCCGGCGTCCTGGGGCGGGTAGGGCCCTACCCGCCGTGTGACCTCACCGCCGGGTGGTTCGACCTTGATCACGTCGGCGCCGAGGTCGGCGAGGATCATCGTGCAGTAGGGCCCGGCAAGAGCCGCGGTGAGGTCGACGACGCGTACGCCGTTAAGTGGACCGGTCATGGTGCTCCTTCAAATCCTCTCTGTGACAGCAGTAGTCACAGTGGGCTTACTTCGCGCAGGGCGTGTTCGACGTAGTGCCGACTGTGTCCGAGCTGCGTTCGGCCGATTCGCCTCACTGCTCGCACAGGACCGACCGGCCAGCGTTGTGCACGCGATTCGCATCACCACAGTCAACCGCTATGGTGCGGATCACTTAAGCGTCCTGGGACTCCTGTTGGGGGAGACAAATGACGTACTGGCGTCGAGGGGCGCAGGCTGAGCGGGCGTGCGCCGCCCAGACACAGCGTCCGAAACCACACATCGGTGCACTGCCGGCCCGGTACGGCGTATGCGGACGCGAGGATCCGCTTGCGCACGGATCAAGTGCGAGAGCACCTGGTCCCGTCACTGGGAGTCGACGGACCGTCGCATCAGATGGGTGGGGCGGTTGCAATGGCCATCGCGGTGGCTGGCGATTCCGCGGATCATCAGGGTCCAGCCGAGAAATCGTGCTTCGAGAAGACCTGGTCACCAGATGCTGGCGACCGGGCGACGACAAGTCAGACAGCTGCCGGGCACTATGAGATGGTGACGATTCCTTCCTTGATCGCCCACAACGCGGCCTGGATTCGGGAGGACAACCCCAACTTCGAGATGATATGACTGACGTGTGTGCGCGCGGTGCGCTCGCTGATGAACAAGGCGTCGGCGATCTCCTGGTTCGAGTTCCCTTGGGCGACCAGGGCGAGTACTTCGCGTTCGCGCGCAGACAGTGCGGTGGTGGGGCTCGTGCGCATTGATCGGGCGAGCACCCGGGCGACGGCGGGATCGAGGTGGACTTGGTCTCGCTGTGCGGACCGGATCGCGGCCGAGATCTCTTCAGGATCGGAGTTCTTCAGGAGGTAGCCTGTGGCGCCGGCCTGCAGCGCTGCGTGTACCCGCTCGGTTTCGGAGAAGCTCGACAGCGCCACGATCTTGAGGTCGGGGAGCTCCGTGCGCAGCGTCGAAATTGCGCCGACACCGTCGAGTTCGGGCATCACGAGGTCCATCAGGACGACGTCGGGCAGGGTCTGCGTCGCCGCGCGTGCGCGGAGTTCATGGACGGCTTGTTTCCCGTTCTCTGCTTCACCGACGACCGTGACATCCTTCTGCGTCTGCAGGAATGCGCGCAGGCCGTGGCGTACCAGCGCATGATCGTCGACGATGAATACCGTGATCTCGGACAATGGATCTACCTCGGTTTCCTGACGTGGGACTTCAGCTGTGTTGCGTCAGACACGGGACCGATACTGACGCGATGGTTCCGCGGCGTTCGCCGCAGCCCTCACCTGGCGTAACGGTGATACGGCCGTTATGGGCCGTCACTCTTTCGGTCATCGAGATCAGACCGTAGGTGCCGTGACTGTCTCGGCGATCGGGGATCCCGACTCCGTCGTCGACGACGGTGATGGTCAGTGTCGATGCATCGTGATCGTCTCGGCGGATGCGTACAGACGCGGACTGGGCCCGGGAGTGTTTGACCACATTGTGAATGGCTTCGCTGATCACCATGAAAAGGTCCTCCTCTACCGTCGCGTCGAGCTCGTAGAACTCGTTGTCACATTCCACGGAGATGGTGATGTCTTCGCGGGCCGCTACGGCGGCGAGATGTTTGCGGACCGCCGGAACGAATCCCTCCTCGTCGAGTGGGGCCGGCCGACGGTGCATGATCAACGCCCGCATCTCCGCCTGGGCACCGGTCACGAGTGCGTGGACCTGACTCAGTTGCTCCGGAAGGTCGACTTGCTCGCCTGATTTGACGCTCAACTCGAGAGCCTTGGTTCGCAAAGAGAGCGAAAAGAGTGCCTGGGTGACGGAGTCGTGCATGTCGCGGGCGAGCTTGCGGCGCTCCTCGCGTGCCGCCTGGAGTTCGAGCCGGGACAACATCCGGGCGTTGGCGACGGCGATCGCTGCTTGGTCGGCCATTGCCGCGATGAAGCGGATGTCTCGCTTGTCGGGCTCGCGATCTTCGGTGAGAAAGCCGCCGAGTGCCCCGATCACCTTCTCCCGCGCCATGAGCGGCACGACGATGTACGTGTCCCAATTCATGGTCCGCAGGATTGCGTGCACCGGCCCCCACCGGGGGTCCGCGAGCGCCTCCTTGACGAAGCCGCGCGCGATGACCACCCGCGTCTCCTCGATCCCCCGGGTGGTTGCGAGAGGTGCCCCGAGCAGCCTGCACTGCTCGATCCGCTCACCGTAGTCATCGGGAAGTCCCGAGGTGCCGGCGTGCCTCAACGACCCACTCTTCTCGTCGACCAAGATCACCGCGCACGTCGCCATCCCCACCGTCTCCCGAACCTCCTCGGCAAGCTTGTCGAGAACCACATCGAGCCTGTTCTCGTACGCAATCGTCGCTGCGGTCCGGGTGAAGGCCTCGAGTGCTCGCGTGTCGCGCACCGCCGAACTGGTCGGCCCGAAACGCACGAGATTGCCGCACCCGTGTTCGAGGTCGACTGCGGCGAGCTCGAACTCGATCTCCGTGGCAGCGATCCACACCGAGCCCTCGAAGTTCCTAGCCGATGCCGATCCGTCGCGGAGCCGGGAGGCCTCGACATCGAAGGCTGACCTGCGGCCGATGAGGTCTGTCACCGCTGCGCCGAGGATGTGGCATCCGGACGGGTTCACGGCGAGATACCGCCCCTGGGGATCAAGGATTGCCAACCCGTCGTCACTGCGATCGATCAGCGCCCGCAGGGCAGCCGAGGTGATGGATTCGTCGAATGTCATGTCAGCACAGTTCTTCAGTGGGAGAGGGGAACTACGGGACCGACCGGGGACGTGTGGTCCAAGCCGAACGGGTAGCCCGGCCGGTGGGGGGTGGGTCGACTCTAAGCCACCGAAGGCGCCAGCTGTGACAGCTGACGCGGTGACGCCAGGATCCTCGAACGGTACGCCTCCGAGGGGCTGCCCGTTCGGGCACTCACTCCGTGCTCGGCTCTGACGCCGCTGACTACCAACCGGTCGGTTATTGCGGGACGCAACGCGTCGGGGTCGCAGTGTCGGCCGAGACGATGGGGAGTTATGGCTGCTGCATTCCGGCAGCGGCCACCGGCGACTCTCACGGCGGTGCGGTGAGCGCGATCCCGTCGAGCCCGTCACGAGTACTGCGAACTGGCCAGATGTGCAGCGCCGAAGTGGACAGATGCACGCCGTCGCCGCGTCGCGGATACGACAAATGTCCTGCCGATGCCGAGTCCCCAGACTCTCAGTGACTGCCATCACAGTGTGATTGTATAGAGCGCATCGGGCAGGAAGCGCCACCAAACGAGGCCCTCGGGTCCGTTCCTCGCCCCCTGCCCGGGTGGCCGTCTCGGCATCCGAAGCGGTACGAACCAGCGGCCGTCTCAGGTCAACAAAAAGGGGACA
This sequence comes from Rhodococcus sp. WS4, assembly GCA_006543605.1. Lineage (GTDB taxonomy): Bacteria > Actinomycetota > Actinomycetes > Mycobacteriales > Mycobacteriaceae > Rhodococcus_F. The sequence continues at coordinate 54,761 of RRBB01000036.1, forward strand.
CACATGGCACAGCGTGATCGCGTTGCCGTCGTGACGGGCGGCGCGGGCGGGATCGGCCAAGCCGTATGCACGCGCCTCGCCGACGACGGATACGTCGTCGTTGCCGTCGACCGTGTACCCGCCGCGGAGTTCGCCGTGGCCTTACGGATGCGCAGCACGGTTCTTTCGCCTACCACGCCGATCTTGCAAACCGAGCGGCACTGCGTGAGTTCGTCGACTGGATGCACAGCACCTACGACGGATGCGATGCCCTGATCAACTGCGCGGGTATCAACGTGTACCTCCCGGACGGTGAGCAACCACCGGTCGACGAGCTCGAGGACCACGACTGGGACCGCACGCTCGCAATCAACCTGACAGCGCCATTCCTGCTGACACGAGGATTTCTTCCACGTATGAAGGCGCGAGGCTGGGGCCGGATCGTCAACATTGCTTCCCGGGCAGCGCACATGTACTACCCAGGCGCCAACTCGGCATACGGCGCCAGCAAGGCGGGCCTGCTCGGATTGACCCGGTTCACTGCCGGCGAGGCGGCAAACAGCGGTGTCACCTCGAACACCGTCGCGCCCGGAAGGATCTCGACACCTCTCGCGAACAAGGCCACCCCCAAAGTGGTGCAGTCCGCTGTCAACTCGATTCCGCTCGGGCGCGTGGGGGAAGTGGAGGAGATCGCGGCGGCCGTGGGATTCCTGGCATCCGAGCAGAGTTCGTACATCAACGGCGCAGTGATCGACGTGAACGGGGGAGCGTACATGCCGTGATCAGGTGTGCATTCATCCACGCCACAGCGCTGCTCGCAAGGAATCACCCACCACTGCCTGCCGGGCGGAGCACAGCCGAGTCACGCACTCACCGTGCATAGTCGGCAGAGGACGGGCACCTCTGAGGCAGCAACGAATGCCAACAGCGTCGAGTCGTGTCTGACTCATCGACAACCACAATCGAGCAGGTCGCTCGAACTCCCCACATCAACCCGTCATAGTGACGGGTCGACCCCTGGCAACCATGGAGACCAGATGTACACAACCGACCAATCCGATGGACCCGTCGTAGAGGCTCACGTCTATCGAAAAGTGGCGCGAAGAATCGTGCCCTTCCTCTTCGCCGCATTCTGCTTCGCATACATCGACCGGATGAATGTCGGATTCGCCAAGGCGGCGCTCGCCGACGAGCTCGAGTTCAGCGCCACCGCCTACGGTCTGGGCGCTGGACTGTTCTTCATCGGCTACTTCCTCTTCGAGGTGCCGAGCAACCTCATGATGCACCGCATCGGAATCAGGAAGACCCTCTTCCGGATCATGGTCCTGTGGGGACTGACGTCCTCGGCGATGATGTTCGTCAACTCGGAAACCTCGTTCTACATTCTCCGGTTCCTACTGGGCACCTTCGAGGCCGGGTTCGTGCCGGCGATGCTCCTGTACCTCACCTACTGGTATCCAGGACATCGACTCGCGCGCATGATTGCGATGGTCTTCACCGCTGCCGCCGTGGCCGGCGTGATCGGGGCACCGCTGTCCGGGTTCATCCTTTCCGCCACGGACGGCTGGATGGGCATGAGCGGATGGCGCTGGATGTTCTTTCTTGAAGGCATTCCCACGATCGTCCTGGGCAGCCTGGTCTTCAAGGTCCTCGCAGACAAGCCCGCGACAGCGAGTTGGCTGACCCCGGCCGAGAAGGTCTATTTGGAAAACGCGGTCGAGGCTGCCCAGCAGAGCACGGGTGAGCACGGGTCCTTTCGGTCTGCCATTTCGTCGGCGAAGGTGTGGACCCTGTGCTTCGTCTATTTCTGCCTGACTGCCGGCGTCTACCTCGTCAACTTCTGGCTCCCCACGCTCATCTCGGAGCAGAGTGATCTGCCGTCGTGGCAGCTTGGGCTCGTCGTCGCTATCCCGTACCTGTGCGCCACGGTCTCGATGGTCGCGATCGCCGGGCACTCCGACCGAACCGGTGAACGCCGCTGGCATATCACGGGAGTGTCGATCGTCGCCGTGATTGCACTTGTAGCCGCAACGCAGGTGTCCGGGCTCCTCGCAACGGTCGTGCTGTTGTCCATCGCCACGGGTGCAATCTTTTCCGCTGCGCCGATCTTCTTCTCGATCCCGTCCAGTATGCTGACCGGTGCAGCAGCCGCAGGTGGCATTGCACTCGTGAACTCGGTCGGAAACCTCAGTGGCTTCGTCAGTCCCATCGTGACCGGTCGCATCAGCGACATGACAGGTTCGCTCGATGGCAGTCTGTGGGCGCTCGCCGGCCTACTGCTGATCGGTTGCGCGGTCCTTTTGATCACCACCCGAGGTTCGCGCGCCACGGCCGCCCCCGGCGGATCGGCGCCGACGCAGCTCAAGGCAGCTCATGTCGATTCGGACGCGGCACCTGTGTGAGCAATCGCGGTTCGCGAGAACACCTCTGCTGCTGAGCTTTCAAAGAAAACAGGAGATGAACACAGTGAGTGTGACGATGAAAGATCACGGAAGCCAACATCTGGAAGCCATCTTCGGCATCGACGATGCCTTCCGGGATGAGCCCGCCGACGACTTCGCCGGGCGAATGGAAACCGCATACCCGACCGAGCGTGAGTTCGAAGAGTTGCTGCGACGCAAACTCCACCGGCGAGCTCTCCCGCGTGCTCAGGCAGTGTCCTTGGAAAATCTCTCGGAGCGCCTTCAGGGCTTCCTGCAGGCCCACATCGAGGGTGACTTCACGGTGTCGCGGCAGCGATGGCTCTCCGGTGGAGCATCGAAGATCCAGATGGCGTTCACCCTCGATTGGGAAGACGAGGGAACACGCACGACCACGGAGATGGTCATCAGGATGGAACCGCAGGAATCGCTGAACGCGACCAGTCGCAAGCGGGAGCTCGAACTGATCAATGCTTTCGCGGGAACCGTGCCGGTGCCTCGGGCGTTCTGGGTCGACGACGAAGGCCGCTGGTTCCCGGAACCTGCACTCGTATACGAGTTTTCCGAAGGTGTCACGGTGCCCAGCAACGTCGAAGGGCGAGCAACCGGAGTCGGTAGCAAGTTCACCGCCGAGCTCAGAGCTTCCCTCGGGCGTCAGTTCGTCGAGCACCTTGCCGCGATTCACACCTTCGATGCCTCCTCGGCCGACCTGCCCTCGTTCGATCACCCCGAGACCGGGACGACGCAAAGTGCGCTTGCGCAACTCAACCGTGCACGCCGGGTGTGGGAGGAGGACCGTGGCCAGGAGCTTCCGATCCTCGAGGTCGCGGCGAACTGGCTCGAACGAAACGCGCCAATCCTGGATCGTGTGAGCGTCATCCACGGGGACTACCGAACAGGCAACTTCTTGTTCGACGAACCGTCCGGCAAGATCAACGTGTGGCTCGACTGGGAGCGCGGACATCTCGGCGACCGTCATCGCGATCTTGCGTGGATCACGTTGCCCCAGTTCGGTAACTACGATGCGGACGGAACCTTCCTGGTGTCCGGCCTCATCCCCCTGGACGAGTTCTACCGGCAGTACACCGAAGTCTCCGGTCTGAGCGTCGATCAGCAGCGACTTCGCTATTACCGGGTGCTCAACAGCTACCAGTTGGTCGTCTCGACGCTGGGTTCGGCGTACCGAGTGGTCCGACTCGGGCGCTCGCACCAGGACGTACTACTCGCCTCGCTCGAAGGCGTCGTCTACCTCATCGCAGACGAGATGCGCACCGCACTCTTGGAGGAGAACTGATGGTGAACACCACGAAGAACGCACTCACCGCCGCAGTACGGGCGCTCGATGAAGTGATCATTCCTGCAATCGATCCGGGGCACCCCCTCGCGCTGGAGCAGGCACGCATCGTTTCGAAGCTCATCGCCCAGCTCGAAGGCCGGCTCGACTACTACTACGACCGAATCCGATTCCAGTTGCACCACTACGTGTCCCTGGGCCGTGAACTCGCCACCGACGCGCCGACCGTGTCGTCCGAGATCGCGGACGCCCTCGTATCGGCGAGCAGCGAAGGTCAGCGGCTGCTCGGCGAGCCAGGAGCCAAGGCCCCCGACCTTGAGGCCGCCGCGGAGCGCCTGGCCGGTGTCATCTCGGCGCTGGTCCGCGCCACCGCCACGACAGACTCCGCAACGAGAGACCGGGTCGAGCGGACCATTCTGATTGCGTCGGAGCCGATCCTCGACGCCCAACGGGCCTGGTTCCTGCCGCAGGGCTGGGAGCCGGACCCGTCCAAGGTTCCCCCGATCGAAACGGCCTTCGCGCTCTGACCCGCCACGCAACCAAAGGAAGAACCCGTGATCACGGCTGACGAACTGAAGTACCAGAACCCTCCAGGCGCAGGATACGAATGGGCCGAAACCTACTTCTTCCCCGTGCCGGTGCCGGAGGAGCACCTCCTCGCGCACGTCTACGTTGTTGTCCGCCCCGAGCTCGGCGTGATGACCAACGAGGTCTACGTGTACGGATCGCTCACCGACACCAGGTCCGAGCTGCTCCACTACAACGTGCGGAACCATCTCCCTGCTCCGGTCGAGTGGGCAAAGCTCGATTCACCGATGGGACTGAAGATCACCGCCGTTACCCCGCCGCGCGACTACCGCATCGATTACGTCGGATCCGACGGGACAGAAATCCATGTCGACTGGAACGGCGTCATGGAGCCATTCGACATTCACGACCCGGCCCACAGCCCGCGGGCCGGCCGCACCGAAGAAGAGCGCCTGGCCAACTCGAGTTCCGGGTCTGCCTACAAGGGTCACTTCGACATGACCGGGCGGATCACCGGCACGCTGACCATCCGAGGCCGTGAGTTCCGCGTCGACTGCATCGAGCGAATGGACCGCAGCTGGGGGCCGCGTCCCGAAGGCATCCAGGCAATGAACTCGATCAATGCGAACTTCGGTGATGACCTCGCCTTCCACTTTCGCGCGCCACGCGACCTGGCAGCACCGGGAAGGGCTCGGGCTCAGGTCGCCCACGGGTATGTCTTCGACAAGGGCGAGGTGCATGGCGTCGTAGAGGGCCACTACACCGCCAACCGGTTCGGCGGGATGCTCGCAACGCTCGAAGCCGAGCTGACCGACACCCGTGGACGGCACTTCCACCTCCACGCCTCTCCCGATGTCGGTGCGCCTTGGTACGCGTACCCCGGCAGCATCTGCTGGAACTCGATGATGAAGTGGACGCTCGGAGAAGCGGTGGGCTACGGCGTCGTCATGGACAACACGCCCCTCGACGCACTCGTCACTGCACACGGCCGCTGGCCCGCCGACGGCCCCCGGCTCTTCTGACCCCAAACGAGAGCGGAAGGACACCATTATCAACGACCAGCGAATCATTACACTTCACGGCGCCAACAACATCCGCGACCTCGGAGACTGCAGCGCACCATCAGGTCGGCACACCCGACCACAACAGCTCTACCGCAGTGAGTTCTTCGAGGTCGACGGTGCAACCACCGAGCCGAACCCACTCCGGCTACGGACAGTCGTCGACCTGAGACGCACCGAAGAGGTGGAGTTCGAGCGGGTGGCATGGGAAAGCAGCTACGGCGTCGCCTATTACAACATCCCGCTGAGTCTCCCGACCGGGAACTCGTGGACCGCCGACTACAACCAGTACCTGATCGCTGACCCCGACGCGGTCGTAAAGGTCATCGCCATCCTCACAGATCCTGACAACTACCCGGCATTGTTCCATTGTGCCGGCGGCAAAGACCGAACCGGTGTGGTGGCAGCCATCCTTCTCGCCCTCGCCGGCGTAGACCGCAACGAGATCGTGCAGGACTATCTACTGACCGAGATAGGGCTGCCCGAGGTCATTGCGCGAGTGTCGAGCAAAACGCTCTACGAGAAATCATTGCAAGCGATTCCGTACGAGCGACACATCCCCAAGCAGGACAAGATCGAGGCCTTCCTCGACTGGCTCGACTCGACGTGGGGAGGCGTAGAGAACTGGCTGACCGTTCACGGCCTGCCTCCAGAGGCGCTCACCCGCTACCGAGACGCGATCCTGACGGACTGACGTGCAAGGAAGCGCGATGAACTTCGCGTCGGCCCAGCGGAGGATGCGCGTCGTTGGGATCAGAATCCGCGCTTCGCATCAGATGCGAGGACTGATGGAGCCGCGGAAGGTGTGCGACGGGTCGCCAACGAGCAGCTGGTTGGCCACCAAGCGGGAGTTCATCTGCTGACAAACGAAGACAAATTTGCACGAAAGGAGACGAGAATGACTGCAAGCACAGACAACGAGACCTCCCAGGCCGTACGGCGAGTCGGGCACTGGATTGCCGGCATTACGTCGGATTCGGCAGCGGCCTACCTCAGCCGAACTAGTCCGCGGACCGGCCACCTGGTCAGTGAGGTCGCGCTCGGCGGGCCCGATGACGTGAACCACGCAGTCACGGCGGCCTCGGGAGCCGCCGGTGCCTGGGAGGCGCGGCGTCCGATCGAGCGAGGCCGCCTACTGGCGGCGATCGCACAGATCATTCGCAATAACGCAGATCACCTCATTGCGCTCGAAGCCTCCGAGACAGGCCAGACAGATGCCGAAGTGCGATCCCAGATCGAGGGAGCTGCCGGCTTTTTCGAGTTCTATGGCGGACTGGTCAACGCGCACAACGGTGAAGTGATCGGTCTCGGATCGGACTACCACTCCTACGCATCGCGCAGTCCGTTCGGTGTGGTCGCCATCGTGACGCCGTGGAACGCGCCCTTGAACCAGGCTGCCCGAGCGGTAGCACCGGCCTTGGCCACTGGAAACGTCGTGGTGGTCAAGCCCTCGGAGTTCACGTCTTCGAGCACTATCGAGCTCGCCAAACTCGCATCTGAAGCGGACAGCGTCCCATGGGGTGGTGTACTTCGGATCGGTGAACCATCTGGTTCGTGATCAACGAGTCGTTTTGTAGGTTATGCGGTTTCGAGTTCGGGTGTCAACGATTGCGGCCTCGTGTCGACAGTTGCGGCGCGTTCCTTCGCCGAGATGGCCACTCGAAGCTCGTCCATGCTGACGTCGGAGACGTAGCGGCGGGTGACTTGCCACTCGTCGTGGGCTTCGATCACCACCGCCGTCGCCAGGCGAAGGAACGCCGCCGGGTTGGGGAAAATTTCCACGACATCGGCGCGACGCTTGATCTCCTTGTTCAATCGTTCGATCGGGTTGTTCGACCAGATCTTCTGCCAATGCGCTTTCGGGAACGCCCGGAACGCGAGCACATCATGCTTGGCGTCGCGCATCATCGACGCGACTTTCGGAAAGGACTTCGCCAACGTGTCCGCGACCTGATCCCATTGCGCGGCCACAGCCTCAGGATCGGTGTGAGCGAAGATCGTTTTGATCGCCGCCATCACCGGCGGCACATGCTTCGATGCCACTGACGACCCGACGTTGCGCATGAAATGCACCCGGCACCGTTGCCACGACGCTCCGGTGAATTGCTGCGCCACAGCAGCTTTCAACCCGGCATGCGCATCGGAGATCACCAGATGCACCCCCGACAGGCCCCGCGCCTTCAACCCGACGAGGAACTCGCGCCAGAAATCGAACGACTCACTGTCGCCTACCGCGGTACCCAACACTTCCCGGGTGCCGTCGATCGACACACCGGTCGCCACGACGAGGGCATGAGAGACCACATGAGCGCCGATTCGGACCTTGCAGTACGTCGCGTCGAGGAAGATGTACGGAAAGGTCGTATGCGTCAATGTGCGTTCGCGGAACCGGGCGATCTCGGTGTCCAGTCCGCCGCAGATCCGCGAGACCTGCGACTTCGAGATCCCCGACTCGACACCGAGTGCGGTGACGAGGTCGTCGACATTCCTCGTCGAGACTCCATGCACATACGCTTCCATGATCACCGCGTACAGCGCCTGATCGATCCGGCGGCGGCGTTCGAGCAGGCTCGGGAAGAACGAGCCGGACCGCAGTTTCGGGATCTGCACTTCCACGTCTCCGCTGGTAGTGGCGACGGTCTTGGAGCGGGTGCCGTTGCGGTAGTTGGTGCGCTCGATGGTGCGTTCGTAGCGGCCGGCGCCGAGGGCTTCGGTGGCTTCGGCGTCGATCAATGCTTGCAGGCCGGCTCGGATCAGTTCGGCGAACACGCTCGCCGGGTCGGCACCCTTGAGTGCATCGAGCTGGGTGATCAGGGCAGAATGGTCGTGGGTCATCGCGTGGTTCCTTTGGTCGAGTCACTTTGGTCGGTAACTCGTTCATCACTACGCGATGGCCCACCCACAACCCCGGTACGACACGCCCGAGCTGCGGCTACGCTGCCTCACCGAATTCACACCACGCCGTGGGACTTACCCTCTGAAGCGGGCCTGCCTGACGGTGTTCTCAACGTTGTCTGTGGTTCAGGGCAGGACGTTGGTGAGGCGCTCGTGCGGCACCCTGCCGTCAGCAAGATCTCGTTTACAGGGTCATTGCGCACGGGACGGGCGATCGGCAGGATTGCCGCGGACCGCGTTGTCCCCTGCACACTCGAACTCGGGGGAAAGTCCGCGAACATCGTCTTCGCCGACGCCGACCTCGATCTCGCGGCAGGCGGATCGATGGTTGGCTTCGTTGGTCTCGCCGGTCAGATGTGCATCGCCGGAAGTCGAATTCTGGTGCAACGGGGGGTCTACGACGAGTTTCTCGACAAGCTGGTCGCGGTGGTGTCACAGGTCAGGCCGGGCATCGAGCTCAGCCCCATTGTCACACCCGCTCAGTTCACTCAGGTCCAGAAGTATTTCCAAACCGCCACCAACGAGGGCGCTGTCGCCAGGGTCGGCGGCCGCACGGCTTCCGGCGAAACCGTGGCGGGAGGGCTGTTCGTCGAGCCCACCGTCTACACCGACGTCAATCCCGACATGCGGATCATGCGCGAGGAGATTTTCGGCCCCGTTACCGCGGTCATGCCCTTCGACGACGAGGATGATGCTATTCGCCTCGCCAATGATACCGAGTTCGGTCTCTACGCAGGGATTTGGACGACCGATGTCTCGCGCGCTCACAGAGTGCCGAGGCACCTGCAAGCGGGAACCGTGACCGTCAATGAGTACCTCATGGATCACGTCGAAACACCGTTCGGGGGTTTCAAGAAGTCAGGGATCGGGCGTGAAAAGGGGCTCGAGGCGCTGCACCACTACACCCAGGTCAAGACAGTCACGATCAGGCTCTGAATCCAGGACACGACCGCCCAGGTCGATATCAGGGATCGTTGCGCGCAGCAGCGACGAGAAAGGACACAGAAATGGGACTGCTCGAAGGCAAGGTTGCACTCATCACGGGTGCGGCGCGAGGACAGGGGCGTTCGCATGCGACCCGCCTCGCCGAGGAAGGCGCCGACATCATCGCCATCGATATCTGCCGGGACATGGAGACGATGGTCTACCCGGGGCCCACCCCCGAGGATCTCGAACACACGGTCAAGCTTGTCGAGGCCGAAGGTAGGCGGATAGTAGCCATCCAGGCCGATGTGCGTGACGCCGACGCCATGAGTGAAGCAGTCAAGGCCGGCGTCAGCGAACTTGGACGGATCGACATTGTCTGCGCAAACGCGGGCGTATTGACCTCATGCCCGGCGCCGGAGATCACCCCCGAGAAGTGGGCCGTCACCGTGGATGTGTGTCTCACCGGTGTATGGAACACCATTTCACCCACGATTCCCTACCTGATCGACCAGGGCGACGGCGGAAGCATCGTCATCACGAGCTCGACGGCCGGCCTGAAGGGCCACCAGGGGCTGGCTCACTACACAGCAGCCAAGCACGGTGTCGTCGGTCTCGCCCGAAGCCTCGCCGGCGAGCTCGGGCCGCACAACATCCGAGTCAATACCGTGCACCCGACAGCGATGCTGACGGACATGGTCAACAACCCGTACCTCTTCCAGTCGTTCCTCCCCGACAAGGAGAACGTGACGCTCGAAGACGTGCAGCCGTTCTTCGACGCAATGAGCATGCTGCCGAACGCCTTCATCGAGCCCGTCGACATCAGCAACGCCATCGTGTGGCTGACCTCGCCGATGGCACGCTACGTCACCGCGGCCGCCATCCCAGTCGACCTCGGCTGCACGCAGATTTAAGTCAGTGTCTACCCGTGCACATCGTTCGGCCATGGGTGGCTCCGATCTTGGAAAGCCACTCACAGTCGTCTGATGAGGTCCGCCCCGACGCTAGTGAGCGGATAGGGTAGCAGTTGGAACGTCCTGGGCGAGGGTGTCGATTCTGACCCCAGGCCCAGTCTTGCTGTGGATGGCCGAGACGCTGAAGTGCTCGGCGGCCCTGGCGACGGTCCATCCGTCATAGACGGTGCTCTCGGCCAGCAGCAATAACCCTTGGGAGTCAAGGGTGCATTGTGTGAACCACGAAGGTCTCCCGTTCTTGCGAAGTGGCTGTCTTAGCAGCTTTACTTCACGACGGGAGACCTTCGCCATTCAGCGATCCGCTATGCGTCGGGGCGTGTTTCAACATCCTTACCTTCTTCGTGGTAACGGACAGGTCATCACCACAGTTCGCACGTTTTTTGATGCTATTGGTAGCGGGTGGCGCACGAATGGCTGAGTCGTTCAGGTGTCCCTATGATCGGGTGCTGTCGCATCACCCCACCCATCACAGGAAACGACGGCGCCGTCCCCTGCTGACTGTGTGGATGCTTGGACTGCGGTCGGCTCGAACGACAGAATCGCAAGGCCAGGAAGTCGGAGCCGGGGACGGAACTCATGGTGACAAGGTCCGGCATCGGGGTGAGTCAGATCGCGGACGGGCACGTCGAGCAGACGGGCCAGGGCTACGGTCTGTTCCCAACTTGGATAGTGGCTGCCCGCCTCCCACCGGTCGACTGCGGGTTCCTCCGCGTGGCAGGCGGCATCGACACCGGGGCCGACGTGACGGCCGGCATCGAGCAGATGGGTGATGTAGAGGGGCACCAGTTTGCCGGCCTTCCACAGCTCGTGCTCGTCGCTGTCCGGCTCGACAAACGGGCCCGTGACCTTGAAGTCGGCCGCGAACCGCGTGGCGCGCTTGAGATCGGCCGGTGATGTCGTCTCCATACGCCCGCCGATACGGGGCGGTCGAGTCCCGGTCGGTGTGACGGCGGGTTGGGCTCGGCGACGGAAGAACTTGAACATGGACGCTCCTGTGGTGTGGCGGTGGGTTGGGACGGGGTGTGTCCATTGGTCAACGTTTCTTCACTCGAAGTAGTGGGGGATTACTGGGTAGCTCGCCATCCTCGCCACATTCGATGAGAACTCGCAACCACACGCTCCGCCCTGGACCCGGTGACGAACACCGCCTGGTACTCGAGTCATCGGCACGGCTCAACTGCGCAATCTCTACCAGCACCGAGGCATCATGCGCCACCCAGGCGAGAAACTGCCCCCAACTCCGCGCCACCTATGTGAGAAACGCGCCAAATCGGCCGAGAACCGACAGCGGCTCGGCGTCGCACCAGGCTCGGTATGGGAGATCTGCTGTGGGTTCTCGTTGGAAAGTTCAGATTCTCACGGATCGTTCGGACCTCGTTCGGATCCGAACGATTGCCGAGAAGCCGCAGCGGCCCCGAACTCGGCGTCGCCTACTACCAGCTCACATCCGACAGATGGTGGACAGCGCGCAGCACGCCACGGGCTCAACCGGCCAAGGAATCGAACGGCCAACGCGAAAGAACGTCCGAACGAAGGGCGAGAAGGCTTTCGAATGCCCAGGACAAAGCCGACCAGAACGAACGAACCAACGAGAACCTACATCTGCGCCAACTGAGTGGGGAGCGTGGGGAGCACAAGGAAAAGGCCAGGTGAAGGGGAGAAAAATGCTCCCCACTGGGGTGGGGAGCAGGACGAAATTCGGGGAATTGTTGAAGTGAAAGACACCCGGTCTGCCCGCGTACGCACCGATCGCCGGCATCGTGTGTAGGAATTCAGCAGTGGGTCAACTTTTCATCACCGTGTCACTGGCGTGTCAAAATTTTCATCCGCGTGTCAAAGATGCAGGTCAAGAGTCCAACGATGACTCCGAACCCCTTGAGCGCGGCCCGATTCTTGAATTTTGCGCGCTGAGCCAACATGTCAAACCGCAGGTCACGGAGTTGCGTAATTGACACTTGGGTTGGATTCCTACATCGTGCGGGGGCTGTTGACCGAGGTGCCGGTGGGCCGGCCAACGGGTTGAGCACGATTCGGTGGTCAGTTGCGACAACATCGTCGCGATTCCGGTGTCGGCGTTGGGGCGCGGTCTCGGGTTCTTCTTTCCGTCGCAGGAGGCGGCCCCTGTCCGAGGCGATCCGGTCCGCGTTCGACCTGGAATGACCACTCCCGTGGTGGGACCGCTGGCGCACAGGCAGGTTCCGGGCCACTGCCAGGAGGTGTGGTGGTGACCGAGGGTGAACGGTTCGCGCCCTGTTCGCAGCCGGTGGGGGTGATCGGGAGGCGATTCGCTCGTCGGGATGCATGCCAACCTGTCCGCACCGTATGCAAATCCGGTTCGGATGGTGCTCGACCGTAGCCTTCTGCCGTCGATGATCCTGCCGCCCCCGACGGGGTGGGGCACCCGCTAGTGTCGGGCCGGTGCCGGTTCATGACGTCGACGCGTTGCTCACCCATTTGAGGTCACTGGACGAGGAGCGGCTTGCCGCGGTTCTGCGTCGGCGGCCGGAGGCGTTGTCGTTGCCGTGGCCCGCGGACCTGTCTGAGCTGTCCGTTCGCCTGGGCGGTCGGGAGTCGATCGCGGCCGCCTACATGCGGCTGCCGCGCCCGCACATCGAGGTGCTCGGCGCCCTCACCCTGATCGAGCAGCTGGGGCTTGCGGTCACCGCCGCCGGGGCGTCGACGTGGCTGGGCAGCGACCCGCAGGTGGTCCAGCCATTCCTCGACGACCTGCACGAGCGCGCCCTGACACTGGTCACCGGCGGCGGCGAGATCAGCACACCCGCCCAGTTCCCGCCGGTGGGCGTCGGTCTGGGCCCGCCGGTGCGGGTGCTGCTCGAGGAGACCGCCGTTGCGGTGCTGCGCGGGGTGGCCGCGGCACTGCAGCTGCGCGGTGACGGTGCCAGGACGGTGCTGGTCGATCGCCTCGCCGCCGTCTTCCGCGACCCTGCCGCGGTGCGCACCCTCGTCGACGGCGCGCCGCCGCGGGAGCGGGAGCTGCTGATCGCCTGCGCCGGCCAGGATGCCGCACTCGAATACTTCCCGCCACACTTCGGGTCGCACCGAGCGGGCGGGCGAGAGCAACCCGGGGACTGGGCGGTCGCGCGCGGGGTGCTGTGGCCGAGCTACGACGGCGCCGCGTATATGCCGTTGGAGGTGTCGCTGGCGCTGCGCGGGACGGGGTGGCGGCTGCCGTTCCATCCGGAACCGCCGCTGCTCGCGGATCATCCGGTGCCGGCCGAGCACGTGGACGCCGAGGCCGCCGCGCGTCTGCTGCGGATGATCGAGCGGGTCACCGAGCTGGGGGAGACGGCGGCGACCGACCCGATTCCGTTGATCAAGTCGGGTGCGGTGGGATTGCGGACGCTGCGCACCGTCGCGAAGACCTGGGACGTCGAGGTCGACGAGGTGCGGCTCGTCGTGGAGCTGGCCCGGTCGACCGGGGTGCTCGCCCCGGCACCACCACCGGCGCCTGCGAAGAGCCGGGGACGCAGACGTCCGCAGCCGCCCTCGCCCGGCCTGATCCCCGGTCCCGCGGCGCCGGGGTGGCGAGCCGCCGACGCCGCGACCCGGGGACGCGTCCTGATCGAGAGCTGGTGGCGGTCGGACCGGTCGGTGCTGATGGAGGCGGGTATGGGCGCCGAGCTGGGCGAGAGCGCCGTGTATCGGCACCTGCGTCACGAACTGATCGACGTGTACGCCACGGTGGTGACGCCCGGCCGCGGCGTGGCGGACATCGAGGAACTGGCCGGTCTGCTGGGGTGGCGCGCACCGCTGATCGGGGAGGACATTATCGGCGACGCGCTGACCGCGGCGGCCGGTGAGGGCGAGCTGCTCGGTCTGCTGGCGCTGGGCGCCGCCACCGCGCTGGGCCGCGCCCTGCCCGCCGGCACCCTCACCTCTGTCATGGCGGAGCTGCTGTCCGGCGCCCACACGTCCGCGGTGATCGGTGCCGATCTCACCGCGGTGGTCCTCGGCCCGCCGGCGACCGGCCTGTCGCGCCTGCTGGACAGCGTCGCCGACCGGGAGTCCCGCGGGGCGGCCACGACGTGGCGGTTCACCCCCGCCAGCATCCGGGCCGCGTTCGATCGGGGGAGCACCGCCCAGGATCTGATCGGGGAGCTGACGTCCATCGCGCCGGCGGGCCTGCCGCAGGCGTTGGAATACCTGATCGGCGATGTGGCCCGCACCCACGGGCAGCTGGGGGTGATCGAACTCGGGTGCGCGATCGTCGCCGACGACCCGACGCTGCTGCGCGAGCTGGTCGGCAACCGGAAACTCGGCAGGCTGGGACTGGCCACCCTGGCGCCGACGGTGCTGGCCTCCCGCACCGGCCCCGACACCACGCTGTCCGCGCTGCGCGCGGCCGGCTATGCGCCGGTGCTGCGTGAGGTGGACGGCAGTGTGCTGATCTCGGCGCCGCCGCACACCGGCCCCGCCGACGTCGACGGCCCCGACCTCGACCTCGACG
>RRBB01000370.1:0-6809 GCA_006543605.1 Rhodococcus sp. WS4
ATGCTTCTCACATGGTCGGACCAAGATCACGCAGACACGCCGACGACCTCATGAGAAACACAGGTATCAGCAGTCACGGACGACCTCCGCGAACGGTCACCGAGCCCCAGAAAGTGCGAAAGTCGAGGTTGACTGAAGAATGCTCAAAGGCCGCATACATCGCGACGCCGTCCGCGATGCGGCGGGTGCTGCGCCGCGCGCGTGACGGCGCCACTTTGAACGTGGACGAGGCGACGGTCCTGCTGCAGGCCCGCGGCGACGATCTGGCCGATCTGTGTTCGTCGGCGGCGAAGGTTCGCGATGCCGGTGTGCTGGCGGCGGGGCGGCCGAGGGCTGTCACGTATTCGCGGAAGGTGTTCATCCCGTTGACCCGGTTGTGCCGGGACAAGTGCCATTACTGCACGTTCGTCACCGTGCCCGGCAAGTTGCGGGCCGAGGGGCGCGGCGCGTATCTGGAACCGGACGAGGTGCTCGAGATTGCGCGGCAGGGCGCCGAATTGGGCTGCAAGGAAGCCCTCTTCACGCTCGGTGACCGTCCCGAGGATCGGTGGCCGGAGGCCAAGCAGTGGCTGGACGAACGCGGGTACGATTCGACGCTCGACTACCTGCGCGCGATGTCGATCCGGGTTCTCGAGGAGACCGGACTGCTGCCGCACCTGAACCCGGGTGTGATGAGCTGGGAGGAGATCTCCCGCCTCAAGCCGGTGGCCCCGTCGATGGGGATGATGCTCGAGACGACGTCCACCCGGTTGTTCACCGACAAGGGCGAGTGCCACTACGGCAGCCCCGACAAGGATCCGGCGGTGCGGTTGCGCACACTCACCGACGCCGGCAGGTTGAGTGTGCCGTTCACCACCGGCATCCTGGTCGGCATCGGCGAGACGGTCCGCGAGCGGGCCGAATCGATTATGGCGATCCGTAAGTCGCACAAGGCGTTCGGGCACGTCCAGGAAGTGATCGTCCAGAATTTCCTCGCCAAGCCCGACACCGCGATGCGCGACACCCCGGATGCGGGTCTCGAGGAGTTCGCCGCGACCATCGCCGTGTCCCGGTTGTTGCTCGGCCCGGGCATGCGCATCCAGTCGCCGCCCAACCTGGTGTCGAACACCGAATGCCTGGCGTTGCTGGGTGCGGGTGTCGACGACTGGGGTGGCGTGTCGCCGCTGACCCCGGACCATGTGAACCCGGAGCGGCCGTGGCCGAACCTGGACACCCTGGCCGCGATCACCGCGGAGGCCGGGTTCGAGCTCACCGAGCGCACGGCGGCGCAGCCGCAGTATGTGCTCGCGGGTTCGCCGTGGATCGATCCGCGGATCACCGGGCACGTGCAGGCCCTGGCGGACCCGCACACCGGGCTGGCGAAGTTGGACACGAAGCCGGTGGGGTTGCCGTGGCAGGAGCCGGACGAGTCCTGGGAGTCGGCGGGCCGGGTGGACCTGAACACCGAGATCGACACCGAGGGCCGCAACACCGAGACCCGCAGCGACCTGGGCAGCGCGTTCGGCGACTGGGAGACCGTCCGCGAGCAGGTGCTGGAGTTGAGCGGCCCGGTGCGGGTGGACACGGACGTGCTCGCGGCGCTGCGCAGCGCCGAACGCGATCCGGCCGGCTGCACCGACGACGAATACCTGGCGTTGGCCACGGCCGAGGGTCCGGGGCTCGAGGCGATGGTGGCGCTGGCCGATGCGCTCCGCAGGGACGCGGTCGGCGACGAGGTCACCTACGTGGTGAACCGGAACATCAACTTCACCAACATCTGCTACACCGGGTGCCGGTTCTGCGCGTTCGCGCAGCGCAAGGGTGATGCGGACGCGTTCACCCTGTCCACCGGCGAGGTCGCGGACCGGGCGTGGGAGGCGCACGTCGCGGGCGCGACGGAGGTCTGCATGCAGGGTGGTATCGACCCGGAGCTTCCGGTCACCGGGTACGCCGATCTGGTGCGGGCGGTGAAGAAGCGGGTGCCGTCGATGCACGTGCACGCGTTCTCCCCGATGGAGATCGTCAACGGCGCCTCCCGGGGTGGGCAGAGCATCCGCGACTGGCTGGTCGAGCTGCGGGAGGCGGGTCTGGACACCATTCCCGGCACCGCGGCGGAAATCCTCGACGACGAGGTGCGCTGGGTGCTCACCAAGGGCAAGCTGCCGACCGCCACCTGGGTCGAGGTGGTGACCACCGCGCACGAGGTGGGGTTGCGGTCGAGTTCGACGATGATGTACGGTCACGTCGACAATCCGAAGCACTGGGTCGGGCATCTGCGGGTTCTGCGCGGAATTCAGGATCGGACGGGCGGATTCACCGAGTTCGTGCCGCTGCCGTTCGTGCATCAGAGTGCGCCGCTGTATCTGGCGGGTGCGTCGCGTCCGGGACCGACCAACCGGGACAATCGTGCGGTGCACGCCCTGGCCCGGATCATGCTGCACGGGCGGATCCCGAACATCCAGACCAGTTGGGTGAAGCTGGGTGTCACGGGTACTCAGGTGATGTTGCAGGGCGGCGCGAACGATCTCGGTGGCACGTTGATGGAGGAGACCATCTCCCGGATGGCGGGTTCGGAGCACGGATCCGAGAAGACGGTCGAGGAACTGCGGGCCATCGCCGAGGGCATCGGCCGCCCGGCACGCGAACGCAACACCACACACGCCACCAATTAACCCAGATGCACCGATCAACTGATGAGGTCGGTGTGAATGTGGTTGTGCGGCAGCGGGTGGGGTGCGGGCATCGGTGATCGTCCGACCTCTCGTGTCGGGTTGTTCCACTGGCCCTTTCGCGTCGAGGGTGGGCAGTTGTCGCGGGCGTTAGGCGATGATCGGCTGATTTCGACCGAACATGCAGTCGAACAGGGTGTTCCACGCGGTTTCCCACGGCCAGCGTTGTGGTAGGTGCAGCGTCAACCGGCGGCGCGGGTGAGGTTGAACGCCATCACCGCGCAGACGAGCCAGGCGGCGTTCGCGGTGAACCGGCCCGAGGGCAGGTTCGCCAGGGCGGAGTTCTTCAGGTCCGCGTTCACCTGCTCGACGATCGCGTGCTGACGGTGCAGCTTGTCGGCGGTGACGGTATGGAGATCCGTGGTGTCGGTGGTGGTGAAGAAGGCGTGGAACCGCCAGATGTCGAACAACGTGCCTTGGTCCTGGTCTTTCTTCGGTCGCAAGTCGGGGATACGGCGCACCACCAACCGCCCCGGAATCCGGTGCGCCTTGCGCTGGGAGGCGAACGCGGTGAAGTCGATTTCGGCGACCTCCGCACGTGAGATCCAGGTTCGCGTCGGTGTACTCGATCGGCGTCCAGGCATCGTCGTCGTCGTCGATCGATTCGATCGCTCGCTTGATGGTCGAGGTCAGGCGCACGGTGACCGAGACGTCGGCTCCCGCTGCGATCGCGGCACCGAGGGTGGGATGACCGTAGAAGGCAGAATCGAGTCGCACCAGCACTTTCGGTGTGGACTCGGCAGCTGATTCGGTGCTGTGCGTGCGGAGTCGGTCGACGGTGGCCAGGGCGTCGGCGACCATCCGGGCGGCACCCCGCGGGGAGCCGCACGCTCCGCGGCGCAGCCGCTGCCCCACGATCACCGGCGCCGCGGTGTCGGTGGTGACCGTCACGAGCAGTGCGTTCAGCCCGCGGACCCCGGAGTACCCGTATCCGGAGCCCTGCTTGCCGTGACCGTGGACCTCGATGATCGCAAAAGTCGATATCGACCAGCACCCGTCCGGTGTCGATCCCCGCCACCACCGGGGTGCGAGCAGCGAGCCCGAGCAGGAATCGGGAGGCGACGGCGTCGAGCTGGCGGACGTGCCCGAAGGTGAACTGACGGAGGAACGATCCCAGCGTCGACGGGGCGTAGGGGCGGTCGAAGATCGTGCCCATCGCCCCGTGCCGAAGCAACGCCAGGTCGGCGATGCTGTCGGCGCCGGCGACCATCCCGCCGACGAGGGACCCGATCTTGCGGCCGGCGTTGGCGCCATTGTCGGTCGGCACGCTCAGGTGCTGATCGGCGAGGGAGAGCAGGCCGCTGGCCTGGGCCAATGCCATCATCGGGACGAGAAATGATCAATACCTGTGGGTGCGACACGATGTCGCGCATGTGAGTGAGCTCGTGGATTGGAGGTCGGCAATGCCGGTCACGTAGTTCTCGGTTGGTGTTCGCGACCGATCCCCGCCCTGACGTGCGTCTACGGGTCCTGCCCGTGGGGGTGCGAAGCTCAGGGAAGAAGCCCAAGGGCCCCCGTTCCGTCCGGGGGAGCGACCGGGCGAGGGGAAGGCCGGACGGGCGAATGCGAATGAACCCTTGATGACGCCTCGTTATTTGAAGCCTGGGAAGACGGGTCGAGAACCCGGGTGATAGGACCTGGCCGCTGGCAGAGGCGGCAAGCGGCGACCGGAGGCCACAGGCCGGTCGTGCGAACACCGCTGGTCTCGGGGTATAGAGGGCGCCCTCCCCGGTCGCATCTCGTGTGCGTGGAACGTGGAAACCCCGTCGGGTCCGGCCTCCGGGCCGGTAGGCCGATCGTGAGAGGGGCGGAATCCCTCGGCGGGAACAGGATGCTCAAGAAGCGAATGCCGATGGCCGAAAGGCGACGGGACTTGTGGTCGTGATGCCGCCGCTCCTCCTGGGCGGCGATCACGGGGAACCGGTCGGATACCAGCGGTGGTGGCTGGGCCCGAAAGGGCGCTGACGTGGGCAGGTGAGCCTTTGAAATACCGAGGCCGAGGGCCTCGCGAACCGGAAGGGCAAGTTGGACACCGTAGAGGTGAACGGACCGGAGGGCGTTTTCGATTGGAGCGTCGTGGATTGGCGCGTCCATGAGAACAATGTAGCGAGGCTGCGGCGCAGGATCTTCAAGGCGACGCGGGAGCAGGACTGGGCCTCGGTCCGGTCGCTGCAGAAACTGATGCTGGGTTCCTGGTCGAACACGTTGGTCAGTGTGCGACAAGTGACTCAGCGCAATACGGGGCGTCGAACGGCCGGGATCGATGGGGAGGTTGCCCTGTCGCCCGAGGCGAGAGCGAACATAGCGGTGCGGGTCCATGATTCGCGGTCGTCGTGGGAGCCCTTGCCGGTTCGGCGCGTGTATGTACCGAAGGCCAACGGAAATCAGCGTCCACTCGGTATCCCCGTGATGATGGATCGCTGTCATCAAGGGCGGGTCCGCAACGCGTTGGAGCCCGAGTGGGAGGCCCGTTTCGAGGCCCGTTCCTACGGGTTTCGACCGGGTCGCGGCTGTGCCGATGCGATCCAGTCGCTCTTCCTCACGCTCAAAGGGCCACGATCCCGACGGGTGTGGATTCTGGACGCCGATTTGTCGGCCGCGTTCGACAAAATCGACCATCCTCGGCTACTCGACGAGCTCGGATCGTTCCCGGCCAGGGAAATGGTCCGGAAGTGGCTCAAGGCCGGGGTGATCGAGAACGGCGGGTTCGCGCCGACCGAGGAGGGTTCTCCCCAGGGCGGTGTGATCAGTCCGCTGTTGATGAACGTGGCGCTGCATGGTCTGGAGGAGGCCGCGGGAGTTCGTTACCGCAGTTCGACCGGTGTTTACGCCGGTGCGGCGATTGCGAGCACCCCGGTTCTGGTGAGGTACGCCGATGACATGGTCGCCTGCTGCCATTCGCGGGAGCAGGCCGAACACGTCAAGGCGGAGATTGCCCGGTGGCTGGCTCCGAGGGGTCTGGTCTTCAACGAGGCCAAGACGCGCATCGTCCACCTCGAAGAAGAGGGCTTCGACTTCCTCGGATTCAATATCCGCCGCTACCGTCGCGGCAGACGGCCGGGCAAGTTGTTGATCAAGCCGAGCCCGGAGGCGGTGGCGCGTATCCGCAAACGGTTGGCCGAGGAGATGCGCAGGCTGCGCGGCTCCAACGCCAGTGCGGTGATCGCCCGGATGAACCCGATTATCCGGGGATGGTCCGCCTACTATCGAGGTGCGGTGTCCAGCAAGGTTTTCAGCTCGCTGGACCATTATATGTGGCAGCTCACCTTCGGGTGGGCACGCCGAACGCATCCGAAGAAACCGAAGAAGTGGATCGCGCGCCGTTACTGGGGCCGGTTCAACAAGTTCAGGAACGATCAGTGGGTGTTCGGCGACCCCGACCGCCCGCTGGATGACCGTCGCGACAACATCGCGTGTCTGGTCAAATTCGCCTGGACTCCGATCGTCCGACACAGGCTGGTCACGGGCCGGGCGTCTCCCGACGACCCGGAACTGGCCGGCTACTGGGCCGAACGGCGACGCAAGGTCAAACCCGCACTGGACAGCTACAACCTGCGCCTGCTCGCCAAGCAGGACGGCCGGTGCCCGCTGTGCGGCGACCATGTGTTGACCGCCGATCAACCCCCACAGTCGCCCTTCGAGTGGGAACGGTGGTGGCTGGGAGTTGTCAAGCGAGCCATCGCCGCCGACTATCTCACTCATCACGGGCGGCCGTCCCGGTCGGACGAGACCCACCTGGTACACGCCTCCTGTCACCGCAGCCTCCGGGCTCGGTTGCACAGGGGACCAATGGATTCCGCAGTTCCCGCAACGTCCTCGGGGCTTGCTTGAGCCGTATGCCGGGACGACTGGCACGTACGGTTCTGAGGGGGGATCGCCGCAGCAATGCGGCGGTCCTACCCGACATCGGGGAGGGCGCACCTTCCCGGATGATGATCTGCAAGAAAACAGGTATTCGATCAAGGCCAGCGCTGCAACGCTGGTTGGGAAGGTACGCCCGTGCTTACGGTAGTACACGACAACGACCGCTCCAACGACGACGACGGGCGGTCGTTGCTCGACGAGATCGTCCGTGACGGTGCCCGGCAGATGCTCGCGGCC
>RRBB01000371.1:0-6804 GCA_006543605.1 Rhodococcus sp. WS4
ATCCGTGATGCGGAGTACCAAAAACATTTGGCACTGACATTCATCGACACACTGTTGAGTTCTCAAAGAACACGCGCACACCATCACCACCAGCACACTCGCTGGCCGCTCCGGGGCAACCGTTCCAGGTTATCCCATTGGGCCAACCGGCGCAAACCGGTACCCGCTGAAGACATTCCGGGGGGTTGAAGCCAACCATACACGATGGTCAACTTCGGATTCGCCAGGCACTTCGTACAACCTCGTTGCATCACCAGGTGGTGAATGTCGGTGTCCGTGTCGCTCTGACTTGGAATAAGTTACGCGACCCGAACGCAGTTTCCAAATCGCCTGGTCGCGGCCGTACGACCGTCGAGTTCTCCTGGAACTGCCAGTCCGGCCCACGCGCACTGTCAGACCAGAAGTGCGCACGCTGAGCCGGTTTCGCAGGTCCGCGAACTCGTACGGTAAGACGGTCGCACCGATCACCACTCACTCTTCATCAAGGGTTACGCCATTCCGGCAGTCACCACTCTCGACGGCACAGACATCTTCTACAAGGACTGGGGTGCCGGGGGCAGTCGCGCACGATCGCCCGTGGCCACGGGCGATCGTCCAGACCTGAGCTGGGAACGGCCTGAGTACCTACGCCGCATCTCGACCTGCACGACGCGATCTTGGTCGGCTTCTCCACCGGCGGCGCAAGGTGAGTAGATATGTGTCCCACGAAACCGGCCGGATCACCCAGATCGTGCTCGTCTCGGCCGCCGTACATGCTGCAGACCACCGACGAACCCGACGGCATCCCGATCGAAGTGTCACACCCTCCGCCTTCGTCCGTCGTCGACAGGTCACAGATGTACTGGGACCTCGCTGACGGGCCGTCCTTCGAGCGGCAAGAGGTCAGCCCAGCGGATCAGAGGCGCCGCCCGCGAGATCTATCCGGGCGCAGACAAAGGAACACTCCTGAACAGTGATACCTCGACATCGGACACCATCGTCCTCGTCCACGGGCTCTGGATGACACCCCGCAACTGGGATCCACAGGTCATAGCCGAACTGACCGTCCCCCAGATCGTTGACCATCCCGCCGACGTCATCGAATCACTGGACGGTCCGCCGATCATCATGGGTCATTCGTTCGGGGAACTCTGACGCGGCTCCTCGTTGCGCGGGGTCGGGAGCTTCACACGTCCGCTGCCGTCCCCGATGTTGCCCGTCATTGAAGGTGCCGATGATGCCGTCACTGCGGTTGCCGACGATCGGGGTGTGAGAAAGGCCCCGCCCTGTGGTGTGGGCGGGGCCTTGGTGTGCAATCTGACGGCGTCGTCGTCACATTGACGGTGGTGTCGGCGGGTTAGTCGTGGCCGGTTTCGGTGACCGCGATCCGTGCCGCTTTCTCGTCGACGATGGCGTGTCCGGCGGCGAACGCGGCTGTGAGCGCGTGCACGGCGAGGTTGTTCACCGCCCGCGGATAGCCACGGGCGGCGTTGTGTATCAGGGTGACCGCGTCACCGGAGAACAGGGCGTCCGGGCGGCCCGCGATCTTGCAGTGATGGGTGATGTAATCGGCGGTGTCGGCGGCACTCATGCCGGGCAGGGCGTAGCGCACCGCGATCCGCTGATCCAACGCGGCGAGAACGCCGAGACGGAGTCGTTGCCGAAGGGTGGGTTGCCCGACCAACAGCGCCGCGAACGGTGACCCCGAATCCATGTCGTGGTTGGTGAGCATGCGGATCGCTTCGAGCTGCTGGTTGTCGAGAAGGTGCGCCTCGTCGACTTTACCGACCGCAGACGCCCGGATAGGCCTTTGACCTGCGTGTATGCGTAGCTTACATGTTCGCGATGATGGCTTGGCGTTGGCGGCGCGGCGTGTCGGATCGAGTAGTTGCGCGTAGGGGGTCGGTTGGTCGAATGCCGATTCGTCCCGCGAAGATGGGTCTGGATTGCGGGGACTTCGGTGGTCTGGCAGGTGGGCGGATCAGAGTGTGCTGGAGTGGTGATCATTGGCGGGTCCGTGCGTCGACCAGTTGTACTTCGAGGTCGGCGATTCGCTTGTCTTGGAACCGCAGGTTGGAACGCGCGGCTGTCAATCGCTCGTCGAGGGCACGGTTGTCGCCGGCGAGTTGGCGGACGCGTTGTTTGAGTGTGGTGTTCTCGGTGGTTACGCGCTGGATGGATTCCTCGGTCCATTCGGCTTCCAGGTCGCGGATGCGGCCGAGGAGTTCGCCGATGCGGGAGCGTTGAGTCAGAATTTCGGTGTTGGCGGTCTTGAGTCCGTTCTCGGCGTTGAGGGCTCGCTCGCGCCAGCTCGCCTCCTGGCGGGTGTCGAAGTCGGTGCGATGTTGGTGATCATGTTCGCCTGCTGCGGCTTTCGCTGCGTCGACCGCGGTTCTGGCCGCGGGGTTGGTGTAGAGAAACGTTCGAGAAACCCGTGCGTGGCGTGCGACAGCGGCCGTGCTGACGGGGGTTCGTTCGCGGTGTAGCCGGGCGATGGCGTCGTGGACGCGGTCAACGGCTGCTTGGGTGGCGCGGCGGCGGGAGGCCAGCGCCGCGGCGGTGCGTGGCTGAGCCGGGGTTCGGGTGCTCATGTGTCGGTTTCTCCTTCGCTGTGGTTGTTCTCGGCGTGCGTGGCATCGGTGAGGTCGGCGGCGCGGAAGGCGACCGTCCAGACGCGGTGGAAGTAGTCCTGGGGTTTGCGCAGGTCCAGGGCGAGTGCCTGGTCGAGGAGGCCGAGTCCGGCCAGTGCTTTCTCGAGTCCGTCGATGGCGCGGGCGGTGGGTTCGAAGTGCTGGTGCAGGTAGTCGGCGGTGGCGTCGTCGGGTGCGCCCTCGGCCAGTTGTCGCCATTGCTCGCGTTTGCGCCGCCAATAGAGCAGGTCGGCGCCGGACAGGACGAACTTGTCGCAGTTGTGGCAGTTCAGGTTCCAGGGGCAGGTGCCGCCGTCGACGACGGGTTGGAAGGTGCAGAACCCGCCCTCGGCGGGGGTGCTGCGCCGCGACAGGTCGATCGCCAGCATCTGGGCCTGCTCACGGGTCATGGGTGTGGCGTCTCCGGCGAGGAGTTCGCCGGGGCTGTCCGCGCCGGGTCCGGCGACCCAGACGTGCGCAAGCACCTCCTCGAGGTCCGAATGTGACAGGTGCACATAGTGTTCGGCCATCCGGTCACTGACCTGGCCCAGGTAGGTGCGGATGTGGGTGAGGGACGCGCCAGCGCGGAGCAGATTGGTGGCCAGAGTGTGTCTTGCCTGGTGGGGAACGGCAGGGCCGATGTCGAGGGAGTCGACCCATTCTTTGAACCGGACGTGGAACCATTGCTTGCTGATCGACACGCTGCCGTCGGGGTTGAGGCGGGTGGCCGGGAACAATGCCATGCGTGCGCTTTCGGTGTCGGTGGGCCGGCGGCCGTGTTCGGCGATGAACCGGTCCATGGTCTTGCGTTTCCGCTCGGCGAGCAGGTCGTGGAGTCGTTCGGGGATGCGGATGGCGGCGTCGTAGTTGCCGACCTTGGTCTGGTCGTGCCAGAACATCGGCAGTCCGCCGTAGCGGCCCAGGCAGTCCCAGCGGACGCCGACCACCTCTCCGATGCGGCGGCCGGTGATAACGGTGGTCTCCCAGATGTCTCGTAGTCCGCGGTCGAGCGGATCATGGATGTCGGCGAGGCGACGCAGGTTGTCGGGGTCGGCCAGCGCCCGAGCGACCTCGTCGGGGAACGGGCGGCGCGGGGTCCGCCCGGTGGTCGCTCCGGCGGTGGGGACGGCGACGATGAACTCGCGGCGCAGCCCGATCCGGTCGGCGCTGCCGTCGTCGAGGGCTTCCCGCAGTATCTTGCGGGCGGCGTTGAACACCAGTGACCGTGTCGTGGTGGTCACGGTGCTGGCCGACCCGTCGGGGCGTTTCACCGCCAGCGACGCCAGGCCGTCGCGTTCGCGGCGGCGTTGGTCGGCGACGAACCGGCGCATGTGCTCGGTGCCGAGCACTCGGGGGTCGTGGCCGCCGTCCGGGGCGTCGATCTCGAGAAAGGCACCCAGTTCCACTGCCGCCCTGCGGGTTGCGTCGAACACGCCGCCGGTGCGGGGGCAGCGCGCAGAGGCCAGTAGCCCAGCCAGATGGTCCCAGGTGAGGTCGCGCAGCCACCGTTGGTCGATGTCGGTCAGATCGAAGTGGCTGCCCCGATGCGGGAACCGGA
This sequence comes from Rhodococcus sp. WS4, assembly GCA_006543605.1. Taxonomy (GTDB): domain Bacteria; phylum Actinomycetota; class Actinomycetes; order Mycobacteriales; family Mycobacteriaceae; genus Rhodococcus_F. The sequence goes on from RRBB01000371.1 coordinate 4,168, forward strand.
CCCCGAAGTGATCGGTCTCGAGGAACCCGGCGTCCTTGGTGTCGGCCGGGGTGAAGTAGACCAGCCGCAGCTCGCGTTGAACCTCCTTGGCGATCGCCGCGGCCGGCACCGGTGCCCCACCCGCGCCGCGGTCGAAGTCGGCCAGGGTGTCCAGTTCCAGGGCGCGGCAGGTGGTTACCAGCGAGCGGATCCACCCGAGATCCCAGCGTTGGGGCCGGGCGCGCCGGGTGTGGATGAAAAGGCCCCATTTGAGCTCCGCGCGGACCAACGGCCGCAACCCGAGTAGGTTGATCTGCCCGCGAAATGGCGGCGCTGCCGCGGCGGCGCACCACCGTCGGAATTCCTGCTCGTCGTCGTAGCCGACCGGGACCCGCTGGCCGTTGTTCTCGTAGCGTTGCCACCAGCCGCGTGGCAGTGCCGCGCCGCCGGGCTTGCCGTCTCGGGCGTAGCGGGCGCCGTGGCGAGAACACAGTCCCAACGGTGAGTCCGCCCGGTTGCCACACACCACGACCTGGCATGGCCCGTATCCGGGCAGCGTCTGCTGCCCGGTCAGCCATGTCTCGAAGTCGCAGCCTGCGCCTTCCGCCTTGCGGTAGCGGAGCCAGCGCATCGAGTGCGCTCGGCACAATTGTTGATCGGTCTGGGCGATCGGACGGTCCGGACAGAGCCGACACGCGGCGTCGGCGACCCGGACGTGACGTGCCAGTCCCGTCGCCGCGCTCAGGAACGCGGCCTTCCCGACCCCATGTGCCCGCTCGTGCGCCCACTGCTCACGATGCTGACCACACAGATCCAGGCCAGCGCTGGCGGGCCGCTCACAGTCGGCGACAAGACATTCCCACCGATAAACCGGATGGCCCGGCGGAACCTCGATCACGTCGGGACGGAAGATCGGGTCGAACGACGGGCCGTTGATCAGCGCGGTCAGGATCTCCAGTCGGTCACGGCCCTCCCGGTCGTCGCGCTGCGTGAGGGCGGCCGGCAACAGTCCGATCGGGGCGTTCACCGCTGCCCTCCCCAGACCTGCCGCAGCGCTGCGTCGAATGCCGGGTCGTGGACATCGATATGCCCGTAGACCTCGCCGACCATCGCCGCCGATGCCCAGCCACCTGCGTCGCGGGCGATCAACAGGTTGCCCTTCGAGGCGTCGAGCACGGCACTGGTGAAGGAGTGCCGGAATTGGTGTGGTCGCACCTTTCCCAGTCCCGCGCGGTCTCCGGCCCGCGCCAACATGCGGCGAGCGGCCACCGGCGCCCACGGCCGCCCCGCCCCGGGGCCGTGCAATTGCACCAGCAGCATTCCGTGATCTGTTCCACCGCACGGGTATTCGCCGGTGATGTAGTTGAAGTAGGTGTGGATCATCGCCGGGCTGACCCGCTTGACCAGGCCGCCGGTGATCACGCCGTCGTCGACGCGCCACGGATGCTTCGTCTTGGCCTCGGCCCGGTTCGGATTGTCCGGCCGGTGACACACGTGCAGGTGCGGTGCCCGGCACTGCCCGCAGTCCGCATCCTCGCGCAGATGCAGGTCGACCAGATGAAGCCCGCACAGCTCGCCGATCCGCAAGCCGGCATCTCCAAGCCAGGTCACCACCATGGCGTCCCGCGCCGAATTCATCACCGGCAGAAGAGCGTCCCGCGCCCCGTCCGGCAGCATCTTCGGATGTCGCCGCCGCGGCCCGGTCGGCGCCAGCGGATTCGCCGGCAGCGATGTCGCAACATGCCCCAGAAACGAGCGCCGCCGGTCCGCCCGGGTCGGCAGTCGGCGTTTGTCCAGGCCCGCGCCCAACTCGGGATTCATCCCCAGCGCGGCCTGATGCATATAGAACCCCTTCACGCACGCCGCCGCGGTCGTCAGTGCGGCATGCCCGTACGGGCGTTTGCCGACCCGCCACGGCTCACCCAACGGCATCGCCACCTCGGCGCCGACGATGCCCATGTACCGCTCCAGATCCCGCAACCCGACCCGGTCGACGGTCAAGCACTCGCGTTCCAGCCAGCGCAGATGATCCACCAGCAGATACGCATACGTGCGCTGCGTGCCCGACCCGTCGAAACGGCGCAGGAACCGGTCCGCCTCCCGATGCTCGCGCCCGTCCGGCCACACGATCGTCCACGACCGCCGCCCACCCTTCCGCTCGATCCGCTGAACCCGGAGATCCCCGACCACCACTCGCAACACCACACACCCTCCAAATCTCGACCTGAACATGACGGACATCCCGAACCCCGGTCGGTAAACAACCACGGGACGTCGGTGAAATCACGCAGGACGAACGGCGTGTACGGATATATCTGCGGTCGGTAATGTCGATCACGACTACCGGCACCCGACCCCGCTCAGCGTTCTCGGCCGCCAACGCGTCGGCGGCCTGCGGGGCCAACGTCGCGGTGTAGAAGCTGGGAACATGCCCGAGAGCGGTGACGATGTGGTGCAGCATCCCCCGCACCCCGATCGACGGATTGGGCAGGTAGATGATCAGGTGCCGCGCCGGGTCCAACGCGGCGGCCGCGGCGCGGATCGCGACGGTCTTCCCGGCGCCGACTTCCCCGGTGATCACCCCCAGCGCGTGCTGGTCCACGCACCAGGAGATTCGGGCGACCGCCTCGGCGTGCCCGGGGTGGCGGTGCAGCATCC
>RRBB01000372.1:0-6783 GCA_006543605.1 Rhodococcus sp. WS4
GGCTCCGACCGGGCGAACCGACCGGAGATCCGCTCATGCAACGCTTCCAACTCGGCAACAACCAGATCGAGGACCACACAACCAGTATCGTCTACCTGTCAAGCAAGTGCCGTTGCAGTACTAGGGCGTGTCTCCCAATGGTTTGGGGTGTTATGCGGCAACATGTTTGCTGTGACAGAGGTGATGGATCGATATCAGGTGTTGACCGAGAAGCAGTGGGCGTTGCTTGCGCTGCTGTTGCCCAGTTCGGATGGGCTGCGGGGGCGGAAGTTCCAGAACAACCGGCTCGTGGTGGAGGGGATGCTCTACCGGCTGCGTACCGGGATCCCGTGGCGGGATCTACCTGCGCATTTCGGCCCCTGGAAGACGGTGTGGAAACGGCATCGACGCTACGCGGGGGATGGAACGTGGGATCGGGTACTCATGGCCCTGGCGGCGATGGCCGATGCCGGTGGCGACCTGGATTGGGCGGTGTCGGTGGATTCCACCGTGGTGCGGGTGCACCAGCATGGCGCCAACGCCGCGCGTGACACAGGGGGATCTACCGAATTACACGAATCTGCTTGACGAACCGGTCGATCACGGCATCGGCCGGTCCCGAGGCGGGTTGACCTGCAAAGTTCACCTGGCGTGCGACGGTGCCGGACGTCCCTTGTCGGTGCTGGTGGGTCCTGGCCAGGCCGGCGACAGCCCGATGTTCGGCCCACTCCTCGACGGCATCTGCGTGCCGCGCATCGGTGGCGGCGCACCCCGCACGCGCCCGGACGAGGTCCGTGCCGACAAGGCGTACACATCCAAGGCCAATCGAGAACTGCTACGCAGCAAGGGCATCAAGGCGGTCATTCCCGAGAAGTCCGATCAAGTGGCCAACCGCAAGAACAAGGGCAGCGCGGGCGGGCGGCCACCGAACTTCGATGCCGAGTCGTACAAGGGCCGCAACGTGGTGGAAAGGGCCTTCAACAAGGCAAAACAGTGGCGAGCGGTGGCAACCCGGTATGACAAGCTTGCCCTGACCTACCGGGCCGGATTCCTGCTCGCCGGCATCGTCGAATGGCTTAAATTATTGGGAGACATGCCCTAGGCACAAGGCAGTGGCCAGGCGCACAAACACGTCCTGTCCGAGACCTTCGTCGGTACGGCAAACGTCGCACAGGTGGGGGTTGGGAGCGCTTGGCGCGGATGTTGATCGATGCGACGAAGCAGTCCTCGTCGTAGCAGTTCTCCACGCGTGCGTGACGCCCCCCGATCAACACGGCCAGGGTTCGCATCTTGCCGCCGGGGAAGATCGAAGTCCACTGTGCCGGAGAGGATTATCACGTAGTCGATCATGTATGGCGTGCATGGCCGGATCGACTCATAGAATCCGTCCTCTGCTGAGCCAGTCGACGATGATCAGTGGCCGCCACCCGTTCGGCGACCGCACCTGGGGCATTCGTGAAGTGACCGCCCTTCACCTCCCAAAATCACGCGACGCCGACGGCTCCAGGGCCGTTCTTGGTCGCTGGTGGGTCGACCTCGAGGAAAGTTCGCCTCGCCCCCAACAGCGACAACAAGATCGAATTGTGCAGCACTCCGGAACGACGTCGTCCGTAACTCCTGATCTATGCAGGAAGTTCGGTTTCTGCGCCACCCGTTGCGGCGATCCTGATTCCGAAAATGCGTTACCTATTTCGTTTTTCCTGACTAGTAGGTATGCTAGTACGAAGATAATTCTCGCTTCTCCGATGAAACTTCGGAGTACTATAGGCTGGCATTACGGAGGGTGATGGAACCGGAAAAGTTCAGCATTCACATCCCGGACGAACGGATCGACGATCTGCGCCAAAGGCTGCGGGCGACCAACTGGCCTGGAGACTTCGGAAATTCCGACTGGGACTACGGCGTCGAACAGGGCTGGCTCCGCGACATGGTGAGTTACTGGGCGGACGACTTCGACTGGAGGGCGGCGGAGGCGCGCATGAACGCCTACGACCAGTTCCGTGTGGAGATCGATGGCGTGCTGATCCATTTCATGCACATTCGAAGTGGCCGGCCCAATGCTATCCCGCTGATACTCACGCACGGCTGGCCATGGACCTTCTGGGACTGGCGTGGCGTAGTCGAAGAACTCACGCGAGACAATGACGACGTGGCCTTCGACATCGTTGTCCCGTCGCTCCCCGGGTATGGTTTCTCGTCACCGCTCCGAACCCCAGGCCTCGACATCCGGGGAATTGGGCGCCTTTGGGTGAAGCTGATGACCGAGGTCCTGGGTTACGAGCGGTTCGCGGCAGCCGGCGGAGACCTGGGCTCCGCTATCACCGCCGAACTCGGTCATGCGTACCCCGAGCGCGTGTTCGCTGTGCACTTTTGCATCCTGCTGTTGCCCGAGTTTCACTACAAGGACGTGCGACAGGAGGACTACGCCCCCGACGAGAAGTGGATGATCGCGCGCAATCGGGAGGCAGTACCGCTGATCACCGCGCATCGAGTGCTGCACAGCACCGAACCACAGACGATCAGCTACGCGCTCGCAGACTCACCCGTCGGGACAGCGGCGTGGATATGGGCTCGGCGTCGGGCTTGGAGCGACAGCAATAGCGATGCGATGTCCTACCGCGGCCGCGACTTCCTGTGCAGCCTGGCATCGGTGTACTGGCTGACCAATACGATCGGTTCGTCGCTCCGGCTCTACAAGGAGCAGTATGGCGGGGGCGTGCGCGCGACAGGTATGCCGGCGCCGACCGAATGGTTGCTGCTACGTCAAGACACGCCTTCGATACCGGTCCCGACGGGCGTGGCGGTGGCACCGAAGGAGGTTGCGCTCATGCCGCGGGCCGCCGTTGAGCGGCGCGTGAATCTTGCGCGGTGGACCGTGCTCCCGCGAGGAGGCCACTTTCTCCCATCGGAGGCGCCCGACCTCCTCGCCCAGGAGTATCGCGCCTTCTTCGGCGAGCATCGATTGTCTATCTGACAGCTGGGTGTAGGCCAAGGTTCCCCTGCATCAACCGAAACGAGCACGCCTGATTCACCGCCCGCTGCACGAATGCGGTCTCCTTGGACGCCGAACCTTCCCAGCCGAGGATGGTGCTGGCGAACGCATCGATCGCCAACCCTGTGTGCGCGAAGCCAGGCACGGTTCGCACGTACGTGAAGTCGGCGACAGAGAGCGCGTCCGGCCGATCGATCCGGAAGTTCCGATCGACAGACCCAGCGCCCGCGGCGCCGATGCGTCCGGGGTGGTGGTGCGGACCTTCGTCGCCCTGGCGGCGCCGCGCCAGCGGTTGACCCGTATGAGCCGTTGTATGGTGCACCGGGCGACCGCGATGCCCTCCCGTCGTATGTGGCGGACATCTTCACTGATCCGTACAGCGACTCCGGCCGACGCCAACCGTGTCCGTCATGCTCGACGTGGTAGGACGTCAGAACCGCGGTGATGGTGGCGTTCCACACTGCCCGGTTCGATAACCGGCGCGTCCGCCAGGAATAGTGACGACATCGACCGGGTCGTCGGCGAGCAGGCGACGGTCGGGATGGCGACATCGACACGACGGGGCTATCTTTCGACATTCAAGGGGTTCTTCACGTCCCCTGCGCGCGTAAGGCCGGTGAGATCGAAGCGATGTACGGGGTGCGGTTGGCCGATCCGGTCGACGAGTTCAACGCCGCCCGCCATGTCGGCACCGATTCCCCACATGTGCTTCCACCGCCGACCCCGCAGCGGTTGGACACGTTCTTCGCGTTCCTGCGTGACCGGATAGCCACGGCACGAGTGTTCGGCACGGCGGGCCGCGACGACGCCTTGTTCCGCACGCTCTACCACGCCGGTTGAGATCGGAGGAGGCGGTGATGCTCGATGTCGCCGACCTCTACTTCGACCGGGGACCGTTCGGCAAGATCCATGTGCGATTCGGCAAGGCCGCCAAAGGATCCGGTCCCCGCCCTCGCTGGGTGCCGATGCTCGACGGGCTGGACCTGATCCTGAGGTGGTATCTGGCCGATGTGCGAGGCAAACTCGCCGACGGAGCGGTGTTGTTCCCGGACCAGTCCGGGGATCGACCGCGTCGCGGTAGTGTGCGCAATCGGCTGGCTCGACTTCTCGACCTCGAGGACGCTGCCCCGACCGAGCGTTTCAGCCCACATGCGATGCGCCGGGCGTGCGCCACGCACAACTACGAGCGAGGCATGGACCTCGTTGCGATACAACAGCTTTTGGGTCACTGGCAGGTGGGTACCACAATGGGTTACGTCCGGCCGTCGGCGACTTTCATAGAGGACGCCTACCGACGTGCCGTGTCGGCCACACTGACCGCACTCGAGGACGGGCAGCAATGAAGGCGACCTGGCGGCTGCGGATGGCGGCAGCGCAACGCGAAGTGTGGACCGGCGCCCAGCTGCGCCGGCTGCTCGCCGAGAAAGCCGGCCTGAAGATGTCATCGGCGTCGGTGTCCGCGCTGCTGACCAAACAACCCGCGCAGCTCAAACTCGACACTCTCGCCGCGTTGTGCACGGCACTGGACTGCACACCCAACGACCTGCTCGACATCGACACCACACCTGTCGCTGCCACGCCCACCCCACCGGCTCCGGTGGCGCGGGCCGCGGGCCGCGGGCCCTGCGAAGCCGGGACGATCCATGCCACCGCTGTGACCCGTCCACGCCGGATCGTCTGCTGCGGCACGTGCGGGCAGCAGCGACCGCACCAATCCCTCGGCCAATGCGCCCGCTGCTACCAAACGGACCCGGCGATGGTGTATCGGTGCACCGAAAAGCTGGCGACACAACTCGATCCGACACCCGAATGGTTCCCCGGATTCGGCGAATTCCTCGCAACGCGGGCGGCGCCCACCCGCGCCATCTCCCTGCTTCACCAGCTGGCGGCGATACTCACCGCGAGTCCGGGTGCCGGACCCACCGCCATCCTGCGCGCCGCGCGACTTCCCGGCCCGGCCGTGGGCGCGCTGGCGCGAGCGTTGGAAACGTACTTCGTCGATTCCCGGCTCACCCTCACCCTCGACGTCGCCGGCCAAGCCGCAGCCGAACGACGCGCCAGACGAGTGGCCGAGGTGCCCGACGGATTCCGGCCTATCGCGGCAGCATTCGACCGTCATCAGCTCCCAATCGCGTGAGCGGGCCCGCCGCGCCGGTACCAAACCCCGCTCCGACCGCACACTCGAGATCAACCTGGCCGCCGTGCGCGATCTGGCACGTTACCTGGTCGAGAACCGCCCCGGGGTCACCGATCCGACGCTGGTCGGTGTCGGCGATGTAGAGGCGTTCCTGGCTACCATCACCAACCCGAGCAACCGTGCCAGATACCTCCACGCCCTGCGGGTGTTCTTCCGATTCGCCCGCCACGCCCGTCACATCCTCGCCGACCCCACATGCGGACTGAACGCCAACTCCAACATCGCCTTCCACGGACAGGTACTCGACCATGCGCGCCAACGCGACCTGTTCCGGCGATGGACCCGCGGCGCGACCGAACTGCACCCACACGAACCAACGATAGGGTTGCTCGGCCTGCTGCACGGTGCGTCGGTCACCGAGTTGCGTTCTCTGCGGGTCGACGACATCGACCTCGCCGCAGCAACCGCCGCCCCCAGCCGACCCCGCTCGACCCGGCCACCACCACAGCACTGCGCCGGTGCCTCCTCTATCGCGAAACGCACCACCACACAGTCCCATATCTGCTGGTCAACCAGAAAAGCAAGACCACCGGTGGCCCTGTGTCCATCGACCACCTCGCCCGCAAAGTCGTCCCCGCCCAGGTCACCGTGGCGACCCTGCGCGCCACCCGCCTCGCTCAACTGGTCGCCGTCATGGACCCCGTCCTCGTCGCCGCAGCGTTCGGCATCCGTCGCGGCGCGGTCCTGCACTACCTCGGCGACACCGTCGATGCCACACGCCTGCCCAACCCGTGAACATCAGGCGCCACCTCGCACACGTTGGCCCGAACCTGTGCGCTTTGGACAACGGCAGCGAGTTCATCAATCATCATCTGCTCGTCACCTTCACCCGGTCGAGGCCGGGTAACTCCAACGACGGCGCTCATGTCGAGCAGAAGAACTGGGCGGTGGTGCGCACCATCGTCGGCTACCTGCGGTACGACACACCGGCAGAGCTGGTGTTGCTCAACATGATCTGGGTGTTGCAGTCGCAGTTGACGAACTACTTCTGCCCGCAGCAGAAATTGACGTCCAAGGTGCGGGATGGCGCGAAGGTGATCAAGAAATACGACACAGCGACCACCCCGTATCACCGTGCCCTCGCTCACGAGCGGGTCTGCGCCGAGGATCGAGCAATTCTCGGCGACACCCATGCCGGCATTAACCCCGCCGCCGCCCAACGCCAAATCCAGGCACTGTCCACCGAGCTGATCGCCCTCGCCACCGCCAAGATGACACCGCCCGGGAAGGCCGCCGTCACGCGGGCAATTCTCGATGAGTCAACGAATCAGGCTTCGCGCGCATCTTGACATGAGCCCCCCGTTCCGTTCCCGGGACGCCTCGCAGGCGTGAAAATGGCATTGGGTCGCCTGTCCGACGCCGACGTTTCCTTGGGCTGCTAGGGTGTGTCTCCCAATGATTTGTGGTGTTGTGCTGCAGACTCTTCGGTGTGGCAGACGTTGTTGATCGGTTTGAGGTGTTGACGGACAAGCAGTGGGAGTTGCTCGAGCTGCTGTTGCCCAGTTCCGATGGGCTCCGGGGGCGGAAGTTCCGGAACAATCGTGTGGTGGTCGAGGGGATGCTGTATCGACTGCGGACCGGGTTGCCCTGGCGAGATCTCCCGTCGCATTTCGGG
>RRBB01000373.1:0-6774 GCA_006543605.1 Rhodococcus sp. WS4
CGGCGTGATCGCTCGGCGCGACGCGCAATCACGAGCAGGCCGAGAGGCTCGGCTCGAGGGCGATCAGCACGCTGAGATGTCCATGACGGAGAGTGACACACCGAGGTGACAGAAATCGAGCCGACTCCGACTTCGCTTCTGGGTGCCTCGTTCCGGGTCTACGGCGGCGACAGCGAGTTCCCGCAGCGCTGTTCGCAGGTGGAATCAACTCAACGCTGAACGAAAAGTGGTCAAGCTGGCGCGGCAGAGCGCCCGGCGCCGGGGCGAATTCGCCGTTAAGTGCGAGGCGAACGTTCAGGCGTGATCCGATACCCGCCCGAGCCCTCACGTAGCAGGCCAGCCTTGAGACCTGCTTAGCCACACAGAAACTCCTCGGAGGAGGGGTTGAGTACCGTCCCGGCGCGTGCCGGCGGACCGGCTCGTAGAAGCGGTGAAGCCCCTGCAATGGGGTGGAGCGAAGGGGCCGGCTCATCCGGATGTGGTTGTTCGAGCAACCGGGCGAGGCCCGGGAGGCGACGAGCGAACATGTCAGGGCCGACCGGGAAACCGTTCGATATCTTCAAGCGCCTGGTGTGGAGGGCGTGGAAGCAGGTGCTGCCGGGATAGATGGAGTGTCTGTCGAGGAGTTCGAGGCGGACTTGGAGAACAATTCCTTCAAGATCTGGAATCGGATGTCGTCGGGGACGTACTTCCCGCCTCAGATGCGGGTGGCAAAAATACCGAAATCTGCTGGTGGGACGCGAATTTTAGGTGTGCCCACTATCGGTGATCGGGTGGCACAGACGGTGGGCTCATTGACGCTCCGCCCCGCTCGGAATCGATCTTTCATGATGACTCCTACGGGTATCGGCCGGGGCGCGGCGCGCGGGACTCGGTGGCCAGGTGCGGGGATAGGGCTGGTCAAAGTCCTGGACCATCGATCTGAATGTCAGTAAGTTATCCGACAGTGTCGCCTGGGACCTGATTGTCAAGGCGCTGGAAGTCAACGTCACCCATGAGCAGCGCTGGATTGTGCTGTAGGTGCGGTGGCTGGGTACCCCGATCCAAACGCCTGAGGGCAGGGTCGTCGAGCGTGATCGTGGGACCCCGCAGGGTCGGCGATCTCGCCAGTTTTGGCGAATCTGTTCATGCACTACGCGTTCGACTCCTGGTTGGAACGCGAGTTCCCGACCGTTGAGTTCGAACGCTATGCCGATGGTGTAGTCAGAAAAGTGCTGGCCTGGAAACTCGGATGGAGCGGGTGCAGTTGCAACTGCATCCGGCCAAACGAAGATAGTGCACTGCAAAGACCGTAAGAGGTGCCTCGATTATGAGAACGCCTCGTTCACGTTCCTCGGGTACACGTTTCGAGCCAGGAAGGCCCCGATGCGGGACCAGTTGAGCATGTTCTCGGCGTTCCTGCCTGCGGCCAGCATCGATGCCCGCAAGAACATGGGCGCGATGGTTCGGTCCTGGCGGCTGCATCTACGCACCACGACCGACTTGGAAGAGTTGGCGCGGTGGATCAACCCGGTCGTTCGCGGCTGGATGACCTATCTATGGCCGGTTCTACCGGACCGAGATCCAAGCCATACTGCGACGCATCAACACCTACCTGGTGCGATGGGCGTGACGGAGATTCAAGCGGCTCAGATCGTTCAAGAAAGGCCCAGCGATGGTGGAAGGGCCTGCTGCAACGGCAACCCGGCCTGTTCGCGCATTGGGTGTGGACGACCGAGTTCTGACGGACTGGATGAGAAGAGCGGAGTGACCGGAGACTGTCATGCTCCGTTCTGTGGGAGCCCCCGGGCCATCCGGCGGGCTTAGAACTGCAACGACGGCTGGTGACTGATGGGACCGGTGTGGTAATTGATCTTGTGTGCAGTCCGAGGTGCTGGAGTGGTCGGCGGGGTTCACCGCGTTCTGCTCGCGGTTCGCGCCGCGGTCTCCGCGGGTGGAGTCGCGGAGTCGGCCGGTGATGCGGGCCCGGAGGGCATGCAGCGGCTGGCTTTCTACTCCTGGGACTGCGACGGGCTGCGTGATGACGTGCCGAGGTCGTGGTCGGGACGCTAGGCGACGCCCGGAATGGGGTGTTGATCGTCGAAACAGGCATTCTGAAGAAGGGAATTCGCTCGGCGGGGGTGGCCCGGCAGTACTCGGGCACGGCGGGGCGGATCGAGAACAGCCAGATCGGGGTGTTCCTCGCCTACGCCTCCGACCGGGGTCGGGCGTTGATCGATCGGGAGTTGTATCTGCCGAAGGCCTGGACCGAGGACCGCGAGCGGTGCCGAACTGCCGGGATCGACGACCAGGTGGATTTCGTGACGAAACCCGAACTGGCGCAGTCGATTGTCGAGCGAGCTCTCGACGCCGGTGCGGCTGTTCGGGTGGTTCACCGACGACGAGGCCTACGGGTGGGTCGGCAAGCTCCGGCTGTGGCTCGAATCCCGAGGTGTGGCCCATGTTCTCGCCGTACCGAAGTCGCAGATGGTGATCTCGATGGAGTTGGCGGCACCGCCGCGCCCACACCGTGATCGCCGACCTGCTGGCGACCGAGTGGCAGCGGATCAACTGCGGCGACGGCGCGCACGGATCCAGGTTCTACGACTGGGCAGTCGTGGACATCCGGCCACTGCGCGAACGGGGTCGCGGTCATTGGTTGCTGGCCCGACGATCGATCACCGACTCCGACGAGATCTCCTTATACATCTGCTTCGGCCCTGCCGACACCGAACCCGCCGAGCTGGTGCGGGTGCCGGCAGCCGCTGGGCGATCGAGGAGTGCTTCCAGACCACCAAGAACGAGATCCGCCTCGACCACTACCAGGTCCGTGGGTACTCGGCCTGGTACCGCCACATCACCCTGTCGATGGCCGCGGCCGCCTTCCTGACTATCCGGCGCCGCGACGCTCAAAAGGGGCTCTGAAACCGGAGTAAGAGAGCTAATCCCTCTGACAATCAACGAGATCCGCCGATTTCATCCGCGTCGCCAGGCCCGGTGCTACACGCCCTCGTCCACGTCTGGCACTGGTCGAACTGGCGCCGCGCCAGCCAAGCCAGGGCCCGAGCCAGCCACTACAAATACCGACATCACAAACTGTCGTTGCAGTACTAAATTAAGGCGCCGAGAATTGCGATCGCTCTTCCGTTGCTCAGCGGGTTCGCCCGGTGTCAGATAGTTGCGTGGGTGATCGGAGCTGCGACGGTGATAGGTCAGCGGTTCAGAGGTCGTGTGTTCGACCCTCTCGATACCGCCGCCGATGGTGTGTGATCACCATCGGCAACGGCATCTTCGAGGGCACATCCAACCCACGTGCAGCGATCGCCGGCAACGAGTTGAGTCCGGTTCAGCCGACGCCATCGAACTTGTTCTGACCCTTGATAGTAAAGGCAAGTGCGAGTGCTTGCTTGCCGGCGCCGAGAACGTTCACGGCGAACCTGCCGGATTCGCGGATCAGGGAAAGTAGATCGGATTTTTCGTCGAGCGCAACTGCAACCAGTGGTGGGGTCATTGACAGCGACATGAAAGCGCTGACCGTACTGCCGTGAGCCGGCCGCCGTCGAATGCTGTGACGACGGCGACCGGGGAACACACGGGCGCTATGGCATTCCGGGTGGCGGTGGTGATCATGGGGTGGTCAGGCCCCGCCTGCAGCTGGGCTTGGGCGAGGCTTTCGCGGGTCGCACGGGCGTGCTCGGCCGCCCACCCGCGGTTCCATCTGCATTTCACCCCCACCTCGGGCAGCTGGCTCAACCTCGTCGAGCGCTGGTTCGCCGAGTTGACCAACCACAAATTCCGCCGCTCGTCCCACCGCGGAGTCAAAGCCCTCGAAGGCGACGTCAACGCCTGGATCGCCGAATGGAATGACGACCCGAAACCCTTCGTATGGACCAAGACCGCGGACGAGATCCTTGCCGGCCTCGCCCGCTACTGCACCAGAATCAATAAAACAAACAATGACTCAGCACACTAGGGCGTCGTTCGCTGGGTGAACCCTTAGGGCCGGTTTGTCCTACCCGAGCAGTTTCGCGGCCTTACGGAGGATCGCGACCTCGGCGTCAAGATCCCGAATGGCTTGTTCGCCTTCGCCACTTCAGCGCCCTCGTGAGTTGCAAACTCGAGCGCTCCCCACGATCGATCTGAGCCCGGCTAGTCCGGATATCAGCTGACGGCGTAGGTCTTGATGTTCGCAAACTGGTCCATGCCCGTGCGTCCGAGCTCACGACCAACGCCGGAGCGCTTGGTGCCGCCGAATGGAGCCTCTACCGGCGCGGGATACCAGGTGTTGATGCCGACGCTGCCGGTATCGAGCCGCTGGGCGACGCTCAAGGCGTCCTCGAGGTCCTCGGCGAAGACCGAGCCGGAGAGCCCGTATTCGCTGTTGTTGGCCAGTGCGACGGCGGCGTCGGCGTCGCGAACGCGATGGATCATGGCCAACGGCCCGAATGCCTCCTCGTAGTAGAGTCGCATGTCCGGGGAGAGGTCGGTGATCACCGCCGGCCGGAAGAACGCTCCAGGCCCGTCGACCCGACCACCGGGGAGCAGCACCGTCGCGCCCTTGTCGATCGCGTCCTGGTACTGCTCTTGCAGGAGGTCGGCTGCGGCCGTACTCGACAATGGACCGACAGTGGTCTCCGGATCGAAGGGATCCCCGACCTTCTGGTCGGACCAGGCGTCGGTGAAGCGGGCGATGAACTCGTCGGCGACGGCCTCGGTGAGAATAAGCCGCTTCGGCGAGATGCAGACCTGGCCACCGATCACGAGTCGGCATGCGGCGGCCGTGGCTGCGGCCGCCGCAACGTCTGCGGAGTCGAGGACGATGAAGGCATCGGAGCCGCCCAGCTCGAGCACGACGGGCTTGATATGGCGGCCCGCCTGTTCACCCACCATCGAACCGGCGCGGTCCGAACCCGTCAACGTGACCGCCCGGATGCATGGGTCGGCCAGATAGGCCGACACCTGCTCGGTTGAGACGAGCACGGTTTGATAGACGTCGGCAGGGAACCCGGCCTGAGTGAACAGGGCGTCCAGGAGGAGGGTGGACCCCGCCGTGAGCTCCGACGGCTTGAGCAGCACCGTGTTCCCGAGCATGAGGTTCGGCGCGGCTGCACGCATCGCCTGGTAGAGCGGAGCGTTCCAGGGCTCGATGCCGAGCACGACACCGATCGGCTCGCGGCGCGTGTAGATTTTCGACAGACCTGCTACTTCGATCGGCTCGTCGGCGAGCAATTCTTCGGCATGATCGGCGTAGTAATTGAAGATTGCCGTCACCATGCTGATCTCAGCGGCGGCGTAGGGCGTCGGCTTGCCCATCTCGAGCGTCGTGAGCCGGGCGAGCTCGTCAGCGTTCGCCTCGAAGAGTTCGACGAAGCGCCGAAAGAGACGCACACGCTCCCCGACTGGAGTGTGACGCCACGACCGATAGGCATGGTCGGCTCGTTCCAGCGCGGCCTCTGCCTCCTTGTCCGTCAGGGTAGGGAATTCTTGCACGACCTCGTCGGTCGCCGGATTGACGGTTCGGTACGACCGGGTAGGCGGGGGAACAGTGGCAGCAGTCATGAATGGTTCCTTCGTCGATCTCGTCGGGCGGTCACCAGCCCTCATATGAGCTGGTCCCTGCGCTGTCATACTGGACAATCACTTTGCTTGGTCGCAAGCAAGTTCTCTAGTGTCTCGAGAAATGAGTCCTCCTTGCTCCCGGGAGGGCGCCCACTCGGAATGAGGAGGCCGACAAGGCGGCGATGGCGTCACCCGGCACCAAGAACACGAAGCAGATGGATAGCGCGATGGGCAGTCCAGCACCGACGATGCCGGAGGTCACCATCACTCCAACCCGTGGGTCGGACAAGTGCATGATGCCGCCCTTGCCCTTGCAGGTCCCGCCCGAGCGGCCGATGACCTCCCGCAGATCCGCGCCCTTCGCGCGAGGGTGTCGTGGAGTCCGCGATCTCGGCTGTGGCCGATGACCTTTGGGCGGTCGCCCCCCCACACGATCGATCCGACTACACGATCGATCCGATTACGGCGCCGACTGCGTAGGTCTCCTCCAGCAGCCCCGACTGCCGGAGTACCCCGCTCACCGGGGCCTCGATCTCGACCTCCGTCTTGTCCGTCGCCACGGTCAGGATCGGGTCACCCTTCGGTGACCGTGGTCCCGTCCTCAACGAGCCACTCCTCGATCGTCACCTCGGTGACGGTGACCCCGATACGCGGGACGACGAGATCAGACATTCTTCCTCCTGTTTGGCTCTGTTCCCGGCCCAGCGGGGCGAACGACTGGCGCCTCATCACTGATCGATTTGATGTTCCGGTATCCAGATGGAGCCGGAGTCGACCACAACGTCGTAGGTTTTGATTCGCCGAGTGGCCGGAAAGCATTGGGGTGAACCGTCACGGAGATCGAACTGCCCCGAATGGACCGGGCAGACGATCATATGGCCTATTTGCCGACCGCCTGCCAGGGGCCTGGCCATATGCGAGCACCGGTTCTCGACGACGAAGAACTGGCTGCCGACCGCGCACACCAGAACCTCGGACCGCCCGACCTTCCGCACCACCGGTGGCGAGGCACGGATTTCGTCCACGTCTGCGACATAAAGGAGTTCAGACACTTGGCACGTCCTTTCCGGACTGACGCCGGAATCTGGGGAGGGGGTCTCGCCGAGTGTGGCGATTGGTTGACGGTGGGTGGTCCGTCGACGACGTGAAGCTGGATCTGTTGCGGGAGTTGCTACTTCGCGAGGTATCGGTCGACCTCGGCGAGGTAGTGGCGGATACGGATCTCCTGCTCACCGA
>RRBB01000374.1:0-6761 GCA_006543605.1 Rhodococcus sp. WS4
CGGCGCGCCAGTTGAGGACGACGAAGTCGCCGACGGCCACGGAGGTGACGCCCTCGCCGACGCTCTCGACCACTCCGGAGGCCTCGTGGCCCAGCAGGAACGGGAACTCGTCGTTGATCCCACCGTCACGGTAGGTGAGGTCGGTGTGGCACACACCGCAGGCCGCGATGTCGACGACCACTTCACCGGGACCGGGATCCGGAATGTTGATGGTCGCGATCTCGACGGGGGCACCCTTGGATCGGGCGATGACGCCTCGTACCTGCTGCGGCATTGGACGGCACTCCTACTTTTCCGAGCCGGCCCGGGCCATGGTCACCCAGGAACAGCTGTCGTACCAACTTGTCGCAGACTAATATATCACTTACGCATATAAACGCGAGACCCTATCTGTTCGCATCTGCGCATCCCATTTACTTGTCGGTCGAAGACCTCGGGCGTGGACGCGCACCAAACGCCGGATAGCGGTCATTCACTAGAAGATGAGGACGGCCGCACACTTGCTCGAGAACCCGTTCCCCTAATCCACCTTTTCCACCGAGAATGTTGCCCCCCGAGGAATCTACGCGAGCGACGCATTTCAACTCGATCGGTGGCATCCCGCCAGCGTGGCGGAACCACCGTGTCCCTACCGGCCCCGACACGCCGCACGCGGTCGCTGCGTCGTCGCTCGTGAGGCCTTCGGCAATCCGCGCCCAGAATGCCCGCTCGAGGTCTCGGCGCACCGGAGGCCCTCCCGGTGACCGCATCACCGCACGCCCCGTCAACGCTGCCGCCCACCCGGATGGTCGTCCCATTCCCACACCTTTATGACGAGGTCTAGATCGCAGAGCGTTCGACGCGCAGCCGATCAGTCCCGAAAACGCACCACAAGGCCACGCCGGCTTCGACTCCGGGGACGCCACGAAGGTTGTCCTCGATCCGCACAGGCTCAGTTCCGCCTGAATCGCTCGTCTCGAATGATCAAGTGACCGCGGTGACGGATTGTGCAGGGCTCTGACAGGTTGGCGCAACGCGTATGAGCTCGGCTCGCTGGGACAGCACGTCCGGTTCATGCGCGTGCATCCCGCGAGCTGATGCTCGCGGGATGCACAGCGTGGTAGTGATCAGGTTCCACTGATCACCGCGCGTGATTAGGCGATCTCGAACCGGTCGAGGTTCATCACCTTGTCCCACGCGGAGACGAAGTCCCGCACGAACTTCTGCTTTGCGTCGTCGGAGGCGTACACCTCGGCAAGAGCGCGCAGCTCGGAGTTCGACCCGAACACGAGGTCGACGCGGGTTCCGGTCCACTTCACCTCACCGGTGACGCGGTCGCGGCCCTCGTAGATCTCCGAATCCGTGGACCTCGGCGCCCACGTCGTGCCGAGGTCGATCAGGTGCGCGAAGAAGTCGTTGGTCAGCGTCCCCGGCTTCGCGGTGAAGACACCCTCTTCCGACCTGGTGTTGTAGTTCGCGCCCAGCACGCGCAGGCCGCCGACGAGAACCGTCAACTCGGGGGCAGTCAAGGTCAGCAGGTTCGCCTTGTCGACCAACAGGAATTCCGCCGGCAGACGGTGGCCCTCGGCGAGGTAGTTGCGGAACCCATCCGCGGTCGGCTCGAGCGTAGCGAACGACTCCACATCGGTCTGCTCCTGCGTGGCATCGGTGCGACCGGGAGTGAAGGGCACCTCGATGTCAGCTCCGGCGTTCTTCGCGGCCTGCTCGACGGCCGCGGCGCCTCCGAGCACGACGAGGTCGGCGAACGAGACCCGCTTGCTGCCGGTCTGGGCGGCGTTGAAGGACTCCTGAATTCCCTCCAGGGTCCGCACCACCTGGGCGAGTTCGGCCGGGTTGTTGACCTCCCAGCTCGCCTGCGGTTCGAGGCGGATCCGGCCGCCGTTGGCACCGCCACGCTTGTCGCTGCCACGGAACGACGACGCCGCCGCCCACGCGGTCGAAACCAGTTCTGCGACAGTCAGTCCGGAGTCGAGGATCTGGCTTTTCAGCGACGCGATGTCGCCGGCGTCGATGAGCTCATGCTGGACCGCGGGGATGGGGTCCTGCCACAGCAGGGTCTCGTCCGGCACCAGCGGGCCGAGGTAACGCACGATCGGACCCATGTCGCGGTGGGTCAGCTTGTACCACGCCTTGGCGAAGTCGTCGGCGAGCTGATCCGGGTTCTCCAGCCAGTTGCGGGTGATCTTCTCGTAGGCCGGGTCGATCCGCAGCGCCAGGTCCGTCGTCAGCATCACCGGCACGTGCGTCTTCGCGGCGTCGTGCGCATCGGGCACGGTACCCACGCCGGCGCCGTCCGTCGGGATCCACTGCCACGCACCGGCGGGACTCTTGGACAACTCCCACTCGTAGCCGTAGAGGGTTTCGAGGAAACTGTTGTCCCACGTCGCCGGGGTCGGGGTCCAGGCACCCTCGAGACCACTGGTGATGGTGTCACCGCCCTTACCCGTGCCGAAGGCACTCTTCCAGCCCAGGCCCTGTTCCTCGAGCGGGGCGGCCTCGGGCTCGGGCCCGACCAGATCGGCCGGTCCGGCGCCGTGGGTCTTGCCGAAGGTGTGACCGCCGACGATCAGCGCAGCGGTTTCGACGTCGTTCATCGCCATCCGCGCGAACGTCTCACGGATGTCCCGGGACGCTGCGACGGGATCCGGGTTGCCGTTCGGGCCTTCGGGATTGACGTAGATCAGACCCATCTGGACCGCACCGAGCGGCTTCTCTAGGTCACGGTCACCGGTGTAGCGTTCGTCGCCGAGCCAGGTCAGCTCCGGACCCCAGTAGATGTCTTCCTCGGGCTCCCACTGGTCCACCCGGCCGGCGCCGAAGCCGAAGGTCTCGAAACCCATCGACTCGAGGGCGACGTTGCCGGCGAAGACGACGAGGTCTGCCCACGAGATGGTCTTGCCGTACTTCTTCTTGACCGGCCACAGCAGGAGGCGGGCCTTGTCGAGGTTGGCGTTGTCGGGCCAGCTGTTCAGCGGCGCGAAGCGCTGCATCCCGGCACCGGCGCCACCGCGGCCGTCGCTGACGCGGTAGGTGCCCGCGGCGTGCCACGCCATCCGGATGAACAGCGGACCGTAGTGGCCGTAGTCGGCGGGCCACCAGTCCTGTGAGGTCGTCATGACCTCTTCGACGTCCCGCTTCAGGGCCTCGAAGTCGAGGTTTGCGAGTTCCTGGGTGTAGTCGAAGTCCTTGTCCATGGGGTTACGGACGGCGGGGTTCTTCTGCAGGATCTTCAGGTTGAGCTGGTTCGGCCACCAGTCACGGTTGCCTCCACCCTGGGTGGGGTGCTTGAGCTGACCGTGCGCAACGGGGCAGCCGCCGCTCTGTGCGGGCTCGGATTGGGCCTCGGCGATCGGCGGGTGCTCTTCGGCGAGGGTTTGGGTCTTGTCAGACACGGCTTTCCTTCCGCAAGTGGATAATTCGGGCTGTCGTTAACTTCGTGGCTGCGCCGTCTGCAAGGTGGAGCAGTCGATGCAGAGTCCCCAGAAAATGACCTCGGCTTCATCGACGAGGAATCCACCGTCATGGGACAGGTTCAGGCAGGGCGTGTCGCCTATAGCGCAATCAACATCCGCGATCGCTCCACAGGACCGGCAGACCATGTGGTGGTGGTTGTCGCCGACCCGCGACTCGTAGCGGGCGATGGAACCGGAGGGCTGAATGCGCCGCACCAATCCCCGGTCGGTCAGGGCATGCAGGATGCCGTATACCGCCTGCCGGGAAACCCCGGGAAGCACTGCGCGTACGGCATCGAGAATCGTGTCCGTACCGGCGTGCGGATGCGCGTGCACCGCCTCCAGTACCGCGACCCGCGGACGGGTCACGCGCAAGTCAGCGAGCCGCAGCCGGTCTGCGTAATCCGTCGTCGAGGGCACGCGCACACTATGAACCGCTTTTCTGGAATTAGTCAAGATTTGAGTGGGCGGGCCAGTACCGTTGCCGGTGCGGCAATTTCGGGCCGATACCGGAACGTTTCCACCTTTGCCGTCGGCACCGGCGCAGGGCAACGCCACCCAACGCCGCCTCTCCCCGGCCCTGCTCCCCCACCCGCTTCATGGTGTCGTGACCTGCGCTTTACTGATAAAGCGGTTTATCCGACCACACGTCGACATGGCAGCACCGGAGGGTGGTCAACGACTGATCGGGCCGCGCTCCTGCCGCCGGCAGTTTCGGTCGCGCCCCAAGTGTGGACTGCGGAGAAAATCAGGAACAATGTGACCTGTATCACACTCACTCCGGCGGTCGCGTGACCGACATGAGGACTGCCGTCGCGGGCTGTCGTTCACTCGTCACTGATCGTTCGGAACCGACGCTCTTCCTTTCCGCCTTCTCGAGCTCGAAGCGTTCGGCCTCGCACAGCGAGCAAGCGTTCGGTGGCGGCCAGCTTCTTGCGCGCACCATCGTGGTCGGCGGCGAGCGGTAGCTCCTCGCTGAACCACAACGCCACCCCTCGTCCAGGCACTACAGCAACGTCCAACCGTCCTGGCGATACCGTGAGAATCCGGTCGTTCGGCGGTGGCATAGGGGATATCAATCACCCACATCGGCCTTCCCCGAGGAGATCTGGCGGCAGGCACGGGTCGGAATCCCACCTACAGCCTCGGGTGGGGCACCGTGACGTGTCGGCGTTGACAGGCGCGTTGTCGCCATGGCCGCTGCGCCGCGCCTGCTCGGGCACGAGGATCTCGTCGTTGCTGACTTCCCGGCTGGTAGCGAGCGCCGACCGGACGTGCGGGGGGACTGGCCGTCGGCCGCGCACCGATGTGGGCGACCGTCCAGAACCGGTGGGAATCGACCGCTCATCGGAGGGTAGTTCGCACCGAGATTCCGCTCCCTCGACGTGACCAGCAATCCTCAACGGCCCGATCCCGTCAAGTCTCGCCGCATTTTCCCGTCAATCTTTCCTGCATCTCGACACATGTTTTTGTGTGCTCGTCGAGATGCAGGAACTTTGCTCCGCGCGAAGTTGTGCAATGAACAGCAGGCCGCGGGACTCTTCGGGGGTCATAAACGGGTGATATTCCGGAGTCTTCAACCACTCGAGAGCTCGGCTATTCATGAAATGACTCAGCGGCCGAAAGTCTTTCAATGTCCGCTGGGTCGGTAGATCTTGCACGCCACACTTCTCACGACCCTGATGAGTAGACATTCCATCGAAGCTCTGACCCGGCCGCTGGCGATGCCGGCGGCAGGGCCGTGGCCAGAGCCGAAGGCGCCCAGGACCTGACCTATCGTGCACCACAGGTCAATTCGCAATGTCGTCGCCGACCGAAGCGCTGGCCGCCGTCGCCTCGATGTCCGCCCAGCTCGCCGGCCACTCATTGATATGACATGCACGAAGCAGTTCTCGCTTCGGCGAGGAGGTCGTCCACATTCGCGACGAACGGTCCTCAGATGCTGCCGAGCGGCCCCCGAGCACAGGGGAACGGTGGTTTGCCCCGCATCCGATTCAAACGGAGCAGCTGAACCATAAGGTGGGAGCTCAGGCGCTCGATGAGAAACATCGCGCGTCGACCAAGCCGCAACGGTCGAAGGAGACACGATGCCGATGCTGATCGACGGTCACAACGATCTCGCCTGGGCGATGCGCCAGCAGTACGACGCCGACCTGGACGCCGTCGACCTGACCGGGGTGGTGCCGGATCTGCACACAGACCTGAAGCGACTGGAGGCCGGCGCCGTGGCCGGGCAGTTCTGGTCGGTGTACGTGTCCCCGGAGCTTTTCGTCGGTCCCTCGGCAGTGACCGCCACGCTGGAACAGATCGACTTCGTACGGCGCCTCGTGGCCCGCTACCCCGACCGGCTGGTGCTGGCGACGACTGCGGACGAGGTCGAGGCCTCCGGCGACCGGATCGCATCGCTGTTGGGCATGGAGGGTGGCCACTGCATCGACGGATCACTAGCGGTCCTACGCATGATGCGCGCGTTGGGTGTGCGCTACCTGACCCTGACCCACAACAAGAACGTGCCCTGGGCCGACTCGGCGACCGACGACCCAGTGCTGCACGGATTGTCGGAGTTCGGTGAGGACGTCGTACGCGAGATGAACCGGCTCGGCATGCTTGTCGATCTCTCGCACGTGTCTGCCGACGTAATGCGGCACGCGCTGCGGGTGACCGCCGCGCCGGCGATCTTCAGCCACTCCTCCGCCCGTGCGGTCTGCGACCACCCACGCAACGTGCCCGACGATGTCCTGGCCGCATTGGCGGAGAACGACGGCGTGTGCATGGTGACGTTCCTGCCCGCGTTCGTCTCACCGGCGGTCACCCGGTGGCACGCGGAGGCGAAGGCCGAGGCTCGACGCCGTTGGCTCCAGAAGGGCGATCCGGCATACGACGCACTGATGACGGGGCTCGCCGAGCAGTCGCCACCACCGGTCGCCACGTTGACGGACGTCGTGGCGCACATCGAGCACGTTCGTGACGTCGCCGGCATCGACCATGTCGGCATCGGGGGTGACTACATGGGGTCCGAGGCCATGCCCGAGGGCCTGGAGGACGTGTCGGGGTATCCGCGGCTCTTCGCCGCCCTCGCCGACCGCGGCTGGTCCAGGGCCGACCTGGACAAGCTCGCCGGCGAGAACATCCTCCGCGTGCTCAGAGCAGCTGAGGACGTCGCCGACCCGGCCGGCTAGCCACAAAGCCGTGTAGTTAAGTCGTGGGTTGTGTTGTCAAGGGTCGATGTCGGTGAGGATGTTGATGGCGATGGTGGCCTTGAGACTTGGCCCTCGGGTGCGGCCGCGGGCAGTGCTGGCGACGAACTTG
>RRBB01000375.1:0-6761 GCA_006543605.1 Rhodococcus sp. WS4
TGGCCCGGATCCTGCTCGATCAGATCGACACGCTGTCCGGCCAGATCGGCACCCTCACCACCCGCATCGACCACCTGCTGGCGCAGGCCGACGCGGACGGCGGCGGCGTGACCGACGAAACCGCGGCCACCGGGCCGAGCACGGTCGAACGCCTCGCCGAAATCCCCGGCATCGGCCGGGCCGGGGCGCAGAGCATCCTCGCCGAAATAGGCCTGGACATGACCCAGTTCCCCACCGCCGCGCACCTGGTCTCGTGGGCGAAACTCTGCCCGCGCACCGTCCAGTCCGGGCCCGTCACCCGTGGCGGCAAGACCGGCAAGGGCAACCCGTACCTGAAGGGCGCACTCGGCGAGGCCGCCGCCGTGGCCGCCAAAACCGACACCTTCCTCGGCGAACGCTACCGACGCCTCGTCAAACACCGTGGCAAGCTCAAAGCCCTGGTCGCGGTCGCCCGGTCCCTCCTCGTCATCGTCTGGCACCTGCTCACCGACCCGTTCGCCCGCTTCTGCGACCTCGGCGCCGACTATCACACCAGCCGCATCAACACCGAACGCAGGATGCGTAACCACATCGCCCAACTCACCGCAATGGGCTACCGCGTCACCCTCGAACCCGCCGCATAGCCAAATACACAGTCTTACAACATGACCCGGCTCCGCAAGCTCCGCCGGGTGCTGTCGCCTGCCCACTCACCACGTTATTTTCCGGTCAGGTAACAGGGCATGAGGCGCTCTTGTCGCATCTGCATGCAGTCGAGCGCGTTCAGGGGTGTGGATTAGTCGAACGATATGAATGCCACTGTCACGAAGTGGCATTCGGCGCAGATAACTTCTACTACCCAGACAGCCAATCGACGCCACGGAACATCGCCAATGGATTCTACCTTCTTCCATTCGAGTTGATGTTGGCTCTGCAGCCCTGACGGGCGCGCGGCGTGCTAACAGCAAGGCTCGTTGGCCTACACTCTGATTGAGCCGTCGCAGTCTCACCGACCAGCGCGAAATCCGTCTATGTCCAGAGCTCGAGGCTCGGGTCGGCGACACTAGGTGGTGCAAGCGGGCAAGGACCATGAAAATTCCGTGAACGGCCGACCAAGCTCCTGCTCGCTCCGGTTCCAGATGTGGTGGTGTTCGTCAACCGCGTGGCCATCTCGCTAGGCCCGATGAGTCGAATGCGGGCAGTGTGCAGCGATCAATCAGGTGGCGGGTGAGTTGGACCTGGGTATGCCGTATTCGCCTCAGACTGCGCCCATAGCCGCCTTGTGCCCGTTGGTTCGCAGGCCGAAGGCTTCGGCGATCAGGGCGTGGGAGTAGCGTCGGGCTTCTTGATCGGGGTTGATGCTTTGCACCATGATTTCCGTAGCACCGGTTTGTTCGATCATCTGTGTCAGTTGGCTGCGGATGGTTTCCGGGCGCCCGGCCAGTTGCTGAGGCCAGATTCCGTCGACGATCCGGGATGGCGCATCCTTTTGACTGGTGGTGAGGGTGCGGGAGGCCTCGTCGATCGAGGGGACGACGATCTGTCCGGGGCTGGTGCGGCCCAGGCTGGCGTAGACGGCGCGGGTGGGCCAGGTCATCTTGTGGGCTTCCGCATCGGTGTCGGCGGCGAACACGCTCACGCCGAGCATTGCCTGCGGGACCTGTTCGCCGTACTGGGTCGGAGTGAACGCCCGGCGATAGGACTGCAACGCGCGGACCGCCCCGGGTGGGTTGATGAATCCGGCGAAGGAGTATCCAATTCCCAGCGCGGCGGCCAGGTTCGCGCTGCTGCCGGACGAACCGAGGATCCATGGGTCGGGACGGGGGGTGACGGTGGGCATCAGTTGGATCTGGCTGAATGGATGATCGGCTGGGAAGTCTCTGCGTAGGAACGCGAGCGCTTCTTGAACTTGCTGGTAGAAGTCATCAGTGAGCCGGGATTCGCGGTCGCGTTTGAGCGCCGCGTCCACGAGTGGGCCGGCGGTGGCTCGGCCCAGGCCTATGTCGAACCGTCCGGGCGCCACGACCTCCAACTGGTAGAACAGTTCGGCAACTTTAAGGGGGCTGTAGTGGTTCAGTAGGATCGCTCCGGACCCGATGCGGATGCGCTCGGTCTCGCGTGCGATGACAGCCATGAGTATTTCCGGTGCGTGGGACGCGACCGAGCCGATAGCGTGGTGTTCGGCGAACCACATGCGGTGGAACCCTTGAGCTTCTGCATGTTTCGTGGTGATCAGGGCTTCATCGAATGCGTCGAACGCGTTGCCGTCTGCGGGGACTGTTACCTGCTCGACGATGGAGAGCTTTACCACTGTTTTCCTCTTCTGCTGGATTCGTGAAAGCGGGTATAGCGCGGGACGAGTCGGTTGGTGTGACGTATGGGGCTCACGGAGTTGCGAGGGCACCGTGGACGGGACGAAGCCCGTCGACCCCGATTTGCAGTTGGCGGACCCACGGCGTCGTAGTGCGTTGTCGCAGGTCCGTAATGGGCCCGGTGGCTGGAATGTCGGCTCGAGGTTCTACCCGACCGATCTCGCTGTGATCAGCGAGCGAGGCAAGGCAGATGATGAGTTGAATAATGTCCTCGCCGGTGACCCCTTCGCGCACCACCGCGGCGGCATGGCAACGGGCCACGAGTTGTTCGGCAACGGCGGCAACGCGAGTGGCGCATTCATCGAGCTGACGCTCGCTGAAGGGGCGGGCCAGCCGCTCGGTCAAGGCCACATGGGTGGCCTGGCGGCGCACGGCGTCGTCGATGAACCCGGTCAAGGCCGTCCACGGGTCCGCATGATTCACCCAACTCGACAAGCCGGCGTTCTGCCATGCAGAGAACAGGTCCTGCATGACCATCTCGAGAAGGTCATCCTTGGTTGGGAAATGGCGGTACAGGGTGCCAATCGCCACACCGGCGCGTGCCGCGATGTCGCGCACGTCCGCACTGCGCCCCCGCGTGGTGAACTCGGCCGCGGCTGCCTCGATGATCGCCGATCGGTTCCGCACCGCATCCGAGCGCACCTGCCGCTTCACAGCTCGACTCTTTGACATGGGCACATCTCGACCGTACGACAACCCGGGTAATATGAACATGTGCTCCGCTTAACTTCAGAGTGACTTTCAACACTCACCCCCGCTACGCTGCCCAACACTGGATGAGTGGACCTCGGGTGGGCAGATCGGTGCCGCAGTCATTGTTCAGTGCGGCGACGCCGCAGGAATTTTCGGACACAAAGACCTCCAACGGCCCAGTCGGCTTGGCATCGCGCAAGTTCGAGCCACCCGAAACCGTTCGGTCCGACCAAACGGGGTGTCCGGAGCTCGAGCATCTGCGCGAGCGGGTTCGAACAGACCTCGCCCACCGACGGTGGTCGGTCGCCCGCGTCTTGAATGGTCACCCGCACCTGGAACATCGGCCGACATCGACCAGCCGGACAGCCCAGCGACCTGGCGCCGCCGAGCTCGGCGATCACCTCGGGTGCCACGGCGTGGTCGCCTTTCTCGGTGGCACACTCGGCGAACTAACGCGCGGCCGAGGGCCGAATCTTCCTGGCCACCCTCGCCGAAGGCCTCGCGCCGGGCGATGCAGTGTTGATCGGAGTCGACCTGGCAAAGGACCCCACAGGACTCGTACGTGCCCCCTACGTCGCCGCCGCAGGGGGCACGGCGTAGTTCAACTTCAATGTCCCGCGCGTCTGAATCGCGAGCTCAAGGCCGGGTGGTTCCGCCTGTCTCGCTTCGCACCCGTCGCGGTCTGGGATGCCGAAAACCACTGGATTAAAATGCGGCTGCGAGCATTCGAGGGCCACAGCGTTCTCCTGCGGGCGCTCGATCTCGAGATCGCCTCGAAGGATGCGGACCTCCGGACCGAGATCTCCGCAAGGTCTGCCGCCAGGACGTCGGGAGAGATCTCGCTCGCACAGACCTTTCCCCTGAGGATTGGTGGACCGATTCGGACTACGCCCTGGTAGCGCAAGACCTCGTGATCCGGGCCCCGCATGCTCCGATCTGCGGCCAGTTCGGTGACGGTCACCTGATCGGTGTAGAAGGCGATCGACAAGGATCTGACGGCAGGCGTGTGTCATGGGCGACGTGGGCTGTGGTGTCAGGTGTCGGCCTGGCTGTCGTAGTGAACGCGGGCCATTCGGATGGTGTCGGCATGGTCGTCGGCCCATGCGGCGAGGGTATACACGACGCGCTCCAGGTCGTGGCCGACATCGGTGAGTGCGTACTCGACGGCCGGGGGCGTTGAGGGGAGGACCGTGCGGGAGACGATGCCGTCGCGTTCCAACGCCCTGAGGGTGGAAGTCAGCTGCCGCTGCGTGATTCCGGCGACGTCGCGTCGCAGCTCGTTGAACCGGCGAGGTCGCTGCCCGAGCGAGCAGATGATTGTCACGCTCCACTTGTCGCCGATCCGGGCCAGGATGCCGCGCACGAGCGCCACCCGCCCCTCGTCATTCCAGTGCGTGGGCACCGGCTGCTGGGAGGAGCTCTCCGGGAGGGGCGCGGCCTTCTTGCTGCTCTCTTGCCGGTGCACGCTGGGTTCACTAGTCACCGTAGTAGTATCCATCATATACCTACAGGTTGAATAGGTACCGAGGCGCGCGGAAGCGCATTCGCGCGCTCGTAACGTGATGGGAGCGGTATGAAGGCAGTCGTGGTGACGGAATTCGGCGGTCCCGAGGTTCTGCGGTGGATGGACGTCCCCGACCCGCACGCGGGCCCCGGCCAGATTCGGGTGCGCGTACACGCCGCAACGGTGAACCCGTCCGATGCCGTGGTCCGCAAGGGGGCGGCGGCGGCGCTGTTCGAGGGCCGTCTCGTCCCGCCGTTCAGCCCTGGCAACGAGGCCGCGGGCGTGGTCGACGAGATCGGGCCGAAGACCGAGACTGGTCTGAGGATCGGGGACCGGGTGATGGCATTCGTCGTGCCCTACATGCGGTCCGGGGGCGCATACGCGCAGCACATAGTTTTGGACCCGCGGCAGGTGGCTCTAGCGCCGGCAGGAAGCAGCCACGCCGAAGCCGCCACCATCCCGTCCAACGGCTTGACCGTGCTGCAGGCCATGGATCTCCTCTCGCCGGCCGCAGGGGACTGGATGGCAGTCACCGGTGCCGCCGGCGCGGTGGGCGGCTACACCATTCAGCTGGCCAAGGCTGCCGGCCTGCATGTGGTGGCCGACGCAGCTCCCGCCGACGAGGAGCTGGTGCGGTCCCTGGGCGCCGATCGCATCGTCGCGCGCGGCCCGGGCGTGGCCGACCGCATCCTCGACGCCGTCCCCGGAGGCGTCTCCAGCCTCATGGACGGGGCGCTCCTGGGGCGGGAAATCCTTCCGGCGATCCGCCCGGGCGGACAGCTCGTCATGGGCCGCAGGTCCGACATGCCCGGCGTCGGCGCCCTGGGCGAGCATCCGGGTACCACCATTCACGAGGTCTTTGTACCGGAATACGTCTACGAGCAAGGCAAGCTTGACGGCCTCCGTGTGCACGCCGAGCGAGGAGAACTCACGATGCGGGTCGCCGCGGAGTACCCCGCCGCCGAGGCCCCTGAAGCCCACCGCCGCATGGAAGCCGGCGGTGTCCGCGGCCGTCTGGTCCTCATCCTCTGACCGGAACGGGAGGCGCGCCGAAGCCTTGTGCATTCTCAGAAATGGTCATCTGTGAGAGCTCTGCGACAAGCCCGGAGTGATCGCATTCCCGCAGATCGCCGTTCGTAAAAGTCCCCTCAAACCCTGCACGTTGCGCGAGACACCTCTGCGATACTGCCGCCATGGATCTCACGCCCGATCAGGCCGCGTCGGTAGCAGAACGCCACGACTGCCCGAACTGAACGCGCCCGCCGGGAGGCTTTCGCTGGCAATCAGCATCAAGATTTGCAATGTCCTGGGAGTTCTTACCGAGAGGGCTGACCAACCGTCAGCAGCTACCGGAACTCGACTTTCGTGTTCCGTGACGGTGTGCACATGCATCCCTTCCGGCCGGCACCAGCGGATTCCGCTGCTTGCTGGTGTTGTCCGTGCCGCGTCGACATCCGGTTGCCGTTAGCGTTGTCTCGTAAATCTCTGGGGTCAGGCATGGTTGAATGCGCGCGGCAGGAAATCCACCACCTCGCACGTGGATCTCCACGAGACGAAACATCTATACTCTGCACATTGGCCTGTGCGACATGCTTTGTGAGCGCATCTGGTTATCAGGTTTCAGTCACGCTCGTCCGCGAGCGCCTCCGTGCTTCACCATACGGGGCGCCGGAAGCTCATGCCCCAGCCGGTCACGCTTGGTCTCGAGATGGCCGCGTTTGTGCGGGTTCACCCGAGTGGGCAGTGGCGTCAGTTGGCTACGGCGATCCCGTTTTCCCGCTGTGAGTGTGGCTTTTCGGGTTTGGAGGTGAGCAACCGCATCGACCCCGCCCTCAGATCGTGCAGGATCGCAGCCGCAACGGAGTAGCGCCGCGCGTCGATTGAAAGTCCCAGCTTCAGGTCTGCACCGACGGTGTCGCAGCGCAGCGACCCGAGAACGTTGCCCGTGAAGCACCCGGAGTGGACCCGCACGGGGACCTAGGAGCGTGCTGAATTTTCCGACAGCCGACCGCCGCGTGTCGAGCCGGGTTTTGGGTGGTTGACCTGTGATAATGCTGCTGTGCAGGGCAATTCGGATTCGCAAGGTGATCTGTGGGACGTCTCGTCGGTGGCGGGGCATCTGCTTCCCGAGGGCAGTGTGTTCTCGTTCCTCGCCGAGCACCGATACGAGCTGTTCCCGCCCGAGCTGTTCACCGACCTGTTCCCCTCCACCC
>RRBB01000376.1:0-6734 GCA_006543605.1 Rhodococcus sp. WS4
CGGCGAGGTCGGCCAGGTCTTCCTCCACGGCGAGACGCTCGCGGGGGTCGAGCGGCTGGCCCGGTTCGGTGGCATCGAGGGCTGCCGCCGGGTCGGCGGGGTCGGCGGCGAAGGGGTCCGGGGGCAGACCTGGAGGCAGTTGATCGCGCACACCACTACGGTACGTGTCGAGATGCAACGACAGGACAGCGGCGGGGCTGTTGGCGGATGCGGCGATCATCCCCCCGGTGACGGCGCTTGCGCGGCTCACGGGTGGACGTGGCAGCTCGCGCACACCGGTGACGTCGCGACCCTCGGGGGCAAGGTCGGGTGAACTCCGTTCCGGTACCGGCGACCGAAACCAAGAGCGCGGCCGCCGGGGTGAGCGCGGCGGTGCTGATCTGGCCGGCTGGGCGGGCGGTGGCGTGTGGTGTGCACGCGGTGACCACCCGGCACCGGATGTCGTTGTGCGCGCGGGTGGCCCAAATTGACCACCAATAGGCACAAGATCACACCTTCCTTGGGATGCAAGGGCTGTAAACACGGTTGTCGTCGAAAGCCCCCGGCGAAACCCTAACGAGGAGGGGTCATTGACTCGCATCGGAACGACCG
This sequence comes from Rhodococcus sp. WS4, assembly GCA_006543605.1. Lineage (GTDB taxonomy): Bacteria > Actinomycetota > Actinomycetes > Mycobacteriales > Mycobacteriaceae > Rhodococcus_F. The sequence continues at coordinate 592 of RRBB01000376.1, forward strand.
ACTGTGGGCCACCGTGCGGCATGCGCAGGCTCGAGAGGGCAGTCTCGGATGCGGCGCGACCCCATCCTGGCGGGTGGTCAGTGCAGGTCCCGCCGTCGAAATCTCCAAAAGGCCACGGCCGCGCAGAGCACCGAAACGGCAATCGGAGCGAGGAACGGCTCGAGCGCGATCCCCTCCGCGAGCATGTTGCGGCCCCCGTACCAATGCCATGGCGAGGCGAGGCGCAAGAAGTGCAAGCTCTCGCTCGACGCGGCGACGGCGTTGAGCAGGTTTCCTGCCACGGCCACGGTTGCGGCGGTGGCGATCGCTACAGCCCGGCGGCCCGTGGAGGCGCCGGCGGCAAACGCGATCGCGCCGTGCATCAGCCCGAAGGCGGTGGCCGCGAACACCGCCGCGACGAGTCCGGGGATCGACACACCCTCGAGCAGGCCGAACGGCGGGGAGAATGCGAGAAGGCTCGCGGTGGTGACGATCCCGAGTCCGAGCGACAGTGCGACGACGGCGACGAATCGCTCGATCAGGACACGTCCGCGGGTCACCGGGTTGGACAGGAGCAGTTCGAGGGTGCCGTCCTCCTCGCTCCCGCCGATCGCGTTTGCGCCGGCTCCCACGGCGAAGATCAACAGCAGGACGGGCAGGATGAGGCCGAACACACGTCCCTGCAGGTACCCCGCGGGCGAGGTGATGAGGATCTGGTCGCTCGAGCCGATCAGCGTCTTGAAGGCGTCCGGAAGGTCCTTGACGAGGTTCTCGATCCCTGTCACGTTCTTGATCGTCGGGTAGAACGCGTTGTTGACCGCGACGTAGGCGGCGACGCCGCCCGACCACCACACCATGGAGCGGCGTCGGTCCTCGAGGAAGCGGCCAAGGACGCTCACGGCGTCGGCTCGTCCCGGTAGAAGTTGAGGAAGACGTCCTCGAGATCGGTCTCGTGCGTGACGATCCGCCGCACCGGCAGCGTCGCGGCTCGCTTGAGGACGGCGTCGACGTTCCCCTCGACGACGAGCCTGATTATCGCTCCGGACGCTGTGGCGCTCAGGACGCCCGGGAGCTTCGCGAACGGCTCGGCACTCGCGTCGTGGGCAAGGTACAGGTCGATGTGTTGGCGGGCTTGACGCTGGAGTTCGTCGACGGCGGCGACCGTGACGAGGGTGCCCTTCCTCAAGATCCCGACGCGGTCGGCGAGCGCCTCCACCTCGGGCAGGAAGTGGGAGGACAGGAACACCGTCGCGCCGTCGCGTGTGACGTCGCCGACCAGCTGGTGGAACTCGTGTTGCAGCAATGGGTCGAGACCCGCCGTGGGTTCGTCCAGGATCAGCAGCTCCGGACGATGCATGAACGCCTGCACGATCGCGGTCTTGCGGCGGTTGCCGGTGGAGAGCTGCCCGATCGGCCGCACCGGATCGAGGTCGAAGCGTTCGAGGAGCTCGTCGACGTAGGTGGTGTCGACTCCACCGCGGAGGCGGCCGTAGAACGCGATCAGCTCTGCCGTGGTGTGCCGGGGGTCGAACCGGAGTTCGCCGGGGATGTAGCCGAGCCGGCGGCGGATCGCCGGGTCGGCGCCGCTGCCGCCGAGCACGGTGTAGGTTCCGGCGGACGGCCGGATGAAGTCGAACAGCATGCGGATCGTCGTGCTCTTCCCCGACCCGTTGGGGCCGAGATACCCGAAGACCTCCCCGCGATGGACATCGAGGTCGAGCGCGTTGACGGCGACGACCCCACCGAAGCATTTCGACAATCCGCGCGTTTCGATGACGCTGTGCGCCGCGGCCTCCGCGTTCAGGACGTCATCGCCACCCTCCGATGCTCATCGCAACGACCACGGCACCGAGCGTGATACGGAGCCCGTTCGAAGAAGTACGTTACCGGCCAGGGCTTGCACTCGTACAAGTTCGCGGCGAGTACACCAGCGCGTGAGAGACACCGAGCAAACAGTTCACCACCGCAGTAGAGACCGTGCTGGGTTCCGAAGTTTCCACGAACGTCAACCTGGCGATCTTCGGATAGTCGCGCGTTCTCCCGATTGTTGAACTTCGCCTGGTTTCCAGTCGCTGACCAGCTCAACGAGTCCGTTGTTCGCGGTGAGCATTTGCCAGCAGGGGACAATCGGATCGCGATTCCTGGATGATTTCATCGACGCTTTGCGTCGATGTCTCGGCCTCGTCCTGGCGGACAACGATGTCGATCCCCGAGCTTCGTAGGTCAGTGGATATGTCGCACCGATCAGGTGCGAGGAACTCGGAGAAGCCTGTGTCTCGACGAGCGTGTCACTCGAATCCGGGTCCGGGATTCCTGGGTCTCGCCGCAGATCCGTCACCGGTGGTCACCGTGGCGGCGTATCAGCGTGACGCGTCGGCCGGTCACGTATTCCATGTCGATGACGAGGTGGCAGTCGCCGGGATTGATCGGCCACGGGACCGCACGGCGACCGTGAAATCGGGTTGCGGCGTCCACGGAGGACACGTGGGTGGCGTGGCCCATGGCAATGACACTCCATCCGATTCGGGTGATCAGATCGATGCCCCCTGCTTCGAATGCGAGAAACTCCCCGTCGAAGCGTTCGAACCTCTCGTCGTCGGTGGGGATGACGACTTCGCCGCCGACGGCGGCGAAGGTCACCGGACGCAACGCCGGGACCGCGTTCTCGGTGAAGACCATTCGCCCCACCGGAACCGACCGCAGCAGGCGAATGCACTCGGCCACGGGGAGCACCGAGTCCGGGGCTGTCGTGGTCATGGCGGTCTCCTCCGCTCGACGTGGCCGACCACTACAACAATCAACTCACCCCGGGTGTGGAAACAGAGGACAAGGTCACCCCGACACGCCAGTCCCCGACTCCCGACCGGGCCCGGTGCACCGGGGGATTTCGCGGTCGACGAGGGGGTGTCTGGTCTTCGCCGACGATGGTGACGTCGAACCCGCCCCACCAGGCGAGCACTGAGACGTCGTGCTGTGCGGCACTGCCCTCGGCTATCGCGCTGACACGATGACCACCCACGCCGGTGATCGTCCACTCGCCATCAGCGGGGGAGCGTCCCTTCGCCGGGCAGTGGTGGTGGCGGTTCGGGGGTCGGTGCGCCCGGCCGCCGGCAGGACGGGATCAGCCGACCCGGTGCGGGGGGTCATCGCGGTGGTATGTCGAACTGATTCCACTCGCGGGCCCAGTGCCGCATTCGGTTTCGGTCGAACACCGCGTGCACGAGTGCCGTGGGGAGCAGGAGTGCGCCGGCTGCGAGTGCCCATGCCCCGCACGCGGTGGTCACGGCCACTATCGTGTTCTCCCGGCTGCTGGGGATGGGGCCGGTGAGGTTGCCGTCGGCGCCGGCGCTGATGGTGATCGTCTGACCGGCCTTCGCCGGCGCGTCGGTGGGCACGACCGCGGTGCGCTGCCCGTCGGGTGTCGACCAGCGGACTCGGGCACTGTCCCGGTTGCCGGCGGCACGCAGCGAGTATTCGGTGGTCTCGGGTGCCGGGTGGGTGTCCTCGAGCAGGACTGCCGGTGTGTGGTGCACGCCGGCGCGCAGCGCCTGGGTTTGGTGCTGCAGCCGGGTATGCGTCGCGGTGCCGAATGCGGCGGCGAACGGGATCAGCAGCGCTACCAGCACCGCGGTGAGCAGCACAAGGGTGGCCTCGTAGCGGTCGCCTCGGCGCGTCAGGCGGTTGCGGCTCCATGGACCGAGTCGCCACCACCGGATCGGTGTGGGCGCCGGTGCCGGTTCGTCGGGGCGCATCACCCACCTCCCGCAGGATTCCGCTTCTTGTCCCTCGATTGTGCGGCGGAATCGGAGGCGGTGCATTCCCGCGCTCTGTGCTTTCGCTCCATCGGGGGGAGCGGAGCACGCGGGTCGACCTCGACGAGTCGGCCCGAACCGACGGCCCGACACCATCTCCGACCTTCAATTGCAACCACCCCTCGCGCTGCATTCGGCGCGTCGGGAGCGCGGTGACCCCGCGGCGATCATGGGAAGATGCTGTGCCGTAACGGGTCTGACCAACCCGCCACGTGTTCTGAACGAGTACGACTATCTGGAGGTAAACCCTTGCGCGTCCTCGTTACCGGAGCCAACCGAGGAATCGGCGCCGCGATCGCCGGCCATCTCGTCAACGAGGGACACACCGTGTGGGGCACGCATCGTGGCTCAGCCGTACCGGATGGCGTCCACGGCGTTGAATGTGATGTGACCGATGACGACTCCGTCGACCGGGCGTTCACCCACGTCGAGACCGAAGACGGTCCCGTCGAAGGCGTTGTCGCCAACGCCGGCATCACCGATGACACCCTCGTGATGCGCATGAGCAGCGAACAGTTCATCCGAGTGGTCGACACCAACCTGACCAGCGTCTTCCGGGTCACCAAACGCGCGACCCGCAATATGCTCAAGCACCGCGGCGGCCGCATCGTGGTCATCGGCTCGGCCAGCGGCCTGTCGGGGATGCCCGGCCAGGTGAACTACACCGCAGCGAAGGCCGGTGTCGTCGGTATCACCCGGTCGCTGGCCCGCGAACTAGGCTCACGCGGCATCACGGCCAACGTGATCGCACCGGGCTTCACCGAAACCGACATGGCCGCAGCCGTCAGCGACAAGGTCGTCGAGACCGCGCTCTCACACATTCCGCTGGGACGGTTCGGGAAGCCGGAGGAGGTCGCCGCCACCGCGGCGTTCCTGCTGAGCCCGGGAGCGGCCTACATCACCGGCACCGTCATCAACGTCGACGGCGGCATCGGCATGGGGCACTGAATTTCGCCTCTGAACTGCACAGACGACGCGTCCCTGAGGTTGGGGCACCTCCTCGGAAGTGCCCCAGCCTTCTGCGTTCGAGACTCGGCACGAGGGCCAGGGTTGCACGGAACATGGACGTTCTGCTGGTCCGGTTCCGGCGCCCAGGTCGAGTTCACCGCGCGTTCGTTGGAAAGGCTCGTGGCCGACGGCGAGAGGATCGACTGGTGGGAACGCGCCGCACCTGGCCGCCGGGAGTAGTTCTTGTCTGCTGGCGCTCCGCTCGCCGACGCGAGTGTCGGTGCGATCCTGGGACGGTGAAGGCCTGCCGTCGTATTGTGGTCAGCGCCGCTCGCTCCCAGACTCGGGCGGCCTCGACCCCGCCGGCCGGTACACATTGCGACTCGCGATTGGCCGGCGGGGCAGGGGCCGGTACTGACACGTCGGTCTGTGGGAGGGATTCGCGGAGACGATGAGCGCCCGCCTACTGGTGGCGATGACGTTGGCATGCAGGTTCGGCGATGACAGCACCCGGACACCCGCGCTCACGTAGTGGGTGACCACGGCCCGGGGCTATTCCAGTGGCCGTCTTGGTGTGGGCGTGGCGCCGGGATGTCTGCCGACCAGGTAGCTAGGGTCGGGGAGATGAGCGGTAGCGAGCGGGTGGTGATGTTCGACATCGACGGCGGTGTGGCGGACTTGTCGGCATTCGCTCACCTCTTGACTGCCGGTGATGCGGCTGGGAGCCGCCGGCAGGCGTGGCAGCGGTTCTTCGAGCATGTCGGGCGGGCGGCCGTGGTGGAGCCGGGCCGGGATGTGGTGGAGGCGGTGGCCGGTCTGGGGTTCGTGGTGGTGTATTCGACGACCCGGCCCGTCTCATGCGCGGGGCAGACCCGGATGTGGTTGGGCGAGAATGGGTTTCCGCCGGGTCGGGCGTTGTTGTGCCGGTCTCGTGGTGATCATCGTCCGGCGGTCGAGGTCAAGGCCGGGCATTGTCGGGCAGTGGGGCAATGGTTGACGGCATTCGTCGACGACGAACCGGAGACCGTGGACGCTCTGCGGTCCCGCGGGGTGCGTGCGCACTCCTTCGACGAGTTGTCCGGGCTGCGGATACGGGAGCTACGATCCACGCTGACCGCGGGGACGCCCGGTGCCACCGACCGGACGTGGGCACCGATCGCGGGGTTACGGTCGCCGTGACGCGCCGCATCGCAGACGGGGCGCGGTGGCGCAGGGAGCGGACTGAGGTACACGCTGCCCTGGTCGTGGGGCATTCGGCTTCGTCGCAGGTGTCCGCCCACGATCCGGTGTGTCGCTCGTGCGGGCGACGCCGCGGCGTGGGGATGCCACAATCATTCCCATGTCCACCGCACCGAAAGGCAACCGTGGCCCGATCGTGCCGGGGGCGCGGGTCCGGGTCCGGGC
>RRBB01000377.1:0-6727 GCA_006543605.1 Rhodococcus sp. WS4
GAGTTCTTCACCGGAAAAGTGCCTCTCGAACTGGCCGAATCTGGACCTTCAGTAGCCCACATTCTCCCAGGTCAAAGGCACTTTTCCGCTATCCGACACGCGCTAAGCTCATGAGCCATCAAGGTATGGCATTCGGTGACATCGAGTGCGGTGGCTCGGGCGTCGACGGCGACGATGCGATCGGAGGTGACGACGACGGGGTTGAAGTCGACCTCAGTGACGTCCTCGTTGAGCAGGAGCCCGGAAGGCCCGCCGACGGCGACGAGCATCTCGATGACATCGTCGAGGCGCTGCGGGAATCGCTTCTCGATGACACGTCCGAGTCGGGTGCTCGACACCATCCGCCGGGCCTCGACGGTATCGATCGGGGCCAGGGCGAACACGACGTCGTCGAGGATTTCGATGTCGACGCCACCGTGGCCGAACATCACGACGGGACCGAAGCCGGGTGCGTCGAGACCGCCGACCACGGCTTCGAGACCGGCGTCCACCATCGCCTCGACGGTGACGCCGCGGACGGTCGCCCCCGCGGCGCGCTGCGCCTCGAGGAGCTCCTCGGTGCGGCGGCGGGTTTCTTCCGGAGCCACCCCGAGCAGAACACCACCGGCCTTGCTTTTGTGGACGACGTTGTCGGCGACCACTTTTACGGCTACGGGACGGCCGCTTGCTTCTGCGATCTGGCCGGCCTCGACCCCGTTGGTGGCGAAGGTGACCGCGTTGGCGGCGACACCGTAGCGGATGGCAAGGTCGCGGATGATGTCTTCGCGGAGTCGTTGGGTCATCGGTCTGCTCCCGCCTTCTCGAGCTTGTCCTGCAGATCGGTGGGTGCATTCGGGTACTGCGGAGGCCGCTTCTGCAGGAAGGACTGCACACCTTCGTCTCCGTCGGGCAGGTCACGGACCACTGCGGCGAGAAGTGGCTCGAGTGCGTTGCCGGCGTTGAGTCCGTTGTGCAGGGTCACCCGCAGCCCGGTCTTGATCGCCCGCACCACGGCGGGTGAGACTTCTGCGATCTGATGTGCGAGCGTGAGTGCGCGGGCGAGAGTGTCAGCTGGGTCGCATACTTCGCTGACGAATCCGGATTCGCGGGCGGCGTCGGCTGTGACCGGTGCGGCGGTGGCCAGCATTTTGAAGGCGACCGGGTAGGTCACGATGTCCAGCAGGCGGCTCAACTGCCCGCCGACGGGGACCAGGCCGATGCGGGCGCCGACAGCGCAGAATTTCGCATTGTGGCCGGCGATCCGGATGTCGCAGTTGAGTGCCAGGATGAAGCCGGCGGCATAGGCTGCGCCGTTCACGGCCGCGATGACCGGGGTGCCGAGGTCGGCGGGCAGGGTGAAGGCGGCGTTGGCCTCGGGGTCACCTGCTGTCTCCGGGTTGTGCAGGACTTCCTGCAGATCGTGTCCGGACGAGAAGGTGTTGGCGTCACCGGTGATCACGATTGCCCGGACGGACGTGGTCTGATCGGCCTCGAGCAGTAACTTCCGCAGTTGTGGGGCCATATCGCCGCTGAATGCGTTGCGCTTGGCGGGGTTTGCGATGGTGAGAATCCGGACTGGACCGTCGTCGGTCCGGTTGATGGTGGCAGTCATGGAAATCGGCACTCCTGAATGTCAGTGGGCGGCGGGGGCGTTTGCGACGGCACCGGCGTTCGTGCCGGGTGCGGTCGATTCGGGTGATATCGGTGCGGTGGTGTTGATCTGCCGGGTACGGCGCAGTGTCGAGGTGATGCCGCTCCAGACGAGCGTCACGACGAGGTTCAGGATCAGCGCGGAGATGGCGATGTACATCGGCGAGGACAGGAAGAACGGGGCCGCCGTCGAGCCGCCGAAGTGACTGGCCTTGGGGGATGAGACGTTGTAGGCGGCGATCGTGCCGTAGGCGATACCGACTGCCCACCCTGCCAGCAGTGCCCGCTTGTCGGCGAAGCGTTCGGTGAACAGGCCGAGCAGCACCGTGGGGATGGTCTGCAGAATCCAGATACCGCCGAGCAACTGGAAATTGAGGGCGAACTGGCTGTCGAGGGTCAGGACGAACACCAGCGCCCCGAGCTTGACCAGTACGGACACTACCTTGGAGATCTCGGTTTCCCGGCGGCTGGTGGTTTCGGAGCGGGAGAACTGGCGGATGATGTTCCGGCTGACCAGGTTCCCGGCGCCGATGGCCATGATTGCCGCCGGTACGAGGGCGCTCATCGCGATCGCGGCGTAGGCGACGCCCACGAACCACGAGGGGAACATCTCTTGTAGCAACTGTGGCACGGCGAACTGCGGATTGCCGTTGAGGGGTTTGATTCCGGCCGCCAGCGCCATTATGCCGAGCAACGCCACGAAGCCGAGGAGCACTGTGTAGATCAGGAGGACGGACATGTTTCGACGTACCGTGCGGGCGCCGCGGGCGGCGAAGACACCGGTGATGGCATGCGGGTACAGGAAGAACGCCATGCCGGAGCCGAGCGCGAGGGTCATGTAGACGCTGGCGTTGACGCTGATCGTCGCCGCTTCCGGGTCGGGGGAGTTGGTGCGGTCGGCGATTGCGGCGCCGGCGTCGGCGAAGATCTGCCCGAAGCCGCCGAGTTTGATCGGGATGACGATGACGGCGACGATGACCACGATGTAGGTCAGCCCGTCCTTGAGGAACGCGATCAGGGCCGGTGCGCGGATACCTGAGGAGTAGGTGTAGGCCGCGAGGACGGCGAATGCGATGAACAGGGGGAGGTCGCGCACGATCCAGCTGGCGGTCGGGCCCGCTTGGATACCCATGGATGCGAAGACGACCTCGAGGCCGACGAGCTGCAGTGCGAGGTAGGGCAGGGTCGCGAGCAGCCCGGTGAGGGTGATCGCCAGGCCCAGGGCCGGTGATTTGAAGCGGTCGTTGACGAAGTCGGTCAACGTCACATAGCCCTTTTCGTGGGCCAACCGAACCAGGCGTGGCAGGAACAGGAAGCCCAGCGAGTAGAGGACGACCGCATTGGGTACAGCGTAGAAGCCGAAGGCGCCGATGCTGAAGATCGCTGCGGGTACTGCGATCAAGGTGTAGGCGGAGTACAGGTCGCCGCCGAGAAGGAACCAGGTGATGAATCCGCCGAAGCCGCGGCCACCGAGGGCCCACTCATCGAGTTGGTGCTCGTTCTTGGCTCGGCGCCAACGACTGGCGACGAAACCCATTCCGGTCACCAGCACGAACAGAACCATGAACACACCGAAGGTGACGCCGTTGAAGCTCATTGTGTGTCACCAGTTTCGGTCTCGTTGCGGAAGGCGATGAAGTAGGTGGCCCCGCATCCACAGGCTGCGGCGACCGCCATCGTCATCTGGAACCAGTAGAAGAACGGCAATCCGCCGAGCGTTGGCTCGGTGCGTTGGTACAGCGGAACGGACAGTGCGAGCACGACCGGGGTGGCGACCAGGACCGCGCAGATGACGCGTTTGGTCCACGACAGCGGGGGTCGAGGGTTGTCCGGAGGGGCGCTGGGCGGCGGCGAAGGAATCATTGTGATACTCCCAAATCTATCGAAGTATTGGATGTGAGAATCAGATCACACCGGTAATGGGGGTCAACGTTCATTTTCTCGACGACGGAAAGTGCCATCGGATTTAAAACGCGATGCGGCAATCACATTCGGCACCGTCGTTCCTGCGGCGTATGAGCGCTGGTTCCGTCGATGTACCGGGACAAGGGCCGCGCCCATACGCAGCACAGCACCCCACCAGCGAGCAGTGCGGCGCCGCACAAGAACGCCGCCGTGCGCAGGGTGACGTCGAGGGCAGGCCAGTGGCCCGAGTTGGGATCACCGACCCGAACGAGTACGAGTGTCAGGACGCCAGCCAGGACGAGACCCACTCCGGTGAAGGCCAAGTGAATCACTTTGGGGGACATTGTCGCATCTCCCAAAGTAACCACCTCGCGGTGTTTCGGCAGGCTAAGTCGGACGGTGCCATACGCTCGACCCACCGGCGTCGAACCCGCCGAACAGCGACTCCCCCCAGACGGGGGACCGATCCTTATCGACCAACCCCGCGCGGACGCCTTCGACGAAGTCCGGTGTACGGACGAGATGGGTGGCGACGTCCAGCTCCATCTTCAAACAGCGCAGCAGGTCCCGTTGTTTGCCCGCACTCAGCACCGCGAACGTCACCTCCAGGCTCTGCGGGGACATCGAGCCGAGCACCCCGAGAGTCTCCCGCGACCACGCGCTGTCGAGTTCGCGCAGGCGGGAGCGGATCTCGGTCACTGTGGGTGCGCCGAAACACCAATCGATCTCTGATCGGCGCTCGGCCAAGCGGCTGGGGGCAGCGGGAACCGCGGACGGCAGCGCCGGCAACACCGTATCGATCGGCATTTGCGGGTTTACCTCCAGTGCGGACACCACGTGGGCCGCATCGGTGACCCGGTGCGTGGCCAGCCCGGTATATATCGCATCGTCGGCATCGAGACGGTAGCCCGTCAACCCGAGGTACGTCCCGAGCGCACCCGGCAGCCGCGACAGGAAATAGCTTCCTCCGACATCGGGGAAGAACCCAATTGCGGTTTCCGGCATCGCCATCAGTGCCTTGTCGCTGACGACACGGAACGCGCCGTAGACGGACAATCCCATGCCGCCGCCCATGCAGACCCCATCGATCAGCGACACCACAGGAGTTCTGAGTTCGGCGAGCCGGGCGTTGAGCTGGTACTCGGAGGCAAAGAAAGCTTCGCTGTCACCATACGCACCGTCGACGGTGTTCTGCCGGATCTGGCGAATATCCCCACCGGCACAAAACGCCTTCGCACTCGAACTCTCCAGTACCAGAGCGATCCCCGGACGCTTCTCCCACTCGTCGAGAGTCCGGTGAAGTTGGTCGATCATCGACGTGGTCAGCGCGTTCAATGCCTTCGGGCGATCGAGCACGATCCGGCCGATCGGACCCTGGCGGAGGTACCTGATCTCCTCGCCCTCACCAGAGCCGATGGTGCTCTGCTCGCGCCGGCCCGCCGGACGTTCAGGGGCAAGGGTGTATCCGCACCGCCCAAACCGCACCTCACTCATGGGTGGGCATGGAGAAGTCGGCGCGGGTCTGAGCGTCGTTGGGCCAGCGGGTGGTGGCGGTCTTGTTGCGGGTATAGAACCGCACGCCCTCGGGGCCGTGGATGTGGTGGTCACCGAACAGCGAGCGCTTCCAGCCGCCGAAGGAATGGAAGGCCATCGGCACCGGGATCGGGACGTTGATGCCGACCATGCCGGCCTTGACCTGCGCAAGGTAGGTGCGGGCGGTGTTGCCGTCGGCCGTGAAGATGGCGGTGCCGTTGCCGAATTCATCCCCGCCGTTGTCGCGGTGCATGCAGGACATATCTGCGTGCTCTGCCCGGCCACCGAACCGCACACACGAGGCACAACGATCGCGGATACGTTGAAAGCCGCAGGCCTGGCCGTCCTCGTCGGCAGTGCGAAAGCGTCCGGCGTTGCCGCAGTGCGAGCCGCGCACGACGAGGCGCGCGCAGTGGTCTCGGCGATGCGAGCACTGGGCCGATCTCACGGATCCTCCGACGTTATAGACCTCGGTCTGGCAGGAGCGATTTCGGGGGCGCGAGATCAGAAGTGGGTGGCCCGCCTGATCGACCGCTTCCTCGGCCCGCTCATCTCGTACGACCAGGATCGCCACACGCAGTTGTGTGAAACTGCATGGCACTACTTTGAGAACGGCGGCCACCTGGCCCGGACGGCCGCGGCACTCCACGTCCACATGAGCACCGTGCGACAGCGTATTGACCGTATCGACACCATCCTGGGCGAGAGTTGGCGCCGCGCACCCAGCAGCCTCGACACGCACCTCGCCCTCCGCCTGAGTCGACTCCGCGCCGCGGAAGAAGGCATCGATTTCCGGTCGTATTGATATAGATGGTTCCTGCGACGGCACTGTCACGTGACTGAAAGAAGCCAGCGGCACGGTAAATTTGGAATTTCTGGTCTACTTTCCGTGACCGATTCTGAATGTGTCTGCCGCTGAGTGGATTCGTTCGCGGACCAAGTCGAATCGGGGTGACAGAACGTCAGGAATTCCCGGATTGATTTGCTTTCGCACATTGGCAGCCACGACATCCATGTCGCGAGTTTGTCGGGGGTATCGCTGTAGTCCTCCACCCTGCGAAAGTACATTTCCCCTCGATGCGGATCCGGGAGCATCTTCGCGCCCGCCCTTGCGCGCGCAGGTCGCGATAGGTGCAGCGGGGGCTGGCCGATCGAAGACCACCATCGCCGAGCAGTCACGTCGCGACGTGGCCGACCTGGTGAAGGGCACGGGCACCGTCCCCCGAGTTGGGCCCGCTTGGATGCTCCGAAAGCGGCACCAGGAGTGGGACCCCGACACTGCGCCCGCCTGCTCTGACACCTGTCGGTAGCCGGGTTGCGGAAAGGTGCCAAAGGTCGGGTCGGTGTCCGTCCTGACGTTCGGTTGTTGGGCGACCGGGAGAAGATTGACGGTTCTGCATCGGCCAGTGTACTGACGAACAATCAGGTGGCGCGGCGGCGTTGAAGGAAGAATCAGTGCCTTTGAGTTGTCGATACTGCTGGGACCAGGACTCCTGACATGGTGCAGGAATTGATGTGCGGTCACCGGTGGGGTTTGGGAAAGCGCCGGGATAAACCGGCATGGAGAAGGAGATGAGAACGCTCTACATCGAAGGAGTAGCGATCCACGGTGGCCCCGAGTCATGCGTTGGCGTTCCGCGAGGGCGCAGCGAAGCGTTGA
>RRBB01000378.1:0-6621 GCA_006543605.1 Rhodococcus sp. WS4
CCGGGGACTTCACCGCCTACGGGGCGGCCCTGGACCGCCTGCAGGTGGCCGTCGACACCTACCTGGCCGCGGGCGGAACCCCGAACTGACCCACCCCCCCCAGGCACGTCGCGGGCAGGCAGGGTGCGACGACAAGAACCGTTGCGCTCTGATCGTGTGGTGCACGCGGTCCGGCTCCGGCCGCCGAGGACCGCAGCACAGAAGCCGATGGCGCACGGGAACCACCGTCGTACCCGTGCCCGATCGCCCCGACCCGATCAACGGCAGCATGCTCATCCGCACGGTCCTCGACGACCCCGCCACCGCTTTTCTGCTCCGCAGCCGTGTCCGTCCGGGGAGCACCCGGCAATCCACCGTGAAACCGATTTGCCCACAGGGGACCTGCGCTTGGGACAGGATGTAGGAAGCTCACCGAGGGCGCTGACCGGGGCCGGCCGCACGTGAGCGTCTGGAGGCCCCCGATGGACCGGGACGTCGCGGGGGACGACACTGCGGAGTTGATGGAACTGTTCACCGCGCAACGGGAGTTCACGGCCTACGGACCGTCGTACTGGGCGGTGATTGCGCTGTTTGTCACTGTCGCCGGGCTGCTGGTCTGGCTCGGGCGCCGGCAGAGCGAAGCGCAGGCGCGGCGCCTCGGACGCGCCCTGGCGGTGCTGACCGCCGTGATCTACGGTTCGGCGTTGGTGTATTCGCTGTTCCCGCCCAGCATCGGCGGGTCGGTGCCGCTGCGTCTGACCGATCTCGCGACGGTGGCGGCGGCCTACGCGCTGTGGTCGCAGGCGCATTGGGCGTTCGTTCACGGTTCGATCGTGCCGTGCAGGCCGGTGATCCGGCCGTCAAGTGAGGCGTGCCTTCTCGACCTGTTCGGCGATCTGCGCAACGGTCGAATGGTCGAACACCGTCTCCAGCGACAGCTCGACCCCCAGGCGGTCGTGGATCCGCACGATCATCCGGCTCGCGAGCAGGGAGTGTCCCCCGAGGTCGAAGAAGTCGTCGTCTAGGCTCACCCGGTCGATCGCGAAGATTTCCCGCCAGACGGCGGCGATTACGGCCTCGATCTCACCCGGTTCGTCTGAGGTCACGTCGGTGTCGACTGGGGACGGCCGATCGACGGGAAGTTCCGCGAGGGCGCGCCGATCCACCTTGCCGTTGGCGGTTAGTGGCAGGGTCTCCGACACGACCCACCGGTCGGGGACCAGGTAGTCGGGGAGACGCGCCCCCAGACGCTTCCGGACGGCGGGGAGAAGATCAACTCCGTGCGCGGGTGCACGCAGCGCGAGATGGCCGACCAGCAGCCGTTCGTCTGCCGTGTCGCCCGCCGCGACGACGGCAGCGTCGCGGACGTCGGGGTCGAGGCGGAGGGCTTCCTCGATCTCGGCGGGCTCGATCCGGTAGCCGCGCCTCTTCACCTGCTGATCCTCTCGCCCGTGGAACACGATCGTCCCGTCCGGCAGGCTGCGGGCGAGGTCGCCGGTGAAGTAGAGCCGTTCGCCGACGGCCGACGGGTCGGGAACGAATCGTTCGGCGGTCCGGGCTGCATCCCCCAGATACCCGCGGGCGACACCCCCGCCGCCGGCGTATAGGCGGCCGATGACGCCCGTCGGAACAGGTTCGAGATCCGCGTCCAGCACGCACACTCGGGTGTCGCGGATGGGCATTCCGATGGGGACCGGGGCCCCGGCCTCCTCACTCGGGGTCACGACGTGACAGGTGGTGAAGGTCGTCACCTCGGTGGGTCCGTACCCGTTCACCAATCGGCAGTGTGGGAAGGCGTCTAGGAGTTTTCGGGCGCGCACCGGGGACAACACGTCGCCGCCGGTGACCAACTGGCGGAGGCCGCCGAGATCGTCCAGGCGCTCGTCGACCATCAGGTGGAACAGGCCGGTGGTGAGAAACGCGGTGGTGACGGCATGCTCGCGCAGCAGCGCGCCCAGTTCCAGCACGGAGGCCGTCTGCGGCGATCCGACGACCAGGCGCGCCCCGTTCGCCAGCGCGCCCCAGATCTCGAAGGTCGCCGCGTCGAACGAGGTCGACGCCTGGTGCAGCACCACGTCGGAGGCGTCGAGTTGCACGTACCCGGGTTCCCGGACGAGCCGCACGACTCCGCGGTGCGTCACGACGACGGCCTTGGGTGTGCCGGTCGACCCGGACGTGAACATGGTGTACGCCAGGTTGTCCGGGTGGACGGCAACGGCAGGCACGGACGACGGCAAGGTTTCCGGAACGTCGGTCGGCGCGTCGAGCCGGAGGATTGTCACCGGCAGGGCCGGGAGACGTTCCGCGAGGGCGCTGTTCGTCACGAGCAGCTGCGCGTGCGCGCTGTCGAGCATGAGCGCGAGCCGGTTGGGCGGATACTGTGGGTCGAGCGGAACGTAGCTCCCGCCTGCCTTCAGGATCGCAAGCACCGTGACGACGAACTCCGCTGAGCGCTCGAGGAACACTCCGACCTGGACTTCGGGCCCCACTCCGAACTCGGCGAGGTACGCGGCGAGTCGGCCAGCCCGGGCATCGAGAGCGCGGTAGGTGAGGCGTGCGCGTCCGTCGACGACGGCCGTGCGCTCCGCATGGACGGTCGCGGCCTGCTCGACAAGCTGATGGATACACAGTGGGCTGGAGTCACGCATGTGCGGTCGCCGCCTTCCGGGGGGAGGAGTCGGTCGGGTTGTCACCGAGGAGGAAATCGAGAGTCCCGTGGTGCAGGAGGGCCCGGCTGGTGTCCGCGCAAGGGGGCTCGTCGGCGAGGGACGCCCACGCGTCTCGGACCCGCCGATGGGCGGCGGCGCAGGAGATGTCCGCCAGGGACAGCGCCTGGTCGTGGCCTGACTCGGCCAGTCCGGCAGCCCGCGCCAGGACGATCGACATGCCGAGCAACTCGCTTCCGATCCGGCCGAGGGCCGTGATCGTGCACTGGTCCTCGAACAGCTCGTCGCGCCGACGGGTCCGTGTCGAACGGGTACAGGCCTCCGCGAGAGAGCGGGCGTTCTCCGCCACGAAAACAAGGTGGTCACGGCAGCGAGGCGACAGCCACTCGTCGTCGATGCGGGGACCCCCCGTCGATTCCAAGTATTCCGTACCGGCACCGGATTCCGCGTAGTAGCACGAGGCCAGCGCCGACTCCGCGGTCCACTTGTCGAGCATGAAGTCCACACCGCCAGCAACCCGGAGTGCGCGTGCGTCCCGGAACGCGCGTTCGACCGGGAGGGGCCGTGCGCCGCGCCGCGCCTTGCTGTGCGCGGTTTCGTAGCCCTCCGCGCCGAGCAGCGACATTGTCCGGTCCACCGCACGCCAGCAGGCGAGCGAGGTGAGGTTCTTCGCTGCCGTGAGGTCGGGCTGCGTGTCCGCCCGGGTCCGGCCGAGAAGTCCCCAGGCGGCGATGCTTTCGATGGTGAACACGTCGGCCGCGGTGCTCGCCAGCGCGTCCTGGATTGCGGTGTAGTCGTCCAGACTGCGCCCGTCGATCGACCGCCGGCCCACGAAGTCGATCGACCACTCCAGACAGTTCCTGGCGACCGCGAGTGCCGAGGGCAGGATCACGAGCGCTCGCCCGAGGGTCGCGAGTTCGCCGAGATCGAGTGCGGCGTCGCCCGTCGGCGCATCGTCCGACGTGGTCCGCTCACCGGGGCGCATCCGCCACCCGGCGTCCGATTCCGCCAGGAGATGCTCCGCCGGTACCCGGACGTCGTCGAGCCGGAGCGCCCCGATAGTGGCGCCGCGCAGACCCATGAACTCGTGGCGGGCGGCGACGCTGAACCCTGGACTGCGTGTGTCGACGAAGAACAGCTGCACCGATTCGCTGCCGTCGTCGGCGACGACCGTCGCCGACACGTCGAGGAGATCCGCGACCGGCCCGTTGCCTATGAAGAGTTTCTCGCCGTTCAGCACGTATGCTGACCCGTCGGCGGTAGGGACGGCGGTGGTCGTGCGCCGTGCGTTCGCCGTTCCGGCGGCCTCGGCATCGGCTCCCGCCGACACGATTCCCGCCGCGACGCGCTGGGCGATCATGTCCTTGAGCGGACCGTCCGGCAACGCCGCGAGGTAGGAACCCGAGCCGAAGCCGTTGGAGACGGCGACGGTGAACGCCACAGGCATGCACCTGCTGGCGGCACGTTCGACTACGCGGAACGCGTTGAACAACGACAGTCCCCATCCGCCGAGCTGCGGACAGATCGTGAGGGCGAGAAACCCACCCGCCGTGAGTGCCTCGAGAAAACCGTCGGGCAGCTGCCCGGAACGATCTACCTCGGCGGGGTCGATCCACGCCCTGAGCAGGTCGTCGAACCGTCCCAGAACCTCGTCTCCGGCGGCTCGGTCGGCCGGGTCCTGGTCGGGGAAGGGCCGCAACAGATCCCAGGGCAGACGGCCTCGGAAGAGGTCCTCGAGGGCGTTACGCGAGGGTCGCGGCGAGGAAGGTGAGGACGTCATCGGTGTGCTCCCTGAAGTAGAAGTGGTCGCCCGGAAACATCCGGAGGTCGAATGCGCTGGTCGTGTAGCGGTCCCAGGCGGCCAGCCGCGCCGGCGTCTCCTCGTCCTCGCTGCCGCCTAGTGCGGTGATCGGGCAGCCGAGCGGGGCGGAGTGGGTGTGGCGGTACGTGGCCAGAATCGAGAGATCGCCGCGCAGGCCCTGGAGCACGAGTCGGTACAGGTCCGGGTCGTCGTGCAGTTCGGGTGGTAGTGGGCCGTACTCCGTCTCCACAGCGGTCACCAGACCGGGCCCGTCCAACTCGTGCATCGGTGGTCCCGGGCGGTGCAGGTGGGGCGCGCCGTACGCCGAGAGATAGACGCGCCGGGGACATGGCCGGCCCGCGGCCTGCAATGCTCGTGCGGTCTCGTAGGCCACGAGCGCACCGAGGCTGTGCCCGAAGAACGCGAACGGTGCGGAATCGGCGAACTCGACCTCCGCCGTGATCGCCGAGACCAGATCGGCCATCGTGGTGGGCGCGGATTCCCCGAGTCGCGCGCCTCGCCCGGGCAACTGCAGTCCCCACACCTCGGCGTCGGGGATCGAATCGGCCCACCGCAGGTATTCGCCTGGCGACCCGCCACTGTGAGGGAAGCAGTACAGCCGCACTACTGCCGAGGGACGCCGGCGACGGCACAACAGCCACGGGGACCGTGATGCTGCCCCGGTCATGCCGATTCCTCCTGCTGGCGCTTCGGCGCCGAATCGTCCTCGGGTACGGTGTCGATCACCGCCGCGAGTTGCGCAGGGGTGGGCGCCCGGAAGATCGCGCCGACGGTGAGTTCCGCACCGAGAGTGCGGCGTACGGCGGTGATGAGCCGCGCGGCCATGAGGGAGTCGCCACCCAGGTCGAAGAAGCTGTCGTCGGTCCCCACCTCGCTCAGTCCCAGCACGTCCGCGAACGCCGCGGCGACGACCTGTTTTGCGTCTCCGTCGGGAATCGCCGGAGCACACGAAATCGGTTTGGGTGCCGGCATTTCGGGCGAGCTTCCCGGATCAGTGTCTCCGGGCCCCAGTCGAAACCGTCGTCGGTCGAACGGATACGTCGGCAGTGGTGTCCGCAGGCGCCTCGCCCCGTCGTGCAGGCGAGCCCAGCTGATCGGCACACCCGCCTGCCACAGCCGGCCCACGGCCCCCATCGCGACCGCGGCGCTGTCCGCTGGATCGGCCGGATGCGGCAAGCTCGAGACCAGCACGTGGTCGGCGCGGTAGCCGGGGTGCCTGCGGGCGAGCGCACTCAGCGTCTGACCCGGACCCATCTCGACGAGCGCGCTCTCGCACCATTCGGGACTCCCGAGCAGCGTCGACATCGCGTCGGCGAAGCGCACGGTGTGGCGCAGGTGCCGTCGCCAGTAGGCAGGGTCGCACGCGTCGCGGTCCGTGACCGGTGAGCCGGTGGTATCCGAGATCCACGGAATTGCAGGGGGATTGAGAGTTACCTGTGCGACCCGGTCCTCGAACTCGGCGGCGACCGTCTCGACCAGCACCGAGTGGGCTGCGGCGCTGATTCGCAGGACGTTCGCCTCGGCGCCCTGGTCGACGAGGCGCGCGTGCAGCGTGTCGACGTCGGCTGCGGGGCCCGTCACCACGCACTGAGCCGGTCCGTTCACCGCCGCTATCGATACGTCGTCGGTGAGCAGAGGTTCGAGCTCACGCTCGGGCAACGCCACCGCGAGCATGGCGCCGGCCGGCAGGCTGTCCAGCAACCTGCTGCGCTCGAGGACCAGCGTGACGGCGTCCGGCAACGACAGCACACCGGCGACGGTGGCTGCGGCGTAGGCGCCGAGGCTGTGACCGAGGACCACCTGGGGAGTGACCTCCCACGACTGCCACAACCGGGCCAGGGAGTATTCCACCGCGAACAGGGCCGTCTGGCTGACGCGCATCGATCCGAGCCGGTCGGACGCCCGGGCGCCCGCCGCGCCGTCGCCCACCTCGGGGTAGAGGACCGCCCTCAGGTCCACGCCGAGGGCGTCGTTCGCAAGGTCGGCGCAGTGGTCCAACTCGGCGCGGAACGCCGGCTCCGAGTCGTATACCTTGATGGCTCATGAGCTTAGCGCGTGTCGGATAGCGGAAAAGTGCCTTTGACCTGGGAGAATGTGGGCTACTGAAGGTCCAGATTCGGCCAGTTCGAGAGGCACTTTTCCGGTGAAGAACTC
>RRBB01000379.1:0-6562 GCA_006543605.1 Rhodococcus sp. WS4
GGACAAAGGCCATCGTCGGGGAGGAGGGGGAGACCATCGCATTCGGTGTGAACGGTGTCGACTACGAGGGCGATCTGAAAGGCAAGCACACCAGCAATTTGCACGAACGGTTCTGTCCTTCATCGAGCACTGCGCGAGAGCGACACTGCGTGGCGACGATCACGGCCATAACAGGCGGTGGCCGGGCGGGGCGCAGGTGCTCGAAGAGGCCGCGGCACACACCGGCCCCACCACTTCGAGGCGGGGGCCGGTGCGGCGCGCGGTGGGGTGATGATTGCTACCGCGACGCGGAGACCAGCATCGGCTCGCGCAGGTCGAAGTAGTCGACCTCGCCCATCAGCCGGCCCTCCTCCTCGAACAGCGAACGCAGATCATCGGGGACTGATCTTCTCGTGTGCGCGGGCCTCGGACTCGGTGGTGAAGTACACGGCCTCGACGTATCCGCCGTCGCCGGCGGAGGCGAACGTGCCGCCGATAATCTCGGGCCGCACCTCGGGCAGCTTGTCGCCGGCCTGGGCCATCAGCTCCGACAGCCGGTGTGTGTCGGTGGTGTGGCCCTCCATGATCTGCACGAACCCGGCATCGTCGGAGCCGCCGCCGAGCCACTCCATCGCGTCCGGGCAGTCCATGAAGGTGACCGGGCCGTCGAAGCACCGCTCCGTCTCGGCCCACCAGGTCCCCTGCTCGGGACGTTCGCTGTTGCGGCGGGCCGCCTCCTCGGAGTCGAACCGGACGAGCGCGATGTACGTGCCGTCTTCGCGGGTTCCGGAGGTGGACCCGAGATAGCCGGTGGCCCCCGGTTGCAGTTCCTCGGTCCAGCGGTCCATGCATTCGCGCAGCCGCGGCTGATCGGAGACCTTTCCCTGGATGACTTGAATGAACATCAGTAACCTCCTCCCGCGGGGACACAGGTCCCCTCGGTGAAATGCATCGCGGTGGCCGACCCGTCGCGGTCCACCGCCGGCGGGCGTCGACGGCCCGCGGCCGCAGCCACTGCGTATCCGATTTTTCTCCGCCGCACCGTGCGGAACAAGGGCGCACACCGGCAGCTCGCCGCATGGGTCGGTCGCAGACCGGTCACAATCCTGGTATCGCGCCGATTCGTCGACGGCTGCCCGAGGGGCGAGCTCCTGTGTCCTGGTCACACCCGCACCGGCGTGGAACGCTGGTCCTATGGAGGCAATGCCGCCGAGCCCGTGTGCCGGGCCGCAGACGAGGGCGGCGGTTCTTCCGGCGAGTCCCGCATGTTCGGCCCAAGACACCGCGTCGGGTGTCCCTCCCACGGTCGGGGTCGAGGAGGAGTTCGACCTGCTGCTCGACCTGTCGCGGTGCCAGGTCGAAACCGCCACCGATCATCGCCAACGTGGACACCGGATATGCCAGCTGGCGGCGCATCCTCTGGGCGCGGTGGCCGAGCGCGGGACCGCCACCGTATTTCCGGTCGGCCCGACATTACGACGCCCTGCTCGCGACGATGCTGGACTGCGGCAGCATCCTCGATCCGGCGATGGTCTACTGGGATGTGCGGTTGTCGGCACATCTGCCCACCATCGAGATCCGCATCAGCGACGTCCCCGCCACCGTGCACGAGACGGTACTGCTCGCCGTCCTGGTGCGGGCATTGGTCACCACCGCACTGTCCGCACTCGGGCGCGGGGATCTCGCCCGGCCGGTCGGCGACGACCTGCTGCGGGCGGCGTGCTGGCGCGCCGCGCATGACGGTCTGACCGGACACGGAATCGACACCGCCGCACAGAACTTGGTTCCCGTGGCCCGGCTCCTCGGCCTCCTTCTCGCGCACGTCCGCACCGCCCTCGAGGGCACCGGCGACTATGCGTGTACTCGGGCGGCGGTGGCGCGGGTCCTGGACCACGGCAACGGCGCCGTCCATCAGCAACGCGCACTGCACGCCGGCACCCTCGACGACGTGATCCGCACGGTCGCCGACCGCACCGCCGAAATCAGTGCCCGAACACGACCCCTGGGCGGCCTCGCCTCCGGCCGACGCCCCCGAACCGCCTGCGGTGGCCGGGGAACGCCCCGTATCGGCAGCGACCGGGTCAGGAGGGCGAGAGTAGTTCGCCCTCCGGGCGGCCCGTGCGGGCGGCGGCTCGGTTTCGGCGCGCTCCAGTAGGTCGCGCAGTGTTTCTCATCGGCCGAACGGGCCGGTATGGGCCGTCCGCAGCTTGCATGAACGTTCGAAAGGACCGTGCACGCGTCCCGTACCCGTTCGAGCGCACCGTGCGGGTCGGTGTTCATCGACGGCGCGGCATCTGCTCCTGCGCGTTTCCGACCGCCGACATCAGGTCGCGATTGAGACGCTGATAGGTGCACAGCCACGTCAGGTCGACCGGCTCGTCGTGGAGGTGGGCCATCAGCGTTTTACTGTTGTTGTCGGTGTCCAACCACCGGCGCATCTCGGTGGTGCGGTCCTGCACGTCGTGCAGCAACTGCTCGTGAACGGTGGAGTTCGTCATCGGGCGTCGTCCTCCATTACCGTGTACCTCAACGCATTTCGCTGCTCATTGTGGTGGGCGGGGGTGCCCGTGTCAGGTGTTTCGCCGTCGACTGCGTCGAAGAGATGAGATGTTCACATGGGTGTTGGGCGCCGGATCTCGATCTCGCCGAACCGGACATCGACACCGGCCTTACGGGCCTCGGCGATCCGATCGATCAGTGCGTACGCGAACCGGTAGTAGTCGATCTGCGAGGTCGGACTGTCGTGATGCGCGGTGTCGGCCGCGAGGAAGTTGCTCAGGCTTCCTTGTGCAAGGTTCACCGCCTTGATGGCCGCCTCTTGTCGTTCGACGGTCTCGGCCGTGGAGGCGCATCGCTCCGACAGTCGGGTTTCGGCCCGGGCAAGAGCGGCGCGGAGTGCGGGCGCGACGCGCTCGATGACGCTGTCCGGTGGCGGGGGAACATGCGTCACGTCGTCGCGGATCGCCTGGTCGTCGTCGTGCGAGCTCATGACCATGGATTCTCCCCCCGGGCGTTTCGATCCGGACCGGGAATCACCGATCGAACACCGATCGATCAACGGGCAGCTGTCAGAGACGCTGGGAAATCGTCGCTCTGACCGACCCGTCGATTTCATTCGTGACAGGATTCGAACATCATTCCCGTCCGGTGTGTCTGCAGGTCACCGCAGAGGTGCTCGACGCCTGTTTTTTACCGCTCGGCGCCGGTGGGGGTCGGGGTGTGCGCGCGGAGCTCGACGCAGCAGTGCCCGGGCCGGGGTGCCAGCACTGCCTGCACCCGGGGGGCGTCGAGGCCGGTGAGGAAGCCGGTCAAGAAGGCGTGGTTGATGCCGCAGACCAGTTCGGGGGCCTTGCCAGCCAGTGGGTGGAAGGGGCAGTTCCGCAGTCGCAGGCAGGTGGGGGTCGCGCGTACCGGTTCGAACCCCCTGGCCGCGAGCGTCTGCTCGGCCACGGTCAACGTGCGCTCGGCGTCGAGTCTTTCCGGTCGGTCTTGGTCGCGCGCGGTGGTGCCGAGTTCGGTTCCGCGTCGGGCGGCCACCTGCATCGCCCGCTCTCTGGCGTGGCCGTCTTCGTTGTCGGTCAGGACGGTGTCGAGGAGGATGTCGGCGAGCAGCTCGGGATGACGGGCGGGGATGCTGACACGGATGTCGTCGTCGGTGGGCTCGTACACCTTGGGTGTCCGCCCGACCTTGCGGATTCCGCCGACGGCCTCGTAGCGGGCCCGCAGAAGTCCGGCGTCGACGAGCTTGTCCAGGTGAAAGGCCGCCAGCTTGCGGGAAATGCCGGCCGCGGCGGCGGCCTCGTCCCGGCTCACCGGTCGGCGCACGTCCCGGATGAAGCCGTACATGCGGCGGCGAAGATCATCGGCCAACGCGGCGACCGCGGTGATCGCGGGCGCCGCGTCCGCGTCGGTGTTCTCGATCCGCACAGTCACCCCTCCACGGTAACGCCGATGACCTGGGGGAAGTGATGGTGCGGTGGAAGCGCGGAAGGGGTCTTGACGCCGGTCGGGAATAAGACCAGGATTTGTTGGTGAAATACGTGCGGTAGGAGGTCGGTGATGTCCGAGCAACTGCACCAAGCCAAACAACCCGTCAGTGCCGTGCTGGCCGGCCCCTACGGGCATCCCTTCCACCCGATCCTGGTGACGGTGCCGATCGGCGCGTGGGTGTCGAGTCTGGTGTTCGACATCGCCTCCCACCTGGTCGGGGATCCGACCGTGTTGACCGCGGGCTCGGTGTGGTTGATCGCGATCGGGGTGATCGGCGCGGTTCTCGCCGCGATGCTCGGCCTGCTGGATCTGTTCGCCATCCCCACGGGCACCCGCGCGTTTCGTACCGGGCTGATCCACATGAGCCTGAACCTCGTCGTGACCGCCGCGTACGCCGTGAACTTCGGGTGGCGGCACGCCGGTTACGGCCGGAGTGGGGCCGTCGCCGGCGGCCCGCTCACGCTGTCGGTGGTGAGCCTGTGCCTGCTCGGGGTTTCCGGGTATCTCAGCGGCAAGCTCGCCTACCGCTACGGGGTGCGTGTCGCGGAGGAAGTCACCCAGGCCGAGGGTTTCACCGCCGCGGGCAGCACCGCACACGAAAGCTGAGCCGAGCGCAGCGCTCGACTCGGGTGTTCCACAGTTGAGGAGACCGATCATGGGTATCGCCGCACTGATCACCTGGTTGCTCACCGCGGTGGGCGGCTTCTACATGCTGAGCGTCTGGATCGCGAAAGGCGGCCCCCGCCGGCCGAGCGCCAGTCATTTTCCACCGGCGTTGATCTTCGGGCACCTCGCCCTGGCGGTCGTCGGGCTGGTGCTGTGGATCATCTACCTGCTCACCGACACCGATGCCCTGGCCTGGGTGGCGTTCATTGTGCTGCTGCCCGTCGCGGCGCTCGGGTTCACCATGCTGGTGCGCTGGATCCCCAGCTACCGGGCCCGGGCGGCCGTCACGGCCACCGCACCCGGCGCCACTGCTGGTGCTGCTACCGAGCAGGTGCCGGCCGAGAAGCATTTCCCGGTTGTCGTGGTGGCCGGGCACGGTCTGTTCGCCGTCGTCACCGTCGTGCTGGTGCTGTTGACCGCACTCGGTGTCGGCGGCAGCTGAGAATCCCGGCTGCGGCGGGCGGCTTCCACGGACGGCCTCGGGGAGGGTACGCAGCGAAGGAGGATTGCATGGACCGACAGGAACTACTCGAGCGCATCGGGTCTCTGGTCGCGCAAGAGCATGAGTTGCGCTCCCGGGTGCAAGCCGGGAAGCTGTCGCCGGGCGAGGAACAAGACAAGATCCGCCGTCTCGAGGCCGCACTCGATCAGTGTTGGGATCTGCTACGCCAACGGCACGCCCGCCGGTCCGCCGGTCCGCCGGTCAGGATCCCGCCAGGGTAAAGGCCCGTCCCCTCCGGGATCTCGAGGACTACCTGCAATGAGAGGCCGGCTGGTTCCGCCCGGGCATGCCGATGGAGCGCTTCGAAGTCCGAGCCGACCGTGCGTTTTGGGATGCCGATCTGCACCTTTTCTTCGCCGCTCCGGCTCGGCGGGCGTTTTGTCGGTCGGGGTAGTGGTCTCGCGTGACGGCGATCTCGCCACGCTGGACGGCACGTTGATGGGATCACACCGGCACCGTGGTGGCCACTGCTACAGCTGGCGCCGTCCGTCCGTCCGGCCGTCCGGCCGTCCGGCCGGCCGTCCGGCCGTCCGGCCGTCCACCGGACACGGTCCGACTCAGGTGACACTGCCCCGGGTCCGGCGAGGCAGGGCCCACAGGGTCGGCTGAGTGGGGCCGGTCTCTGCGGGTGGTGGCAAGGCGTGTGAGGCACGAATCGCGATCATGCTCACCCGTTGCGCTCGGCGGCCGGGATCAGTCGATGTGGGGGGCAGCGGTCCGGTCCGCGGGTATCAGCCGCACATGGTGGACGTTCGACCAGTGGCGCAACGGGTGGGGGTGCTGTAGTACTTAAACCGGGTAGATCGGTTTGTGATGTAAACCACACCTAAATGTGACATTGCCGCCGCTTTACCTCCCTGACCCGCAGTCTGGGGGCAGGTCGGACAGCCCACCGGGGCGGTCCGATTCCGAGGACGAGAAGGGGACTGTTCGCGGATGTTGTTGCCGATGGCGCCGACCGATTCACTGTTCCTGCTGGGCGAGTCCCGGGAGCATCCGATGCACGTGGGCGGGTTGGCGTTGTTCACCCCACCGGACGGGGCGTCCGCCGCGGACGTGCGGGAGATGTTCGAGACCGCCCTGGCCGGGGACCGGGTGGCGCCGTTGTTCCGCAGACGCGCCCGCCGGTCGGTGACCTCGCTCGGGCAGTGGGGGTGGGACACCCTCGCCGATCATCAGGTGGACCTGGAACATCATGTGCGGCGGGACGCGTTGCCGCGGCCGGGCGGCATGGACGAGCTGATGGCCCTGGTGTCGAGGCTGCACGGCACCCTGCTCGACCGCAGCCGCCCGCTGTGGGAGATGCATCTGATCGAGGGCCTCACCGACGGCCGGTACGCGGTGTACACCAAGATCCACCACGCCCTCGCCGACGGCGCGTCCGCGATGAACCTGTTGACCGGTTCCCTGAGCGCGGATTCGCAC
>RRBB01000037.1:0-68828 GCA_006543605.1 Rhodococcus sp. WS4
GCCGAAGGCCGCACCGCAGCGGGTGCTGCCGCCCCAGCAGAGCGCGCCGCAGCGTGTCGCCGCAGCGCAGCAGCCCACGAAGAAGCACGGCAAGGCGTGGCTGTTCGCCGCGATCGCCGCCGGCGTCATCGTCGTCGCCGCCATCGCGGTCGCCGGTGTGATCGTCTACAACAACAACCAGGCCGAGAACTCCCCCGAGGCCCAGGTGCAGGGAACGATCGACACGTTCGTCGCGGCACTCACCCAGGGCGATCTGGCGACGTTGCGCACCAGCACCTGCGGCAGCCTCGCCGAGTACTACCAGGGCATCTCCGATCAGGACTTCGCCGAGGTCCACCAGGTCGCCGTCACGCAGCAGAACATTCCGGTGGTCGGCGGCGTCGACGCCGTGCAGATCACCGGTGACACCGCCATCGCCCAGGTGAAGGCCCACACCGCCGCCAACCCAAGCGAGCAGTCGTGGCGCACGTTCAACCTCGAGAGGGTCGACGGCACCTGGAAGATCTGCGACCCCCGATAAAACGACTGTGCGCCTTTCCAGTAGCACCAGCTACCGGAAAGGCGCACGAGCGCGAAGCGCCTATCCGGAGACGGAACGTCCCGCGGACTTGAGGTCGTTGCAGGCCTCGATGACGCGGGCCGTCATGCCGGCCTCGGCCTTCTTGAGGTAGCTGCGCGGGTCGTAGAACTTCTTGTTGCCGACCTCGCCGTCGATCTTCAGGACGCCGTCGTAGTTCGCGAACATGTGGCCGACGATGGGACGGGTGAACGCGTACTGGGTGTCGGTGTCGACGTTCATCTTGACGACGCCGTAGTTCAGCGCAGCCTCGATCTCCGACTTCAGCGAGCCCGATCCGCCGTGGAAGACGAAGTCGAACGGCTGCGAGCTGTCGGACAGCCCCAGCTTGGCGGCGGCGACCTTCTGGCCGGTCTCGAGCACCTCGGGGCGCAGCTTCACGTTGCCGGGCTTGTAGACGCCGTGCACGTTGCCGAACGTGGCGGCCAGCAGGTACTTGCCGTTCTCGCCGGTGCCGAGCGCGTCGACGGTCTTCTCGAAGTCCTCGGGCGAGGTGTACAGCTTGTCGTTGATTTCGGCTTCCACGCCGTCCTCTTCACCACCGACGACGCCGATCTCGACCTCGAGGATGATGTTGGCGGCCTTCGCCTTCGCGAGGAGTTCCTGGGCGATCTCCAGGTTCTCGTCGATCGGCACGGCCGAACCGTCCCACATGTGGGACTGGAAGAGCGGGTTGCGGCCGGCCTCGACGCGCTGGCGCGAGATCTCGAGCAGCGGGCGGACGAAGGTGTCGAGCTTGTCCTTGGGGCAGTGGTCGGTGTGCAGGGCGATCGTGACGTCGTACTTCGCGGCGATCACGTGAGCGAACTCGGCGAGTGCGACCGCACCGGTCACCATGTCCTTGACGCCCAGGCCCGAACCGAACTCGGCGCCACCGGTCGAGAACTGGATGATGCCGTCGCTGCCGGCGTCCGCGAAGCCCTTGATGGCGGCGTTGATGGTTTCGGAAGAAGTGCAGTTGATGGCGGGGAAGGCAAAGGAGTGCTCCTTGGCCCGACCAAGCATCTCGGCGTAGACCTCGGGAGTCGCGATTGGCACGGCGGCAGTCCTCCATAAAGAGTCGATTTCGGCGCGCGCGATCAGCGCGGCGCCCGATGTGGTCCTAGCAGTATGGCAATACCGGTAGCGTACGTCTCCCGGTGGCCGTCGCGGCACCCTGATTCGGCCCATCCGCGACACGGCGGAAACTCCATGACCTGCAGTATTCCGACAGTCGGGGAATACGCCGGTACGCTGAGGGCCGTGATTGTGCAGGCAGCATCGGATTCCGTGACCAACCTCGCGTTGTTACCGGGATTCCTAGACCCGGTGAACCTCCTCAACTCCTTCGGCACCTGGGTGCTCGTCGGACTCCTCGCGGTCGTCTTCATCGAGTCGGGATTGCTGTTCCCCCTGCTCCCCGGCGACTCGCTCCTCTTCACCGCGGGTCTCATCGCGGCGTCGAAGTCGACGGAGATCGAACCGTTCGCCCCCATCGGGGTGCTGCTGATTCTGATCCCGATCGCCGCCATCCTCGGCGACCAGGTGGGCTTCTTCATCGGCAGCAAGGGCGGAACCGCCCTGTTCAAGTCCGACGACGCACGATTCTTCAAGAAGAAGTACATCGACGAGTCGCACGCGTTCTTCGAGAAGCACGGCCCGATCACGATCATCCTGGCCCGGTTCGTTCCGATCGTGCGCACGTTCGCGCCGGTCGTCGCGGGTGCGTCGCGGATGAAGTACTCGCTGTTCCTCACGTACAACATCGTGGGCGGCGTCCTGTGGGGCGCCGGCGTCACGCTGCTCGGCTACCTGCTCGGTCAGATCGAGTTCATCCGCGACAACGTCGACGTCATCTTCCTGCTGATCGTCTTCGTGTCCGTCCTGCCGATCATCATCGAGGTGGGCAAGCGCATCCTGAAGTCCCGCCAGAACGATGGCACCACGGCCGAGGACCCTCAGCCCGTCACCACCCCTACCGATCCGACCTCCTGAAACCGATCGGGGTAACGCACTGACGATGGTCATCACGGCATCAGGCAGCTTCGGGCCTCTCGTCTCGGCCGGTCCAGCGCTGGTCTGGGTCGTCGTCCTCGCGTTCGTGTTCATCGAGTGCGCCGTGATCCTGGGCCTGTTCCTGCCCGGCGACTCGATGCTGATCACCGCCGGAATCGTGCTGGCCAACCATGCGTCCGGCGCGGGCCACGTGTGGGCGCTGTCGGTCGGGGCGATGATCGCCGCCGTCTGCGGAAACCAGGTGGGGTACGTCATCGGTCACCGCACCGGCAACCGCATCCACGCCCGCAAGGGCGGGAAGTATCTCAACTACGCCAACCTCCACAAGGTGAATGTCCTGCTGGAGAAGCACGGATTCTGGGCAGTTCTCGTCGCCCGCTGGATTCCGTGGATCCGCACCCTGTGCCCGCTGGTCGCCGGTGCGGCCAAGATGAACCACACCAAATACACGATCGCCAGCACCATCGGCGCCATCTTCTGGGCGCCCGTCCTGCTCCTCATCGGCTTCTACTTCGGCTCGTTCCTCGACCGGGTGTCGTGGCTGATGCCGGCGGTGCTCGCCGGGATGGTCACACTGCTGGTGATCGGCACGGCCCTCGGGGTGTGGCACTACCGGCAGGAGATGGCGCGGCCACCCGAAGATGTGGCCGTCGAGGAAGTACTCGACTAGTACTGATGCGCTGACTGATGCTGATGCACCGCGTCCCACGCGGGCAGCGGGTGTCGAACCGGACCCACGCCGCCGGTTCGCGGGCAGCGGCCGCAGGCTCCCGATGTGACATTCGTCTATTCGAACGGAACGAATGTCACATCGGGCGCGCGGAACCGGGGCGGAGCGGGACCAGCCGGCGCGGGCCGGGGACTACTGCGCGACGGTGCCGGACGCCGCCGTGTACTGGCTCTCGGGGCGCGGCAGTCCGAAGTGATCGCGCAGCGTGGTGCCCGCGTACTCGGTGCGGAACAGTCCGCGCTCCTGCAGGATCGGGACCACCTTCTCCGCGAACACCTCGAGCCCGCCCGGGTAGTACGGCGGCATGACGTTGAAACCGTCCGCGGCGCCCTGGGTGAACCATTCCTCGATGGTGTCGGCCACCTGCACCGGCGTCCCGACGACCACTCGGTGTCCGCGCGCACCGGCGAGGCGGTGCAGCAGTCCCCGCAGCGTCGGGTTCTCCCGCTCGACGATCCCGGCTATCACCTGCAGGCGACTCTGCTGGTTGTCGGTGACGTCGCCGGCGTCCCCGAACAGTCCGGCGGGCACGGGAGCGTCCAGGTCGAGGTGCCGCACACTCGAGCCCGTGAGGCTCTCGAGCTGGGCGAGCCCGTATTCGGGCGACGTGAGTTCGTTGAACTCGCGTTCCAGTTCCCTTGCCTCGGCCTCGGTGTCGCCGAGAAACGGGCTGATGCCGGGAAGGATCTTCACGTTGTCCGGGTTGCGGCCGTACTGCGTCGCGCGCTGCTTGACGTCCGCGTAGAAGGCCTGCCCGTCCGACAGTCGCTGGTGCGCGGTGAAGATGGCCTCCGCGTACTGGCCCGCGAACGCGCGACCCTCGTTGGACGCACCCGCCTGCACCAGCACCGGATGGCCCTGCGGGGAGCGTGGCGCGTTGAACGGTCCGCGCACCCGCAGGTGTCGACCGACGTAGTTGATCTCGTGGATCTTCGACGGGTCCGCGTAGATCCCGCCGTCCTTGTCGATCAGGATGGCGTCGTCTTCCCAGCTGTCCCACAGCTTGACCGTCGCGTCGACGAACTCCCGCGCCCGCGCGTAGCGGTCGGCGTGGTCGGGGTGCCGCGGCAGACCGAAGTTGGCGGCCGCCAGATCGGTTCCGGTGGTCACAATGTTCCAGCCGGCCCGGCCCCGGGAGATGTGGTCGAGGGAGGCGAAGAGCCGCGCGAGGTTGTAGGGCTCGAAGTACGTCGTGGACGCGGTCGCGATCAGCCCGATCCGTTCGGTGGCGGTGGCGATGGCCGTCAGCAGCGTGATGGGCTCGAGCGCTCCGGCGGCACCGTGCTCGACGTCGCTGCGCAGGGCCGGGCCGTCGGCGAAGAAGATTGCGTCCAGCTTCGCGGCCTCCGCGGTGCGCGCGATGTCCTGGAAGTAGGAGACGTCGTACAGCCGTTCGGGCGTGGTGAGCGGGTGACGCCACGCCGACTCGTGGTGTCCGGCCGGGTAGATGAACGCGTTGAGACTCAGCTGCCGCTGTTGATCTGACATAACGACCTGTCTAACAGCGGCCAAACCGCGGCGACACGGTTAAGTTTCGCGTGATTCGAACCGTCGCGGATACCCCGCGGCCGACACCATGTGCGCGGCCTCCATCAGCATCCAGCCACCGAGCTGGACGGACAGGTCGCGTTCCGGAATGCCCGACGACCGGACGGTGCCGCCGGTGAACGTGGCGATTCCCCCACCGAACCCGGGTAGCTGCGCCTGCCTGGTCCAGTCGTGGCCGAACAACGGCTGTCCCTCGATCTGCAGCCGGTTCTCCCACGCCGCTTCCGCGGACGTGAGCACGAGTTGGGCGGCGATCTCCCGCGCCCGGATGTCGGCCGGCGACTCCCACGGCAGCATCACCGCGGTCAGCGCCAGATACCGCGCGAGGATCCCGTTGAACAGCCCGCCGTCTCCCCCACCGCCGCCGTCGATGACACCGTGGGGTGCGAGGTGCTCGTCGATGGCGTCGACCAGCCGGTGGGTCCGGTTCCGGTGCCGCGGCGCTCCGAGGCGGACGGCGAGTTCGGTTTCGAGTCCGAGCACGACGCCCTGGCAGTACGAGTAGACGTTCCTTTCGATTTCACCGCCGGGGTGGATGCCGTCGACGATCAGATCGGTGTGCACGTCCCGCAGTGTGTCGTCGATCCAGTCCGCCGTGGCCTGGGCGCGCCACAGCTTCCCGGTGCGCGCCAGCATGATCCCGGCGGGTCCGTTGGCCGGGGCGTTGTAGAAGTTCGACCCCTTGCGCCACGGGATGCCGCCGCCGGCCTCGGGAGCCCAGGCGTCGAACAACTGCGATTCGAGTGCCTGCACCGCATTCCTGTTGTCTATGAAGTGCATTCGCTGGGCGCGCTCGAGCGCGATCCCCAACCAGGCCATGTCGTCGTAGTAGTTGTTGGTCCAGCCCGACAGGTTTCGCAGGCGGTGGCTGCGCGCCAGTTTCACGATGCGACGCCTGCGCCGCGGAGTCGGGTCGCGTTCGAGCGCGTCGACGGCGCAGTCGAGCAGGTGGGCCTGCCACCAGTAGTGCCAGCTGAAGAACAATCGCTCGCGCCGCACCGCCGGCCAGGCGACGACGCCCAGCGTGGTGCCCGGGAGCGCCCACAGCCGGCGAAGATGCCTGCTCACCACCGCTTCTTCAGCGGCGTCCGCGCGCGCCGACCACGTGTCCTGCATAAGAGTTGATCTTGCCTATTCGCCGGGGGTTCCGCTACCAGGCGCGGTCGAGGTCGGCGTGCTGACGAACCCACGCATGCATGGCGATTCCCGCGGCGACGCCTGCATTGATGCTGCGGGTGGAACCGAACTGGGCGATCGACACCGTCATCGCCGCAACCTCTTTCGCCTGATCCGTCACTCCCGGCCCCTCCTGCCCGAACAGGAGGACGCAGTCGCGCGGCAGACTCGCCGTCTCCAGCGGCACCGACCCGGGCGTGTTGTCGACGGCCACGATGGTGAGACTCCGCTCCCGCGCGAATTCCACGAGACCGTCGACGGCCGGGTGATGCAGGACGTGCTGGTACCGATCGGTGACCATGGCGCCGCGCCGGTTCCAGCGTCGGCGTCCCACGATGTGGACGGCGGCGGCGGCGAATGCGTTGGCGGTGCGGACCACCGTCCCGATGTTGGCGTCGTGTCCGAAGTTCTCGATGGCCACGTGGAGCGGGTGGCGGCGGCGGTCGATGTCCGAGACGATCGCCTCACGTGTCCAGTACCGGTACGCGTCGACCACGTTGCGGCGATCGCCCCCGGCCAGCAGTTCGGGGTCGTACCGCGGGTCGGTGGGGGCGGGGGTGTCGTGTTCGTCAGCCCACGGGCCGACGCCGTTCGGGTTCTCACCCCATTCGGTGGGACCCGACTCGGCGTCCTCGACCTGCACCGACTCCACCTGCCCCGCCTCGACTCCGCTCACGGCGTCAGAACGTCTTGTTCGAATCGGGGGCGACGGTGAACCCATGCGAGGTCTCGTCGTTGGTGCAGGTGACGGCTGTGGCGGTGGTGCTGCACGTGTAGCCGAGTTTCGTCAGTTTCGCCCCGGCGGGCAACGCCGCGTCCGGTTCGTCGCCGCCCGAGGTGTAGACGAGGCCGCCGGCGCACATGAACGAGGCCTCGCCGTCGTTCTCGACGCGAATGCCGTGACCCCAGTCGACCATGCAGTCCGCCGGACGCGGCGGCACCGGGCTCGTCGAGCCCTGGCACCCGGCCTCGGTGCGGTTCGGCAGCTTGATGATGCCGCACTGGAACCCGCCGTCCGGGGACGTGAAGAAGTACGACTCGTTGTGCTCGTACGGCACGTCGACGAGCGTCGTGGTCGGCGCTTGCGTCGTCGTGGTCGGCGGCGCGATCGTCGTGGTCGTGGTCGTCGGCGGAACCGTGGTCGTGGTGGTGGTCACAGGGGCCGCAGCGGTGGTCGTGGTCATCGGCGGAGCCACCGCATCCGAGGACCCACCACACCCTGCGAGCATCACGGCCGAGCCAATGCTCAGACACACCAACGACACCCGACGCCACGCCATACGGCCACCTCCACACACGCTTACCTACTGCCGACACTGCACTCTAACGGCAGTCCGCCGACGGGGCCGCCTCGGTGAGGTCGGGACGGGTTAACCTGGAGGTGGAGGCTATCGATGAATCATCAGCGCATCGTGCGGACGGTCTGCTTCATCACGGTCGGCTACGTCATCGTCCTCGCCGTCTGGCTGGGATGGTTGATCGAGCACACCCCGCCGGCCACCATCCCGTACCAGATCATGGGATTGGTCGCCGCCTTCGGTTCGGCGCTGGGATTCGGCATGATGGCGGCCGAGCGGCCCTCCCGAGCCGACCGCAAACTCGAACGGCACGGGCTCGAGGGCTGGGCCCGCATCGAGCACGTCACCCCGATTCGCCCCACTCCCGGCAACGGGGAGCTCACCGAACTGGACCTCCGACTGACCGTGCCCGGTTCGGAGAGCTACGCCGGCCGGGTGGTCTACGAGGTGCGACGCGAGAACGCCACGCGTTTCGTGCCCGGCGAAACGATCACCATCCTCGTGGACCCGAAGGACCGGGACCACATCATGCTCTGCCCGTGACCCGGCGCCCGAGGACGAGCATCCCCTCGACGAGCAACAGCTGGGCCGCCGCGTAGCTGGCGAGGATCACCCCTTCGGCCGCGGCCCTCCCCCGCTCTCCGCGGATGAACAAGCGCCGCACCACGATCAGGCCGTCCGAGGCGGTGAACAGCATTCCGCCGACGCCGAGCCAACTGCGCCGGTCGGATCCCGGCACCGCCACGTCCGCAACGACGTTCGCGCCGGGCGCGAGGGACGGATCGGCCGACAGCGTCGACGTGGTGCCGAGCAGCGCCCCGTACGCGGTCAACGGTGCGGCGACCTCGTTCGCCCGGCTGCGGAGCAGGGACGCCGCGCCCACCCAGCCAGCCAGCCGGGGAATCGCCGCGGGCGCGGTGGGCCGGGCGCCTCGGCGCAGCAACAGCGCCCCGTACGCGGCCTGCATGACGGCGAACGAGGAGGCGCCGCGCACCAGGCGGGCGTCGTCGTCCGGGTCGATCATGAAGACGTCGCCCACGGTCGCGGCCGCCAGACCGGCGAGGAGGAGCGCGGCGTCGGCGGGGTCGGTGTCCGCTCGTCGCCGCAGGACACGCGCGGCGAGCGCGGGTGCGATCAGTGGTTTCGCGATCCGCTGCACCCGTTCTCGCCCGGTGACCGCTCCGACGACGGTGGCCAGCGTCGCCCCGGCGAACACCGCGTGCTCGACACCCCAGTTGTCTTTCGACTTCACGTCTTCCTCCCACACTTGCCGACGTGCCGAGGTTACCGGCCCGAACAGTGGTTGACTGGAGAGCGGACGCGACGGAGAATCCGCGATTGTGAGGCACTACTGATGGCAAAACAGGCGCGCGCGGCGGCCACCCGCCATCAGGTGCTCGAGGGTGCGGCACTCAGCTTCGAGAAGCTCGGGTACGGCGGCGCGAGCCTGAGCGGCATCCTCTCCTACGCCGATGTCACGAAGGGCGCCTTGTACTTTCATTTCGAGTCCAAGGAAGCTCTCGCCTGGGCGGTGATCAAGGAACAGCACGCCATGGCGATGCTGGCGGCGCAGCGCGTGCTCGCGACGGCACAGTCACCGATGGAGGCAATCCTGTTGTGCGCCAAGGAGATGGCGCGCCAGCTACTGACCGAGCCCATCGTGCGCGCCGGCGTGCGACTCACCCTGGAGCTCGGCACGTCCCGTGGTCCGGCCACCGACCCGTACATCGACTGGACCGATACCCTCGTCGCTCTCGCCGGCAAGGCGAGGCAGGCGGGCGAACTACGCGAGTCCGTCGACCCCGCGGCGCTCGCCCGCTTCCTGGTCAGTTCGTTCACCGGAATGCAATTGGTGTCCGAGGCGCTGACCGGACGCGCCGACCTGTACGAGCGCCTGGCCGACATGTGGGCGCTGCTGCTGCCCTCGATCGCGTCGCCCGACATGTTGCCCCGTCTACTGGAACTCGCCGCGTTCCGCGACGACGTCGCCTCCTGACGGGAACTCAGACTCCGGGCGGCGTCGGATCCGGGGATGCGGGGGCGGCCTGCGGAAGGTCGAGCGGTTGCGACGGCGCCGGCGCCGTCTGGACGACGGCGATGCGCGGACCGGCCGGAGGTGCGTCCACCGAGCAGATCGTTCCGAAGACGCCGAGTCCGCCGAACAACGCCAGTAACCCGTAGGCCAGGTACGTCGACGTCCGTTCGACAGCCGATTTGGATTCACCCTCCGACACCGCGGCGGTACGCCGCAGGTAGACGGTCCGGGTTTCGCGGGGCATTCGAGTGAGTTCAACCATGTGGCTCTTCTTCGCCTGATTCGTCGGTGCGGGGGGTGTCGGGTCGACGCTTCGAGTGTGTCGCGATGCCGCGCGGGCGTCCGCACCCCCAAGGGATGGAATCCGCGACACCCAGGGGTTCGGTGGCCCGCGGTGGAAGCCGCGGGTGGGCGGTGGTTATGATCCGGACCACACCGATATTGTACGCAATGCGGGACGATTGCCCGCTTTGCGTACAAAGCGAGTATCGCCGGAGCAGGAAGGCCTCGAATGACGACCACCGAGGAACCGACTCGCAGCGAGGACGTGCCGACCCGCACCCCTCGCTTCGAACGACCACCGTGGCCGCCCGCCGGCCCGCGCCGCCTGATCGGCGACCTCGGCGGGACCTACGCCGCCAACGGGCTGATCGGGTTGATCTTCTCCGCAACGGGGCCCGTCGCCGTGATCCTGGCCGCCGGCTCCGCGGGCGGACTGTCGCCCCAGCAGATGGCGTCGTGGATATTCGGCGTCTTCTTCCTCAACGGCATCCTGACCGCGCTCGCCAGCTGGCTGTACCGTCAGCCGCTCGCGTTCTTCTGGACGATCCCCGGCACGATCATCGTCGGCGGCTCGCTCACACACCTGTCGTGGCCCGAGGTGCTCGGCGCGTTCGTCGTCAGCGGACTCCTCATCCTCGCCCTCGGCCTGACCGGGCGGGTGCGGCAGGTGATGGCCATGCTGCCGATGCCGATCGTCATGGCCATGGTGGCCGGAGTCTTCCTGAAATTCGGCACCGACCTGGTCCGTGCCGTGGGAACCGATGCGGCCGTAGCCGTTCCGATGGTCGTCGCGTTCGTCGCCCTCGGGTCCCGGGCCGCGTTCGGCCGGTGGATGCCGCCCATCCTCGGGGCCCTGCTCGTCGGCGCCGCCGCGGTGGCGGTGACCGGTCGATTCCACCTCGATGGCGCGGATACTCACTGGATCGCGGCACCGATGTTGCAGGCCCCGCAGTTCACCTGGCAGGCGATCGCCGAATTGGTGGTCCCGCTGACGATCACGGTGATCGTCGTGCAGAACGGCCAGGGTGCGGCCGTCTTGAAGTCGGCCGGTCACGCGGCACCCATGAACCTCGCCACCGTCGCGTGCGGGATCTGGTCGCTCGCCACGTCCGCCGTCGGTGCCGTCTCCACCTGCCTGACGGGGCCGACCAACGCCCTGCTGGTGGCATCGGGGCAGCGCGTGAGGCACTACACGGCCGCCGTCGTCTGCGGCCTGCTCGCGATGGCCGTCGGGGTGTTCGCCCCGTTGTTCGTTCAGCTGATGCTGGCCACCCCGGTCGCGTTCGTCGCGACGCTCGGCGGGCTGGCGATGCTCAGGGCACTCCAGGGTGCGTTCGTCGCCGCGTTCAGTTCCCGATACACGCTCGGCGCGCTCGTGACCTTCCTGGTGACCGTGTCGAATGTGCAGTTCCTGAACATCGGGGCCGCATTCTGGGGGCTCCTCGCCGGACTACTGGTGTCCCGGGTAATGGAATCGGGCGATTTCCGGACCGCGTGAGCGTCACCGTTTCCGCCGCCACCACCGGGTGACGGCCGGGGGCCGGCCCGGTTCCGGTTCCGCGCGCGCCGTCACCGGCGGCTTCCGTACCGGCCTGCCCTGCTCCCGCCAGGTGGCCACGACCTCGTCCGCGTCGACGGGGCTCACCGGGATCCGTGGACCGGAGGGCGCCCGCAACCAGGCGACGATCTGCAGATTGAGCTGGACGACCACGTCCCGCACCGCCTGTTCGGACGGCAGCCCCCGGATCGTGTCGGGCAACCGCTCGATCTCCTTGCGCAGCTGCAGCGGCGTGGGGAGCAACGAGTCGGTGGGCAGATTCTCGCGGCGGAGGTAGTTCTTCACCCACCACAGTTCGTCGTCGACGTCGCCGGCGGGAATCGGTTTACCTGCGCCGGGGAGATCGTCGAAGTCGCCGCGCTCCTGAGCCAGCCGGATCTGCTTGTCGATCCAGCTCTCGAAGCTCACCCCGGGAGGTTTGCGCTCGGTCACGAACGCCATTCTTCCAGTGCCGGGTTCAGCGCGCTTCGGGATCGACTCCCGTGTAGAACGCGGTCGTCCGGTCGCCGGCCTCGGTCGCCGCATCCTCGAGTTCCGAACGCGATGCTCGCGTCCCGCCACTTCTCGCTGCTCGCGGTGATGAACTCCCTGCCCTCGTCGGTCGTCGACCAGGCCTCGCTCTCCTTCGGGTCCATCGACCTCCCCGACGACAGGTGCAGGTACAGCGTCTACGTAGATCTCATACTGTCTGCCACTGGTGTAGAAGAAAGTGAAGATAGACGTGTGTCACGGCTACCCGCATCACCCTGTTGTGGTGTGGGTTTGACCGTGTCCCACACCGACGCTTGTGATGCAGGAACTTGCTGTTTCGGATTCACCCCCACCCGGGGTGTCGCGGCGGGCAGGCTGCGGCGGACCCGGCGGTGCCGTGGCCTGCCCGGGGTGGGACCGTTCTTGTCGCGGCACCGGCGCACCGGTGCATGTTCGGCGACCCGGACCGCGGGCATCTGCCCACGCCGCCGGGTGACTTTGCTTCCGCCGAGCAGTGCGCGTTTGGCCAGGTTCACCCCGGCCATGTGGTCGCGGTTGCCGCCGACCTGACAGCGTGGACACCACGCGGAGTGGTAGCCACCCGGGCGGGAGAGGGGTTCGTCGCAGCCCGGACACAGTGCGGAGGAGCCTCGGGCGGGCACCGAGACCACCGCGATACCCGCTGCGGCGGCGGTGTGCGCGAGGGCGGTGACCGCTTGGCGGCGGGCCGACTGCGCGGCCCGGTTGTTGTTGACCCGTCCGTGTCCGCGGCTCTCGAGGGTAGTGAGATCCTCGACCGCGATCACCTGCGCGCCCGCGGCGGCGGCGTAGTCGGTGACCTGGCGGGCGAAGTCGAAGGCCAGTTCCCGATTGATCTTCCCCCTCTTGACACCCACCGCGGTGCGGTGCCCATCGAGCACGGCGATCTTCGCCTCCAGCCCCGCGCGGACCTCGGGTGGGGCGGTGGCGGCCAGTCGCGTCAACCGGGCCGCCTTGGCGTGCAGTAGCTGCCCCTCGGCTTGCAGGCGGGCCAGTTTGATCCCGAGGCCGCGGTCGTCGTAGGTCCAGCCCCGGTAATCCGACACCAGCCCGCCGGTGCCCTCTGCGGCGATGGCGGCGGCACCCAGAGTGGTCGGGGACCAGTCGACCCCGACCGCGACGGTGGCCGATTCCAGGTCGTCTGCAGGGACGAGTTCGGTCGCAGCGCACCGCCACAACAGGCCCCGGTGGTCGAGGACCAGGGTCGGTAGGTGCCAGTCGGTGATCGCCCTGCCGTGCATGTGCTCGGGGACGGCGGCGGTCAGCCGGACCCGCCGCCACTGCACCCGTCCCGCCGGGGTTGCGCTGGTGGGCAGCTTCACCGTCAACACCAGCTCATTGCCTGCCACGGTGATCTGCGCGAGCTGCCGATCGGCTGCAGACAGTCGGGCCATCGCGCTCGTTTGCGGCGGACCCTGTACGTCGGTGATCCGCAATCGTGCTGCCCCCGGCCCGCCGTCGCGGGGGCGGGCGGCGAGCTGGCGCAGGACACCCCGAGCGAAGCCCGACGGCACGTAGTCGCGCGGTTCGGTGGGTGGGGCCACACGGCCGGTGGCGGCATCGATGCGGTCCGACAACGATGCGATCGCGGTGTCCCGGTACGCGAGGGTCCGCAGGGTGGCCATCACCTGCGCCGTCACCACCCGGGTCACCCGCGACGGCGCATAGACCCCGCCCGGATA
The DNA here is from genome assembly GCA_006543605.1 of Rhodococcus sp. WS4. Taxonomy (GTDB): domain Bacteria; phylum Actinomycetota; class Actinomycetes; order Mycobacteriales; family Mycobacteriaceae; genus Rhodococcus_F. The sequence goes on from RRBB01000037.1 coordinate 13,392, forward strand.
GATCGGGTTCCAGCCGAGGCGGGCCGCGGCGACGTGACCTTGCGCGGGCAGCATGCGGTCCTGCCGATCACGACCGGCCGCGAGCACATCGAACGTCGCCGGTCGCCACAGCCGCGACACCAACTCGCCACCAGCCGCGGCGATCAGGTCGAGCAGCCAACCCACCCGAATCTCGACGTCATCGAGGCCGATCGGCTCACTTGTCGCATCGTCGACTGCCATATACGCGCGGGTGGTGAACGCAAACTGCCGAGACGCAGTCGATCCCGGCCCGGTCATGCCGGTCGACCAGGAACGTGACGCAGCCGAACGAAGCAGATCTCGTCCAGCTGATAGCAGTAATCGCCGCCGAAGCAACCAATTCCGGTTGGTTTGCGGGTGCCGTCGCATCCCGTGGTGTGTAGCGGCCAGGTGCTGTGATCGCCGGGATCTCCCACGACCCGCAGGGCCGACAGCTCTCCGCCAGAGAGATCGTCCGCCGACCGCCCTCGGGCACGGTCTTTTGCCGCACGGAAAGCGACGTCGCAGACCGTAATCGTCTCCAATTCGGTCAAGCGGCGGCGGTTTCCGGATTCGAGGAGCCGGTAGACCCGCTCGCTCCGGATCAGGTCCGCACGCTCGCCTTCCACCGCTCTGGCCTCGCTCCAGGCGTGACGCCACGCGGATCGCGCAGCCTTCTGGGCGAGCAGTCCAACGAACCGGTCCGGCACGGGTTCAGCGCCGCTGAGCCAGCGTCGGGCCGTCTCGACGTCCAACAGCCCAACAATGTCGTGGGCGCGCATCGCGGCAGCCACTCCACCTACCCCGAGGCCGAGTTTCGTTGCTACCGTGACCGGGCGCAATTCATGATCGGCGCGCGCCTTCGCTGTTCGTGAAGACCCGCGCTCGCCCGAGATGCTCATCGGCTACCCCTTTCCCAACCGTGCGGCGGCGTCGCCGAGAAGCCGGTGTTGGATCTGTGTCGACCCGCAGCTGATAGACCGGCCGGACAACGCTGCCGCAAAGCCATGACGTCATCCATCAACTCCTCCACCAGCGATGTGTCGCCCCTGTCTCGCAGGAACTCGACTGTAACGTCGACCTCCGACAAGTACCGCTCGATCCACGCCACACCACCCGCACACTGTGAAACCGGCCATTGGCCGCGTCGTCGAGCATCCGGCCGCGCCCAGCCCGCTGCTCCCCCCAGACCGAACCGCAACCCTTGTCAACCCGATATACCTCACCAGTAGCGTTCTCCCGCACCATCTTTTCCTGATCGGCAAGCGACGCCTCTTGCCCTGTCGAGCCCGACACCCGGCAATGCAATGCCTCCACCCTCCGGCGTCGCTCCCGCACACTCCAATACGGGCCCGCCCACATAAGCGTCGGGGTCCGCACGATCAAGACTCGGTGACCCGAACCGGCTCGCCGAGAAGGCAACCGGCCCTCCGATGCCGCCTTGCGCATCCCAGTTACCGACATGCCCAAGTATTCCGCAGCCTCACCAATTCGCATTGACAGACAGTGTCAGAACATACTCGATGGTATTAGATGTAGCGACAACAGTTGGGAGCCTTCGGTTCCGGACCATCACAGCCAGGTGCAAGCCCTCGACCGCAATGGTGGTGTGGTTGCGGACCAGCCGAGTGGACAGCTTGTGCAGCCCGTCCGGTCGGGCGTTCGCCACATGGTGTACAGGCGCGATCCGGGCCGACCACTTCGACGGCTGCCACCCAGTGCTCCGATCCGAGCCCTGCGGCCGCGCCGCCTGCCGCCCCAGCCGCCGCAACTCCTTCAGGGCGTGTTCGAGATGCTTCGGGTTCGCCCCCCGGTGGAGAGCACTGCCAACGATTCGACCCCGAGGTCCACCCCGCTACCGACTCCCGCAGCCTCGGTACCGGATCGTGTCGTTCAACGTCGACCGAGAAGGACACGCACCAACGACCCCGTGTGATCGACACCGTCGCCGACCGGAGCCGCACCGTCCCGGCCTCGATCCGGCGGGCCAGCCTCCGGGTGGACTCGTAGGTCGGCACCGCCCCGATGCGCGGCAACCGCAACGTGCCGGCGGTCGGCGTCGACCAACCCGAACGCGCCGGTGGCAAACCGGCACGACAACGGTGCACGCTTGCCCCGGAACCGAAGAAACCGCACCGTCGCCCCCGTGCGCTTGCCCGATCGGGAGTGGGACTATTCGTCAGGACCGTCGGGTTCGCCAGACCGGAGGAATACGCCTCCTTCGAGTTGTCGCCCCACCACGGCGCCACCTGATCCTTGGCCTGGTTCCAGTCCTTGCGCAGGCCATAGGCGGACCAGCTCAGCGTCGGCGTCGGCGCTGGTCGAGGCTCGCCCGCACCTTCGCCAGGCCCCAGTTGAACGCAAACCGCTGCCCGTCGCAGTACGAAACAACGTGGCGTCCTGCGCAGGGGTAGGTTCCAACGCGAACCGGTACGCCTGCACACGGTGCCCACCCGCCACCCCCTCGTCGAATGCGCGTTCGATGATACGGGGACGTACGACAGGGTCCGCGCCCCTTGTCGTGAGACACGGGCTGCTGACGAACTCGTCGAACGTCCAAGACCACAGAGATGCCGCGGCCGATCATGACCGGGGCGCTTCGAAGTGCCCAACACCAACATGGCGCCAACCGACGCCCCTGGGCTCGAGCGTGACGGCGCTCACCTGCTGGATCGGACAGCAGTGTCCACAACTCGGTGCAAGTGCCGTTCCAACTGGACCCGATCTCGGCGTCGTTGCGGCGACGACTGTGCCGTTCGACCTCGAGAACTACGCCGTCCGGCCGTACCGGACCCAGCACTCCCCCCTTCACCCCTCAGGAAAGACACGATGATCGAGATCCATCACACCGCCGTCGCCGGCGCACCGGTCGCAGTCGCGTTCGATTACGTCGACGACTACCACCACGTTCCGTCCTGGCTGTTCGGGATCACCCGATTCGATCCGATCGGCGAACAGGATCGCGGGCTCGGCGCGGTGTACGACGCCGCCATGAAGATCGGGCCCAAGACCCTCGGCTCGGTCGTGAAGGTCACCGGGTGGGAGCAGAATGCGCTGATCGAGCTCGAGGCGGTCGACGGTCTCTACACGCACTCGCGGTGGCAGTTCGAGGCCGTCGGCGCGACCGAGACCCGCCTGACGGTCGACTTCCGCTACGACCTTCCCGGCGGAATCGCGGGCAAGGCGCTCGGCAGGATCATCGAGCCCTTCGTCGCGCAGGCGATCCGCCACACCGAGGCCACGCTGCGGCGTCAGGTGGAGGAAGGTGCGGGCCGGTCGGCCTGACCCGCGTCACGGCCTCCGCACCGGCCGATCCCGTCGTGTGACGAGTGGAACAGCCGGCACCTCTATACATAGATAGTTAGCCTATGTAACATCTTTCCCATGGACGACGACACACGGCTACAGAGCCTGCTCGTCGACCTGGTCACGAATTCTCACCGATTCACCAGGCTCGCGAGCTCCTTCGGATCCGAGGACCACCCCCGGCCGTGGACACGTGCCCTCGCCCTGCTCGACGACCACGGCGAGCTCCGCATCAGCGAGTTCGCCCGCATCGACCGATGCTCGCAACCGTCCGCCACCGCCCTGCTCCAGAAGCTGGCCGACCACGGCTACGTGGCCCGACGCCCCGACCCGGACGATGCCCGGGCGGTCCGGGTGTCCATCACGAACCCGGGACGCGAATGGCTGACCGTGGCCCGCCACGAGATCGCGGGCGCGCTCGCCCCGCACTTCGCGGACCTCGAAGCCGAGCAACTCGAACGACTCACGCAGGGCCTGTCGGAACTGCGGTCGATCGTCCAGTCGTCAGCCCGTTCCTGACAAACACACCGTCACAACACCCCGACGTACCCCGAAGGAGGTGGCCGTGAGCACCACGACCGTCACGAACAGCACATCCAGCGAGGCACCGCCAAGCCTCCTCCACCAGCCGAAATCGGTCTGGGCAGTCGCCTTCGCCAGCGTCATCGCCTTCATGGGCATCGGCCTCGTCGACCCCATCCTCAAGCCCATCGGCGAACAACTGGACGCGACGCCGTCCCAGGTGTCACTGCTGTTCACCAGCTACATGCTGGTCACCGGCGTCGCAATGCTCATCACCGGAGTGGTGTCGAGCCGGATCGGCGCCAAGAAGACGCTCCTCACCGGTCTCGCCGTCATCGTCGTGTTCGCGGCGCTTGCCGGAAGCTCCGGCACCATCGGCCAGATCGTCGGCTTCCGCGCCGGCTGGGGACTGGGTAACGCCCTCTTCATCGCCACCGCACTCGCAGCCATCGTCGGCGCGGCCAGCGGCGGCGTCGCACGGGCCATCATCCTGTACGAGGCCGCACTGGGCATCGGCATCGCCGTCGGCCCGCTGGTCGGCGGAGTGCTCGGCAACATCAGCTGGCGCGCACCGTTCTTCGGCGTCGCCGCCCTGATGGCCGTCGCGTTCATCCTCATCGTCGTGATGCTGCCGTCCGCCCCGAAACCGGAGCACCGCACGTCGATCGCCGCGCCGTTCCTCGCCCTGCGCCACCGCGGCCTGCTCACCGTCGCGATCACCGCACTGCTCTACAACTACGGCTTCTTCACACTGCTCGCGTACACACCGTTCCCGCTCGACATGGGCACGTACTCGATCGGATTCATCTTCTTCGGATGGGGACTCGCACTGGCCGTCGCGTCGGTGTTCCTCGCCCCGCGGCTGCAGCGACGCTTCGGCACCCTGCCGATGATGATGCTGGCCCTGGCGCTGTTCGCCCTCGACCTCGCCATGATGGCCGCATTCACCGACAACAAGACCGTGCTGATCGTCGGTGTCGTGCTCGCCGGACTTTTCCTCGGTGTCAACAACACCCTCATCACCGAGACCGTGATGATCTCCGCTCCCGTCGCGCGGTCGACGGCGTCCGCGGCGTACAGCTTCGTCCGCTTCGTCGGTGGCGCCGCAGCACCGTGGGTCGCGGGCAAGCTCGGTGAGAGCAACATCCACATGCCGTTCTGGGTAGGTGCCGCCTGCACCGCCGCCGCGATCCTCGTGCTGGCGACCGGCCGCAAGGTCCTCGCCCACGTCGACGATCACGACCCCGAACCGCACAGCGTCGAGGAAGCACTGGCCGTCACGGCCGCCGACGCCGACTGACAACCCCAGGTGAGTGGCGAAGTGTGCCCCGGCACGCTTCGCCACTCACCTGTGTGGTCAGAGGTTCAGGTCGGGAAGACCGAGCAGCGAGCGGTACTCGAGACCCTCGGCCGCGATGACCTCGTCGGCCCCGGTCGCCCGGTCGACGACAGTCGCGACACCGACGACGATCGCCCCGACGTCCCGCAGCGCCTTCACCGCGGTGAGCGGGGAGTTACCCGTGGTGGTCGTGTCCTCGACCACCAGGACGCGCTTGCCGACGACGTCCGGCCCCTCGATCTGCCGCTGCATCCCGTGCGCCTTGGCGGCCTTGCGCACCACGAACGAATCGATCGGCCTGCCCGGAGCGTGCATCACGGCCATCGCCACCGGGTCGGCGCCCATCGTCAGCCCGCCGACGGCGTCGAAATCCCAGTCCGCCACCAGTTCACGCAGCAGTTTCCCGATCAGCGGGCCGGCCTCGTGATGCAATGTGGCGCGGCGCAGATCCACGTAGTAGTCGGCTTCCTTGCCCGAAGACAACGTCACCTTGCCGTGCACAACAGCCAGCTCACGCACCAACGCGGCCAGATCCTCGCGATCACTCATGCCCGAAACCCTACCCAGTCCTACGTGCGGGCACGCCCCCGGCCGAACACGTTGGTCAACCGCCGGACCAGACTCTTCGGGACGAGACGACCGACGGTCGTGAGCACCTTGTACTGCACGCCGGGGATGCTGACGACCTTGCCGTTCTCCAGATCGGCCAGCGACGCCGCGACCACCTGGTCGACGCTCAGCCACATGGGCTTCGGAATCGAGCTCATCTCGATTCCCGCGCGCTCGTGGAACTCCGTGCGGATGAATCCGGGGCACAGCGCCTGGATCCGCACCCCCGTGCCGCCCAGCCCGTTCGCCAATCCCTCGGAGAACGAGATGACGTACGCCTTGCTCGCCGAATAGGTCGATCCCCGCCCCGACAGCAGGCCGGCGACGCTCGCCACGTTGACGACGGTGCCGTTGGCGGCCGCGATCATGCCGGGCAACGCCGCGCGGGTCAGCTGCATCACGGCGGTGACGTTGACGTCCAGCTGGGACTGCAACAGCTCCGGCGTCGCGGTCCAGAATTCACCCGAGGTGCCGAATCCGGCGTTGTTGACGAGCACCTCGACACCCTTGCCGAGCCGCTGCGCCACTTCCTCGCGCCCGGACGCCGTCGCCAGATCGGCCTGCAGGATCTCGGATTCGGTGTCGAACAACGCCTTCATCTCGTCGGCGAGGGCGCGGAGGCGGGTCTCGTCACGGGCGACGAGCACGAGGTCGTAACCGAGAGAAGCGAACTTCCTCGCGAAGCCGGCACCGAGCCCCGAAGTCGGGCCGGTGACGAGGGCAACGGGTCGGGCGGAACTGGAGGGCGTCGACATACCGGTGACGGTAGCAAGGCGCCGCGCGCCTGTGCGCGGTTGACGAGTCCTGGGACTCGTCACGCACTCACGGGCGCGGAGCGCCGGGCGCAGGCGGACGCGGAGCGCCGGGGGCCGGCTTGCGTGGTGGCGTGGGCCGCGCGTCGATCGGGGCGCCTTCCCGCAGTCGCGGCCGGCTCGGGTCGTGATGCCCGCGGTCGAGTCCACGCGGCTCGGTGACCGGGGGCAGGACGTGCAGGATGCCGGACAGCCGGGCGACGGCTTCGATGGCCGAATCCCACTCCCGTCCGCTGCTGCCGATGGGCAGCGAACCGAGGGTCCATTCGCCTTCGCTCCACAGCATGTTCACGTGCGCCGGCACCGACTCGGTGAACGCGACCATGCGCTGATCGCAGACCCTGCGGGCGATCTCGAGGTCGGTGGCGAACACCACCCGCGGTCCGATGGCCCCGAGGAGTTCGAGATCCGAATCCTTCGGCGGCGGGGTCGACTTGAGCCGCAGGTCGATGTCGACGTCCGAACCCACCCGGCGACGCACCGCGACGATGGTCGCGGTCTCCTCGAGGTCGAACAGGATGAACGACTCACCCCGGCGTTCGCCCTTGACGACGTCGATGGCGCTGAGGTACTCCTGCTTGGCCAGCGCAGCGCGGTGGAACTGGGCCGGCAGCCGGTCTTCGACGTTGTCGTAGGTGTAGCCCTGGGCCTTGGCCCAGATCTGCCGCACTCGACCCGTCTGATCACGACGCGAGCGATCGAAATAGAGCAGCGCGCACGCGCCTGCGAGTGCGATCAACGCCAGTACGAACCACATTCCGGTCATCGATGATCAGCCTAGCGAGTCGACGGCGTAACGAGGGTAAGCGGTACCGGGACACCCCGTGTCGGTTTTGCCCGGACTCGTCAACTCAGTTGCCACCGAGCTTCGGCAGTTCGGTGCTGATGATCGTCTCGGCCGTCATCGTGCCGTTCTCGACCTTCGTTCCCTGAACCATGACGGTGAATCCGGGCTTCAGGTCGGCGACCGTCGCGCCGTCGAGTGCGATCACATTCGTCTGCGCGTTCGTCTGGACCGTCACCTGGGAACCGCCGATGACGTCGAGGGTGAGCGTGGAGCCGTCGTTGGCGCTGATCGTTCCGAACGCGGCGCCCGCCGCGCCGATGGCCTCACCGATGCCGCCGGGGAGTTGGTCGAGCGGCGACTCCGACGTGGCCGACGGCGGCGGTGTCGTCGTCTTCGGCGGCGCCGTGGTGGCGGGTGGTCGGGACGTCGTCGGGCCCGCCGCCGTGGTGCTCGAGGAGTTGGTCGGCGCGCTCGTGAAGAGGGCGACACCGAAGCCGATGACTGCGATCAGCAGCAGCGCCGCCGCCGCGGCCGCGATCCACGTGCCGATGCGGCGGGGCTTCTTCTCCTCGGCGCCCTCGGCCGCCGGCGCCTGGTACTGCGAGCCGGGGTACTGGGCGTTCGGGTACGAGGCGTTCGGGTACTGACCCGTCGGATACCCGCCCTGGTACTGCTGGGCGTCGTACGGCGTGTACGCCTGGGTGGCGTTCGGCGGCGGAGCCTGCTGGTCGTACCGCGGGTCGTAGGTCGGATAGGCCTGCGTCGGGTGGGGCTGGTTCTGCCCGTACGCCGCGGTCGGGTCGGACGTGTAGAACTGCTCGGTCGGCCGGCCGGCCGGACCCATGTGCTCCGTGCGCTGTTCCGGCGACCCGATGTTCTCGGTCGGCTGGTCCTGCCGCGACCAGGCCTGGGTGGGGTCGGACTCCGTTCCGTCCGGTGTCCACGACTCCGTTCCGTCGTACGCGCGTTCCTGCGGGGTGCGCGGATCGTCGGGGTTCGTCATGATCGGCCCCTCCCTCGGGTTCGTGTGGCCGGTGTCCTGCGGTTACGGACGGTCCAGGGTAATGGCGAAACTTAAGACGTCCCTGTGAGAACACAGGTGAGTGGCACGGCGTGCGGGAGCACACCGTGCCACTCACATGGGGATCAGCCGAGGACGAGCGCATCCCCCGTCTCGGACACCTTGACGGGGACGGTGTCGCCGTCCTTGACGTCACCGGCGAGCAGCAGCTTCGCGAGCTGGTCGCCGATGGCCTGCTGGATCAGCCGGCGCAGCGGCCGGGCCCCGTACATGGGGTCGTAGCCGCGGACGGCCAGCCAGAAGCGGGCCGAATCGGACACGTCCAGCGTCAGTCGCCGCGCCGCGAGCCGGCGGGACAGCTGGTCGAGCTGGATGTCGACGATGGATTCGAGCTGCTCTTCGGTGAGCGGTTCGAAGATCACGACGTCGTCGAGCCGGTTGATGAACTCCGGCTTGAATGCCCGCCGCACCGCGTCCATCACCTGCTCGTGTGAGCCACCCGCACCGAGGTTGGACGTGAGGATCAGGATGGTGTTGCGGAAGTCGACGGTGCGTCCCTGCCCGTCCGTCAGCCGGCCTTCGTCGAGGACGGCGAGCAGGATGTCGAAGACGTCGGGGTGCGCCTTCTCCACCTCGTCGAACAGCACCACCGTGTACGGACGCCGCCGCACGGCCTCGGTGAGCTGACCGCCCGCCTCGTACCCGACGTATCCGGGCGGGGCGCCGACGAGCCGGGCCACCGAATGCTTCTCGCTGTACTCGGACATGTCGATGCGGACCATGGCGCGTTCGTCGTCGAACAGGAAGTCGGCGAGGGACTTCGCGAGCTCCGTCTTGCCGACGCCGGTGGGTCCGAGGAACAGGAACGAACCGGTGGGCCGGTTGGGGTCGGCGACTCCGGCGCGGGCGCGGCGGACCGCATCCGACACGGCTACGACGGCCTCTTCCTGGCCGACGACCCGCTTGCCCAGTTCGGACTCCATGCGCAGCAGCTTGGCCGTCTCACCTTCCATCATGCGGCCGGCGGGAATCCCGGTCCATGCCGCGACCACGTCGGCGACGTCGTCGGGACCCACTTCCTCCTTGAGCATGACGTCGCCGTCGGCGGCGGCTCCGGAATCGCGGGCCGCCTGCTCGAGTTCCTTCTCGAGCTGCGGGATGCGGCCGTACCGCAGCTCCGCAGCGCGCCCGAGGTCGCCGTCGCGTTCGGCGCGTTCCTCCTCGCCGCGCAGGGTTTCGAGCTGCTCCTTGACCCCGCGGACGGAGTCGATGGCCTGCTTCTCGTTCTGCCAGCGGGTGGTCAGCTGATTCAGCTTCTCCCGTTCGTCGGCCAGCTCCTGACGCAGCTTCTCGAGCCGGTCCTTCGACGCCGCGTCGGATTCCTTCTGCAGCGCCATCTCCTCGATCTCGAGGCGTCGGACGATGCGCTCGACGGAGTCGATCTCCTCGGGTCGCGAGTCGATCTCCATCCGCAGCCGGGACGCTGCCTCGTCGACGAGGTCGATCGCCTTGTCCGGCAGGAACCGGGACGTGATGTAGCGGTCGCTGAGCGTGGCGGCCGCGACGAGCGCGGAGTCGGTGATGCGCACACCGTGGTGCACCTCGTACCGTTCCTTGAGCCCGCGCAGGATGCCGACGGTATCCTCGACCGAGGGTTCGCCCACCAGCACCTGCTGGAAGCGACGCTCGAGGGCGGCGTCCTTCTCGATGTATTTGCGGTACTCGTCGAGCGTGGTCGCGCCGACGAGCCGCAGCTCGCCGCGGGCTAGCATCGGCTTGATCATGTTGCCGGCGTCCATCGCCGACTCACCGGTGGCACCCGCACCGACGATGGTGTGGAGTTCGTCGATGAACGTGATGACCTGACCGGCCGAGTTCTTGATGTCGTCGAGGACGGCCTTGAGCCGCTCCTCGAATTCGCCCCGGTACTTGGCGCCCGCGACCATCGAACCGAGGTCGAGGGAGATGACCGACTTGCCGCGCAGCGATTCGGGAACGTCGCCCGCGACGATGCGCTGGGCGAGCCCCTCGACGATCGCGGTCTTGCCGACGCCGGGCTCACCGATGAGCACGGGGTTGTTCTTGGTCCGGCGGCTGAGGACCTGCACGACGCGGCGGATCTCGGTGTCGCGGCCGATCACCGGGTCGAGCTTGCCGTTGCGGGCCAGGGCGGTGAGGTCGGTGGAGTACTTCTCGAGCGCCTGGTAGGTCCCTTCCGGATCCGGGCTGGTGACGCGCGCACTGCCGCGGACGGTGGTGAAGGCGTCACGCAGTGCCTCGGGGGTGGCGCCGTGCCGCTTCAGCAGTCCCGCCACGTCCGACTCACCCGACGCGAGTCCGACCATCAGGTGTTCCGTCGACACGTACTCGTCGTCGAGTTCGGTGGCGAGGTGCTGTGCTGCGGTGAGTGCGGCGAGGGCCTCGCGGCCGAGCTGCGGTGTCGTCGTCGCGCCCGTCGTCTTGGGGAGCCGGTCGACGAGATCCTGCGCTTCACGATGGACCACGGTGGGATCGACGCCGACCGCCTTGAGCAGCGGGGCGGCGATGCCGTCGGTCTGATCGAGCAGGGCCACGAGCAGATGCGCGGGCCTGATGTCGGGATTACCGGCCGACGACGCCGACTGGAGCGCAGCGGTCATCGCGGCCTGGGTCTTGGTGGTCGGATTGAACGAGTCCACTGTTCACCTCTTCTGGCGTTGTAGAGCGGTCCGCCGCCCGCGGCCGAGTGGCACGTGGCGACGCTGTCATCTTCTTAACGCGCGAAGGGTTGAGTCTGTTCCGCTCAACTTTGAAAACTTTCCGCCACCCCATCATCTCGCTCCGCGGCGGTCCGCGGGGCGAGAAGTCAGGCCTCGATCGCGGCCGCCATCATCGGCCAGGACGAGGCGAGGTCGTCCCGCCAATACCCCCAGGAGTGAGTGCCGACCGGCCGGAGGTCCACCGTCGCCGGGATGTCCAGGGCGCGGAGTTTCTCGGCCAGCCGCGTCGTGCAGTCGTTGGTGACGGCCTCGAGGACACCGCCCACGACGACCTGCGTCGCGAGAGTGCGCCGGTCGCCGCCGACGGTCTGGGCGTCGAGGGTGTCGTACGGTCCCGGCAGCCCGCTGCCGTTGGAGATGTAGAGGGTGGTGCCCCGAAGTTTCTCGGCGTTGACGTACGGATCGTTCGCGGCCCACAGCGGATCGTTTGCCGAACCCCACATGTTCTCGGGGTTGCCGCCGAAATCCGAGACCGTGATCTCGACGAACCGGCGCGCCACCGGGTTGCTCGTCATCGCGCACCCGCTGTACGCCCCGACGCTCTCGTAGAGCCCGGGCCTGGAGATCGCGAGATTGAGGACGCTGGTGGCCGACATGGACAGCCCGGCGATGGCGTTCTTTCCGCTCGTCTCGAGCGCCGAGTCGACGATGGGCGGCAGTTCCTTCGTCAGGAACGTCTGCCACTTGTTCCGCCCCAGCTTCGGGTCGTCGCGCTGCCAGTCGGCGTAGTAACTGGACTGCCCGCCGAACGGGATGACCACGTTGACATTCTTGTCGGAGAAGAATTTCTCGACGTCCGCCTTCTGCTCCCAGCCGGACTGTTCGGAGTTCCCCTCGACGCCGCCGAGCATGTAGACGGTGGGGCGCTTCTCCGACGTGGCCCGGATGACGCGGACGGTGACGTCCTTGTCCATGGCGGTCGAATGGACGGTGAAGTTCAGCTGCGATTCGCCCACCGCGGTGACCCCGACCAACCGCGAACCGTCGGGCGCCTCGTCGGCCGAGACCGACTCGATCGTCGCCCGTGGCTCCGCGGAGACGACGCTTCCGCCGCTGATCACCGTCAGCGTCACGGCCGCCACGACAGCGGCAGTCCGGCCAACTCGGACCGAAGTGGACATCGCCGGACGAAACCGACCCCGATCCCGCGCACAGCCAACTCTCATGGGCCCCCTCGGTAACGCTGCCTATTTACTGGATGCATCGTGCCTTGCCGGTGGTCACTGCTCACTAGCGACCCACCGAAATACCGGGCGTGCACGGCCGAACCGGCCGTTGCCGTAACCCGAGGTCCGCGCGAGAGACGGCTAGAATGCGGGTGTTCGCATCACCACGCACGCAAACAGGGGACGGCTTGACACGAGATTGCCTCGATCCGCTCGTGATTTCGCGTCTGCGCGCCAGCTTTTCGTCGATCGTGTCCGCCGACCAGGGACACGGTCGGCTCACCACCACGTTCTATTCCACCCTGTTCGCCGAGCACCCCGACTTCCGCGCGCTCTTCCCGGCCGCGCTGGATCAGCAGGGCCATCGACTGTTCCAGGCGCTGCAATTCGTCATCGACAACCTAGAGGACGCGGATCGCGTTCTCGGTTTCCTCAGCCAGCTCGGCCGGGACCACCGCAAGTACGGCGTCGACGGCAGGCACTACTTCGCGTCGCGCAACGCGCTGCTCGTGGCGGTGCGGAGTTCCTTCACCCAGGCAATCTGGACACCCTCACTGACCGCAGCCTGGACGGAACTGCTCGACCTCCTCCTGCACACGATGGCCGACGCCGCCGAGAACGACGATCTGCCCGCCGCGTGGGGCGCCACCGTCGTCGACCACGAACGCCGCCTCGACGACCTCGCGATCGTCCGGCTCGAGACCGACTCCCCCATCCCCTACGGCGCCGGCCAGTACCTCAGCGTTCAGATCCCGCAACGGCCCCGCATGTGGCGCTATCTGTCGGCGGCCATCCCCGCCAACCCGTACGGGCAGCTCGAATTCCATGTGCGCCGCGTGTCGGGCGGGTGGGTGAGCCCCGCCATCGTCAACGAGACGCAGGTCGGCGACCGGTGGTTGCTCAGCTCCCCTCTGGGTGGTCTCGAGGTCGACCGGGACAGCGGGCAGGACGTCCTGATGATCGGGTCGGGAACGGGCATCGCCCCGCTGCGTGCGCAGGTGATGGAGATGGCGATGCGGTCGAACAATCCGCGGGTTCACATGTTCGTGGGCGGCAAGTACCCGTGCGACCTGTACGACATCGAGACGCTGTGGCACCTGTCGTTGAGCAATCCGTGGCTGACCGTCGTTCCCGTGTCCGAGGAGGACGAGGACCCGTGGTGGCACACGGCTCCGGCCCCCGAGGCGCCGCCGGGGTTGCATCAGCGACTTCAGGGACAACTCGGACGCGTCGTCGCCAGCTTCGGGTCGTGGGCGGATCGGCAGATCCAGATCTCCGGTTCGCCGGCGATGATCAAGACCACCGTGTATGCCTTGCAGGGCGGCGGTACCCCGCCCGAACTGATCCGGCACGACCCCTTGATCTAGCCGCGCGGCCAGTCGCCGCCCACTCCGCAATCCGGTTCGACAGTCGGGAGAGCATCACGCCATGCAAGCCACGCAGACCACCTGGACCAGCACCGTCGTCGAACATCATCGTCTGCGGCACGACCTCGCGGTGGTCCGTCTCGTCGGCGACTATGTTCCCTTCCAGCCGGGCCAGTACGTGGACGTGAGCGTGCCCCAGAACCCGCGGCTGCTGCGCAGGCTCTCCCCCGCGCTTCCCCCGTCGCTGGACGGCAAGCTCGAATTCCACGTTCGCACGGTCCCGGGCGGCTGGGTCAGCGGCGACATCGTCACCGGCACCTCGCCCGGCGATCAGTGGCAGATCCTCGAACCTCGCGGCACGATGTCCGTCGACGAGGACGGACCGGACGTCATCATGATCGCCGGGGGCACCGGCCTGGCCCCGTTCCGGTCGATCCTGCTGGATCTGTCGCGTCGGCCGAATCCGCCGCGGGTGTTCCTGTTCACGGGCGACCGGACGCCGCGGGGCCTCTACGCGTCCGACATGCTCTACCTGCTGCTGCAGGACCTGCCGTGGCTCACCGTCATTCCCGTCGTGGAGAACGTCGTCGATCCCGACTGGACCGACGAATGGTACGAGCGCACCAGAGCGGATGTGGGTTTCACCGAGGACGACCTCATCGAGGGCACGCTGCCCGAGGTCGTGACGTCCTACGGCGCGTTCACCGAGCACCAGGTGCTGGTGTGCGGGTCGGCGGCGATGGTCCGCGCCACCCTCGACCGGCTCCGGGACACCGGAACGCCCACGGAGAACATTCAGTTCGACCCGTACTGAGCGGGGCCGATCAGTAGGAGGGGTCGTGCCGGATGTTCTCGGGCGGAGTCCCCGCCGCGTGCAGCCGGAACTTGGTGGTGTTGATCATCGCCTCGGAGCCGACGAGTTGGATGTCGCGCTCGGCCCACGTGCCGAAGTCGGCGACGACCTGCCCGACCTTGCCGGTCAGTCTGCGGTGCATGCCGGGCAGCGTGGCGCTGCTCGGCCCGGTGTACCACCACGGGTCCTCGTCCTCTTCGGTGACCGGGACGACGGTCAGCCACGGATTCTGCTCCGCGAGTGCCCACAGGGTGCCCAGGTCGTAGAGGTCACACGGGTACCGGCCGGCGAAGAACAGGTGGACCCGGCGGTCCTGGCCGCGGGGCGACATCTGGAGGATCTGCGCGCGCAGCGGGGCGATGCCCGTGCCCGACCCGATCATGAGGATGTCGCGACCGTTGTCGTAGCGGACCCCGAGGTCGCCGAGCGGGGATCCTACGACCCACCGCTCGCCGACGAGGGTCTGTCCGACGATGGCGGGGCTGACCCAGCCACCCGACACGCGGCGGACGTGGAATTCGATGATGCCCTGGTCGTTGGCGGGGTTGGCGGGCGACAGGTACCGCCACATCCGGGGACGCGACGGGACCTGCACGCTCACGTACTGGCCGGCGGTGTATGTCATGGGTTCGTCGAGTTGGAGGCGGACGATCGAGACGTCCTTCCGGACCTGGAGGTGCTCGAGCACGGTCGCGCCCCACGCCGGCGGGCCGCTCTCGGCGTTGGCCGCATCCATCATGGTGGCGGCGACGACCGCGAGGACGTCGCGCCAGGCCTGCTCGAGTTCGTCGGTCCACGGCTCGGTCGAGGGGAACTGTTCGACCGCGGCGATCAGGGAGTTGCCGACGGCGACGTAGTGCTTGTCTTCGATCCCGTACTTGCGGTGGTCCCGGCCGAGTTGGGCGAGGTAGGCGAGGATCTGCCCGGAGTCCTCCTCGAGTCGCTCGATCACGTACTGGACGGCGGAGATCAGCCGGTCGCGTTGGACGTCCATCGCGGCGGGGAAGAAGTCGCGGGCGTCGGGATACCGCGCGAACAGCAGGGCATAGAAGGACCGCGAGAGCGTCTGCGGCCCGTCCGGCACTGCCGCGATAGCCTTGAAACTCGACCGGACCAGCGATATTGCCTGTGAATCCACCGCGCATCCTCGTCACCGACTGAACGCGGCCGCGCCGCGAAGTACTTGGGCAGACTATAGGCGGGGGCGCCACGCCGCAGACCAGGTCCCTTGTTTCCTGCCCGGGTCGTGCTATCCGACCGCTCGGTCTGCACTCTCCCAGTAGCGGGAGCGCAGCGCCTTCTTGTCCAGTTTGCCGAGCGGGGTCAGCGGCAAGGTGTCGACGAAGTCGATCGACTTGGGGGCGTGAACGGAGCCTTTCGCCGCGCGGACCCGTTCGACGAGTTCGGCGGCGTCCACCGACTGCCCGGCCCGCAGCACCACGCACGCCTTGACGGCCTCGCCCCACTTCTCGTCCGGAACCCCGACCACCGCCACCGAGGCGACCGCCGGGTGCGCCGAGATGACGTCCTCGATCTCCCGGGGGAACACGTTGAATCCGCCGGTGACGATCATGTCCTTCTTGCGGTCGACGATCGTCATGAATCCGTCTTTGTCCTTGCGCGCGACGTCGCCCGTGTGCAGCCATCCGCCCCGGAACGCCTCGGCGGTCTCGTCGGGCTTCTTCCAGTACCCCTTCATGACCAGCGGTCCGCGGACGCAGATCTCGCCGAGCTCACCCTGGGGGACCTCGTTCAGGTCGTCGTCGAGCAGTGCGACATTCAGCCAGGGCACCGGTCGCCCACACGTCGCGAGCCGGCTGGGATCGTCCGCCACGTGCTCCTCTTTCCGCAGCACCGCGATGGTCATACCGCATTCGGTCTGGCCGTAGAACTGGAAGAAGATCTGGCCGAACTTCTCGATTCCCTCCTTCAACCGGGCCGGCGACATCGCCGAGGCCCCGTAGAACAGGGTCTGCAGGCTGGACACGTCCCGCTTCGGCAGGTCGGGGTGATCCATCAGCAGGTAGATCATGGTGGGGACGAGCATGGTGGCCGAGATCTTCTGCTTCTCGATCGCCTCGAGGACGGCTCCGGGCTCGAACGCGGGCAGCACGATCAGCGCGCCGCCGCGGAGCAGCGTCGGAATGAAGAAGGCCGCGCCGGCGTGCGAGAGCGGCGTGCAGATGAGGAATCGCGGCTGGTCCGGCCACTGCCATTCGGCCATCTGGATCTGATTGAGCGTCGCGCCGGACTGGTACGAGCCGACGACGCCTTTCGGCTTGCCCGTGGTGCCGCCGGTGTAGACCATGCTGCTGTTGTCGTCGGCGGCCACGTCCGCTGCCCGCAAACGTTGCGGGGTGAACGTCTCGGCGAGAGCGAGAATGTCGGCACCCACCTCGGACGGCCCCAACGACAACACGTTCTCGATCGACGGCGACTGCGCCACCAGCTCGGCGGCGCGCTCCTCGAAGGCGGTGGGGTCGAAGATCAGGGTCTGGATCTCGGCGTCGCCGACGATGTACAGGTGGTCGTCGAGCGAACCCATCGGGTTCAGCGCGCTGGCACGGCACCCGGAGATCATGGTGGCACCCATGCTGATGAGCACCTCCGGCCTGTTCTTCGACAGCATGGCGGTGCTCGTGCCCTTGCCGATCCCGAGCGAAGCCAGTGCCTGCGCAAAGCAACTGATCTGGTCGCGCATCTCACCGCCCGTGAGGACGACGTCGCCGAGGTAGAGCGCCGGCTTGTCGGTGTTGCGTTCCAGTGCAGTGATGAGGAGGTCTGCAGCGAAGGCGGGTCGATGCAGATCTGCGAACTCGTCGGTCATCTGTAATCCTTCTACTCCCGCGACGCCGAGGCGCATGGTCCGGCGGCCTGGATTTCCTGTGTCCTGGGTCACCGACACCCTAACCGGAAACCGGCCAAACTGAAACCTGTTCCACTCCGCCGGTCGCGCCGAACGCCGGCCCCCGGGCGGGCACATCCGATACCGTGGGAACCATGAGTCCGCAGGACAGAGTGGCAGAACGGATCTCGACAGCGGCGCGCCGCGCACACGTCTTCCTCGCGACCGCGGAATCACTCACCGGCGGGCAGATTTCGTGCCTCCTCGGCGCCGCACCCGCATCCTCCGACTGGTATCGGGGCAGCGTGGTCGCCTATTCCAGCGAAGTGAAGCACCGGGTTCTACAGGTGCCGGACGGTCCCGTCGTCAGCGAGGCCAGCGCTCGCGCAATGGCCGGCGCGGTCGCCGAACTGCTCGGCGCCGACATCGCCGTCGCCGTGACCGGTGCGGGCGGCCCCGACCCTCAGGACGGGCAACCGCCGGGCACCGTCTGGTTCGGGCTCTTCGCCCACGGCCGGATCGACACCGAAATGCGCCGATTCCACGGCGAACCGCAGGACGTCGTGACCGCCACCACCGAACACGCTCTGGCGCTCCTGGAGCAGGCACTGGCCTCCGTCCCCGGCTGAAGTCCTTGCCGTCGCGTAAAGATCCGCAAGTCGGGTAAACCTCCGAGAGGGCACCTCTACACCCGAGGAGGATTTCCGTGCCGAAGACCACCGAAAGCGGCAAACCGAAGAAGAGCGAACTCCCCGAGACTCTGAAGAAGTCGTCCGATAAGGCGCAGCGCACGTTTGCGAAGGTCTACGACTCCGCCATGGACCAGTACGGGGACGAGGAACGAGCGCACCGCGTCGCGTTCGACGCACTGAAACACAGCTACGAAAAAGTCGGCGACCACTGGGAGGCCAAGGAGGAGAAGGGCCCCTCGGACGACCGGGCGAAGAGCGGCGGCCCCAACCCGTCCGGTGAGACGGCCGAGGGCGTCGATGCCAACGCGAGCAAAGAACATCTGACGCACATCGCGCAGCGACTCGACATCCACGGCCGGTCCACCATGACCAAGGACGAGCTCGTCGAGGCGATCGAAAAGGCGAATCGGAGAGCGCAATGAGAGCCGTCACCTGGCAGGGCAAACGGAAGGTCAGTGTCGACACCGTCCCCGACCCGGTGATCGAACAGAAGACCGACGCGATCGTCGAGATCACCACCACCAACATCTGCGGCTCCGACCTCCACCTGTACGAGGTGCTCGGCGCGTTCATGAGCGAAGGCGACATCCTCGGTCACGAGCCGATGGGCATCGTCCGCGAGGTCGGGTCCGAGGTGACCGACGTGAAGGTCGGCGACCGGGTGGTCATCCCGTTCCAGATATCCTGCGGCAGTTGCCACATGTACGACCGCAAACTGTTCACCCAGTGTGAGATCACCCAGATCCGGGACCACGGCATGGGCGCGGCACTGTTCGGCTATTCGAAGTTGTACGGAAGCGTGCCCGGCGGCCAGGCCCAGTATCTTCGGGTGCCCCATATGACGAACACTCACATCAAGGTCCCGGAAGGTCCACCGGACTCGCGTTTCGTGTACCTGTCCGACGTGCTGCCGACGGCATGGCAGGCCGTCGAGTACGCGGACATTCCCGACGGCGGTTCCGTCGTCGTTCTCGGACTCGGACCCATCGGCGACATGGCGGCACGCATCGCCGCGCACAAGGGTTTTCGCGTCATCGGTGTGGATCTCGTGCCCGAGCGCCTCGACCGGGCGAAGGCGCGGCAGATCGAGACGGTGGACCTGAACGACGCCAAGGGCGACCTCGGCGACGTCATTCGGGAGATGACCGACGGCCGCGGCCCGGATTCCGTCATCGACGCCGTCGGCATGGAAGCGCACGGCTCCCCCGGGGCGAAACTGCTGCAGCAGGTCACGTCGCTGCTGCCCGACGCCCTCGCCGGACCGCTGATGTCGACGGCGGGAATCGACCGACTCCACGCCCTCTATTCGGCGATCGACATCGTCCGGCGCGGCGGCACCATCTCCCTCGCCGGCGTGTACGGCGGAATGGCCGACCCGCTCCCGATGCTCACGCTGTTCGACAAGCAGATTCAGCTCCGGATGGGACAGGCCAACGTGAAACGGTGGGTCCCGGACATACTGCCGCTGCTCACCGACGCCGACCCCCTCGGCGTCTACACGTTCGCCACCCACGAACTGCCGCTCGACCACGCCCCGCATGCGTACGAGATCTTCCAGAAGAAGGAAGACGGCGCAGTGAAGATCCTCCTGAAGCCGTAATGACCTCTCTCTGGCTCGATCACATCGCGGGGCACCGCGGCGCAGTAACAGGACGGTCGTGGGACGAACGCGGACGGTACGACACCGTGGTGGTGGGCGCAGGGGTGACCGGCCTGATCGCAGCGTTGCTGCTCGCTCGTGCGGGACAGCACGTCGCCGTCGTGGAAGCACGGACGATCGGGGCCGTCACGACAGGGAACACCACAGGCAAGCTCAGCGTGCTGCAAGGTACCCGGCTCGCCGAGATCAACCGACGCCACGCTTCTCACGTTCTGCGGTCGTACGTCGAGGGGAACCTGGAAGGTCAGCAGTGGCTGCTCCGGTACTGCCACGAGCGAGAGATTCCCGTCGGCACGGCACCGGATTTCACGTTCGCGCAGACCGAGTCCGGCGGCGACGCCGTACGCGCCCAGTACAAGGCCGCCCGGTCGGCGGGTCTGCCCGTGCACCTCGTCTCCGACCTCGAGATTCCGGTGCCCCACTCCGACGCCGTCATGCTCGACGACCAGGCCTTCCTGAATCCGATGCCCGTTCTCCACGCGGTGGCCCGCGACCTGATCTCGCACGGTGGCGACCTGTTCGAGCACCGTCGCGTGACGTCGGTCCGTTCGCTGGTGCGATCCCACATCCTGTCGACGCCGAACGGAAAGATCGAGGCCCGTCGGGTGATTCTGGCGACGGGAACTCCGATACTCGACCGTGGGGGATTCTTCGCCCGCCTGACGGCGGAACGATCGTATGCGGCGGCGTTCCGGGTGCCGGGCGGTGCACCCGCGGGAATGTACCTGACTGCCGATCAGCCCACACGGTCGTTGCGCCCGGCCGAGGACGGTCGCGTTCTGGTCGTCGGCGGCAACGGTCACGACGTCGGCCGAAGCACCTCGCCACAGGCCGCGGTCGACGATCTGGTGGCCTGGACCGGCCGCCACTTTCCCGGTGCGACACTGACCCACCGCTGGTCGGCGCAGGACTACTCCTCGTTGAGCGCGCTCCCCTACGTCGGCCCGCTCGTTCCCGGTAGTGACGGAATTCTCGTCGCGACCGGCTACGGTAAATGGGGACTCTCGAACGGCGTCGCCGCCGGTCTCGTGCTCGCCGGACGCATTCTGGGTGGCCACATGCGGTGGGCGGTTGCCTTCCAGAGCTATTCGCCGACACAGCTTTTCGACATTCCGGTTGCCGTGAAGGAGAACGGTGAGGTGGCGATGGAGATGGTCGCAGGCTGGGGTGGCGCGCTCGTGGGACGACAACGGGCGAAGGGCCGTGCACGCATCGTGCGGGAAGGGCTGCTGCCCGTCGGCGAGTACATCTCGGACGGTCACATCGAGCGCGTCTGCGCCGTCTGCCCGCATCTCGGTGGCGTGCTCCGCTGGAACGACGCGGAGTCTTCGTGGGACTGTCCGCTTCACGGGTCCCGATTCACCGCCGGCGGAACACTTCTCGAGGGCCCCGCGACCACTGACCTCCGACGGCTCCGATCCCCCGATTCGGCCTCGGGCCGCCCGGGTACCCGTCGCACAGACTGTGCCCCGTAGAGAAAGGAAGTGCCCATGACTTCGGTAGAGACACTGCGCGGCCGGACGGTCGCGATCCTGGCCACCAACGGCGTCGAGGAGGTCGAACTGATCGAGCCCCGCAAGGCAGTCGAGAACGCGGGCGCGGAGGTGCGGCTGATCTCGCTGTCCCCCGGCAAGATCCAGGCCATGAACTCGGACGTGAACGAGGCAGGCACGTATGCCGTCGACGCCGTCGTCGGAGACGTGTCAGTCGGCGACTTCGACGCATTGATCCTGCCCGGCGGCACCACGAATCCCGATCACCTCCGGATGGACGAATCGGCTGTCGGCTTCGTCCGCGACTTCGTCACGGCGGGCAAACCGGTCGGCGTGATCTGCCACGGACCCTGGACGTTGGTCGAGGCCGACGTCGTCCGCGGTCGCACTCTCACGTCGTATCCCAGTGTGCGCACCGATATCCGCAACGCCGGCGGCAACGTGGTCGACGAGGAAGTGGTGGTCGACAACGGGTTGGTATCCAGCCGCAACCCCGGCGACCTCCCCGCGTTCTGCGCGAAGATCGTCGAAGAATTCGCCGAGGGCCGCCACCCGCGGTGATCAGTCCATCGGCGAGTGCGGTCGGGTCGGGTCCGTCGCGGGAGTCGACCCGACCCGCGCCGTGAAGAATCCGAGCGCGACCATTCCGACGCCGAGCGCGAAGTGCAGCCAGTTGTCTGCTGTGTTGACCGGAACGAAGTTCGCCGCACTTGCCTGGTCGACGACCAGGCCGTAGATCCACAGAACGAAATAGACCGCACCGCCGACGATCAGGTACAGGCGCGCGGCCTGCACAGTCCGGGCGAACGCGATGCCGGCGACGCCGAACAGCAGGTGAACGACATTGTGCAGCACCGAGACCTGGAATATCCCCAGCAGTTTCGCGCCCGAATGATGCCCGGCGCCGCCGAGCAGGACGTAGTCGGTCGTGACGCCGGGGATAAAACCCAGGATCCCGACCAGGAGGAATACCGCGCCCACGACGAGCGCGGCGATCTGTACCGTTGACTTCGTCCGGGATGACTCGCGCGTACTCATTGCTCTGCCCTTCCGTCGCGATCGGTTGGTCCCCGATTACCCGTCCGCGAAGACGTCAACCGCCCAGCGTCGTCAATGGAGGTCCGGGACCGTCACCACCACGCGTGTGCCGGCACCGGGTGAGGACGTGACGTCGAAGGTCCCGCCCAGGCTCTCCACCCGCACGATGTTCGACGCAAGCCCGATGTGCCCCTGCGCCACCCGTTCCGGGACGACGGCCGGATCGAAGCCGGCGCCGTCGTCGGCAACGGTCAAGGTGATCCGCCCGCCGTCCCGGTCGAGGGCGAGTTCGACCTTCGTGGCGCGGGCATGTCTCGTCACGTTGGTGAGCAGTTCCCGCGCCACCCGGTAGAGCAGTTCCTGGCAGTCCGGGTGGCCGACCTCGTCGAGACTCACAGACATCTCGAACTCACCCCGGCGGTCGTGCAGATCCGCGAGTTCGCGCAGCGCCGCGGTGAGGCCCAGTTGCGCGAGCACCTGCGGATGCAGGGTACTGACGGTGGAGCGCAGTTGCGCCGCGGTCTCGCGGAGGGCGAATTCGGCGGCGGCGAGCATCTCGTCGGGGTGCCGCTCCAGGGCCTCCTCCACGTCGAGCCGGGCGGCGAGCACATTCTGCAGAGGTCCGTCATGGAGGTACTCGGCCAGTTGCCTGCGCTCGCGTTCCTCAGCGCCCATCGACTCCGCGACCAGTTGCCTGCGCTCGCGTTCCTCAGCGCCCATCGACTCCGCGACCAGTTGCCTGCGCACATCCTTGACGTCCTCTCGGCCGTGAACGACCGAGATTCCCCTCGAGACTCGCGTCCCGAGGTTCCTGTTTCACAGACAGTTGCCTCCCCACACTTCATGTGCGGGGCGGTCTCACACCATCTCCGCAGGCTGCCACCGTCAGTCCGACGGCCAAAATGTTCCTCGCCGCATTCCATCCCGATCATGGACGGCGCCGCATCGGCACGCCCACTCCCGCACGTCCAGCGGCATCGTCGACGCGATCGCCCCACACACCGAGCAGGTCTTCGACGACGGACAGAACCGGTCGATCGCCACCACCCGCCGCCCGTACCAGTCGGCCTTGTACTCGAGCATCGACCGGAACTCGGACCAACTCGCATCCGAGATCGCCCGAGACAACGACCGATTCCTGACCATGTTCCGCACACTCAGATCCTCGATGGCGATCACTTGATTTTCGCGCACCAGCCGAGTGGAGAGTGTGTGCAGATAATCGCGACGCCGATCGGCGATCCGGCCATAGATCTTCGCGACCTTCAGTCGGGCCTTGGCCCGGTTACGGGATCCCTTCTCCTTCCTGGCCAGCACCCGCTGCGCCCTCGCCAGCCGCTCACGGTCCCTGCCCTCGTGGCGCGGGTTGGTGATCTTCTCCCCCGTCGAGAGCGTGTAGAGGCTCGTGATCCCGGCGTCGAGCCCGACCACCCCATCGGTCGACGGGTGCTCGGTGATCGTGTCCTCGACGAGAATCGAGATGTGGTACCGACCACGAGCATTACGCGACACCGTCACCTGCGACGGCACCGCCCCCTCCGGCAGCGGCCTCGACCACCGAATGTCCAGGGGTTCGGACTGCTTGGCCAACCGGATCTGCCCGCCGCGGTAGGTGAAGCCAGAACCTGTCGAACGCGCCCTGCAACTGCCGCAGCGACTCCTGCAACGGCCCCTTCGACGGCTCCGACAACCACTCGGTCTCGGTGTCCCGCTTCCATCCGGTGAGCATCCTCGAGGTGTCGCTGTAGGTGACCCGCCGCCGCTCCAGCGACCAGGCACGTGACCGCTCGGCCAACGCCCGGTTATAGACATACCGGGTGCACCCGAATGTCCGAGCAAGCTGCTCCGCCTGCACCGCAGTCGGATAGAAACGGTACTTGAACGCCCGCTTCACCACCCTCCCCGCCATAACCCGGACACTAGCCACACCGTCCGACAAAACCAGATCGGCTATCCCGGACCTGAAGGACCGGGTTTGCGCCGAAAGGCTCACGGATCACCGGCCCGAGGAGCGCCATCAGTCCGATCAGCGGTAGCCGCAGAATGGCGGTCACCCGGACGGCCTCGGTGGTGTAGCGCCGGACTACGCGACTCTGGGACGGATGGGGCACGTCACTCCAGCAAACCGCGTCGCATCGCCTCGGCCACGGCTGCCGCGCGGTCGCTCACACCGAGCTTCTCGTACAGGCGCTGGACGTGGGTTTTCACCGTCGACGGGGCCAGATACAGTTCGCCGGCGATCGTGGGGATGCTCTGACCGCGTGCGATGAGCGCCAGCACCTCCTTCTCCCGACCGCTCAGCACCGGGCCCACCGGTTCACTGCGGCGGCGCACTTCCCCGGCCAGGCCGACGGCGAGGGAGGCGGGGAGGACGTCCCGGCCCTGGGCGCAGTCCAGGACTGCTTTCACGATTTCGGCCCGCGTCGACTCCTTCGGCAGGAAACCCGCGGCCCCCTCCTGCAGTGCGTGGTAGACGATCGCGGACTCGTCGTGCGCCGACAGCAGCAGGACCCGCGTGGTGAGTTCGGCCCGTCGCACGGCTGCGGCGACCTGGGAACCGTCCAGTTCGGGCATCCGGTAGTCGAGCAGGGCGACGTCGGGGGCGAGTTCGCGGATCAGGGCCAGCGCCGCCGCGCCGTCGTCCGCTTCGCCGACCACTTCGATGTCGCCACTCGCGACGAGGGCACGGACGACACCGTCGCGGAAGATCGGGTGGTCGTCGCCCACCACGACCCGCACCGCGGCGCTCACGGCGACGTCCGATGCGGTGTGACTCCGGCGAAGTCCATGGCTCACTTTCTCACGAGACCCGGCCCGCGCGGAGCACTTCGCGGCGCCGGTGTCCCCCGATCGGGGGACAGCGGATTCATCCCCGCCGAGGCCCTGTCGGTGGACAGACGGCGGCGCGCATCCGCGACATAGTTGTTGCACACCGGAAAGCGGGGAGATCGGAAACCGAAACCCCCACGGCCCCAGATCTTCCCCCCTCGAAGCGTCCGAACTCAGGAGAAGCCATCATGCGCACCAACGCCCGCCGCCGCGTCGCACTCTTCATCGCACTGCCCGCCACCGTCGTGGCCGTCACCGGATTCGCCATCGCCGCCGCCGGGGTCGCCAACGCTGGCACGATGCCGACGTCGGGACCCACGATCGCGATGACGATCAGCAACGACACCGATCTGCCGATGGTCCTCCAAGGGTGGTCGAACCCGTACGGGCAGTGGATTCAGGCGCCGTCGGACTACCTGGCCCCGCACAGCAGCGAGATCGTGAAGGCATACTCCACCGACCCGAACGGCGTCGAGGTGGACGCCACCTACTCGCTCCCCGGTGGTGCTGAGGCCGTGTTCCGCGCGGACAACTACAGCAACACGACCGACGTGGACGGAACTCGCGTGGACGCCAACTTCGGCCACGCCTACGGCATCAGCAGCTGGATCGACTCGGGCTACCCGAACATGAACGCCGGCTACCACCTCTACGGACACCCCTGATCGACGAACCCGACCATCCACAAAACTCGACGAAAGACCGAAAACATGTTCACGAACGTCACCGAAACCCCCACCCCGACCGTCTCCCGCACGATGTGGACCACCGAAGAGATCAAGGCACGTCTCGAGGAAATGGACATTCCGCGATCACACACCCGCCGCGGGCCCCGATGGGGCAACCGCGACCGATAAGCCAGGGGCAGGGGACACTGAGTCGGGGGCTGGGGCCCGATGTCGCACTGATCCACTCCGACAGGATCAGTGCGACATCGGTTCGTTCCACCCGAATCGCCGGGTCAGCGCTGGTGCCGCGGCTTCCACACGACGAGCGCGTTGCTCCGCGGGATCGGCACCAGGTCGCGCCGGTAACCGGCGTGGACGTTCGCGATCTCCTCCGCCAGCTCCCGGACCCGATGTTGCAGAGCCTCCACCTGGTTGGTGAGCTCGATGATCCGCTTGATCCCGGCGAGGTTGACACCCTCGTCGTGCGAGAGACGTTGCACCTCGCGGAGCAGCGCCACATCGCGCGGCGAGTAGCGTCGCCCGCCACCGGAGGTGCGGTGCGGGGTGACGAGACCGAGCCGGTCGTAGTTGCGCAACGTCTGGGCGTGCATGCCGGCGAGTTGCGCGGCCACCGAGATCACGAAGATCTGGGCGTCCGGATCAACGGCGGTCTCGCGTGGATCTTCGGTCCTGTCGCTCATCAGGCACCTGCCCACCCGGCCCTGGGATCGAATCCGCTGGCCTTCTCTGCTTCCAGATAGGTCTTCAGTGCTTCGGTGGCCGGATCGTCGAGCTTCTGCGGAACAGCGACCTTGACGGTGACCAGCAGGTCACCGGCGCCACCGGCACGCTTGGGAACGCCTCGGCCCCGTACGCGCAGGACCCGGCCGTCGGCCGTGCCCGCCGGAATCTTCACGCCGACACGCCCCTCCAGGGTGGGGACCGAGACGGTGGTTCCGAGCACGAGCTCACCGTAGCTGACGGGGACGACGAGGGTGAGGTCGTCGCCGTTGCGGCCGAACACCTTGTCGGGACGCACCCGGACGGTGACGAACAGGTCGCCGGACGGCGCACCGCGTAGGCCCGCCTCGCCCTGGCCCGCCAGCCGGATCTTCTGTCCGTCACTGACACCCGCAGGGACGCGGACGGTGATGGTGCGGGTCCGGTTGGTGACGCCGTTGCCGTGGCACACCTCGCACGGCGAGTCGATGATGGAGCCGGTACCGCGGCAGTCGTCGCAGGGCTCACTGAATCCGAACGCGCCCTGATTGCGGCTGACGATTCCGGTCCCGTTGCAGCGTGGGCAGACTCGCGGGCTGGTGCCCGGCTTGGCTCCGCTACCGTGGCAGTTGGTGCACGGCGACGGGCTGGTCAGTCGCAGCGGAACCGTGACACCCAGCGTGGCTTCGCGGAATTCGAGGGTCGTCTCCGTCTCGACGTCGCTGCCACGGCGGGGACGGTTGGTCGTGCGGGTCGCGCCGCCACCACCGGCGCCGCGATTGAACAGGCCGCCGAAGATGTCGCCGAGACCGCTGTCACCGGCCGCCGCGCCGCCGCCACCGAACAGGTCGTTGATGTCGAATCCGCCCTGGCCGAAACCGCCGGCTCCGGGGTTGAATCCGCCGCCGTGACCGAAGCCGCCGCTCGCGAACAGCCTCCGGGCCTCGTCGTATTCCTTGCGCTTGGCAGGATCCGAGAGCACGGCGTGGGCTTCGCTGACGGACTTGAAACGTTCCTCGGCCTTGCTGTCGCCGGGGTTCGCGTCGGGATGAAGGTCGCGGGCGAGCTTGCGGTATGCCTTCTTGATCTCGTCCGCGGATGCGTGGGACGAGACGCCCAGCTCCTTGTAGAAGTCCTTTTCGATCCACTCCCGTTGGCTCACTGGGCGTCTCCTCCTCTCGCTCTTACTCTTGTTCCGACACGGCGGGCGTCGCCGAGTCGGAGGTGTTCGCGCCGGCATCGCCGGAACGATCGATCACAGCTACCATCGCATGCCGCAGGACGCGATCACCGAATTTGTAGCCCTTTCGCATCACCGTGCCGAGAACGGGGTCGTGCCCCTCGCCCTCGTGTTGCACTGCCTCGTGCAGCGACGGATCGAATGCGTCGCCCTCGGCACCGAACTCGCTCAGGCCGAGCGAGGTGAGGGTGCCGGTGAGCTTGTCTGCCACACCCTTCAGCGGCCCCGAGTCGAGGTCGCCGTGGCTGCGTGCACGGTCGAGGTCGTCCAGCACCGCGATGAGCTCACCGACGACGGACGCCTTGGCGTTCGCGATGTCGGCCTGCTTGTCGCGCTGGACGCGGCGACGGTAGTTGGCGTACTCCGCCTGCAGTCGCTGCAGGTCCGCGGTGCGTTCCGCCAGCTCGTCCGTCTCCGGTACCGCCGTCTCCGGCAGCGCCCCTTCGTCCACCGAGCCGGGTTGCGGAGCGGCAGCGGTGCCCGCGAGGGGCTCCACTACCGGCTCCGTGTCCCGTGTCTGACCGGTCTCGGGGTCGATCTTCCGCTTGTCCACGAAAGTGACCGGTTCCTGCTCGGTGTTGTCGGACGTCACTTCTTCGCCGAGTCGGACGGCTCGTCCACGACCTCGGCGTCGACGACGTCGTCGGCACCATTCGCGCCGGAGCCGTCGGTGTTGGCGGCCTCCTCGGCGGCACTGGCCTCGTAGATCGCCTGACCGAGGGCCTGCGACTCGGTGGCCAGCTTCTCGACCGCGGACTTGACGGCCGCGATGTCGGTGCCGGCGAGAGCGTCGTTGGCTTCCTTGATGGCCGCCTCGACCTTCTCCTTGACGTCAGCGGGGACCTTGTCCTCGTTGTCCTTGATGAACTTCTCGGTCTGGTGCACCAGCGACTCGGCCTGGTTGCGGACCTCGGCCTCCTCGCGGCGGGCCTTGTCTTCCTCGGCGTGCGCCTCGGCATCCTTGACCATCCGCTCGATCTCTTCCTTGGACAGACCGGAGCCGTCCTGGATCTTGATCGTGTTCTCCTTGCCCGTGCCCTTGTCCTTCGCGGTCACGTGCACGATGCCGTTGGCGTCGATGTCGAAGGTGACCTCGATCTGCGGCACGCCACGCGGGGCGGGCGGCAGGTCGGCCAGTTCGAACGAGCCGAGCAGCTTGTTGTGCGAGGCGATTTCACGCTCACCCTGGAACACCTGGATCTGCACCGAAGGCTGGTTGTCGTCAGCCGTGGTGAAGGTCTCGGAACGCTTGGTGGGGATAGTGGTGTTGCGCTCGATGAGCTTGGTCATCACGCCACCCTTGGTCTCGATGCCGAGGGACAGCGGGGTGACGTCGAGGAGCAGCACGTCCTTGACCTCGCCCTTGAGGACGCCGGCCTGCAGGGCGGCGCCGACGGCGACGACCTCGTCCGGGTTGACACCCTTGTTGGGCTCACGGCCACCGGTCAGCTCGCGCACCAGATCGGAGACGGCGGGCATACGGGTGGAACCACCGACGAGCACGACGTGGTCGATGTCCTTGACGGCGATGCCGCTGTCCTTGATCACGGCCTGGAACGGCGCGCGGGTGCGGTCGAGGAGATCGGAGGTGATCTTCTGGAACTCGCTGCGGGACAGCTGCTCGTCGAGGAACAGCGGGTTCTTGTCCGCGTCCACGGTGATGTAGGGCAGGTTGATCGAGGTGCTCTGCGAGGAGCTCAGTTCGATCTTGGCCTTCTCGGCTGCCTCCCGGAGACGCTGCAGGGCCATCTTGTCCTTGGTCAGATCGATGCCGTTCTGAGCCTTGAACTTGTCGACGAGCCACGTGACGATGCGCTCGTCCCAGTCGTCACCACCGAGGTGGTTGTCGCCGGACGTGGCGCGAACCTCGACGACGCCGTCGCCGATTTCGAGCAGCGAGACGTCGAAGGTGCCGCCACCGAGGTCGAAGACCAGGATGGTCTGTTCCTTGTCGCCCTTGTCGAGGCCGTATGCCAGTGCCGCCGCGGTCGGCTCGTTCACGATCCGCAGCACGTTCAATCCGGCGATCTGGCCGGCTTCCTTGGTGGCCTGACGCTGGGCGTCCTCGAAGTACGCGGGGACGGTGATCACGGCGTCCGTGATGTCCTCACCCAGGTAGGCCTCGGCGTCGCGCTTCAGCTTCATGAGCGTGCGCGCGCTGATCTCCTGCGGCGTGTACTTCTTGCCGTCGATCTCCACGTTCCAGTCGGTGCCGATGTGGCGCTTGACGGAGCGGATGGTGCGGTCGACGTTGGTGACGGCCTGGTTCTTGGCGGGCTGGCCGACCAGCACCTCACCGTTCTTGGCGAAGGCGACGATCGACGGGGTGGTGCGTGAACCTTCGGCGTTGGCGACCACTACGGGCTCGCCGCCTTCCAGCACAGACACGACCGAGTTCGTTGTACCGAGGTCGATACCGACGGCACGAGCCATAGTGTTCCTCACTTTCGTTTTGCAGTCCTGTGGGCAGGTTTTTCATTACTGAACTGCGATGTTGGCGCTTAGTGAGCGCCCTCCGCTCAAGTTTGCACTCCCACACCGTCGGGAGTCAATTCGAACTTGAGTCTTGCACGCTCAATCTTGTTGTAAGGCTCAACGGAGGGGTGCGGAGATTTGTTCCCGGGCTCGCCTCGACACCCCTGCCGCGCGGGGCGCAGACTGAGAACACGGAAAGGACGCGCCATGTACCTACTGCGGATCGAACACACGGTGCTCGACTTCGAAGCCTGGAAGAAGATGTTCGACGGCGACCCGGTCGACCGGCGCGGTTCCGGAGTGGTCCGATATCGAATTTCCCGAGCCGTCGACGACCCGAATCTCGTCACAGGCGACTTGGAATTCACGAACCGCGACGACGCCGAGAAACTTCACGCCAAACTGAAGGATCTCTGGGCCGGCCCAGCCGCCGCGATGACCCGCAACCCGACCGCGCGCGTGGTCGAGGTGGTCGACGAAGCGTCCCTGTAAATCCGTCCGGCCGGCGGCCACCCGCTCCCGGCAGGAACGGCGAGCCGTCCACCGGGTACGTCGGACTGTAATAGCATCCGAGCGTGACGACACCCGAACCGCCGCCACGCCGGCCAGAACCGCCGCGACCCGTACCGCCGCGTCCGGAGTTCGCGGTCACCCCGCTGCGCGCCGCCCCCACCGACGCCACCCCGAAGGCCGTCACGGTGTCACTGTCCGCATGGGTGGGATCGTTCGTCGTGCTCGCCGGAATCTCCGGCGCGATCGCGCTCGACCTCGGCGCGGTGCGCGACGCCCTCGAGGCGTCGGTGGCCGCGGACAATCCCGGCGATTCCGCGACGGACATCACCGACACTGTGAACCTGACGTTGATCGGATGCGGCGCCATCGCGGTCGTTCTGATCCTCCTCGGACTGATCGGGATACAACTCCTGCGTGCCCGCAAGCCGGCGGGCCAGATCACGCTCGCCGTCGTCGGCGCCCTGAGCGTCGCCGGCGGGGTGGGGCTGTGGACCCTGCTGTCCGACGCCGGCGACGCGACCGCCGGTGTACTGCAGTGGGCACCGCTCGCCTACAGCGCCCTGGTCGCGGTGGGAGTGCTCGCCCTGTTCGCCCCCGGGGTGTCGCCGTGGCTGCACCGGAGTCGCTGACCGCGCTCCAGCCGTCGATCCGACTCGATCGGTGATATCGACGTGGCGCGTCACCGTGGGGATGCCCAGACCCGGCGGGGGAAAGTGTTCCGGGCACGATCTCGTCCGGCACGAGCGAGGGAACCGCCCGGGCACGCCTGAACTCCACATGCCCGCCGCTGTCGATGCTCGCGGCGTTTCCCGCGTACGCGAACGTGCCGATTCCCACCGTGACGGCGACGAGGACGGCCGGCACCATGCCCCGGAGAACGCGGAGCCACGCGCGTCGGCGTGCCGCTGCAGGAGAGTCGAGGTCCATACCGAGAATCCTTCTCGGCGGGCGCTTTCGGCACATCCAGGAAGGCACCCAACTCCGACCCCGAGAGAAACCCTGAGAAGGCCTCACTAATGAGGACCGTTTCTGACCTCAATTCCCCTTATCGTTCTTCTCATGACTACTTCGCAGAAGTCCCCGGCCACCGGTGAGCGCGCCGACATCCTCCAGATCCTGCAGGAGCAGCGCGCCACCCTGTTGATCACCGTCCGCGGCATCGACGACGACCAGGCACGGCAACGCTCGACCGTCAGCGACCTCACGCTCGGCGGACTGATCAAGCACGTTCTGCACACGGAAAAGCATTGGGTCGAAACCATTCTCGAACCCGACGAGAACGCGGAGTTCGACATGGAGTGGGCGATGGAGAAGTACTACATGCGGGAGGACGAAACCCTCGAGGGACTGCTGGCCGAGTACGCCGAGGTGGCCCGCGCGACGGAGGTGGCGGTGGCCGGTCTCGAAAGCCTGGACGTGCTGATTCCCCTGCCGACCGCGCCCTGGGCGCCGGAGCGGCAGTGGTGGACGATCCGCCGCACCCTGCTGCACATCATCCGGGAGACCGGCCACCACTCCGGTCACGCCGACATCATCCGGGAATCACTCGACGGCGGAAACACCACCATGCAGATGGGCGCCGACGCAGGCATGGAGTTCTGACCGGGAGAACAGACGAAAACACCTCACCGGGTTCGGGTTCCGGTGAGGTGTTCTCGTGTGGGCAGTGGCGGTCTCGAGTGTCGGTTACGTCTCCTCGGTGACGGAGAGCACGACGACGTCGTCGGGGAACGAGGCGGGCGTCTGCAGACCCGCCACCGCGAGGGCCCGGCCCGTCATCGCGACGCCGGGAACCTCACTCCCCGCGGACAGTCCGTCGGCGCGTCCGCCGCCGGGCGGGGTGGTAACGGTCGGCAGATCCTTCGGCGGCACGTTGAACCACGCCGGCGGCTTCACGCCCTCGTCCGGTGCACCGGCGAACACGGGGCGCACCCGGTAGCGCCGGTCGGGGCCGAGGCCGGGCAGGGTGAACCTGCCTCGCGGGGACACCTCGGAACGCCCGATGTAGGCGAGGAAGAACACGGCCTCCGTTCGGTCGTCGGCGACGGCACCGTAGACCTGCAGTGTGGGGTCGATCTCGTCGGCGCGCACCATCGTTCCCGTGTGCAGGAGTTCGCGGTGCCGCTTGTACAGGTCGATCCAGACGGCGAGTTCCGCGTTCTCGTCGTCGGTGGCGGTGGCGAGATCCCACTCGATCCCGAGGTGACCGTAGAGTGCCGTGCCCGCCCGGAACGACAGGCGGTGGTACCGGCCGGTGGTGTGGGAGATCCCGGACGCGATGTGGGCGCCGAGCAGTTCGGGGGGAAGCAGCTGCATCGTCCAGCGGTTCATCTGCTGACGCTCGAGCGGATCGATGCAGTCCGACACCCAGACGCGGTCGGTGCGTTCGAGGATCCCCAGATCCACCCGTGCCCCGCCCGAGGAGCAGGATTCGATTTCCAGTCCGGGGAAACGGCGCTTCAGTTCGTCCATCAGCCGGTAGGTCGCGAGAGTCTGATCGTGAACGCCGGCGCGCCCGTACGTTGCGGTGCCGGCGTCGATCAGGTCGCGGTTGTGATCCCATTTGATGTAGGCGATGTCGTACTCGCTCAGAATCGCGGACATCCGTTCCAGGATGTGGTCGTACGCCTCGGGGATCCCCAGATTGAGCACCTGCTGGTTCCGCGACGGCACCGGTGTGCGGCCGCCGGTCGCCATGACCCACTCGGGATGTTCCCGCGCGAGGTCGGAATCGAGGTTGATCATTTCCGGTTCGAACCACAGGCCGAATTCCATGCCGAGCGAACGCACGTGATCGATGATCGGGTGTAGACCGTCCGGCCACACCGTCTCGTCGACGTACCAGTCCCCCAGTCCCGCCAGATCGTTGCGCCGGTACTTGAACCAGCCGTCGTCGAGGACGTACCGCTCGACGCCGAGTTTCGCCGCGCGATCCGCCAGGTCCTTCAGCCGGGCCAGATCGTGGTCGAAGTAGACGGCCTCCCACACGTTGATCGTGACCGGACGCGCGCGCTGCGGGTGTGTGGGCCGCGACCGGAGATAGTTGTGGAAGCGACGTGCCTGATCGTCGAGCCCGTCGCCGTAGGCGCCGTAGATCCAGGGCGTCTCGTAGCTTTCCCCGTCCGCCAGCCGGACCTCGCCGGGCAGGAGCAGTTCGCCGCCGCCGATCACCTGGAATCCGGTGAAGAGGCGTTCGGCGTAGTGGCGGTGGTTGCCGCTGAACGCGACATGGGTGCCCCACACTTCGCCGCGGCCGAAACCGAAACCGGGCACACCGACGGAAAGCACCGTCGCGGCGTCCGGGCCGGTGCGGCCCTTCCGCCCTTCCCGTTCGTGGATCCCGACGGTGAGCTCGCTGCGCTGGGGGACGCGTTCCTTCCCCCATCGGCCGGCGAAGTCGAGGATTTCCCTGGCCTGCGGCGGGACCGGGAACGCGAGCTGGAGGTCGTCGAGGACGTAGAAGGAATCACCCGAATTGGTGACCTCGGCCCGCGCCCGAAGGAGACCGCTCGGCAGCAGCTCGATGTCCAGGACGAGTCCGAGATCGGCGACCATGTCGCGGGCGGTCACCCGGACGGCGCCCGGACCGGCCGAGACGAGTTCCGCGTCCGGGGACGTCCGGTGCTCGGCTCCTTCGACCGTGAGCGTGGTGGTCGTGAACAGCGGCGACCAGTCGGCGCCGTCGCGGTGACCCGCGATGCCGGGCTTTCCCACCCACCCGGTGTGGTGCTCGGGGAGTATCGACAGCCGCACCGGCGCGTCGACGACGTTGCCCGCCGGGGGCTCGATGTTCGCCTGTGCCAGTGCCTGTACGTCGGCGAGCGTCTGGTCGCCGAGCGCCGGCCCCCAGTGCACGATCGCCGGCAGTCGACCCTCGGTGAGATCGAGCACGACGGACACGCCGGCGGCGGTGAGGTGGACGAACGCGTGCGGGGGGACGGTCACAGTCACTTGTTTGCTCCCATGGTCAGGCCGGAGACGAAATGCCGCTGCAACGCGACGAACACCAGGACGGTCGGCAGCGCGACGAGTACCGATCCGGCGGCGAGAAGGTTGGTGTCGGTGAAGAAGCTGCCCTGCAGATTCTGCAGTGCGGTGGTGACCGGCAGCTTGTCGCCGCTGACCATCAGCGCGAGGGCCCAGAAGAAATCGTTGTAAATCCAGGTGATCATGAGCGTCGCGAGCGCGGCCAATGCCGGACGGCACAGCGGCAGCACCACCTGCCAGTACTGCCGGAACAGCCCCGCCCCGTCGACCGTCGCCGCCTCGAGCAGTTCGGGGGGAACGGTCTTCATGTAGTTGCTGAGCACGAACACGCAGAATCCGGTCTGGAACGCGACGTGCACCAGGATCAGTCCCCAGTAGCTGTCGTAGAGCGAACCGGACGAACTCATCCAGTACGGCAACGGAATTGCGTTGTACAGGCGGAACAGCGGGGTCAGCAGCGTCTGCTGCGGCAGCAGATTTCCCGCGATGAACACGGCAAGCATGATCACGTTGAACTTCCACGGGAACCGGGCCAGGATGAACGCCGCCATCGACCCGATGAACAGGATCAGCAGCACCGCCGGGATGGTGATGAGCATCGAGTTGAGGAAGTAGTGCGGTATTCCGCCGACCTCCCACGACTCGGTGTAATTGCTGAGCGTGAATCCGCCGACCGACAGGTAGCCGTGGGTGAGGACGTAGTCGTAGTCGCGGAACGAGTTGTAGAGGGCCCACAGGAGCGGGAAGATCCACAGCAACGCCAGCGCGGTGAGCAGGAGGTATATCGCCGCGTGCGCGGTACTGAGCCGGCGCCGGTTGGCGACCGCGGCCTTGTTGCGGGGCCCGGCCCGGTCGACGGGCACAGTGTGGTCGGTGGGGTGTGTGGTCATGGTCATCAGTCGTCGCTCCGCAACACGATCCAGAGATAGAAGGCTATGAATACCAGCGAGATCACGAGCATGATCGTCGCCAGGGCAGAACCGAAACCGACCCGGCCCGCTTCGCCCACGACGTTCGCGGTGACGAGGGCGGAGATGAGTTCGAGTCCGTTGCGGCCCTTGTTGATCACCCACACGAGGTCGAAGGCACGCAGGGCCTCGATGACGGTGATGACGATGATCAGCAGGTTGGTGGGTTTCATCAGGGGGAACACGATCCGGAAGAACGTGCGGATCGGACCCGCGCCGTCCATGAGGGCCGCTTCGCGCACCGACGGGTCGATGGCCTTGAGGCCGGCCAGGTACAGCAGCATGATGTAGCCGGTGTGCCGCCAGCTGGCAGCGACCATGACGGCCCAGATGTTGACGTCGGGGTTGCCGAGCCAGTCGACGTCGGTCCCGAGGATGGTGTTGAGCACGCCGCCGTCGGTGGAGTAGATCAGCTGCCACACGAACCCGACGAGTGCCATCGACAACACCACGGGAATGTAGAAGATGCTCTGGTACAGCCGGCTTCCCTTCAGGCCTCGGTCGAGCAGGACGGCGAGGAAGATGCCGAGAATCGTCGGGAAGACGAACAGGAACGCCAGCCAGAGGACGTTGTTGTGGAGAGCCTGCTGGAACGGTGGGTACGCCTGGACGGCGTCGACGTAGTTCTGGGGTCCGATCCACTCGATGGTGGACGTGCCGCCGATGCCGTCCCAGCGTGCGAACGACAGGATCACCGTGAAGACGGTGGGGATCCACACCAGCCCGATCACGATTGCGGCGGGCAGTCCGAGCATGACGGCGATGGTCCACCGGTCGCCGCGGCTGCGCCGGATCTTCGGCGCCCGGGTCCGGGATTCGGCTTCGGTCTGAGGGGGAATCGTGCTGGTCATGAATTCACCTGACCTGTCGGGACCGTGATGGTGGTCGTTGACTTCTCGTGTGTGCTCATTGCCCGAACACCGCCGCCTTCTGACGCTCGATGCTGCGGACGAGGCCGTCCACGTCCTTCGGGTTGCCCAGGAACTGCTGCATCGCCGGAATCATCACGACGGACGCGAAATCGGGACGGGTGTCGCGGTCGAGGAACTGGGTGATGGAGCCCGCGCCCTGGACGAGGGCGGCCGACTTCTGCACGAGTGGAGGGAAACCCGACAGATCGGCGTCACGGTGTGCGGGTATCGCCTGTGGGTCCTGCTTCGCGTACGCGACCGCGGCGTCGGGCCTCGTGAGGAAGGACAGGAACTGCTGCGCCCCGGCGAGGTTCCGCGGATCCTTGCGCATCATGAATCCGTCCATCGGCGCCTCGACCGCCGAAGTACCGACAGCGGAATCGAGTTCGGGGAACGCGAAGAAGTCCAGATCGTCCCGGTCGGGGCCGGCGGGGAAGCTCTGCGCGACGAACATTCCGGCCACCAGCATGCCGACCTCCTTGTTGAGGAGGGCCTGCTGCGCCTCGGACATCTTGCGGCCCAGCGGCTGCGGCTGGTGGAACGGGAGGATCTCGCGCCAGGTGTCGAAAACCGACCGGACACGGTTGTCGGTCCAGCTCACGTCGCCCGCGAGTAGGGAGCGGTGGAAGTCGACGCCGTTGAGACGCAGATCGAGGTAGTCGAACGTGCCGAACGGCGGCCAGCCGTCGCGCACACCGAACCCGATCGGAGTGAGGCCGTCCGACTGCATGCGCTTCGACAGGGCCACCCAGTCGTGGAACGTCTTCGGCGGCGTGTAGCCGCGCTGCTGCCAGAGGCTGGGGCGGTAGAACACGGCCCACGGGTAGTAGAAGAACGGGATCAGGTACTGCTGGCCATCGGTTCCGGTGGACGCCTCACGGAAACTGTCGCTGAAACCGGTGCCGTGCGACTGCCACACCGAGCTGACGTCGTCGACGAGGCCCTTGTCGGCGAAGTACTTCATACGGTACCCCGACATCCAGGTGAAGACGTCGTCGGGTGTGCCTTGCAGGTAGTTGTTGACGTTCTCCTGGAACGAGGTGGAGTCGACGGAGTTGATGCGCACGGCCCCGCCGGTCTGCTGCTGGAACATGCCGACGACGTCCTGCACGCCGAGCTTGGCATTCTTGTCCGACAGCCGCGACCCGAGAGTGATCACGTGGGGGTCGACTCCGCTGGTGCACCCGGACAGCAGACCCGCCGTCGACAGGGCGCCCGCGGCGCCGAGCGCGGCCTTGAGAAAGGTGCGCCGGGAGGGTTGCCACGTGTGCGGCGGCTCGTTTCGGTTCATGGTGCCCTTTTCGATTGAGTACCGGGTGGGCGGAGTCGCTCACCACCGTGAAAGAAATCGAACAAACTCGATCAAGTTTCGGTGCTAGCGTCTCACGCCCTGACGTGATGCACGTTACAAAATCACGATACACCGCGCATTGTCAACCACATGGAAGCCGTTTCACCTGCGAAAGTACGGAAATGTTCATTCGTGTTGACTTTTGAACATCCATGGGACAGATTGTGAGCATGCACACAGCGAGCGATTCCGGCGGGCGGCACCTGACGTGGCCGACCCGGGGCATCTCCTTCGGCGGTGACTACAACCCTGAGCAGTGGCCGGAAGAGGTCTGGCAGCGCGACGTGGAGCTCATGCGCGAGGCGGGTGTCAATTTCGTGACGGTCGGCGTCTTCTCCTGGGCGCGGTTGCAGCCCACCCCCTCCACGTGGGACTTCGGCTGGCTCGACCGCGTCCTCGACCTTCTGCACGACGGCGGCGTCCGCGTCGACCTGGCCACCGCGACCGCGTCCCCACCCCCGTGGCTGACGGCCGCGCATCCCGAGGTCCGCCCGGTGGACGAGCGCGGCTACCGGTACGAGATCGGCAGCAGGCAGACGTGGAGCCCGAGCTCCCCGGCCTACCGCGACCACTCCCTCGTCCTCGTCGAGAAGATGGCCACCCGATACGGCGGCCACCCCGCCCTCGCGCTCTGGCACGTGTCGAACGAACTCGGCTGCCACAACTCGCGTTGCTACTCCCCCGACAGCGCGCGGGCGTTCCGGCAGTGGCTGCGGCGTCGCTACGACGACCTCACCGAACTCAACCGGGCGTGGGGCACGACGTTCTGGAGCCAGCACTACAGCGACTGGGACGAGGTGGTGCCGCCGGCCGCGAGCACGACGTTCGGCAACCCCACCCACCTGCTGGACTGGCGCCGGTTCTGCTCGGACGCCCTCCTCGACCAGTACCTCGCCGAGCGGGAGGTGTTGCGGCGCATCACCCCCGACATTCCGGTCACCACCAACTTCATGGTGGGCATGGGATCGCCGCAGTCCCTCGCCGGCGACATGAACTACGCGCAGTGGGCGCCCGAGCAGGATCTGGTGTCCACCGATCACTACCTGGTGGGTCCCGCGGCCGGGGACGGCGCCGCCCACCACCGGCTGTCGTTCTCCGCCGACCTCACCCGCGGTATCGCCGGTTCGCGGCCGTGGCTGCTGATGGAACACTCGACGAGCGCCGTCAACTGGCAGCCGGTCAATCGGGCCAAGGCGCCCGGCGACATGCTCCGCAATTCCCTCGCCCACGTCGCCCGCGGCGCGGACGGCATCGCCTTCTTCCAATTCCGAGCGTCCGCCGCGGGTGCGGAGAAGTTCCACTCCGGCCTGGTTCCGCATGCGGGCACCGATTCTGCGCGATGGCGGGAGGTCCTCGAACTCGGCGCCGTGCTGCGCCGTCTCGAGCCGGTGGCCGGCAGCCGCGTCGAGGCGCCCGTGGGTGTGCTGTTCGACTGGGAGTCGCAGTGGGCGTGCGAGCAGGACGGTCACCCGTCCCGGCTGATGCAACCCATGGCGATCGCCGAACAGGCCCATCACGCATTCTCCGGTGTCACGTGCGACGTGATTCCCACGGACACCGACCTGAGCGGTTACGCCGTCGTGGTGGTTCCCGCCGTCTACCTGTGCAGCGACGAGGACGCCCGGCGCATCGAGGCCGCGGCCCGCGCCGGCGCCCAGGTGGTGGTCACCGCGTTCTCCGGCATCGCGGACCGCGACGACCACGTCCGGCTCGGCGGCTACCCCGGGGCATTCCGCGACCTGCTCGGCGTGCGCGTCGAGGAGTTCTTCCCACTCGGCGCCGACGAGACCGTCGTCCTCGACGACGGCACCTCTGCCCGCATCTGGTCCGAGTACCTGACCGTGTCCGAGGACGTGGAGGTGCTCGCCCGACACACGGAGGGACATCTGCAGGGTGTGCCCGCCCTCACCCGGCGACCCGTCGGCGACGGCGCCGCGTGGTATCTCGCCACCGTCCCCGACGCGCAGGGCTGGACGGGTATCGCCGAGGCGATCTGCACCGCAGCCGGTCTCGACCTCCACGCGGGGCACCGGTCCGACGTCGAGATCGTCCGCAGGCGCGGCGAGCACGGGTCGTGGCTGTTCGTCCTCAACCACACGAACGAGAAGGTGACCGTCGACGTGTCCGGCACCGACCTCGTGACCGAGCGGGTGGTCGACGGACCGCTCACGCTGGAACCGGGCAACTGTGCTGTGATTCGCGAAGACGGCGCCGGCACCGACGCCCGGACACGGAAGGTGGACGCATGATGCTCGCACGTCAGCGCCAGCAGGTGATCCTCGACGAGGTCACCGCGCACGGCGCGGTGAAGGTGGTCGACCTCGGCGCGACGCTCGGCGTCTCCGACATGACGATCCGGCGCGACATCAACGAACTCGTCGAACAGGGTCTGGTCGAGCGGGTGCACGGCGGGGTCACGCTGCCGCGGTCGGCGAGCGTGCACGAGCCGGGGTTCTCGGCGAAGTCCGAACTCGACCGCGAGGCCAAGCGGGCCATCGCCCGCGCCGCCGCCCGTCTGGTGCGCCCGGGCACCTCGGTCGGCATCTCCGGCGGCACCACCACGCATGCCCTCGCCCGCGAACTGCTCGACGTCCCCGACATCACCGTCGTCACCAACTCGCTACCCGTCGCCGACGCATTCCACGAGGGCGGCCGCGACGACCAGACCATCCTCCTCACCGGCGGGCAGCGGACCCCGTCGTTCGCGCTGGTCGGCCCGCTCACCGTCGCCGCGCTCCGCGGCATCCACGTCGACATGCTGTTCCTGGGCACCCACGGCATGGGGATCGATTCGGGACTGACCTGCCCCAATCTCATGGAAGCACAGACCAATCAGGCGCTCGTCGCGTCGTCGCGGCGGGTCGTGGTGCTCGCCGACCACACGAAGTGGGGTGTGACCGCGCTGGCGAACACGATCCCGCTGTCCGACGTCGACATCCTCATCACCGACGCCGGGCTCGAGCGCGCCGCCCAGGAAGCTCTCGCCGACCACGTCGGCGACCTCGTAGTGACACGGGAAAACCGGGAAGGACCCATCGATGACCGTGCGTGACGACCAGGATGCGCGGGAGGCCGGCCCCCGGCTCCGGATGCGCAAGACCCGAACCACCCTCGCGGACGGCCGCGAACTGATCTACTTCGACGACTCCGAGCCGTACGTGTCGGGAAATGCCACCCGCGAACTGGTGGATTCGCGTCCGCTGCCGCCCGCGGTGTCGCAGTCGCAGATGCGCTTCGACGTGCTCACCGGGGAATGGGTGGTCATCGCCGCCCAGCGGATGGACCGCACGTTCCTGCCGCCGCCGGACGCGTCGCCGCTCGCCCCCAGCCGGCCGGGGAAGGCGCCCACGGAGATTCCGGCCGACGACTACGACGTGGTGGTGTTCGAGAACCGTTTCCCGGCACTGTCCCCGGCCGCCGCCGAGCAGGACCTGCCCGACTGCGTCGACGGCGAAGCGTTGTGGCCGTTGGCACCGGGATCGGGCAGGTGCGAGGTCGTGTGCTTCACCAGCAACCCGGATGCCGCCTTCGCTACCCTGAGCGTCGACCGGGTCCGGACCGTCGTCGACGTCTGGGCCGACCGCACCGCCGAACTGTCGGCGCTGCCCGGGATCCGCCAGGTGTTCTGTTTCGAGAACCGGGGCAAGGAAATCGGCGTCACCCTCACCCATCCGCACGGGCAGATCTACGCCTACCCGTACCTGCCGCCGCGCACCGACGCGCTGATCCGGCGCTCCCGCGAGCACTTCGAGAGCACCGGGCGGCTGTTGCTCGCCGACGTCCTCGACGCCGAAACACGGTCCGGCAGGCGCGTGGTCCTGGCCGCCGAGCACTGGACCGCGTACGTCCCGGCGGCCTCGCGCTGGCCGCTCGAAGTGCACCTCGCACCGCACCGCGACGTCCGTGACCTCACCGAACTCACCGAGGACGAGCGCGACGAACTCGCCCACGTCTACCTCGAACTGCTGCGGCGGGTCGACCGGTTCTTCGACGGCGTCGACGCGGTGCCCTACATCGCCGCGTGGCACCAGGCGCCCGTCGGCGAGGACCGCCCGCTCGGCCGGCTGCACCTGCAACTGTTCTCCATGATGCGGTCCCCCGGCCGGATGAAGTATCTGGCCGGATCCGAGTCCGGAATGGGCGCCTGGGTCAACGACACCACCCCCGAGCGCATCGCCGACCGCCTGCGGGAGGTGGCGTCGTGAATGCGCCGCACCGGGTCGATCCCGTCGACGTCCAGGCCGTCGCTGACACGGCGGAAGCGTTGTTTCGCAGCACTTTCGGTGGCACCGCCGACGGCGTGTGGGCGGCACCCGGCCGCGTCAACCTCATCGGCGAGCACGTCGACTACGCCGGCGGACTGGTCCTGCCGTTCGCCCTCCCCTACATGACCGTGGTCGCCGTCCGGGTGCGCGAAGACGGGATCCTGCACGCCGTGTCCACCCACACCGACGAGTCCTGGCGCGGCGACCTCGCCGATGTGGCACCGGGCCACCCGGCCGGCTGGGCCGCGTACGTCGCCGGGGTCGTGTGGGCGCTGCACCGGTCCGAACACGTGTCGGCGGGAATCGGTTTCGACGTGGCGGTGCACTCCACCGTCCCGGTCGGTTCCGGACTGTCGAGTTCGGCAGCGCTCGAATGCGCGTTCGCGCTCGCCGTCGCCGACCTCGCCGGGCTGCCCACCGACGCCGCCGGCCGACAGCCCCTCGTCGCCGCCAGCATCCGCGCGGAGAACGAGATCGCCGGCGCGTCGACCGGCGGCATGGACCAGTCGGTCGCGATGTTCGCCCGCCCCGGCCACGCCCTGCTCCTCGACTGCCGGGACGGCGCCACCCGGCACGTCCCGCTCGACTTCGACTCCGCCGGCGCGCGACTGGTGGTCATCGACACCAACGCACCGCACCGGCTGGTCGACGGCCAGTACGGCAACCGGCGGGCCACCATCGAGAAGGCCTGCGCCGACCTCGGCGTCGCCACCCTCCGCGACGTCGTCGACGCCGACGCGGCCGTCGCTGCGCTGAGTTCCCCCGCCGCGGCCCGGACCCGGCACGTGCTCACCGAGACCCGTCGCGTCACCGAGGTCGCCGGCCTCCTCGACCGCGGCCGGATCGCCGACATCGGCGACGCCCTCAATCGCTCGCACGCCTCGCTGCGCGACGACTACGAGGTCAGCTCCGTCGAACTCGACTCCGCCGTCGACGCCGCGCTCGAGGCCGGGGCGTGGGGCGCACGCATGACCGGCGGCGGCTTCGGCGGCTCCGCGATCGCCCTCGTCCCCGCCGATCGGGTCGACGCCGTCGTCGAGGGCATCGTCCGCCGGGCCGCGTCCGCGTCCCTGCCCACACCCCAGTTCCTGTCCGCCGAGCCGTCGGGCTCGGCCCACCGACTCTGAATTTCCCTTCCACGACCAGGAGAAGACCATGGCACGAGTCACGTACGACGCAGCCACCAAGATGTACCCCGGCTCGGACGTGCCGGCAGTGGATTCGTTGAACCTCGACATCGAGGACGGCGAATTCCTCGTCCTCGTCGGCCCGTCCGGGTGCGGAAAGTCGACGTCGCTGCGGATGCTCGCCGGCCTCGAAGACGTCGACTACGGCGCCATCCGCATCGGCGAACGCGACGTCACCGCCCTCGCCCCGAAGGAGCGGGACATCGCGATGGTGTTCCAGAACTACGCTCTGTACCCCCACATGACGGTCGCGAAGAACATGGGCTTCGCCCTCGAGATCGCCGGCATGGACAAGGGCGAGATCGGCCGCCGCGTCGAGGAAGCCGCGAAGATTCTCGATCTCGGCGACTACCTGAACCGCAAGCCGAAGGCACTCTCCGGTGGGCAGCGTCAGCGGGTCGCGATGGGCCGGGCCATCGTCCGCAACCCGCAGGTGTTCCTCATGGACGAACCGCTGAGCAACCTCGACGCGAAACTCCGTGTGCAGACCCGCACCCAGATCTCGTTGCTGCAGCGCCGTCTGGCCACCACCACCGTCTACGTCACTCACGACCAGGTGGAAGCCATGACGATGGGCGACCGGGTGGCGGTCATGAAGGCGGGCATCCTGCAGCAGTGCGCGAGCCCGAAGACGCTGTACGAGAAGCCGGTGAACAGTTTCGTCGCCGGGTTCATCGGATCACCGGCGATGAACCTCTTCGAGGTCGACGTCGTGAACGGCGCCGCCCGGATCGGGTCGCTGTCGACGCCGATCGAGCGGTCGGTGCTGGGCGCCCTGGACACCGGGCAGGTCGTCGTCGGCGTCCGCCCGGAGGCCTGGACCGTATCCGACCAGGGCACCACGGTGAAGGTCGATGTGGTGGAGGAACTCGGCGCGGACGCCTACATCTACGGGCGCCTCGTCCGCGACGGTGAACTCGGCGGCCACGACATCGTCGCGCGCGTCAGCGACTCCGTCTCCCCGGCCAAGGGCGACGTGATCCGGCTGGCGCCGGACCCGGCCCGCCTGCACTGCTTCTCCCCCACCACCGGACTGCGGCTGGG
Organism: Rhodococcus sp. WS4; assembly: GCA_006543605.1. Classification (GTDB taxonomy): domain Bacteria; phylum Actinomycetota; class Actinomycetes; order Mycobacteriales; family Mycobacteriaceae; genus Rhodococcus_F. Next base: position 57,819 of record RRBB01000037.1, read on the forward strand.
CGACTGAGCGAACCGAGCCCCCACCGCCGAACCGAAGGATCAACAGTGAAACTTCTCGTCACCGGCGGCGCCGGTTACGTGGGCAGCGTCTGCGCCCAGCGACTGCTCGAGTGCGGTCACACGGTCGTGATCGTCGACGACCTGTCGACCGGCAACGCCGACGCGGTGCCTGCAGGAGCAGAATTCGTCGAGGACGACGTCGCGAGCGCAGCCGAACGGGTCCTCGGCGGCGGAGAGTTCGACGGCGTGTTGCATTTCGCCGCCCGCTCCCTCGTCGGCGAGTCGGTGGTGACGCCGGAGACGTACTGGAACGCCAACGTCGTCAAGACCCTGACCCTGCTGGAGGCGATGCGCTCGTCCGGCACCGGCCGGCTGGTGTTCTCCTCCACCGCAGCGACGTACGGCTCTCCGGACTCCGTGCCGATCACCGAGGACGCACCGACCCGGCCGACCAACCCGTACGGTGCCACCAAACTGGCGATCGACCACGCGATCACGTCGTACGCGGTGGCGCACGGGCTGGCCGCCTGCAGCCTGCGCTACTTCAACGTCGCGGGCGCGTACGCCGGGCTCGGCGAGAACCGGCTCGTGGAAACACACCTGATCCCGCTGATGCTGCAGGTCGCTGCCGGGCAACGAGAGGAGATCTCGGTGTTCGGCACCGACTGGCCCACCCCGGACGGCACCGCCGTCCGCGACTACATCCACATCCGTGACCTGGCCGAGGCACACATCCTGGCGCTCGCGTCGGCCCGGCCCGGAACGCACCGCGTCTACAACCTCGGCACCGGCACCGGGTTCAGCGTGCGGGAGGTGATCGCGTCCTGCGAACGCGTGACGGGCCGAACCGTCGCCACCCGGGACGCCCCGCGGCGCGCCGGTGACCCGGCGGTGCTCGTCGCGTCCGGCGCACGTGTGCAGACCGAACTGGGCTGGCGACCGAGACACACGGACCTGGACGAGATCGTGGCCGATGCGTGGACGTATCTGCAGTCGCTGGGCGCGCGGGAACGTTACCGTGGTGCAGTGCGGTCGTGACGAGGCGTGGAGCGCCCGGTCTGCCGCGAGAAGGAGGATGGTGTGGACGACGCCGATTCCACCAGGCAGGGTCGGATCGTGGAGGTCCTCGTCGAGACCTTCGCCGATCTGATGGAGGCCGACCCGAGCGCTTTTCGGACGAAGTTCCGGAAGATGGCCGCCGATCCGTTCGCCTTCTACCGGGGCAGCGCCTGCCTGTTCTACGACGATCTGCGTGACTTCGACGATCCGTGGGCCGACGAGCGCACCGGCCGAGTGTGGATCCACGGCGATCTGCACCTGGAGAACTTCGGCACGTACATGAACTCGGAGGGCACCCTCGTCTTCGACGTCAACGATTTCGACGAGGCGTACGTGGGGCACTTCAGCTGGGATCTTCGTCGCTTCGTCGCGAGCCTGGCCCTGATGGGCTGGCAGAAGGCCCTCCCCGAGAAGGACGTCCGCGAACTGGCCGGAACGTATCTGCGCAGCTACGTCGACCACGTCCTGCACTATGCGCGGCAGGAGGCGGACGAGGACTTCGCGCTGGGCCTGGACAATTCTCGCGGCGCCATTCACGACCTCCTCCTGCGCGCGCGCCTCGCCACCCGGGTGAGCCTGCTCGAGTCCGTCACGGTGCTCGAGGACTACGACCGGCACTTCCGGCCCGGCCGCGGCGTCCGCGAACTGGACGATGCGGAACGCACCGCCGTGAGCCAGGCGGTCGAGACGTATGTCGACAGAATTCCCCGCAGCAAGCGGTCCGCACGGCCGGTGTTCTACCGGATCAAGGACGTGGTGGGGCGGAAGGGCTTCGGGATCGGCAGCGCCGGCCTGCCCGCGTACAACGTGCTCATCGAAGGGGCGACGCAGGCGCTCGAGAACGACATCGTGCTGTCGCTCAAGCAGGGCAACGTCGCCGCCCCGAGCCGCATCGTCGACGAAACCGCCGTCCGCGGCTACTTCGAGCACGAAGGTCACCGCACCGCGGTGAGTCAGCGGGCCCTGCAGGTCCACACCGATCCGCTGCTCGGCTACACGGAGATCGGGGACACCGGTTTCGTGGTCGCCGAACTCTCCCCGTACGAACTGGACCTGGACTGGTCCGATCTCACCGAACCGGAGGACATCGCGCCGGTGCTCGAGGACCTCGGCCGGGCGACGGCGAAGGTGCACTGCGTCTCCGACGAGGACAGCGATCAGACGCTGGTCACGTTCCAGACCGAGGACGCCATCCGCAGCGTCCTCGACGGCAGGCTCGACGACTTCGTCGACGAGATCGTCGAATTCGGCATCGGATACGCCGAGGTCAGCCGCAAGGATCACCAGCTGTTCGTGAATGCGTTCCGGGAGGGCGAGATCACCGGCGTGTCCGCCACCTGACGCCGAACGCCCCTACAGACGGACGGTGTTCAGTTCCTCGAGTACACCTTCGGCGCTGCGGGCGGCCACGGTGCAGGCCCGCGCCGTGAACTGGTCGAGCAACGGGTGCCGCGCCCGTTCACGCCACTTCCGGACCGCGGCGAGTGCGCGCATGCGTTGCAGTTCCACGGAGTCGTCGCCGTCGGTGCCGAGTCGTTCGGAGATCTGGATCCCGAAGCCGCCGATCAGGCGCTGCAACTCGGCCACGTCGTCGGCGGGCAGCCCGACCTCGGTGGACCGCAGCCGTCCGAGCAGGCGCAACTCCTGGAAACCGTGCACGTCGGAGAGCAGCCGTTCGGCGGACATCAGAATCTCGCCCGCACCTGGCACGGGATGCGCCGTGAGCACCCGCTTGAGCGCCACGAGCGCCGAGTGGGTCTTCAACTGATCGGCCCGCTGACCGAACTGGATGTCGATCACCTGACGCAGTTCGTCGAGACCGCTGCGTTCCACCAACTCCGCCGCCAATGTCGGCGAGTCCTTGGTGCCCAACCGAATCAGCGTGACGGCCATCCGGATCCCGAACAGCCCGAAACGGTCGGCCAGCTGGGTCCGCATCCGCGCATCCACGGGCAGCGGGCTGTCCTCCCGTGCGAAGCGGTCGGCCGACAGCATCGCCAGGTTCAGATCGTCCACCGGGACCTCGGCCAGATGCTGGAACGCGGTGAATTCGGCCTGGCGCATCGTGCGGGCACCGAGCGCCAGCAGGCCCGCGACGGGGACAACGGCCTGACACAGTCCGGTGCGTTCGAGTTCACCCGCGAACCGGGACGCCACCTCCTTCGCGGACATCATGGCGTCGAGGCGTCCCGCCCCCACCTCGTCGGCCCGCGACACCACGCCGACCACGCCGAGCGGGCCGGACTCGTCGCCCACGTGGTCGCCGATCTGACCGAGGAACTGGACGTCGGTCGCGTTCAGCGTGCGCAGCAGGTAGACCACCGCGTCGGCGCCGGACGCCTCGTTGTCGGGTGTCAGCATCTCGAGCGTGCGCGCCGAGACGTCCCGCGACAGCGAGGAGGTGCCCGGGGTGTCGATGATCGTCGTGTGCGCCAGCGCGGACGACGGCCACTCCACGTCGAGGCGGTCCACCTGGTCGGCGGTCAGGTGACCCAGGTCGAACGTGAGATGTCCGTCTCGCCGCAGCACCGGCACGTTGACCGAACGCCGGCCGCCGGTGCCCTGTTCCGGCTGGTACCACGCCGTCACGGTGGGCGTCGAACCGCTGCGATACCAGGTGACGACCCGGGTGCACTCGGTCGCGTCGGTGGGCGCGATGTCCTGCCCCACCAGGGAATTCAGCAGGGTGGACTTGCCCGCCTTCAGCGAACCGGCCAAGGCCACGCGCAGCGGCTGTTCCAGGCGCCGCGCGCATTCGGTCAGCTGATCCCGGATTTCGGGACTTCCCGCGTACAGCTGGCGGGCGGACGCGATCAGTGCCCGGGCTTCGTGGAGGGGCGCGGCGCTCATGCCGTGACCGCTCCCGCGTCACCTTCGACGAGTTGCGCGGCTTGCTGTTTCAGTGCGGACGCGACGTGCAGATCCTTCTCGAGCTGCGCGATCCGGCGGGTCCGTTCGGTGGACTCGAGATTGGCCGCCTCCTGCGCGGCGCGCAGCGAGTCGTTGATCGAGCGCAGCGCCTGCTCCGCGATCGCGGTGAAATGGTCGCGCAGCAACCGCTGGATCGAGCGGAGCCGATCCTTCGACTCCTTGCCCACCTGGAAGCTGGCGTCGTCGGCGAACCGGCGGATCGCGGCCTTCGCCTCCGCACGCCGCTTCAGGATCCGGCTCTCCCGGTCTTCCCGGTACGCCTTGGTGCCGAGGAGGACTCCGGCGCCGATCGAGATCGGATTGACCAGGGCCATACCCATCATCGTGGTGATCAGACCGAACATGAGCACGCCACCGTACGACCCGCGCATACCGACGAGCACCTTCTGCGTGATGCCGATGCGGCCCGCCTCGAGGTCGGCGAGCGAGGCCACGGGTTCGAGGACCCCGTCCACATCAGCGACGTCGAGATGCGGCAGTTCGACGGCGCCCGTCTCGGCGAAGTGCTGCGCGACCACCTCGGCGAGCCACAGGGCGCGGTCGTGCGCCCAGACGAAGTTGTCGCCGATCGCGGTGGCGAATTCCTGCTCGAGCCACTGTCCCAGCGCGTCCCAGTCCTTGCCGGGGTCGCCCTCGTCGACGGTTTCCTCCGCCTCCCGGGTGACGCGGCGCAACCGGTCGCGCAGGTCGTGGTCGATGTCGGCGGCCAGGTCGGCGATGCCGTCGCCGAGTGTCTGCTGCCACAGCGACGTCTTCTTGTGCAGTTCCTCGGCGGCGGCCTTCGCCTTCTGCAGTTCGGCCACCGCGGCGGCGCCCTTCGCCGGATCACGCAGGGCGGCAAGCTCGCTGCCGATTCCCAGGGTGAGATGCTCGGCCGCTGAGGACACGTCCAGCGACACCGCCCGGCGGGTGTTCGCCTCCGCACGGGCCACCACCCGGTCGCGCAGGAAGGCGTACAGCTCGACGAAACCGGATTCGGTGTTGAGTTCCTCGTCCTGCAGTCGCAGGGCGTGTGAACGCAGCACCGATGACATCGGAATCAGCGGAACGTCGAGACCGGCACGCGAGAGGTGCCCACGGTCGGCTTCGACGATGTCGCGCCAGTGCGGGTACAGGTCGGTCTTGCTGATCAGGCAGGCCACCGACGGGCACAGGCTCGTGACCTGACGGATGAAACCGAGCTCCGGTTCGGTGAATTCCTGGCTGGCGTCGGAGAGGACGAACACCGCATCGGACGCCGGAATCAGCCCGAGCGTGCTCGCCGCGTGCGGGTTGCCCGCACCGCCGACGCCGGGAGTGTCGACGAGGACCAACCCGTCGGCGAGGAGGGGGCTCGGGACGTTGACCTCCACCCGCAGTACCTCGCGGCCCCCGGCGCGGGGTGAGGCGGGGGTGATGCCGTTCAGCTCGTCGAGCGGCAGGGGCACGCGGATCGGGTCTGCGCCCGGATCGGCGAGGACGAGTTCCGCCGATGCGGTCTCGGCGTTCTGCACGACGGTGGGGATCGCGGTGGTCTCGTCGTCACCCACCGAACAGACGGTGAGGTTGAGCAGAGAGTTCACGAACTGGCTCTTGCCCTGCTTGAGCGGCCCGACCACCACGATCCGCATCCGCGGGTCCTGAACCCGGGTCCGGGCGGAGTCGAGCCGCTGCGCGAGATCACTGCGACCGAACCTCTTCGCCACGTCCAGGGCCTGCTCGAGCAACGCCGTCATCGATTGCGACCCGGCCGGACTCTTCTCGACGGCTGCTCTGTCCATGAGTTTCGTTGACCCGCAATTCTTCCGACCTCGTGCGGACACCGCATTCAGTGCACCGTCACCCGACTGTGAAACAGCCCCGTACGCATAACGCGTCCGGGGCTGATTTCGTTACATCGTACGGCGGTTCCGGCCGCCCCGTCTGGGGGATGCCGGAACCGCCGTCGCGTCACGGCTCGAGGTGATCGACCACGTCCGTGACGTCGTGCGTCGGGGCCACCGAGGAATCGGTGTCGGCGAACAGGGAGCCTTCCGTGTCACCGTGCAGGCCCGAGTCGGCGCCGAACGCGTTGTCCGCGTCGATCGACGACCAGGTGTCGGCCCCGGTGTCGACGGCGCCGCCCAGGGTGGACCCCAGGCCGCCGGCGATCGAACCGGTGGTGTCGGCCACGACCCCGCCGACCGCTCCGAGGTCCGCCGAACCGTCCGTGGTGGTGTCGGCGTCGACGGAACCGCCTGCCGAGGCACCACCCTCGACCGATCCGCCGGCGGACGCTCCGCCGTCGAACGCTCCACCCGCTGCGGCGCCACCGTCGACCGCGCCGCCGACCGCACCGTCGAGGGCGCCTCCGACGGAGGTGCCGAGCGATCCGAGGCCACCCACGCCACCGGACAGTCCGGCGCCGAGGCCGGTGACCGCGTCGGTGGTGGCGTCCAGGCCACCCGTCAGTCCGGCGGTGGCGTCGACGGCGCTGTCCACGCCGCCTTCGATTCCACCGGCGACGTCGCCGCCGATTCCGGCCGCGGCATCCACGGTGCCGCCGAGGCTTCCGCCGACGTTGGCGGCCGTGTCCAGGGCGCCACCGACGGTGCCGCCCAGGTTGGCGGCCGTGTCCAGAGCGCCACCGAGGTTCGCGTCCAGGCTCGCACCGGCATCGGCGACCGCCCCGACCGAGGCGCCGGCCTCGCCGACCGCGTCGACGGCACCGCCGACGCTGCCGGTCAGTGCCGAGCCGAGGCCCGCACCGGTTTCGAAGATTCCGCCCAGACCGCCGGTGAGGCCGCTGGTCAGACCGCCGCCGAGGCCACCGGCCGTGTCCAGTCCGCCCACCAGGTTGGTTCCGAGGCTGCCGCCCAGGTCTGCACCGGCGTCGGCAACCGCACCGACACCCGCCGCGACACCGGCACCGATGCCGGCCGCCGCGTCGGCGCCGCCTGCCACGCCGCCGCCGACCGCGCCGCCCACGTTGCCCGTCAGCTCACTGCCGGCGTCGAGCAGTCCACCCAGGGCGCCGTCGATGCCGCCCGTCAGGCCACCGGCGAGTCCGGTGCCCGCGTCGAGCGCACCGTCCAGGGCGCCGCCCACACCGGCCGCGGCGTCGAGGCCCAGGTCGGCGTCCAGAGCGGAGTCGAGATCGAGTCCACCGCCCGCTTCCAAGGCCGTCTCCAGCGCGGAACCGAGGGTCGCGCTGAGGTCGCCGTCGGCTCCGAGGACGCCGCCGAGCGCGGTGCCCAGGGTGCTGCCGATGCTTCCCTCCGCGCCGAGAACGCTGTCGAGGTCGAGGGCGCCGCCGGTTTCCAGCGCACCGCCGAGCACTCCCCCGAGCGCCGCACCGAGGTCAGCGCCCGCGGCGCCGCCGGCACCGAACGCCCCGCCCAGCAGGCCACCGAGGTCGGTCGCGCCGCCGAGGTCGATCCCGCCGTCCGCGCCGAGCACCGCGTCGAGCGCCGCACCCAGACCGGCGGTGGCGTCGCCGTCGACTCCGAGCACTCCGCCGAGCGCGCCGCTGATCGTGCTGCCCAGGTCGGCACCGGTGTCGAGGACACCGCCCAGCCCGAGCCCGCTCTCCAGCGCTCCGCCCAGGACCGTTCCGAGGTTCGCTCCGGCTTCGCCGCCCAGTCCGAGGGCTCCGCTCAGCGCCGTCGTCAGCTCCGACGTCAGTTCGCCGCCGAGGCCCAGGTCGCCGCCCAGCCCGAGGCCGGCGCCGAGGTCCAGCCCGCCGCCCAGCAGTCCGCCGAGGTCGATGTCCGTCACGCCGCCGGCGCCGAGCACGGCGTCGAGGGTGGTGCCCAGTTCGGTGGCCAGGCCACCGTCCAGGCCGAGTGCGCCGCCGAGGACGGTGCCGAGTGCGGCGTCCAGTCCCAGTCCGCTGTCGAGTGCGCCGGACAGGGCGCCGCCGAGGCCGCCGTCCAGATCCAGGGCGCCACCGAGCAGACCGCCCAGCGCTCCACCGAGATCGCCGCTGACGTCGCCGCCGGCACCGAGGACGCCACCGAGGATGCCGCTCAACGCGCCACCGAGGTCACCGTCGGCACCGAGAACCGCGCCGAGGTCGAGTCCGCCGCCGGCACCGAGCACGGCGTCCAGCGCGGTCCCCAGACCGGCCGTGAGGTCGCCACCGACTCCGAGTTCGCCGCCGAGCAGTCCGCTCAGCGCACCGCCGAGGCTGCCGCCCGCACCGAGGATCGCGTCGAGGTCCAGTCCGCCGCCCAGATCGGCGATCGAACCGAGGGTCGCGCCGAGCGCGCCACCGAGGTCGGCGCTCAGGTCGCCGCCCGCACCGAGGACACCACCGAGGGCGCCCCCGAGGACCGCGCCGAGATCGGTGCCGAGCACCCCACCGAGCGAACCCGCGACGTCACCGAGCAGTTCCCCGCCGAGCAGGCCTTCGAGGGTGGCGCCCAATCCGCCGCCCGCGCCGATCGCCGCGTCGAGCGCACCACCCAGCGCGCCACCGAGACCGGCGTCCACGCCGAGCACGCTGCCGAGGGTCGTTCCGAGCGCGCCGCCGAGATCCAGGCCGCCACCGAGTCCGGCGAGGATGTCGCCGTCCACGCTGCCGCCGAGGTCGACGATGCCCCCGAGGGCGGCACCGAGAGCCGCACCCAACTCGGCGCCCAGGTCGCCGCCGATCGACAGTGCCGGCGCGAGGATCCCGGTGAGGCCACCGGCCACGTCGAGCACCGGCAGGGCCGTGATCGCCGCGGTGAGGGTGGTGGCGAGCTGCGCGGTCACGTCGGCACCCAGTCCGAGGACCCCGCCGAGGGCACCGCTGATCGCGGCGCCGATGTCGAGTGCGCCGCCGAGGTCGAGGCCACCGGTGAGGGAGAGGGCCGCGTCGAGGGCCGCACCCAGTGCCGCACCCAGCTCCGCGCCGATCTCGCCGCCGATCTCCAGAGCGGCACCGAGCGCCGCGCTCAATCCGGCAGCCAGCTCCGTAGCGAAGTCGAAGTCGCCACCCAGACCGGCACCGAGACCGAGACCGGCGCCCGCGCCGATACCGACGGCGCCGCCGAGGCCGCCGCCGAGACCGAGACCGGCGCCCAGGCCGCCACCGACACCCGCTCCGATACCGCCCGCGACGTCACCGGCGACATCTGCACCGGCGTTGACGATCGCGGCCAGGTCGGCCCCGCCGCCGGCGAACAGTCCCGACTCCGCGACCAGGGGAGCGACGGCGACGATGTCCGCGTGGCTCACACCCTGCAGGCCGGCTGCGCACAGCGCGTCGGTCGGGTTGGCGCAGTAGGCAGCCGCAGCCTGCTCGTCGCGAAGAAGGCCGAGGATGAAGTCGAGGACGGCGTTGGTAGCCATGGCAGCTCTCCTGTAGTCGAGGTTCGGGGAGTTCGGGTGGCCACCACAACTGCTGTGACGGCGAGTGAAATACACGTTATGGATCGGCGGCCCCCTTCCCAACGGGGCGGCGCCCCCTACTCGGGGACCCCGATATCGGGGATCTCCCATCGGGGATCGAGGCCCCACCGTTAGGGGATAGGGGGCCATTAGGGGATCGGCCCCGTAACTGCCGCCGACCTGCGCATCGGCGTAACGAAACGGCCACCGCACGCGACAATTCGAGTGACCCGACGGCGATGCCGTCACATACGACGGCGGCATCGTCCGTCTGACACAGGCGGCGTGACGCCCGCCCGGACCACAGGAGTGGAACATGGCTGCAGCGCTCGGCATCGGTGTCGGATCGGTCAATACGGTGGCCGCCGTCGACACGGACGGGACCGGCGTGACAGATGCCACCGACCTCACCGTGCTGTCCCGCGCGAGTGTTCTGCACCTCTCCCCCGATCGTGCGCCCGTACTCGGCGACCACGCCGGGGAACCGGATGCGGTGACGGTGTCCGATTTCGCGAACCGCGTCGGCGACCCAGTCGGAATCCTCACCGACGACGGCTCGACGTACTCCGGTGAAGACCTCGTGGCCACGGCCGTGAGCTGCATCGTGCACGAGGCCGCGTCGGGCAGGCACGGCCTCCCGACCACCGTCGTCACCCACCCCACCGTCTGGCCGCCGTACACCGTCGGGGTCCTCGCCACCGCGCTCGAGCAGGCCGGCGTCGCGGACGCCACCCTCGTGTCGGAGGCGCAGGCGGTGATGACGTGGCTGGAGCGGACCCGCGGCACCCTCGGCGACGCGCTGACCGTCATCTACGACCTCGGCGGCACCTCCCTCGACATCACCCTGTTCCGTTCGGACGCCCACGGCACCGAGACCGGTGTCCTCGGCAAGCCGGTGCGGTCCGAGGACTTCGGTGGCGCCCACTTCGACCACGCCACCATGCAGTACGTCCTCGGCAACGTCGCCGAGGAGTTCGGCGACATCGACCCGTTCGCCCCCGACACCGTCGCCGCGCTGACCCGGCTGCGGACCCGCTGCACCGCGGCGAAGGAAGCGCTGTCGTCCGACACCGAAGCCACCATCGCCATCGCACTGCCCGGCCTCTCCACCGACGTGCGGCTGGTGCGCTCGGAACTCGAAGACCTCATCCGCGAACCGCTGCAGGACTCGGTGACGCTGGTCCGCGAGACCATCCTCGCGGCCGGCCTCGAATCCAGCGACGTCACCCAGGTGGTGCTCACCGGTGGAAGCGCCTCGATCCCGCTGGTCGCCGAACTCCTGTCGGCGGAACTGCGGGTTCCCGTCGTCGCAGCCGAACGTCCGGGACAGACCGCGGCCCTGGGTGCAGCCCTGATCGCCGCCGACCACGACGCGGGACGTGCCGCGGCCCCGACGATCGCACGCATGCCGGTGGTCGTCCCCACCGCGGCGCCGGCCGCGGCAGCGCCCGCCGTCACCCCGGACGCCGAGCCGGACGCCGAGACCGTCGTCCTCGCCGCCCGCACGCCCGCACCGACCCTCTCCGACCCCGGCCCCACCGGGATGTCCCGCAAGAAGAAGGCCGGGATCATCACCGCCTCCGCCGCGGCCATCGCCCTGCTCGCCGCCGGCGGGCTGTCGCTCGGCACCGCCTTCGACGTCGCACCGGCGTCCAGCTCGGGTTCCACCACCTCGCAGTCGTCGAG
>RRBB01000380.1:0-6526 GCA_006543605.1 Rhodococcus sp. WS4
ACCCCGCCTCCTGACTCGACACCATCCGCACCTGCATGCGCGAGGGCAAGGCCGCCCTCCGGGCGATGAGCCCCGCACAGGCACTGGCCATGTCCGCGCTCACCGCCGCACCACTCGGAGTCGAGATGCTGATCCGCCGCCGCGGCCCGTGGCGGCCCCCGTTCAACCTGGTCATCTCCAACCTTGCCGGACCGAACACACCGCTGTTCTGGAACGGCGCCCGCCTCGACGCCCTGTACCCGGTCTCCGCCCCCACCCCAGGGCAGGCACTGAACATCAGCTGCACCAGCAACGACACCCAGATCGTCTTCGCGCTCACCGGCTGCCGCCGCACCCTGCCCGACCTGACCCCGATGCTCGACCACCTCGACACCGAACTCGACCTCCTCGACACCGCCGTCGGCCTCTAGATCACCCCGTCGGCATCCTCGCCGGGCGACCGCGACGACATCGTCGTCGAACCGCGCTCCGGAACCTCAAATCTCCCCCGGGCCGCAACCACCACCGCCCACCGGTCGCGAAGACATCCATCCGGCCTCGCCCACCGCGGCGTCACCGCCTCGCGCACACCATGCCTGCCATCGCATCGCATCGACGAGTCCCCCGTCCCGAGTGTCCCGGAGGCGCCGCAGCCGACCTGCGCGGGAACACGATCCGCAGCGCCGAAGACGGTACCGGCTCCGATTCAGCCAAACGGAACACTTCACCCGTACCGGCATACCATGCCCTGCAGTCGATGACATACTCCTTCAGCCGCTCACCTTGCGAGGACGATCTCGCCCCGGCGCCCCGCAAGGTGGACTGGTCGCCCCAAAAGCACCCCCGTCGTTCGCGGCCCGAGGTGAGCGCCGGTGCGCCGCGCGGCGGGGGTGTCGTTACCGGGCGGAGACCAGCATCGGCTCGCGCAGGTCGAAGTAGTCGACCTCGCCCATCAGCGGGCCCTCCTCCTCGAACAGCGAACGCAGGTCGTCGGGGACGGTGACCTTCTCGTGTGCGCGGGCCTCGGACTCGGTGGTGAAGTACACGGCCTCGACGTATCCGCCGTCGCCGGCGCAGCCGAACGTGCCGCCGATAATCTCCGGCCGCACCCCGGGCAGCTTGTCGCCGGCCTCGATCATCAGCTCCGACAGCCGCTGCGCGTCGGTGGTATGGCCCTCCATGATCTGCACGAACCCGGCATCGTCGGAGCCGCCGCCGAGCCACGTGGTCGCGTCCGGGCAGTCCATGAACGAGACCGGGCCGTCGAAGCACCGCTCCGTCTCGGCCCACCAGGCGCCCTGCTCGGGACGCTCGCTGTTGCGGCGGGCCGCCTCCTCCGAGACGAACCGAACGAGCGCGATGTACGTGCCGTCCGCGCGGGCGCCGGAGGTGGACCCGAGGTAGCCGGTGGCCCCCGGTTGCAGCTCCTCGGTCCACCGGTCCATGCATTCGCGCAGCCGCGGCTGATCCGAAACCTTCCCCTGGATGACTTGGATGAACATCAGTAACCTCCTCCCGCGGGGACGCATATCCCCTCGGCGAGTGCCACGGTGACCGACTCGTCGCGGTCCACCGCCGGCGGGCACCGACGGCCCACGGCCGCAGCCACTGCGTACCCAATGTTTCTCCGCCGCACCCCGCGGGGCAAGGGCACACGCCGGTAGCGCCCGGCCCGGGTGGAAGTCGAACGTGCCGTACACGTCCCGCGCCGGGAACGGGCGCATGCGGAAGGCGCGACGAGCGGACCGCGGGTCACCGGTGTTGATCACGAACAGGCGGGCAACGATCCGTCAACGCCCGGGGCGGGAGTCCTCGGCGGCCCGAACTGCACGAACACAGTTCGGGCGCGGCAGGTTACTCACGCGTACAGCTGTCTTGACGTGTATGTCCCCGTTTGCCGCGGGTCTGGTGGTGGCTGGAGGATCACTGCCGTGCACTGTCCACGCCGGGCGAACCAGTCCCCCGAGGTGAAGTTCGGACGGTCGGGTTTGGACAGCTGCGCCGACATGTAGCGGTCCGGCGTGTAGATGATCGGGCCGCGCGGCTCATTTCCCAGCGGCTCGGACGGATCGGACCTGTCCACCGGAATCTCCTGATACGACAACCGTTTCCACGCACCGATCAGCCTGTCACGTAAACTGTCAGTCATCACTGCCTCCAGCGATCGATAGGGTATTTGTGGGCGGCCCCCGGTTGGCCCCACTCGGAACTTCCCGGGCGACGAACTCCGCTGGCAGTGGCGACGATCAGTGGCCGAAGACCCGGCAAACACCTGTTAAACACCGCGGCACCGCCGGTTCCAAGACGCCGGTGTCCTCATCGGGTGCGCGGGAGGACGGTGAGCACCCGCTCGATGTGGTCGCGGAACTCCCGCATGTACCCGCGCAGGAACTGCGCGGTCGACTCGTCGGAGACCGTGCCGTCGTCGCCGTAGATCTCCGGCTTGAACGTGATGTACGCCTCCGGGGCGGTCATCTGCCGCGCGTTGGTGAAGCTCAGCACCGCGCGCAGACTCTGCTGTCCCACCGCCGTGCCGATCGCGCCCGGGGAGGCGCCGATGACGGCCGCGGGCAGGTGGTCGAACGAATTCTGGCCCCACGGCCGGGAGGCCCAGTCGATCGCGTTCTTCAACGCCCCCGGGATCGACCGATTGAACTCCGGGGTGACGAACAGGATCGCGTCCACCGCGGCGATCGCCTCCTTCAACGCCCGCCCCTCGGGCGGGTAATCGGCGTCGTAGTCCTGGCTGTAGAGCGGCAGATTCCCGATGGGGATCTCGACGAACTCCAGATCGTCCGGGGCGAGGTTAATCAGCGCGGTGGCCAGGATCCGGTTGATCGAGGTGGAGGACAGACTTCCGACGATGTAACCGACCGTGTAGGTGCTCACCGGTGTTCCCTTCGCGCGGAGGCGGGTTACTCCATCATCCGTGTTCGGTAGGCCGCGTCGCCGGCGATCGACCAATCCACGCGCCCGAACTTCGTCATGCCATCGAGAACGCGACGCGTTCCGGTTCGCGGACCACCTCGACCCAGGGCGACGGGTTGGTCATCGCCGGCGGGGATCTGAACGGTTCGCTGGGTCGTGGGCGCGATCGAAGTGGCGGTGACAAATTGTGGGGTGAGCGGGGTGATTCGCGGGACACTGCACCCGAGGACGCCGAGAACCCGGCCGTCACGCATCGCGGTCCCCTGTCACCGCCGGCCGACACGCGTGCGGTCAGGTGAGCACGAGAGCCGCCGTCCGAATCAGACAGGGAAGTCGCGGCAGCCGCCACCCGCGGCACGCGGCACGGAAACAGCGGGCCGCTCCGAGGGCCGCGCTGGTGATCAGACTGCGGACGTCACCGTTCCCGAACTACCAACACGCGAGGCGGGCGACCAGCGACAAAGCCCCGATGGAGTGGCTCGACCCGCACCGTCGTTATGGGCCACACCATCGCGGACGGTCGAGGACAATGATGTTGCCTCGGACGGAAGAAGGTCGGCGATCGTGAACGCAGCGACAGGCAGCACATCGAACCTCATCATGCCTGCGGCGTTCGTCGGACACGGCAACCCGATGAACGCAGTGCAGGTCAACCGCTACACCGCCGCATGGACGGCGTTCGGGGAGGCGGTGCCCCGCCCCCGCGCGATCCTGGTCGTCAGCGCGCACTGGTACATCAACGCGACCGCGGTCACCGCCATGCCGCGCCCGCGCACCATCCACGACTTCTACGGATTCCCCCCGGAGCTGTTCGACGTGCAATACCCCGCACCCGGACTGCCCGAACTCGCCACCGAGATCAGCGACGCCGTCCACCCCACCTGGATCGGTGCCGATCTCGACAGCTGGGGAATCGACCACGGCACCTGGTCCGTACTCGTCCACGCCTTCCCCGACGCCACCATCCCCGTCGTCCAACTGAGCGTCAACGCGGACAAGCCGCTGGACTACCACCTCGAGCTCGGTGCGAAGCTGGCCCCGCTGCGCGAGCGCGGCATACTCGTCATGGCAAGCGGCAACGTCGTCCACAACCTCCGCGGCATGAACTGGACACTCGCCGACGACGGTTACGACTGGGCCAGGCGATTCAACGAAGACGCCAAGACCCGCATGCTCACCAACCCCACCGAGTTCGCGGCACTCGACGCCCACCGCGACTTCACCCAGGCGGTACCGACCCCGGACCATTTCATCCCCGCCCTGTATCTGGCCGGGCTCGCAGCCGCCTCACCGAAACCCGACATCGATGTCCTCGTCGACGGCTACGCATACGGCTCGCTGTCGATGACCGCCTACACGATCGATCTCCCCTGCCCGAACACCCCCGAACTGGGCGGATCGCCCCTGCCGCCGGCACAGCTCCCACCAGATGCCTCCAACATCTGAGAGCGGCGACCAACACCACCACAGCAGATGCAGCGCGGAACGGCGACCTCACCGGATCCGCACATCCATCTGCTTGTGAAGGTGTCGTCGGTGGCGAGCTCCCCGAAGCAGGTCGGGGCGGCGACAGGGTCCTACTGCGCCGACGCCGACGCCGGCCCGTACTTCCTCGAGTCCTGCTCGTACATCCCCCTCAACTCCAACCTGCCGTGGTAGTCGCCCGGGATGCCTACCTGGGGCTGTACCCGGACGACGAACCCCGGGATCGCGCTCCGCCCGGCACGCCACCACACCCGATGGCACGGGAAGCGCGGTTTACGTTCCTTGTCGGTTTCGGCGAGTGTGTGCGGGTACTCGATCAGGTGGTGATAGCCGACATCGACTGCACACCGAAAGATTTTTCGTCGCGGTCGAATACGCGCTCGATGCGCCGGCATTCAGCGAGTGTGCGGTCGGTGCCCGGACCCCTCCCCTGGTGGTGTCGGGACGGGAACCGGTGTCGTGGCAGCGGCACGCGCCGCCGGGGTTACAACCAGGCCAGTGCGGCGACGACCAACGCCTCGGTGCCGGTGTCGAGGGTGGGTTGGATCACCGGGGCGAAGGTCGCCGAATGGTTGACCGGAATATCCTCCGATACCCGCCCGGCCTCCTCGGCGGTGCGGTAGGTGTCGGGGTCGATGCCGCCGAAACCCCAATAGGTGTAGGGCACGCCGAGGGCGGTGGGGATGTCGCTGAAGTCCTCGCTCGCGGTCTGCAAGGGCATCACCCGGCTGCGGTCACCGAAATGCTCGGCGAACGCGGCCGCGACCCGGGCGGTGGTGTCGGGGTCGTTGACGGTGGGCGGGAAACGGTCGAACAACTCGAACTCCGGGTCCCTCGGCGACCGAGAGGCCTGGCATTCGGCGACCACGATCCGGCGGATCGCACCCAGGATAGCGGTGCGGGTCGCGTCGCCGTAGGTCCGGATGTTGAGCTGGAGGACCGCGTGGTCGGCGATGACGTTGCTCTTGGTTCCGGCAGTGATGCTGCCGACGGTGAGGACCGCCGCCTCCCCCGGCGCAGTTTCCCGCGAGATGACGGTCTGCAGCCGGATCACGATCATCGCGGCCAACACCACCGGGTCGACCGTGGCCTGCGGCATGGAGCCGTGCCCGCCGCGGCCGTGGACGGTGATCCGCATGCTGTCGGCCGCGGACAACACCGGCCCGGGATGGGTGCCGACTACCCCGGCCGGGGCGGGCAGCACGTGCTGGGCCATCGCGACATCGACCGTCGGGAGCAGCTCACCCCAGGCGGTCGTCGATCATCGTGCGGGCACCGTCACCGACCTCCTCGGCCGGATGCGGATGCTGTCACTTGACAGGTCGGCGACTGTCAGACATTATCCGAATAGGTCACTCTTGAGGGCGAGAGAAGTTGCCAGGGCGGGTGAACATAGCACTCGTGGCGAGGGCATCCCGGACCGCTGATCGGACCGGCGAGTCGATTGGAGTAACGATGGAAAGAGTAAACGCGAATATCCGGCGGGCCTTTCACGAAATGTCGCTCGTTGAAATTGCGGGTGTGACAGAAGCCGGATTCGCTGGCGGTATCGGCCTTCAGTTCACTGAGGCGACCAGGGACCGAGTGCGGGCGAATTGGACAGTGGGGCCTGCAATCCACCAGGCGCATGGCATCGTTCATGGTGGCGCATTCTGCACTGCCGTGGAGTCACTGGCGAGCATCGGGGCGTCGGTATGGTTCGGCGCGAATGGCCGCGTGGTCGGCGTCAACAACAATACCGACTTCCTGCGCGCATCGAGCGACGGAACGCATTTCGGTGAGGCAACCCCACTCCACCGCGGGCACTCTCAGCAGCTGTGGCAGGTACTCATCACGAACGATCAAAACCAGCTGGTAGCACGGGGACAGGTTCGATTGCAGAACTTAACCAGATGAAACTGACCAACGAGACTCCAAGGGCAGAATTCTAAGAACGTGTTGGGAAAGTCTTAAGCGGCGGTTGAGCTACGTTGCCAGGGCTTGCGGCCGGGCGGTGGCGCCAGGCGTCGGACCATCAACCCGATCATGGCCCACTTGATCATGGCCTCACTGGTCTCCGGCAAACGTTCGTAATCATGATCAAGGCGGCGACACTTGACGATCCACGAGAACGTGCGTTCGACCACCCACCGCC
>RRBB01000381.1:0-6517 GCA_006543605.1 Rhodococcus sp. WS4
GTTCCACAAGGGCAAGCTGCTCGAGCGTCCCACCGACATCACCCCCGACACCTCACCTGCCGAGCCCGCCAACGCCGGATCGGAGGTCGCCTGAAACTCACTCATCCACAGGTATTGACAATATCTCCACGCCGGGTTCGGTGAGTCCAGCCGCCACACGCGCTATGTCGAGCGCCTCGCCGCAGCCGGCGCGCTCGATAGCGACCTACTCCTTGTGCATGGTTGGAGTCTGAGTGACCATGAATTCGAGCTCATGGTGCGGCACGGCACCACACTGGCGGTAACGCCGGAAACCGAATTGCAGATGGGCATGGGATTTCCGGCACTGGCGCGCTTTGCCGAACTCGGCGGCCGCGCCGGCCTCGGAATCGATATCGTCTCCAACCCAGAGCTCGGAGATGATCACGGGAGATGCGGTTGGCACTGCAAACCTCTCGCGGATACGTCAACGACCGACTCGCGCGCCGCCGACTGTTCCCCGCCCACCTGCGGATGACCACGGAGGACATCCTCGAGTCGGCCACCATCGATGGCGCTCATGCCCTGGGGCTCGGCCACGAAGTCGGCAGCCTGACAGTGGGCAAACGGGCGGATCTGCTCCTGATCCGCAAACGCGACATCAACATGGCACCAGTCAATGACGCGGCGGCAGCGGTTGTCCGCTATGCCAATACCGGCAACATCGACACCGTCATCGCCGACGGAGTCATCCGCAAGCGCCAGGGACAGCTCACTCACCCCAACCTGGACGACCTCATCGACCAGCTCCAGGAGTCCACAATCACAGTGCTGATGCGCGCGAATGAGTTCGACCTCGCCGAGCGCATGCACTTCGTCAGGCAAATCTTTCCCACCGACAGAAAGTCCAGCATCGAGCAGCGGCTCGCCGCCAAGGTGTTCGGGACCAAGGCGGCGGCACCACTTCACGACCGCTTGATCCGCTACCTGATCAAGCGAACACGTATCGACGGCTAGTCAGAGCTTTCGAGCGGAGACCTCCACACCGGCACCGCGCAGTCGTTCGACGAGCACGTCCCCGAGCGCGGTAGCCGGAGTGAGGACGCCGGCCGCCTCGGGAAGGCGATCTCGGTCCAGGACGAGGCTCAGTGCCGACTCCCCCAGCAGGACCGCGGTCGCCCGGTATCCGGGATCACCCTGCGCCTTCACCCGCGACGCGTACCGGGCGCCGGTCGTCGTGGTGGTGTAGATGTCCATCGCGAAATAGCCCGTGCGTTGGGTCTTCTCGCTGGGGCCCTCGCCGGGCGCTGGGAGGATGCGGTCGAGCACGTACCTGGTGGGCGGCAGGCTCAAGCCGAGCACGAGTCCACCGAGTACGGCCGCGACACCACCTGCGTAGAGACGGGAGAGTCGCGAGTCCCCCACGCCCATCACCTCTCGGTATTTGAAGGTGCGGCCGTACACCCAACCACGGAGCGCATTGCTACGTCGCACGATGCGGGTGTTGTAGGACCCCATGACGAAGGGCGCCTTCCACCCGGTGGCCTCCGGGGCGATCTCCGCGCCGTCGACCACTGCGACGTCAGACTGACGGCCGAGATCGGGTTCCTTCGTTCGGTCGGGGCTGAGTGAGTACGGGGAGGCGGCGAGCCGACGCAGCGCCCGATCCTTCTTCGACACGTCGATCTGTGTGCGCAGTGTGTCGATGGTTCCACCCGAGACTCCGCCACGCAGCGTCGCCACCAATGTGGTGTCGCCGAGATCTCCGGCACCGTCGGCTTGGACTCTCTGGTGCAGCACATGAACACCCAGGTCGGAAGGGATGGAGTCGTAGCCGCAGGAGTGCACGATCTTCACGCCGTTGGCCCGGGCCTTCTCGTGGTGGGCGTCGATGCTTGTCCGGACGAACAACACTTCCCCGGTCAGGTCTACATAGTCGGTGCCGGCCGCGACGCAGGCCGCCACGATTTCGGCGCCGTACTTCGCGTACGGCCCCACGGTGGTCGCGACAACCCGTGTGCGGAAGGCCAGCTCGGCGAGCGCGACGGCGTCGTCAGCCTCGGCGATAACGATCGGCCAGTCGGCGGCGCGGGCCCCGAGCACCGACCGCGTTGCCTCGAGTTTCGCCTGTGACCGTCCGGCGAGACCGATCCGGATGCCGTCCGGGGAGTGCCGCGCGAGATAGTCGGCGAGAAGCCGCCCGACGAACCCGGTGGCACCGTAGATGACGAGATCTAATTCACGTCCGCTGTCAGTCATGGCGCGAGCCTACAAGCGACGCGGGTCAGACAGAAGCGGTAGATGTAACCCGAAGTAACCGTAGGTCAGGGGCGTGGCGAGGCAAATCCCCCGAACCCGAACCGAAGGGGACGTGTCATATTCCCAGTTCACGACCCATTCCGGGTGCGGCCGGCGACGGCGCCTTCTCGATGAGCTTTCCCTTTCCGCATCGATGTGGCCCGGCATCGGGGGTGACGCCGGGCCGCAGGGGGTGTTCTGCGAACAAAATCTGGGGAGGATGCTCAGCAGAACGAACCCGAGTCTCCGGATCACTACTGACACGCGAGTCATGCGGCCGCGAATCGCCGTCAGACGGACTTGGGAGGGGATGACCACCGATCCGCCTGCGGTTGCGCGCCCGAGCAGGGTGGAATTCGCACTGTCAGCCCGCAGGAGCGGCAGAAGAACGTGCGATGCCCGGAGTTCTCGGCGGCCGCTGCCGGGCATCCACAGACCTCCCACCCCACCAAACACTGATCCGGCCCCAGGGCGTGGCCTGAGGGGCAGAGAGCGGGAGCAGACTCCGAGTACCGCATGGCGTAATTTTCGCACACATGTTCGATTGCGTGCTAACCTGGCGGCACTGCCCAGCTCAGAGGGACCTTGTCTCTGGCACGAGCTCGGGTGTGCGAACCTATCGACTTGGTGCGGGTTGGCGAGGGAAGCGCCGGCCCGCACCTTTTTGTCCGGGTGCCAGCGCAACTCGCCGTGCTATTAAGCGGTATCTGGGTCGATGACGTCGTCCGGCGCACCGGATCTGCAGTTAGGGTGGTCATCCGGTGCCCCGATAGGCACTCCACTCTCGGATTCGCTTCAGGGAAATTCCCGCCATCGTCCTCATACGTTCCCGAAGTTTTCCTTTTGCCTCTCCCATACTCTGATGGAGCGGTCGGGATACACCCGAAGGGTGCTGTCTCACGGGACGTTCCAGGTGCCCACACCGGGCAGTGCCGTGACGCCAAGGCCGGACCGACCGTCGACGGTCACGGCGGCAACCGATTTCGAGTACTTCGACCGACTGCTTACGCTGGTTCAGCGGCGGCGGAATCCGCCGAGAGCGGATCTACCAGTTTCGCGA
Source organism: Rhodococcus sp. WS4 (assembly GCA_006543605.1). Lineage (GTDB taxonomy): Bacteria > Actinomycetota > Actinomycetes > Mycobacteriales > Mycobacteriaceae > Rhodococcus_F. The sequence goes on from RRBB01000381.1 coordinate 3,317, forward strand.
CCATCGCTGGTGAATGCCCCCGATCACGCCATCGGCCTTTCCTTCGGTACCAGTAGCGCGAGAAGCGCGATGATCAAGCCGCCGCCGGCGAGGTACAGCCCCCAGCGATCTGTGAACACGGTGTCGTAGTTATCCCGCAGATAATCGCCGACACGGTCATTGAGCCGCCACCCGAACACCGCGATGGTGCCGATCCCCACAATCACGCCCAGCCACCCGGCCGCACGTGAACCCACCAGCGCAGCGACCAGCAGCAAGACCGCAGCCCCCAGCAGCAACGCCGCCATCGACGTGTAGAAGGTCACGGCCTGACTCTCGATCTGCTCGACGGTGACTCCAGCGGGAAAGCCGTCGCGCAGATCGATCACCGCGACGTCGCCCGGCGCAATACCGCCGACGACGGGAAGGAAGGCACCGATCGCGACCGCAATGGCGCACGCGAACAGGAGCAGATGGACGAAGGTACGCATCGGCGTTCTCCTCTGTGTCGGGCAGACGATATGGCGTGGGCTTTCGTTAATCGTCCGGTGCCGGGGGTGAGGACGCGGCCTGGAGCTGCTCGAGCGTGAGTGACACCCTGGTGCGGCGGACCGCACCGAGCAGGGACCGCGCCACAGCAAGCGCCTCGAACGCGGTCGACATGCCCAACGCCCACGGCGCCGACTCGACCGGGGTCAGCCCACACCGCCCGAAGTGGTCCGATAGCCGGCCGATGGCGCTGTCGAGCACGGTGATCTGCACGGAGTCCTCGTCGGGATCTGCGTCGAAGTCGGGGTCGGAGCCGATGCAGTCCACCGGGTAGGGCCACGTCAGCACCATCCCGGTGGGCAGCATCCGATGGATCGTCTCGGCCACCAGCCACAGGCCCAGATCGTGGCCCCGCAGCGGTTCGGTGACGAAGGCGATGTTCGGGATCAGGACTGCCTCGGTGACGACGGTCAGGGTCTCGTACTGTTCCTCGACCTGCTCGGTGAGTTGATTGCCGTCGAACAATCCGGCCAGCATCTCGTGGTCGCCATCGAATTGGTCCAGGCACAACGCGATCGGGTCCTCGGTGCCGAGGCGGATCACCGTGAAGTCGAGTGAGCCGACGACCACGTCGTCGGCGTCATCGATGTTCACCGTCATCACCAGTTCGGCGAACCAGTCCAGGCACGCGTCGAGGTCGCTGTGGCCCACACTCCGGAACCGCACCCGCGGCGCAAACAGCTCGACGGCACCCTGGCCCTCTTCTTCGGCCAGGTCCGCCAACGCCGCCAGCGACAATGACACCAGAAAACCTCCTGCATCGGGCGGACCGAGTCCGAACCCTGCCACTATCGCGCATCACCGTGCCGTGGCGCCGAACAACCCCGGCCGCGCCCACGGAGCTCCACCGCGACCGGCTGCCGCGCACCAGGCACGACCCCGTAGTCTCCGTCCTCGACGGAGAGGCCAACGCTGCCTGGTACACGGCGTTCCCCGACCTCACCTGCCGACCGTCACGTGTCCGATCACGCAGAACGGCAGCTCACCGGTGATGCGGTCGGCGCTGCAACTGGTACTCGAACCGTACGGCGCCGGCAGCTCGACGGTCGCACTCGCCGTAGACGGCATGGGACGGCATCCCGACCTCGAGCACCACAACATCATTTCCGCAGACCCACACGGAGATGGTCGCCGCGTGACCTTTGTAATACCGGCTAACCACTGATCTGAATACGAAGCCGCATAGGGACTACACGCACGGCTGCACGACGTGAGTCGGTGGTTCCGGTGTTGCCATAACACGGTTTCGAATTGCTCCACCACCGTGCGAGGCCGCACTAGAAGTCCGGCCATCGAACGGAACCTCTCGTGATACCTCCCAGGCTCAAGGTTCTTCGGAATCACTCTGGTGAGCCGATCACGAATCTGCGGATTCACATCAATCAGATATGCGTCGACGAGCGCACGCTCCAACGTCGACCAAATCTCGGATTGGCGATCGCGATACCGCTCCATCTGCGGCACGATCTCTCTAGCCCGGCTGTCAACGTCACCTCTCACCTGTGCCGCGTGGAGCTCCCACTTCGAATCGAAGATCTGATCAGCTGGGACTCCGGTGGTATCGGGTCGAAGCCGTTCCGCCGCCGCCAAGTCGGCGGCCGCGAGGGTGACGGCTTGCTCGCCAGCTAAGACGAGTGGTACTGCCTCGACGACAGGCAGCCGTATCGTGCACACTCTGGTGATCACCTGCGGATCGATGGCAAGCGAAATGGATCCGGCCGCCTCGTGGACGTTGACGTAGCGGACCGCGCGGTGAAGAGCTAGCTCGGCGGCCGACACAGCACCGAACATGCCTCTCAATTCGCTACCGACACCAGGGGACAGCTCATCGGGCCGCAACCGGATCTCTACCTGGTGGAGCCAATACTCGTGGTCGGGGGAGTCCTCGTCGGCCATTCGGCGCATCACGTTCTCCACCGCCGCCGCATAGGTGCCCAGATGCAATGCCAGCGAGCACCTTGCGTCAATTGCTTCCGCATGTTTCTCGGGCTCCAGCAATGATGCCTTCAGCCCGTCTGCGATGTCGCGGCGGTAGGCATCCCATGCCGGCCAGTCCTGGTACGTGCTCGAGTGATACCAGACGTGTTGGTCCACCTGTTCGTCGTCGTGATCGACATCGGACAGGTCGCGAATGCTCGGCGATGCCTCACTGATATCGATGGTTGTGCCACAGCCACACTTTGGGTACGGTTCGGAGCCCTCGCACTGCAGTTCGTAGGCTGGGGCCGGCACCTGGATGCGCTGCCCGCAGCCACACTCGAACCAGAAGTCAAAGTCGAAATCGAAGCCGTGGGGGTGCTCGAAACCCGTCGGTGGAGTCGGTATCACCTGCGCAGTCTAGGGGCCGCCACTGACGCCCCGGCCTGTCGGCTGGGCGATCCAAGACGAACCCCTTCCCCAAAGTCCAGCGGGGCGAGCGTGTTGACGTGGTGTCATAGTGAGGTGACATTCCATACTTTTCATTAGGCATGCTAATGAATTGCCTAGGCGGAGGGATTTGAACCCCCGGGTGTGATTAGCACCAGACACATTTCACGTGCCCGCATTAGTACTGCAACGGCACTTATGGCAGGTGGCCGCGGGTTCGGTAATGACAGATGCGGGCCTGGTGTTGTCGGCGTCTCCGCCAGTGCGACCAGGACCAGATGTGCTCGTCGGGGTGGGCGTGTCGCA
>RRBB01000382.1:0-6402 GCA_006543605.1 Rhodococcus sp. WS4
AACCGCCGTGCACCTGGATCGCGAGGCTGTTCGCCTCGAGGCACCACTGCGATGGCCAGCTCTTCGCGATCGGGGTCAGCACGTCGAGGAGCAACGTCGCCTGGTCGCCGGTGGCCGCATCGTCGGCCGTGCCGTGTTCGTCCACCAACCACGAGCAGTAGAGGCCGAGCGCGAGCGCGCCCTCGACGTAGGACTTCTGGGCCAGCAGCATGCGGCGGACATCGGGATGGTCGATGATCGGCACCGGCGGCGAGGCGGGGTCCTTGGCGCCGAGAGGGCGGCCCTGGGTCCGCACCGTCGCGTAGTCGAGCGACTTGCGGTATCCCACGTAGCCGAGGGCGATCGCGAGGAACCCGACACCGATCCGGGCTTCGTTCATCATGTGGAACATGTAGGACAGGCCGCGGTGTTCCTCGCCGACCAGGAAACCGACAGCACCCGATTTCCCACCGGGGGTGTGGGTGCCGTCGCCGAAAGCGAGCAGGGTGTTGGTGGTGCCGCGGTTGCCCATCTTGTGGTTGAGGCCCACCAGTGTGACGTCGTTGCGTTCGCCGGCGGCACCGTCGGCGCCGGGAAGGTATTTCGGGACGATGAACAGCGAGATGCCCTTGACGCCGGGGCCGCCTCCCGGGGTCTTCGCCAGCACCAGGTGCACAATGTTCTCGGTGAGTTCGTGGTCGCCTCCGGAAATCCACATTTTCGTACCCGTCAACCGGTAGCTGCCGTCGTCCTGCGGTACCGCCCGGGTGGTGATGTCCGCCAGCGAGGATCCGGCCTGCGGCTCGGACAGGCACATGGTGCCGGACCAGCGGCCCTCGAGCATCGGACGGACGTAGTCGTCGATCTGCTGTTCGGTGCCGTACTCGGCGAGCAGATTCGCGTTGGCGGTCGTCAGGAACGGGTAGGACGAGGTGCTGGCGTTAGCCGCCTGAAACCAGGCCATCGCCGCCCGCGCCACCGTGGTGGGCAGTTGCATCCCGCCGACGCTCTCGTCGAATGCCCCGGCGATCAAACCGGCCGCCGCGTAAGCGTCGAGCGCCGTCTTGACTTCCGGAATCATCTCGACGGTGCCGTCCGGGCGCATGGTCGGCTCGTGCGCGTCGGCCGTCTTGTTGTGGGGGGCGAAATGCTTGTGCGCGAGGTCCGCGCTGAGGTCGAGCACCGCGTCGAAGGTGTCCTTCGAGTGTTCGGCGAAGCGTTTACGGGAGGTCAGCGCGACGACGTCGAGCCACTCGTAGAGCAGGAAATCGAGATCGCGGCGAGAAAGTACATCAGTCATGAGAATCAGTTCCGTTCACAAGGTGGGCGCGCTCAGATGGAGATGCCGCCGTCGACCGGGAGGACGACCCCGGTGATGTAGCCGGCTTCCTCGGACGCGAGGAAGCAGATGGCGTCGGCCATCTCGGCGGGGTCGGCGAACCGCGAAATCGGCCCGGTGACCTCGGCGATCTTCTCTTCCGGGATGGAGGCGGTCATCCGGGTCGCGGCGTTCGGGGAGATCGCGTTGACGGTGACCCCGAATGCGGCGAGCTCTTTCGCGGCGGTCTTGGTGAATCCGATGATCCCGGCCTTGGCGGTGGCGTAGTTGGCCTGCCCGCGGTTGCCACGTAGCCCGGTGTAGGAGGTGATGTTGACGACCCGCCCGAATTCCTGGCTCCGGAAATGCGGAACACAGGCCCTCGTGAACCGAAACGTGCCGCCCGCGTGGACATTGAGGACCTGGTCCCAGTCCTCGTCGGTCAGCTTCCACAGCACCTTGTCGCGCAGGATCCCGGCATTGTTGATCAGAATGTCCACCCGCCCGGTCTCGGCGATCACGGTAGAGACAACGTTCTCGACGTCACCGGTGTCGCTGACGTCGGCGGGGATGCCGATGGCTCCGATTTCGCGGGCGGCCTTGTCGAGTTCGTCCTTGTCGAAGTCCACCATGAACACTGTCGCCTTGGCCTCGGCGAAGTGCCGGGCAAGGGCCTGGCCGATGCCGCGGGCGGCGCCGGTGACAATGACGCTGCGGCCGGTGAAGTCGTACGTGATGTTGCCCATTGATGTTTCCTTCTCTTATCAGTTGAGGCGCTCGAGGACCATCGCCATTCCCTGTCCGCCTCCGACGCACATGGTTTCGACGCCGAACTGCTTGTCACTGGACTGCAGGTTGTTCAGCAGGGTCGCGGTGATCCGGGCACCGGTCATGCCGAACGGGTGGCCGAGGGCGATCGCACCGCCGGAGACGTTCAGCTTGTCCTCGTCGATGCCGAGTTCCCGCGCCGACCCGAGCACCTGCACCGCGAACGCCTCGTTGATCTCGAACAGGTCGATGTCGGAGATACCCATCCCGGCGATGGCCAGGGCGCGCTTGGTGGCCTCGATCGGGCCCAGTCCCATGATTTCCGGCGAGAGCCCGGACACTCCGGTGGACACGATCCGGGCGAGCGGTGTCAGCCCCAGCTCCTTGGCCTTGGTGTCGGACATGATCACCAGGGCGGCGGCGCCGTCGTTGAGCGGGCACGCGTTACCGGCGGTGACGGTGCCGTCCGGGCGGAACACGGGCTTGAGCTTGCTGACGGCCTCGTAGGTGGTGCCGGCGCGGGGGCCGTCGTCGGTGGACACGACGGTGCCGTCGGGCAACGTGACCGGGGTGATCTCGCGGGCGAAGAAGCCGTTGTTGATGGCCTCCTCGGCGCGGTTCTGGGAGCGCACCGCCCACCGGTCCTGCTCCTCGCGGGTGATGCCGGTGATCTGGGCGACGTTCTCGGCGGTCTGGCCCATCGCGATGTAGGTGTCGGGGACCAGGCCCTCCTCGCGGGGGTCGACCCACTGCTGGCCGCCCTGGGCGAGCTTCTCGGTGCGGGTCTGCGCGTCGGCGTAGAGCGGGTTCTGGGTGTCGGGCAGCGAGTCGGAGCTGCCCGCGGTGAAGCGGGACACGGTCTCGACGCCGGCGGAGATGAACACGTCGCCCTCACCGGCCTTGATCGCGTGCAGTGCCATGCGGGTGGTCTGCAAAGACGAGGAACAGTAGCGGGTGATGGTGGTGCCGGGGATGAAGTCGTAGCCGAGCTGGACGGCGACGTTGCGGCCCATGTTGAAGCCCTGCTCACCGCCGGGCAGACCGCAACCCAGAATCAGATCGTTGATGTCGGTGGGATCGAGGGCGGGCACCTTGTCGAGGGCCGCCTGGACCATCTGCGCGGCCAGGTCGTCCGGGCGCATGCCCTTGAGCGACCCCTTCATGGCGCGACCGATCGGAGAACGGGCGATGGAAACGATGACAGCCTCGGGCATGAGGAACTCCTGGGTGCGGGTCGTCTGGCGACGGTGATGGAAAAGCTATGTAGCCAAAAATATGCAACCGCATATTTACTATGCGTCTGCATATACTGACGGTGTCGGAGGAGACATGTCAACCCCCGCCAACCGAGAGGCAACAGTGTGACGGACGCACCACTAACCGGAGCGGTCAGCGAACTGGGTACCTCGAAAGCCGCTGCGCGGATACGCGCCGCGGCCATCGAGGTGTTCGCCGCCAAGGGGTACGGCGCCGCCACTACCCGGGAGATCGCCGCCAGCCTCGACATGAGCCCAGGAGCCGTATACCCGCACTACAAGACCAAGGAATCCCTTCTCTACGCCATCAGCCTCGAGGGCCACCATTCGGTACTCGCGGCCATCACCGCCGCTGATTACCCCGACATCGCGGCGCCCGACCGACTGACGTCGACCGTGACGGCCTACGTGATCTGGCACGCCGACAACCGCGCGAGCGCCCGGGTCGCGCAGTACGAACTACGTTCGCTCTCGCCTGTGCACTTCGCAATTATTGCGGACATCCGCCGTTCCACCACGAAGGTGTTCAAGCGGATCATCGAAGCCGGCGCAACGGCAGGCGACTTTCACCCTTTCGATATCGAGGCCGCCGCGCTGGCAATCACGTCCCTCGGTGTCGATGTCAGCAGGTGGTTCCCCTCCCGTGCCTACTCCGACCCACGCATTATCGCGGCTCGCTACGTCGAACTTGCCCTTCGAATGGTCGGGTGCGCCGACCGGCAACCCCTCGACAAGCCTTCTTGACATGTTGCTGGACTGCAGGATTCGAGATCGGCCGTCACCGAAGTTGGCGAGACCTGCGCCGGAGAGCAGCCCCGCGGTGGCGTCCGCCAACCGCTCCTTCATCTCCGTCATCGCCGGCGGGTTCGGCATTGCGGCTGGACCGGTTCAGCAGGTTGTCGTTGTCCTGAGTGCCAACGTGCTGGCGCCGCCGATCATTGACATGAAAGTTATCGCTCTCTATCGTTGGCCTCACTCTCGATCCGCGCAAGCGGCTCAACGGCACGTTCATCCTCAACCCCTCCACCCCGAACGCGGTCACAGGTACGGGCGAGCTGTCACTAATCGAGGACGGCACCACTGACATGATCTCCTTCGGCGGACTGTTCCTGACTAACCCCGACCCCCCGCCTCGCCACCGGTGGATCGTTCAACACCCCGGACCACGCCACCTTCTTCGGCGGCGACGAGCGCGGCTACACCGACTATCCCCGTCTCTCCGACTGAGCATCCAGCTCCGGACGTATCAGGGACACCCGGTCAATACGCGCGGACCGGCGCCGCAGGCATCCCTATCGCGTTGGTCGGGCCGCGCGATCCGCCCCTCAGCCGCGTCACAGCTAGGACATACCTGCCGACCACACAGACGACGTGAACGCCGAATTAGTCGCAGTGGTCCGGGCCCATCAGGTAGAAGAGGTGATACTCGAAGGTGCACCGGTGTGCGGATACCCCGACGGGGCGCAAAGAGCGCGCGCGCCGAAGACCCTACGGTGTACCGGCCCAGAAGAATACGGTCCCAATTCCATCCTTGTCACTGCCGCGGTGTCGAGCGCGTGGCTGGCGAAAGGGGGCAGCGGACCGCCACAGATCGACCTGCACGACTACCATCCCGCCCTAGCCGCCGCACATCGGTTTGGAAACCAACTGGCACAGCGCAAGGTCATGCACGACTCGCTACCGATGCTGATCGGCCGCGAATGCGCCGGCCCGGCGTCATCGGCATCGGCAACGGCAACGGCATCCAACGGCGCCGCACGAGAACCGGCATCCACCACACGTCCGCATCGATCTATCCGGAGCCGGTCAGAATTTCGCGGATGGTTCACCCGACGACGATTAACAACGCCCTAAGGACGTCCGTGACCGAAGACACTGCTCGCAGGCCACCGGTGACACGCCGGGGCATCCGCACCCGCCAAGCCCTTGTCGACGCTGCGCGGGTCATCTTCGAGCGCGACGGCTATCTCGCCGCTCGGCTGACCGACATCACCACCGAAGCCAGCTGCTCCACGGGTACCTTCTACACGTACTTCAACGACAAGGAGGAAATCTTCGCCGCTGTCATGGAAGCGACGAAGAACGAGATGCTCCACCCCGGCATGGAGCACGTCGATGGGGTCGATGACCCGGCCGCGATCATCGAGGCGAGCAATCGTGCCTATTTCGAGAGTTACCGCCGCAACGCGAAGCTCATGCAGCTGCTCGAGCAGGTGGCGAACATCGATCCCAATGTCCGGGAGTTGCGGCAGGCTCGCAGCCGGGTCTTCATCGAACGCAACGCTTCTGGGATCAAGGATCTCCAGGCGCGAGGTCTTGCCGATCCCGACCTCGATTCCGTGATGGCCTCGCGCGCGCTCTCCGGTATGACGAGCAGGATTGCGTTCTCCACCTTCGTGCTCAACGAAAGAGTCGACTTCGAGGAGCTCGTCTACACCGCGACGCGGCTGTGGTGCAATGGGTTGCGCATCGAGCATCACCCCTCCAGGCGGGAAGCCACCGACAAGAGCTGACAGCCATTCGCCTCGGGAGTGCGTGGAGTTGGTTGGCGCCTACGTGCTGGCCTAGGAGGAATGGACGAACTCACGCACGTCGTCGTGCTCCTCGGTGAATGCAAGCCCCACGGTGCTCCCGCCTTCCACACCGGGTGGTGGGCGGACAGTCTTTGGTAGCGTGTTCGGCAGTTGTGAGACCTCGGGCGTTCCCCACGACCGGGATGACGCGGGTTGATCTCGGACGCAAAAACGCGCTCGCCGCGCGCAATACGCCGTTGACACGGCGCAGTTCGGCACCAGCCCATCTCAGGCAATTCCAGCAAGAGTCGGGCGACTTCGCCGCTTACCTGCAAGTTTTTGTGCACATATCAGGTGACTGCTACGCTTGCGTCGGGATACACCCTTTCGCGCCGCGGCAGGAACCAGGCGATGGCGAGTGCTCCCAACGCCGCGAGCCCAGCCGCCGCGAAAGCAAGCCGCAAACCAGTTGCGGTGGTGTACTCGTGGCCGCCCACCGCCACCACATTCTGCGCGAGGAGCACGGCGGCGACAGCACTGGCGGTGGAGGTACCGATCGACCGCATCA
>RRBB01000383.1:0-6342 GCA_006543605.1 Rhodococcus sp. WS4
CTCCTGGGTCGAGGATGTCTTGGAGGACGCCCTCTTCTACCGGAGCTCCGCTACCCATTCGCGCACGACACGCCCAAGACCCGCATTCTTGACCGCCAGCCGTCCCCGTTAACTACACGGCTTTGGGACTAGGCGCGGTACCCGTCCGTTCCGGCGCGTCCGACGACGATCTTCGGGACCACCGCCCGCGAGGACAGCCGCAGCAGCGCGTCGACGAGTTCGACGATGTCGTTCACCTCGATCATCGCCTCGGGCGGGATGGTCTCGTGGATCCACGCGGACATGTCGGTGTCGACGTACGCCGGGGCGAGCGCGGTCGCGGAGACGCCGTTGCCCGACTCCTCCACGTTCAGCGTCTCGGTGAGGGAGATCAGGGCGGCCTTGGTCGCCCCGTAGACGGCGAGTCCGGCCTCGGCGTACACGCCGGTGATCGACGCCAACGCGATGACCTTGGCCCCACGTCCGGGGTTCTCCGCCGCACCGGTGCGGAGCAGCGGCAGCGACTGCTGCAGCAGGCTGAACGGCGCCCGCAGGTTGACTCCCAGGCTCTTGTCGAATCGGCGCAGGGGAAAGTCGCCGATGGCGCCGGCGGTTCCCACGCCGGCGTTGAGGACCAGTGCGTTCAGGGAGCCGAACGCCGCGGCGTGCGCCTGGACGACCTGCCCCGCGGACTCCTCGTCGGCGAGGTCACCCGCGGCCACGACGACGTCCTTCGCACCGGCGGCGCGCAGGTCGGCGGCCACCGACTCGAGCCGCTCACGGTCGCGTGCGGTGATCGTCAGCCCGTACCCCTGTTCGGCGAGGCGGGTGGCGATCCCGAGTCCGATGCCGCGCGACGCGCCGGTGATCAGTGCGGTGCGGCTCATGCGGTGTGTCCTTTCAGGGCCCGCAGGCCCGCGGTGACGAATTCGGGCACCGAGGCGCCCGCCTTGTCGAAGCCGTCCCCGACGGTGGCACCGGCCAGGTATCGATGGTGAATCCCCTGGGCGATGACAGCGAGCTTGAAGTTCGCGAGCGCCAGGTAGAAGTTCCAGTCGACGAGTTCGCGCCCCGAGGCCACGCTGTACCGCTGCGCGAGATCGTCGGCGGACGGCAGCCGCGGGCTCGTCCAGGCCGCCGGCTCACCGAGCACCAGGTCGAGCGCCGGATTCCGATAGACGCACATGAGCGCGACGTCGGTGAGCGGGTCGCCGAGCGTCGACAGTTCCCAGTCCACCACCGCCGCAACCGTGCTCACGTCACCGGATGCGAGGATGGTGTTGTCGATGCGGTAGTCGCCGTGCACGATCGACGACTCCGACTGCGCCGGAATCGTTTCGACCAGAGCGGTGTGCAGCCGGTCGACGTCGGCGGAATCCTCGGTCTTCACCCGCCCCCACTGACTTGCCCACAGCGTGACCTGCCGAGCCACGTACCCGTCCGGGCGGCCGAGCTCACCCAGCCCGACGGCCGCGTAGTCGACGTTGTGCAACGCGCCGAGCACGCGCACCAGTTCGTCGGTGCACGACTCGATGTCTTCGTCGGACAGCGCCTCGAGGTCCGACTTGTTCCGGATCACCTGGCCGGTCACGTGTTCGACGACGGTGAACGGCGCGCCCATGACGCTGTCGTCCTCGCACAGCGCGACGGTGGCGGCCACCGGGACGTCGGTGTCCCGTAGCGCCGAGGTAATGCGGAACTCGCGGGCCACGTCGTGCGCCGAGGGTGTGAGCCCCGCGGTGGGCGGCCTTCGCAGCACCCACCGCGAGGAGTCGTCGAAGATCGCGTAGGTGAGGTTGGACTTGCCGCCCGCGATCAGCTCGGCCCGCAACTCACCGTCCACGGGAACGTCCGAGTCGGACAGGAACTTCTGCAGCGCAACGAGATCGAGCCCCCGATGTTCGCTCATGCCCCTGCCTCCCGCGCGGCCTTCTTCGCGGCGCCGACGACGCGCTTGGCGATGGCCCAGCGGTGCACCTCGGACGGGCCGTCATACACCCGGAACGGCCGGACCTCGCGGGACAGCCGGGCGAGGGGGAGGTCCCCGGACACGCCGAGACCACCGCACATCTGCACCGCGTTGTCGACGATCCGGAAGATCGCCTCCGCGGCGTAGGTCTTCGCGATGGACGTCGAGTTGCTCGCATGCCCGCCCTGATCGAGTTCCCAGCACGCCCGCGTCAACAACGCACGGGTGGCGGCGATGTCGATCTCGTTGTCCGCGATCATCTTCTGGACCATGCCGAGATCACCCAGCTTGCCCCCGAAACCCTCGCGTTGCGCGACGTGCGCGACGGCGACGTCGTGCCCGCGGCGCGCGGCCCCGAGCCAGCGCATGACGTGGGTCATCCGGGCGGGACCGAGACGGACCTGGGCGTAGGCGAATCCCTGATCCACCTCACCGAGAACTCCGCTGTCGGGGACGAACAGATCGTCGAAGAACACCTCGCAGTGTCCCCCGATCATGGCGCGGTCGAGCGTGTCGATGTGTCGACCGACCTTCAGTCCGGGGGCGTCGGCGGGAGTGAGGAACATGGTGGCGCCGCCGCGGTCACCGGGCGCACCGGACGTGCGGGCGAAGATGATGAAGAATCCGGCTCCGTCGGCGCCGGTGATGAAGTATTTGTGGCCGTTGATCTTCCAGCCGCCCGGCACCTTCTCGGCGCGGGTGGTCAACGCCGAGGGGTCGGAACCCGCGCCGGGCGAGGGTTCGGTCATGGCGAACGCCGACCGCAGGTCGCCGTGAGCCAGCGGTGCGAGGAATTGCTTCTTCTGCGCGTCGTCGGCGATGTGGGCGAGCATGTGGACGTTGCCCTCGTCGGGCGCCGCGATGTTCAGCGCGGTCGGGCCGAACAGCGAGTAGCCCGCCGCTTCGAAGACGGGGGCGCGGTCGGTCATGTTCAGACCGTGTCCGCCGTATTCGACGGGCGCGTGCGGCGCGAAGACACCGGCGTCCTTGGCCGCCTTCTGCAACTCCACGCGGAGTGTGTCGCCACCTGCCGCCGTGATGTCGCCGCCGTGCTCGTCCTCGATGGGCAGCACCACGTCGCGGATGAACGCCTCGGTCTTCTCGACCAGCGCGGTCACCTCGGGTGAATAGGACAGATCGATCGCCACAACTACCTCCAGTCAGTACGACGACTCCGCACCGACCGATCACTCGCTCGGTCGAAGTCGTCCCCGACAATTCCACAGGTTCGCAACCCGGTCAAGACTCAGCCGGATGCGCCGACCGTGCTCCTCGCGATCGCCAGGTATCGCTCGACCAGTTCGTCGGGCGACAGCGGCCCGTCCTCCCGGTACCAGGTGGACACGCCGACGCACATCGTGACGACGGCGCGGCTCGCGTCCTCGGGGAACGGCGTCCGGAACAGCCCGGCCGCCACCCCGTCGCGGACGATGGCGTCCAGCATCTCCTGCTGCTCGTCGCGCAGCGCGATGTACGCCTGCCGGCTCTCCGGCTCCATGCTTCGCGTCTCGCGGGACGCGACGAAGGCTTGTTCACGGCGGTACATGTGGAACCGCAGCAGCGACTCGATGACCGCGTCGAACCGCTCACCCGGTGCCGGACCCGCCTCGGCCACCGCGGCGCGGCTGCGATCGAGCAGTTCACGCATCACCACGTTGGTCAGTCCGACCAGCAGCGCCTGCTTGGAGGGGTAGTGGTGATAGAGACCGGGGACCGACAGCCCGGCGCGTGACGCGATCTCACGGATCGACGCGCCGTCGTATCCCTTCTCGACGAACGCCGCCAGCGCCGCGGCCAGAACCTTGGACAACCCCTGGTCGGTGTACTCACGCCAGGAACTGCCGCGCTGGGTGCCCTCTACCGTCATGAGTCCTACGGTAGAACAGGTACCCGCCGCCGCCCTGCTGTGGTCGCGGGAGTTGACTAGAGTCGAACGAGGTCGCCCAGATCGACAGCCTTCTCCGACAGAGAGCCAGGGACCACCCGATGATCCACGTCCGTCACTCCGCGATCACCGCCGTACCCCTCCATGTCGCGTTCGCCTACATCGACGACTACCGGACGGTCCCCGACTGGATGTTCGGCGTCTCGGAGTTCCGTCCGATCGGGGAATTCGACCAGGGGCTCGATTCGACGTTCGACGCGGCGATCCACATCGGACCGAGCACCCTGCGGTCCCGGCTCGAGGTCACCGAGTGGGAGCTGGACCGCGTCATCACCCTGGCCTCGCTCGACGGCGCCGCCAACTCCTCCACCTGGGAGTTCACCGCGCAGGGTGAGGACAAGACCGAGATCAGCGTGGACTTCGCGTACAAGCTCCCCAGCGGTCTCACCGGCAAGGCCCTCGGTCTCATCGTCGAACCGTTCATCGAAACGGCCGTGAAGAACACCGAGGCGACCTTGCGGCACAACCTCGAGGAGCTGTACGCGAAGCGCACCCGCGGCTAGCGTCCGGGCAGGAAGGCCAGCCGTCCCACCGTCGTTCCTTCACCGAGGCGCGCGATGCCGTCCGCGACGTCGGTGAGCCCGAGCCGCTCGCTGATCATCGGTTTGATCTCGCCGGCTGCGGCCATCCGGGTCAGCTCCTCGTGACAGTCGCGGATCGCCGTCGGGTTGTACGCGTTGTAGAGCCCCCAGTGCAGCCCGATGATCGAGTAGTTCTTGATCAGTGCGTGGTTCAACCCGGGCGACGGGATGGTGCCACTCGCGAATCCGATCACGATAATGCGACCCTCGAACGCGATGCACTTGGTCGACTTCGTGTACGAGTCGCCGCCCACCGGATCGAAGACGACGTCGGCACCGCGGCCGCCGGTGAAGTCCTTGACGGCCTGGACGAAGTCCTCACTGTGCCGGTCGATCACCAGGTCGGCGCCGAGTTCCCGCGTGTAGTCGGCTTTTTCGGGACCGCCGACGACGCCGATCACCGTGGCGCCGGCCGCCTTGCCCAGCTGGACGGCCGCACTTCCCACGCCGCCGGCCGCAGCCTGCACGAGCAGGGTTTCACCGGGCTGGAGCTGCGTCCTGCGGTGCAGCGCAAACCATCCCGTCTGGTACCCGATCGACAGCGCGGACGCTTCCGCGTCGTCCAAGGCCTCCGGAGCCGGAAACGTGGTGGCCGAGGTCATGATCGCGAATTCGGCGAATCCGCCGTGCGGCAGGCTCGGCATCCCGATCACCCGATCGCCGACGGAGAACTCGGTGACCCCCTCCCCCAGTCGAACCACCTCGCCGCACAGCTCCACACCGGGAGTGAACGGCAGCGACGGTTTGATCTGGTACTCACCGCGGCAGAGCAGCACATCCGGGAAGTTGGCGGCCGCGGAGAGCACCTTGACCAGCAACTCGCCGTGTTCCGGCTCGAGGTCGGGGACGTCCTCGAACGTCAGGACGTCCCTGGGCTGCCCCAATTCGTGTACGCGCCACGCCCTCATCGATCAGTCCTTCGGTCCGCCGGCGACGTAGACGACCTGCCCCGACACGAATCCGGCACCCTCGCTGACGAAGAACGATGCGGTGTGCGCGATGTCCTCGGGCTGCCCGACGCGATTCACGGGGATCTGCGACGACGCCGCCTTCTTGAAGTCCTCGAAGCCGACACCCACCCGCTCGGCCGTCGCGGCAGTCATCTCGGTCTCGATGAAGCCGGGCGCGATCGCGTTCGCCGTGACCCCGAACTTGCCGAGCTCGAACGCGAGTGTCTTCGTGAAGCCCTGCATCCCGGCCTTTGCGGCGGAGTAGTTGACCTGCCCCCGGTTACCCAGCGCGGACGTGCTCGACAGGTTCACGATGCGGCCGAACTTGGCCTCCACCATGTACTTCTGCACTGCCCGCGACATCAGGAAGGCGCCGCGCAGGTGCACGTTCATCACGGCGTCCCAGTCGTCGACGGTCATCTTGAACAGCAGGTTGTCGCGGGTGATTCCGGCGTTGTTGATCAGGATCGTGGGGGCGCCCAGTTCGGTCGCCACCCGCTCGACCGCCGCGGCGACGGATGCCTCGTCGGCCACGTTCGCTCCCACGGCCAGCGCGTCGCCGCCGGCGGACTTGATCGCGTCGACGGTTGCGGCACATGCGGCCTCGTCGAGGTCGAGGACGGCGACCGCGTAGCCGTCGTCGGCCAGCCGCTTCGCGACGGCGGCGCCGATTCCGCGGGCCGACCCGGTGACGATTGCGGTTCTACGTTCCTGGCTCACTTGTTTCCTCCATGCTGGTTGTTCTCGGTCTTCGTACGGTATTTGCGCAGTTCTCTTCTCGCGATGGACATCTTGTGGACCTCGTCCGGGCCGTCCGCGAGGCGCAACGTGCGCAGGTGCGCCCAGGCCATCGCGAGGGGGAAGTCGTCGGTCACCCCCGCACCACCGTGCACCTGAATCGCCCGATCCACAATCTTC
>RRBB01000384.1:0-6176 GCA_006543605.1 Rhodococcus sp. WS4
CGCCTCACAGAACCCGATCGTGGACCGGAACAGATCCGCCTGCGTCGGCGTCAGCCCCAACGTCACGACTCACCCCAAGATCGATGCCCTTGCGCCATAAGGACATTCTCCCGGAAAGATCAACATCGCCTGGGACCGCCACGCCGCGAAAAACACCAGCCACCTAGGGCGTCCCGCGCGACTGCCGACCGAATACCCCTGAAAGAGAACACATGAACGCAGTAGGTAGCGCCGACGAGCTGGTCAGGTTCCGAATGCCGACATTGCCGTGGGTCACGGTCGGCCAGGTGGGGGCAGCGCTGGCGGCGAGCATGGGAATCGGACGATTTGTCTACACCCCTGTTCTCCCAATGATGGAAGCCCAGGCAGGATTGACACCGTCGGCGGGCGCCGCTCTGGCGACGGCCAACTATCTCGGCTACCTCGTCGGGGCGCTCGCCGGAATCGTCCTCCCCGCCTTGGTGCGCTCGGCGGCAGCCATGCGTGTCTCGCTGCTGATCCTGACCGCCACGCTGGCACTCATGCCGGTGACATCGAACGAAACCGCCTGGGCCGTAATGCGTTGTGTTGCGGGTGCTACCAGTGCGATGGTCTTCGTCATCGCGGTCAGCGCGATGCACGCCCATCTGGGTGGGCACGCGGCGCAGTTGTCAGGGTGGGCGTTCGGCGGAATCGGAGCAGGTATCGCCCAGACCGCAGGCAGCAACGCCGGTAGCGGCGCGTGGCTACTCGTCGGGCTGGCGGCGCTACCGTCCGGTCCACTCTGGGCGTCGCTCGGCCGAAGATGGTCCCGTCCGACCCTGCTGGTGATAGCCCTCATCGTTCAGGCCGTCGGCATCGCGCTGCCCGCGGTGGCAGGCGGCATCTGGCCCGCCCTGATCTCCGCGTTCCTGTTCGGGGGAACATTCCTCGGCATCAGTCAGATGTCGCTGACGATCGGCGCCCACCTCCAGTTCCCACGCGCGGTGGCGATCTTGACGACTGGATACAGCCTCGGTCAGATCGCGGGCCCGCTCATCGTCACGCCACTGCTGTCCGACGGCTACCACCTGGCCTTGCTCGTCGCGTCGGGCATCGTTCTCGCGGCAGCGCTCGCCGCCGCGGCACCGAACGTCCGGTCTCGTCGGCGAGTTACGGTCGATTGAGGTCTGTCGAAACGAGTCGGAGCCACAGCCACAGGCGCGTCGTCGGGTCTTCGAAGTCGACGTGGAACTCCTCGGTGAGGCGCGCGATCCTGTAGCGAATAGTGTTGCCGTGGACATGCATTCGTTCCGCTGCCTTGGCCACGTTCGCGTTCGAATCGAAGTACGCGCGCAGCGTGATGAGAAAGTCGGTGTGATGGGCGGCGTCGTAGGCTCGAATCGCGTCTATGACGTCGAACTCGTCGAGATGTTGCTCGGCTATGTACTTCCCGATCTCCAGGATGTTCAGTTCAGTCCTATAGTCTTCGAACACTGCGGCCAAGGGGGGTTGGCCAGTCGGAGTCCCGCCGGTGGCCGACTGCCGGCGCATGAGGTACCGCAACGTACGCACGGCTTCGGTGCGGGACCGCGGTAGCTCGCTGATCTGTTCGGCGATACCGCCGACCGCGGCCACAACGGGATGCGCACTGATCGTTGTTGCGGAGGCACCGATGTCGCGAATTACCCGACGGTGGGCGGCGCGCGGAGAACCGCCCGGGCAGGGCAGGAGGGTGTACACGACAGAGTCGATCAAGGCGCTGTATGCACTGTGGAATTGGACGTTGCACGTGACCGTCACCAGTTGCAGTAGCCGATGTTGCTCGCGCATGGCGTCGAGGCTGCCGCCGTTCGGGTGGGCAAGGACGAACGCCGCCACTGCGAATCCGCCGGTGAACTCGAGTCCGAGTTGTGCAGCGGCGAAGGAAGCTTGGGTCGGATCGTCCATCAACGTCCGCATCAGATCGGCGTTGCGGCGCTCGGTGAAGTCGGATGCCGACCGGGCGTGAAGCATGTGGAGGCCGGCCAGTGGCGCCAGCCTGTCGAGCGCATCGAGAGCCGGCTGGCGGCGTTCACCCCCGGGATCGATGATCCAGATCGATCCGAGCAGTTCCCCGCCCGCCCGGACCGCCAGTGCCAGCCGGTCCGCGATTCCGCTGGGCGACTGCACGAACAATGCGGTGGTGGAGGAGTAGACCACCTTGAAATCGGCGTCGAGGGCTGGGGGTGTCAGCTCCTGCAGCGTCAGAGTCGTCTCCCGGCGCAGGTCGTCGATCGGCTGGCCGGGCACGGTGGAGTATCCGAGGATGCGGCCCGAGGGGTCGACGATGCTCGCGGCGCCGTTAGCTATCGACGCCACAGCGTTGGCGAAGGCGAACAGATCGCCCAGGCGCACGCCCGATACCGAGTCGACTGCAGCACCCGCTACCGCTGTTCGTGCCATCGCAATCAGCCGTGTCCAGTCCACTTCGTCTCCGACGACGAGTACGGGAACGTCGTGACGACTGGACGCGGCCCGCAGGTCCTCGATCGACGTCCCTCGAGCTTTGACGATCACGGCGGCAGCATCGCCCTCCGCGGCATGGACCAGTACTCGCTCGAATCCGGCCGAACCGCAGGCCACGCCCATCGCAAGAACGATGGCATTCCTGACGTCCATGTGATCGTCGAGTGCGTCGTACAGCTGAACGTCGGCGACGGGGCGGCGGAGGTTCTCCGCTGTCGGGTTCGCGTGCAGCAGATCTTCGTGCACGAGATCGGCCCAGGCCGACAGCGTGATCGGTTCGGGTGACGCGTCGCCGTGCCCCAGCAACTCCTCCGGTGGCTCCATTAGAAGATTCTACAATCCAGGTATCCAAGGTTGGAAATTGTTCCATATCTACCGGGTGAGGCGTGGATCACTATTGGTGCACCACCAGGCACTTGGGTGCCGGCAACACTTCGAGGAGTCCCCATGAAGCTCAGAGATATCAGGTCGCTGGTCAATGTCGAGGGCCCTGCACGGTCCGTCTCGCAACGGCTTGCGCGGCGATGCCACAGCATCGAGGACGTGCGAAAGATGGCCGCCACACGTCTCCCGCTGAGCATCTTCGACTACATCGAGGGCGGTGGAGAAGATGAAACGTCGGTCCGTCGCAACCTTTCGTCGTTCGACGACTGGTCCTTCGTGCCACGGTGGGGCGCGGTCGAGAACCTCGACCTGGCGTCTTCTCTCCTGGGCAAGCCGGTAGCCATGCCGTTGATGCTCTCTCCCACCGGAGGAACACGACTCTTTCACCCGGAGGGCGAACTCGGAGCAGCGCGCGCGGCTTCGGCCGCAAGTGTCCCGTACGGCCTGGCGCACCTGAGTACCACGCCGATGGAACTCGTCAGCGCGCACACCCCGGGGCTCCGCCGCTGGTTCAACATCGAACCGATGGCCGACAAGGGCATGCTGCAGGCGCTGCTCGACAGGACGGCGAACGCGGGATACGAGGCTCTGCTCGTCAATGTCGATTGCCGGGCAATCGGTCATCGCGAACGTGACTACCGCAACGGTTTCACAGCACCCCCGTCCCTGAAACCGCGGACGGTCATCGAAGGTGCACTTCATCCCGGGTGGGCGTGGGGGTTTCTGCGCAACGACGCGATAGCCTTCCCCAATCTCGACGGGACCGTCCCGGATGGGCCGTTGGCGAGCACACCGGATATGTGGCGAACTCTTCTGTCCGGTTCCTACGAGCCCACCGACTGGGACACCCTGTGCGACCTACGCTCCCGGTGGAGCGGACCGATCGTCCTCAAGGGTTGTGTCAGCGCCGACGACGCGGCGATCGCCGCTGACATCGGCATCGATGCCATCCAGGTCAGCAACCACGGCGGCCGGCAACTCGATCACATGGCCTCCCCACTGGACGTCCTGCCCGAGATCGTCGAGCGAGTGAACGGGCGGGTCGAGATCATCGTCGACGGCGGCATCCGCCGCGGCTCGGACGTGATCAAGGCTCTGGCGCTGGGGGCAAATGCGTGCGCGATCGGCCGTCCGTACCTCTACGGGCTCGCGGCGGCGGGGGAGGAGGGTGTCGCGCACGTGCTGCGGATATTCGCGGAGGAAATGACCCGGACGATGATGCTGCTGGGGGTTTCGAGCATCAAAGAACTGCAGGACAACGGGCCTGCCTTCGTTCGGAACCGTCACGCTGTCCTCGCCCGCCCATCGACGGCGTACGCGGAATCGCCGGCGGCCACGCCGAAGCAGAAGTCCTCGTCATGACCGGACACCACGCACGAAACGTACCCGGACGACACTCTCGTCGACTCGTGTGTGCAGGCGCACTCGCTGCGCTCGTCTTCTCCACGATGGGGTGCGGTCGACTCGAAGAATTTGCGGACCCGCCGGCCTCCGGTCCTGCTGGGGGCGACAGCTCGCCGTCTCTCGGCGTGGACGAAGCGGCCGTCGCGTTGCTGCCCGACTCCGTGGCATCACGGCACACATTGCGGGTGGCGATCCCGACCAATGAGCCACCCACCCAGTTCTATTCGGAGGGCACCCGGTACATGACGGGAACGAACCCCGACGTGGCGAGACTCATCGGTAAGGCGTTGAACCTCGACGTCGACATCAAAGTCGTCAATTTCGACTCAATCATTCCCGGGATCGCTGCCGGCCGCTACGACATGACGGTGTCCTCGATGACGCCCACCACCAAGCGGATGGCGGTGATGGACTTCGTCGACTACATGCAGGTGGGAAATGCCATCGTCGTCGCCAAGGGAGGGGAGCCCATCACGAAGGACACCCTCTGCGGTCGGAGAGTCGGCGTCCTCACGGGTTCGTATCAACTCACCGTCAATATTCCGGCCTACAACCAAGACTGCGCTGCAGCCGGTAAGCCGCCGATCCAGATCGGCCAGTTTCAGGACACGCGGCAGGCGGTCTCTGCGCTGACCAGTGGCCGGCAAGACACCGTCCTGGCGGACTCTCCGATCCTCGAGTACGCCACGGCGCACAATCCCGCCGTCGAAGTATCGGACACATTCGAATACACCCCCGTTGCCGTAGGCGTGTCCAAGGAACCCGCACTCGTCGACGCCGTTTCCGCTGCACTCGACGTTGTCGTCTCCAGCGACGCGTACGGGGAAGTGCTCCGAAAATACGGCCTGGAGTCCGCGATGATCACCGATGCTCGCGTCAACGCGGCGCAATAAGGAGACCCACAATGCAGCACTTGGCTTCGCGAGACGCCTTCCCTCCTCCGTCGGCAGTATCGACGTCACCGGAAACATCCATCTCGGTCGTGCCACTCAAACATCCTGTGCGGCAGACGTTCGGGCTTCTCCTGCTCGTCGTCGCAGTGGCGGTGACCTGGAATGTGGCAACGAACGACCGGTTCCATTGGGGCGTTGTGTCGTCCTATCTCTTCGCGCCGGAGATACTTCGCGGTGTAGTTCTGACGATCGTCTTGACGATGGTGTCGATGACCGCGGGAATAGCTCTCGGTACGCTCCTCGCGGTGATGCGACTGTCGGAGAACCCGATCGTCAATTCGATCAGCCGGGGCTACATATGGTTTTTCCGGGGAACGCCCCTGCTCGTTCAACTGATCTTCTGGTACAACATCGCCGCCCTGTACCCCACGATCTCGATCGGAATCCCCTTCGGTGGACCAGAATTCATGGTCGGTTCCGTCAACACGCTGATCACGCCACTCACGGCCGCTCTCCTCGGACTGTCTCTGAACGAAGCGGCATACATGGCGGAAATCATCCGCGGCGGCATCGGATCGGTGGACAACGGCCAGTACGACGCGGCTCAGGCGTTGGGAATGAACAGAACTCAGCTGATGCGCCGGATCATTCTGCCCCAGGCGATGCGTGTGGTGCTTCCGCCGACGGGAAACCAGGTGATCTCGATGTTGAAGGGAACAACCCTCGTCAGCGTTCTCGCGATCTCCGATCTGCTGTACTCCACGCAGATCATCTATTCGTTGAACTACCAGACGATCCCGCTGCTCATCGTTGCGAGCCTGTGGTATCTCCTGATGACCACCATCCTGAGTTTCTTCCAGGACAAACTCGAGAACCACTACGCGCGCGGTTTCACCGCTTCTATACCTTGATGGCTCATGAGCTTAGCGCGTGTCGGATAGCGGAAAAGTGCCTTTGACCTGGGAGAATGTGGGCTACTGAAGGTCCAGATTCGGCCAGTTCGAGAGGCACTTTTCCGGTGAAGAACTC
>RRBB01000385.1:0-6165 GCA_006543605.1 Rhodococcus sp. WS4
CGCGGGGTGTGGTGTTTTCTCCGCGGGATGTGTTCGAGCGAAAGACTGTTGCAGGGTTGGCTGAGGTTGCGGTCCTGACGGAGGATGCGGGTGACGCCGTGGTGCTCGAGGAGTTGCCCGGTGGTGGCGTCGGGCGGATACCCTTGACTCCGATAATGCGATGGTTCCTCGAGGGTGGTGGTGGATTCAACCGCTTCTCGCAGTTCGTGCCTGTGACTCTGCCTGCTGGAATCGATGATCAAGTCCTGGTTCGAACTCTGCAAGCGGTAGTCGATCACCACGACGTCTTGCGATCCCGAATGTCCCTGGACGATACCGGCACATGGAATTTCGAAACTCAGCCCGTTGGTGCGGTTGGAGTCGACGAACTCCTTCACTGCATTCGCGTCGATTCCGCGGTGCCGGAGGCGGACCTGACGGCGCTTGCCTCGAGCGAACTGGACGCGGCACTATGCAGGCTGGATCCTGCCGCCGGGAAGATGATTCGGTTCGTATGGTTCGACTTCGAAAACGCGTCGAGCGACGAGCGTCGGCCGGGTGTGCTCTTGATTGTCGCCCAACACTTTGCCGTGGACGGCGTGTCCTGGCGGATCCTCATTTCCGATTTTGCTGTCGCCTGGTCACAGATCACGGCTGGCGACCAGCCAGTATTGCCCGCAGTGGGAACGTCGATGCGGCTGTGGGCCAACCGACTTGTCGACGAGGCGCAATCGGCGGACCGCGCATCCGAGGTGGCTCTGTGGCGCGGAATTGTCGGTGCCGGCGAAGAGCCCTTGTTCGGTACTCGAAAGCTGGATCCTGTACTCGACGTGGAGCCGACGGTCGAACGAGTTGAAGTAAAGCTGTCCGCAGCCGTCACCGACGCAATCCTGACCACTATTCCGGCGCGCTTTCATGGTGGAGTCAACGATGGGCTTCTCGCCGCGTTGGCCATGGCCATTACCCAGTGGCGCCGGGTCCGGGGAATCGCTCGGACGTCGTCGCTGGTACGGCTCGAGGGTCACGGAAGGGAGGACGAGGTGGTCGCTGGTGCGGACCTGTCCCGCACGGTCGGATGGTTCACAAGTACCTTCCCAGTTCGTCTCGATGTGGACGGCATCGATCTGGATGACGCCTTCGCAGGTGGCGCTGCCGCAGGAGGAGCGGTCAAGGCGGTCAAGGAACAACTTCTGACCATTCCAGACAAGGGCATGGGCTACGGAATGCTGCGGTATCTCAATGAGGACACCGGGCGGGAGTTGGCAGGCTCCGATACCGGTGAAGTGTGTTTCAACTATCTCGGGCGGGTGTCTGCGCGCGAGGTTCCGGAGGGGTTGGCCGAATTCGGTTGGGCCCCCACCGGGGAGCTGGGTGGGATAACAGCCGCACTCGACGCCGACATGCCCGCTCGTGCCACGATCGAGATCAACTCGATTGTCACTGACAGCCCCGACGGGCCACGGCTCGGTGCAGGCTTCGCCTATGCCTCGAACGTAATCACCCGCGCTGAAACACAGGAGTTCGCTGATCTGTGGACCGCTGCACTCATCGCGTTGTCCGACCATGTCAAGCGTCCTGATGCAGGCGGACTTACTCCCTCGGACCTTTCGTTGGTGGCGACAAGGCAGAGCGACCTCGATCTGTGGCAAACCAAGTATCCGTCGATCATCGACGTCTGGCCGCTGTCCCCGTTGCAGTCGGGACTGTTCTTCCACTCGATGATGACCCAGTCGTCGGTCGATGTCTACACAATCCAGACTGTTTTGGAACTGAGTGGAGTGGTCGATGCGGACCGGCTTCGGAGGGCCGCGGAGGCGGTCGTCGATAGGCACGCGACCTTGCGGACCGCCTTCGTCAGCGACTCAAGCGGCAAGACGATTCAAATCGTAGTCGGTCACGCGGATCTGCCGTGGCGTGAATTCGATCTGACGGATGCTTCTGACGCCGAGTCCAGGGCAGAAGCCCAGAGGGCGTTCATGGAGGATCAGACCACCCACTTCGATATGGCTAGACCGCCGATGATGCGTTTCACCCTCGTACGGATGGCGCACAACAGATGGAGCTTCGGTGTCACGACGCACCACATTCTCTTGGATGGCTGGTCGACGCCGTTACTGATGCAAGACCTGCTGGTTCTGTACGCGGTGAATGGTGACAAATCGGTCCTGCCGCGGGTGCGGTCGTTCCGCAGTTTCCTCGAATGGCTCAGCCAGCGGGACGAGCGGAAATCGTTGGATACCTGGGCAGAGGCATTGGCGGGGATCGCAGAGCCCACAATGCTGGCCTCATCGATCGGTGGGGTCGATGACACAGGCACCGGGATCGACAAAGTGTCGATCGAGCTATCCGAGGAGAAGACCGCACAATTGACCGCTCTCGCGGCCAAGGAGGGTGTGACTGTCAATACCTTGGTACAGGCCGCTTGGGCGCTTCTGCTCGGGCGGATGACTGGTCGAGGAGACGTGGTGTTCGGGGCCACGGTGTCGGGCCGGCCGGCTGACCTCGCTGGTGTCGAAACCATGGTGGGGCTGTTCATCAACACGGTTCCCGTGCGAGTTCGGCTCGATGAGAGGGAAACTGTCAGCGGATTGCTGAGGCGTCTGCAGGGGCAGCAGGCTGATTTGCTCGACCATCACTATGTGGGTCTGACGGAGATATCGCACGCTGCCGGAGTAGGTGCATTGTTCGACACCCTCCTCGTGTTCGAATCGTATCCGATCGACAGGGAAGCTCTGGGTGCAGCCAGCTCGATTGACGGACTGCAGGTCACGGGTGTCGCCGTCCAGGACGCCACGCATTACCCGCTGACCCTGCTCGTCTCGATGGAATCGCGTCTGGACTTGACCTTCAAGTACCAGTTGGACTCATTCGACCGGTCGCAGGTGGAGACGCTCAGCGTCAGGTTCACCCGTGTACTGGAATCGTTCGTCAGTAGATCCGACGCAGTCGTCGACGAGATCGAGATCCTCAGCCGTGTGGAACTCGACGAAATTCTCCTGGACTCCCGTGGAATGGGGTCCACCGATGATGCAGAATTGTCTGCCAGTGAGATCAACGCCACAGCGATGCCATCAGAGACGCTCGCGCAACTCTTGGCGGACGTAGTAGAGGACGATCCGGATGCACCTGCGTTGGTGGTGGAGGGCGACCAGATCTCGTACTCCGAACTCGACAGGCGGTCTTCCCAACTCGCCCGGGTACTGATCGGTCGAGGGGTGGGACCAGGGTCATATGTCCCAGTCGCAGGCGTCCGGTCCGCCGAGTCAGTACTGGCGATGTGGGCTGTCGTCAAGACGGGCGCGGCATTCGCCCCAGTAGATCCGAGCGCTCCGATGGCCCAGGTTATCGACGTTGGCGATTCTTCAATTGCGCGAATCGGTGTGACTGTCACCTCCCATGGGACCGAGCTGACCGATGCGATCGATTGGCTGTGCCTCGACGACTCCGATGTGGTAGCCCTGGCTGCTGCTGAACCTGCACATCCGGTCACGTATGTGGACCGGGTGAAGCCACTGCTCGCAGAGCATCCCGCATATGTCCTGTACCGGAGCACACTTGCGAACGGGCGAGAACGCGTCGTGGTTCCTCAGCAAGGGTTGGCCGCGTTTCTGGCCGTTGCGCGTGAGCGGTTGTCCGTCACCTATGAGTCGCGCACGCTTCTCATCGGGCAGACGGGGACCGACCCCTGGGTTCTCGAGTTCTTGGTAGCCGCCACTGCCGGCGCAGCAATGGTGTTTGCGCGTGACAGCGAGAACTCGGGGGAAGGACTAGCACAGCTCTTGGCAGCCGAATGGGTGACGCATGCCTTTGTGCCCTCCGCTGCTCTGATGGACGTAGACCCGGAAGGTGTGGACGATCTGGAGGCACTAATCCTACTGGACGGCCGTTCAGGTGCGGAGCTGATCGCCAGATGGTCGGATCGGACAACGGTCTTCGACGGCTCCGATCCGGCAGTCGTCGACGCCGCACCGGCGGATTTCGATTCGTGAGACATTCGATGAGTGATGACGCACTCGTAACGGACACCTGCTCGAATCTGATGAACAAGTGAGCGGTAAGGCCACGTTCCGATAACGATTAGACTGGTCGAGCTTGGTGCAGTCCTGCAATCTACGACAGAGGTGACCGAACTCCATGGATTCTCGCAATTCTCCAGCCGGTGAGAGAGGCCGAAAAATGACCGATGGGGATGCGAAATCGATGTTCGCGAGTGCAGGCTCGGCGCCCGGTAACGACCGGCCTCGCAGCCGGCCCGGGGTACGTCCGTCAAGGGGACGTCGGGCACGAGCCGTCCTGCTTCCCCAGTTGTTGACCGCCGGGGTCGAGGCAAATGCCAGTCGCATGGCGCTTTCATTCGACGGTATATCTGTCCCGTACCGTGAACTAGATCGCCGTTCGTCGCAGTTGGCGCGTGTACTGGTCGAGCGTGGCATAGGGCCGGAGTCGTTCGTCGCCCTCGGCTTCACCCGCTCGATCGAATCGGTGCTGGCCCTCTGGGCTGTCGCGAAATCGGGTGCAGCCTTCGTTCCGGTGGACCCGAACTACCCGACTGACCGAATCGTTCACATGATCGGCGACTCGGGAGTGGTACTCGGCCTTACCACGAAAAATCATCGGGACAGTCTGCCCGATTCTGTGGACTGGCTTGTGCTCGACGACGCTGGATTCCTGGCGACCGTCACACGTCAGCCTGACCGTCCGATTTCGTATGCCGATCGCATTCGGCCACTGCTGGAAGAGCACGCGGCGTATGTGATCTACACGTCGGGTTCGACTGGTAAGCCCAAGGGTGTCGTCGTGACGCATGCCGGGTTGGCGGGTTTGGTGTTGGCGGAGCGTGAGCACTATTCGGTGACCGCGGAGTCGCGGGTGTTGCATGTTTGCTCGCCGAGTTTCGATGTTTCGGTGTTGGAATTGCTGCTTGCCTTCAGTTCGGGCGCGACGTTGGTGATCGCTCCGCCGTCGGTTTTCGGTGGAGCCGAGCTTGCCGAATTGCTTGCCACGGAGCGAGTGAGCCACATGTTGATCACTCCGGCGGCGCTGGGATCCGTTGATCCGGCGGGTCTGGATGATCTCCGGGTGGTTGTTGTCGCTGGTGACGCGTTCGGTCCTGAGTTGGTCTCGAAGTGGGCGCCGGGTCGGCAGTTCTTCAACGGCTACGGGCCGACCGAGGCGACGATTCTCGCGACGAGCAGCGCGGCGTTGCACCCTGGGGAACCGATCACGATCGGTTCTGTCGTACCCGGCGTCAGCGCCTTTGTGCTCGATGCACGGCTTCGTCCGGTGCCCGCCGGGGTGGCGGGAGAGTTGTATCTGTCGGGCGTCCAACTGGCACGCGGATACCTACGCCGTCCAGGACTGACGGCCGAACGTTTTGTGGCGAGCCCTTTCGGAAACGCGGGCGAACGGCTGTATCGGACCGGCGACGTAGTCCGGCGCCGCGAGGACCGGGCTTACGAATACCTCGGCCGGAGCGATTTCCAGGTCAAGATACGCGGTTTCCGGATCGAACTGGGTGAGATCGACGCAGCGCTGGCTGCGCATCCTGATATCGAATTCGCAGCCACCATGGGGAGCGAGCTGGTGCCCGGAGCAACGTCGCTGGTGTCGTACGTTCTGCCTGTCGCAGGCGCCGAGATCGACACTGTGAAGCTTCTCGAGTTCGTCGCCCAGGTCCTGCCCGGCTACATGGTTCCTGCTGTGGTGTCGGTTCTCGACGAAATCCCCCTCACGCCTGTGGGCAAGTTGGATCGGGCAGCCCTCCCTGCTCCGGTTCTCGAGGCAGCAGAGTTCCGAGCGCCTACGACTCCGGTCGAGGAAATTGTGGCGGGAGTTTTCGCTGAGATTCTCGGGGTCGAGCGTGTCGGACTCGATGATGACTTCTTCGCGTTGGGCGGCAACTCGCTGATCGCAACTCAGCTGATCGCAAGGTTGGGCGCGGCTCTGGACGCACAGATCCCGCTGCCGACATTGTTCGAGTCGTCCTCTGTGGAAGCGCTGGCGGCCGCGGCGGAGTCGCACGCGGGTCTCGGCGGCACGAAGGCTCTGAAGCCTGGTCCGCGTCCGGGTCGGGTGCCGTTGTCGTTGGCGCAGTCGCGGATGTGGTTTTTGAATCGGTTCGAGCCTGATTCTGCGGTGAACAATATTCCGGTGGCGATTCGGTTGTCGGGGTCATTGGATGTGGCT
>RRBB01000386.1:0-6140 GCA_006543605.1 Rhodococcus sp. WS4
GCACCGATCTCTCGGCCGCCGGTCACGATGTTCAGCACACCGCCGGGCAGCCCGGCTTCTTCGGCCGCGTCGGCGAGTTGGAAGGCGTCGAGCACGGTTTCGGGTGCGGGTTTGAGGACCACGGTGCTTCCGGAAGCGAGTGCGGGGGCAAGCTTGAACATGGTCAGCGACTGGGGAAAGTTCCACGGAATGATTGCGGCGACAACGCCGATCGGCTCGCGGCGCACGATCGTGGTGGACCGACCGTTCGCGGCGATGCGCGGGGTCTCGACGGGTGTCTTCTCGGTGAGATCGGCGTAGTACCGGAGCGTCGCAACCGGGCCGCTCCCCTCGGCCGCTAGGGATATCGCTGCCGGCATGCCGTTCTCGTCGGTCACGATGGCGGCTGTGTCTTTTCGGCGCCGGTCGAGCGCATCGGCGAAACGACGCAGGAGGTCGGCACGTTCAGCCGGTTCCAACGCAGACCACTCGGGTGCACGCAGGGCGCGGCGGGCTGCGGAAACTGCGGCGTCGACGTCCGCTGGGGTACTGTCCGGCGCCGACCCGACGGGTTCCTCGGTGGTCGGCGAGATAACCGTGATGCGGTCGGAGGTGGACGGCGTATGCCACCGGCCGTCGATGAACAGCTGCGAGCGGGTGTACTTCATATGGGGAACCTCGGTCGTCGTGGTGCGCGGTCAGGGATGCGGGAGAAGAACCGGTTTGATGGTCGCGCCGCTGGCGGCGTCCGCCTCGGCGGCGGTGATCTCGGAGAGCGGGTAGGTGCGGATCAGCCGGTCGAACGGAAACCGGCCCTGTCGCCAGAGTTCGATCAGTCGGGGCAGCAGCAGCTGCGGGACGGCGTCGCCTTCGAGGATTCCCATGATGTTCTTCCCGGCTGCCAGCGCGGCTGGGGCGAAGACCAGTTCGCGGGTTGCGGCGCCGACGAGGCCGACGGTTCCGGTGGGCCGGAGGCTGTCGATCGCGGAGGCGATGACCTGCGAGACCCCGGTGGTGTCGAGAGCGGCGTGGACGCCGCTTCCGGTCAGCTTCCGGATCTGTCGCGCGATATCGTCAGCGGACCCTTCGATCACGTCGGTTGCACCGAGTTCGAGGGCGAGATCCAAGCGACTCGCGTGCAGGTCGACGGCGATGATCCGGGAGGCGCCGGCGATCCGGGCGGCCATGACTGCGGACAGACCCACCGCTCCGGCGCCGAAGACGGCGAACGTGTCTCCCGTACCGACTTTCAAGGCGATCAGCGCGGACCCGGCGCCGGTCTGGATCCCGCATCCGAGCGGCCCCATCAGGTGCAGGGGCAGATCCTTGTCGACAACTACGACGTTCCGAGCACTGACGACCGCGTGGGTGGCCAGGGAGGACTGACCGAACCACCGTGATGCAAGGGCGTTGCCGCTCAGGTCGGTGAGCGGGCCGGGCCCTTCGGGGCCGCGGCCGGACAGATTGCGCGCGAAGAACGCGAAGCAATACGCCGGGTGCCCACCCGCGCAGTTTTCGCACAGCCCACAGGAATCGAACGACAACAGAACATGATCGCCGACCTCGATGCCGGCGTGCTGTACCGCCTGCTGCGGGATCTCCTCGGCCCGAGGTGGCAACCCCTCGCCGTATCCTTCTGCCACCCCGCCCCTCAGCATGGGAGCACCCACACGCGACTGTTCGGCCGCATCGTGCAGTTCGATCAGGTCTTCGACGGAATATCGCTCTACGCCACAGATCTCGACGCACCCAACGCCATGTCCGATCCCCTTCTTCGCCCATACGCCCAAAAGTTTCTCGAATCGCTCGAAGCCTCACACGAGGCGACCACAGTCAACCGGGTCCGCGAACTGATCGAAATCCTGCTACCCACAGGCCGCTGCTCGATGGAGCAGGTAGCCCACAGTCTCGGAGTCGACCGCCGGACCGTGCACCGCAAACTCGCCGCCGAGGGAGATAGCTTCTCCTCGGTACTCGACTCGATCCGCGCGGAACTGGCCGGGCGCATGGTCGGCAACTCGCGGCGCTCACTCATCGAAATCGCCGACATGCTCTCCTTCTCCTCACCCAGCAACTTCTCCCGCTGGTTCAAGAGCAGCTTCGGCTGCAGCCCCACCGCCTGGCGTGCAACCGCGGCGGGGGAATCGTCGGGATAGCAGTCGACCTGGATGCGGCGCACCGCCACCTCACAAACAGGGGACATGTCATCACACCAGGTCACAGCACCATCACGTCCCCACACAGCACACGGCCCGCCCCCGGCGTCGGGTGCGAACCGTACACAGGGTGACGCGATCTACACCGTCTGCGTCTGCATCGGTGTCAGGTCCACCCAGGGCCGATCGCCGCGGCCCTAGTCATAGCCCCCGCCGGGCGGACCATCGAGCAGACTGAGAATCAACTCACGAGCCGCAGGAGAAGCACCGGCGAGCCATGCCGTCACGATGCTCCTCACATCGAACCAGCGGCCCCATCGCGGACGGGATCGCGGCCCCGGTGTTGGGCCGGGCTTGAGGACAAAGACGTCGAGCTCGTGCGGAACCACGCGAAGCCTATGGCACCGTGAGCCTTCCTTCATGAGCCGCCGGCTCCTCCCCGGATCGGGGCCCCTCCTCGGGTTCGCTCGACGGTGCTACCACGTCCCGCGAAACCGCGAGGAGAGGCCGTCGTGAAGTCTGCCAAGGAAGTCATGGAAATTCTTGCCGCCTACGACTTGACGAAGTCCTATCGCGCCGCCGCCGCGCTGGCGGGGTGCTCGCATCACACCGTCGCCCGTCTTGTCGCCGAACGCGACACCGCCGATGTCCCGACCCCACCGCGGGAGAAGAGATCGATGCTGATCGACGAATATCTACCGAAAATCGAAGAGTGGGTGGAACATTCGAGAGGCCGCGTCCGAGCCGACGTCGCCCACGACAAACTGCTCGCCCTCGGATTCACCGGCACCGAACGCACCACCCGCCGCGCCGTCGCCCGGGTCAAACGCGCCTACCGGCTCGGACACACCCGGGTGCACAGGCCTTGGATCACCGAACCCGGCCTGTGGCTGCAATACGACTTCGGCGACGGCCCGGTCGTCGACGGCACCAAGACCGTGTTGCTGTGCGCATGGCTGACCTGGTGCCGGCACCGGGTGGTGATCCCGCTGCGCGACCGCACCGCCCCGTCCGTCTACGCGGGCCTGGACCGGATCTTCCGGCGCATCGGCGGTGTCCCGACCTATCTGCTCACCGACAACGAGAAGATGGTCACCACCGAACACATCGCCTCGGTCGCCGTCCGCAACCCCGGCGTGGTCTCGTTCGCCCGGCACTACGGCCTGGTCGTGAAGACCTGCCTGCCCGCGGACCCCGCCACCAAGGGCGGAGGGAGAACACCGTCAAACTCGCCAAGGCCGACCTGGTGCCCACCGACCACAACCTCGCCGCCCAGTACGACACTTTCGATGACCTCGAGGCCGCCTGCGCCGAATTCTGCGAGCAGGTCAACACCCGCATCCACCGCACCACCCGCCGCATCCCGACCGACATGCTCGCCGAAGAACGTCTCCACCTGCACCCGGTACCCGCCGCCGCACACACCGTGACCTGGGGTGTGACCCGCACGGTCCCGGACAACACACCGATGATCGCGTTCGAGAACGGCCAGTACTCGGTGCCGCACACTGCGCGGGCAGACGGTGTTCGTCCGCGCGCACGGCGCCGGGGCGTCCGAGCGGATCGTCTTCGTCCACCACGGCGAGGGTGGGCCGGTCGAGGTCGCCCGCCACCGGCGGGCCCGCCCCGGCTCCCCGCAGATCTGCGACGAGCACTTCCCGCCGCCCCCGGCCGGGATCCTCGACCGTCAGCCGATCCCGCGGACCGACGCCGAACGCGCCTTCTGCGACATCGGTGCCGGTGCCCGGCTGTGGTTGTGTGAGGCCGCCGAGGCCGGCACCGGGAAGATCCGCGTGAAGATGGAGCACGCGGTCACTCTCGCGAAGCTGCTCGGCGCCGGCCGGGTCGACTGGGCGCTGGGGCACGCCGCCGCCTACGGCCGCTTCGCCGAGGGCGACCTGATGGCGATCCTCGACGCCCACCCCGCCGGCGCCGCCTCGGATCGCACCCACCGGGCCGACGAATCACGGTCCCTGGCCCAGGGCACCGCCGGGTGGGCCCGGTTCGGTGCCCCGATCCTGACCGAACTCGCCGACACCGAGGGCACCGGCGCCACCGAATACTAGCACCGCCGCCCGCCGCAGTGTTATCGGAAGTCGCTGTGCTGCAACAGCAGACAGAACACCATCATGCAACACCGACCACAGGAGGGCTGTTCTCGTGAGCACTGCACCACCGTCGGCGCCGCCGCTGCCGGCCGACCTGGAAACCCTGCTGCACCGGCTGCGGCTGCCGCACATCCGCCGCGCCGCCCCCGACGTGCTGGCCACCGCTCACCCAGACGAAGGGTGTCCCGGGGGGCGATGAACGGCTTCGTCGGCTCCACCGGCGTCGGCAGGTGCAGCTGGTCGAATTGCACTGGTGCGACGTAGTAGTCCGTTGGCTCGACATACGCGTTGGTTCTGTAGTCGTAGTTCGGGAGTGGCTGGTACTCGATGTTTTGGTATTCGGCGGAAGTTGGTGATTTCCTTGGACTGATGGCGCTCGACACCGCCTGCGGCCTCTACCTCAACGACCCCACCGCATGGACTTAACCCCCCGATGAACTTGCAGCGATGGCCACTAGCCGGCGTAACCGGCCAGGTCGTCCCCGAAGCCGCTGGGCGCGTGTCGTCCCATGGCCATTTGCTCGAAGATCCCGAGGCCCACCCGGCCGTTCCACTCCGCACGCACCACCTGCTGCACATGGATGTTGCGAGGGTCGACGTTGTCGAGGTCCGCGACGTCGAACGCCTCGCCGAAGGTGACCAGCTCGTCGTGCCACCGACCGTGCTTGTACGTCGGGTGGGCGTAGCCGATCCCGCTCATGCGGAAGTTGAGCAGCGGCTCGAGGTGGATGACCTCTTCCTCGTCTCCTGGGCGCCGACGGAGGAACACCCGTCCACCACGACTGCGCCGTAGTCCCAGTGCCCAGTCGACCTCGTGGCGAATGCTCGCCAGATGGGCAATCGGAAGTGAAGGCCCAACGGGCGATGCCAACGGTGCGAGAGGTTGCATCAGGACACCGGTCTCGCTCCAAGGGACCCCGTCGCCGTCTTGGAAGACCATGGCGTGCAGGCATTCATTGTCGAAGTGCAGCGGCGTCCACACGAAGTACAGCTGGTGCTCTCCTGGGACGGGTGCCATGGGAGCGGGGTCCCCGACGTGCCGGACTCCCCACGAGTGGTCCTTGGTGCCAAGAAAGGACCCCCGCGCCCCGGCAGTGTACTGGCTTCCACCGCTGCTGAGGGAGCCATGCCACCTGCCCAGTTGTGTCGCTCGGGTGACGTCCATGACGCGGCGAGGGCCGACGTACCGCAGCTGCCGCTCCTCCTCGCAGGCCGGGGTGCCGGTGGTGAACGTGAGGTCGGCCGAGAGACCGTGCTCGGGGGAGTCCACGGTCAAGCGCAGCGTGCGCATGGGCTCGAGAATCTCGAAGCGGATCGGGCCGATCTCGGTGACGGCACGGTCCCACGGCGCCCGGCCCGAGGCGATGACTGAGCGCTGCACGCCGTCGGCCACGACGGCGAAGGCGGCGTCGACCACACCCCGGTTGGGATAGGTGCCGAACGCGAGGGCGAAGTAGCAGTCCTCGGTGTAGCCGTTCATGAAGTAGCGGTCATAGAAGTCGACGTGCCCTCCCTCGGCTTGCGCGAGAGGCAGACTGCTCTGGTGGATCGGATAGTCGTCGGCGGGAATGAGCACTGTTGTCTCCTTGGATGGTCGACCGCGCGCCGGTGTTAGCCGCGCGGGAGGAGGTCGAGGGCGTCGCAGTCGAGGACGTGGGTGGTGTGCCGGTCGAGCATCGTCAGGAAGAGCTGATCGCCCCGCGGCGTCCGCCCGGCGGTCATGGCGCCGATCACTGCCATCATGACGCCTAGGAAGGCCCGCCTGCGATATGGGGTTCCCCCCGAATAGTGGACACCGAGATAGCGGGACCAGAGGTCTCGCTGGAAGGATGTTCACCATGTCCCGTTCCCGCCGGTCGTATACGACCGAGTACAAGGTCGAGGCGGCCCATCGAGT
>RRBB01000387.1:0-6130 GCA_006543605.1 Rhodococcus sp. WS4
TTCCAATCGCGGATCAACGCCGAGCGCCGAGCCCGCAGCCTGGCCACCCAGCTGCAAGCGCTCACCGGCCAGAAGATCACCATCCGCGACGGCAAGGCACTCATCGACGACACCGCCGCCTAACCGAGGCCAACACCGCCACAATAAAACCCGGCTCCACAAGCTACGCCGGGTCACCGACGTACGCCCGTGGTCAAGGGGATTTTCGGGTCAGTCGATTCGGCCGGAACGGAGTTCGGTCACCGCGATCCGGGCGGCGTGCCCGATCGCGGCATCGACCACGGGCAGCACCGGGTCCGCACGGGCTGCTCGGGTGAACACCGAGACAGCGACGGGAATCTCACCGGGAAAAGTCACGACGGCGACCTCGTTGCGGATGGCGCCGATGGTCCCGGTCTTGCCGGCCACGTCCACGTCGGAGTACGGGAATCCGGAGCGGATGCGGTGCTGCCAGACCTGCGCGGCCATCACGTGCCTGATGAACTCCCCCTGGGGCCCGGGCACCGCCCTGCCGGTCCAGATTGCGTCGAGCAGTGTGGTCATGTCCCGCGGGGTGGTCGCGCTCGCGTAGGACGGGTCGTAGGCCGACACGGTCCCCGCCTCGTCGTTGTCGGCCAGCGCCGCGAATGCCTCGGCGGTGGTGTGCGCGTGGGCGTCGATCACCAGACTGCGATGCGCATCCGCCGTGCCGCCGATGCGCATCCGCCGTGCCGCCGATGACGCGGGTGCTCGTCATGCCCAGTTCGGACAGCATCTGCTCGATGCTCTCGAGTCCCACCTGCCCCAGAACG
This sequence comes from Rhodococcus sp. WS4, assembly GCA_006543605.1. GTDB lineage: Bacteria > Actinomycetota > Actinomycetes > Mycobacteriales > Mycobacteriaceae > Rhodococcus_F. Next base: position 792 of record RRBB01000387.1, read on the forward strand.
AGATCCGCGGCCGCGTTGTCGGATACGGTCATCATCGACAGCGCCAGGTCCCGCCAGCTCAGCACGACGGGGTCACGGAACGTCGAGACCCCGGTGGGGCCCGGGGTGCAGTCGGCCGGGTTGACCCGGACGGTCGCGGTCGGCACCAGCGACCCGGAATCGAAAGCGCGGCAGAGGGATACGAGCAGCGGCCGGAAGGCACCGGGATCGACGTCGAACGAGATCACCGAGTCGGCGTCCACCGTCCGATCCCGAACGTCCACGACACGTTTACCGTTGTCGCGAAGGTGATCGACGGGTTCCTGGATGAGCCGGATGACATCGTTCACCCTGTCAGGCGAACCTCGCGTGGCAGCGTCATACCGTCGGCGTGGATCCTGGTGGTGACGGTCATCGTGGGGCTTCCTCGATCAGGCTTCGCAGATGCACGGCCTCGGCGGCCGGGTCCGGTGCGGTCGAGATGCCACCGCCGACGATGAGGATGTGCGGGTTCAGGGCGAGGTAGCCGGCTGTGTTGTGGCGGTCGATCCCGCCAGCGACGGCGAGCGGGATGCCGGGGCCCGCGGCGGTGAGCTCGCGCAGGTCGTCGAGCGGGGTGCGGCCTAGGGCCTGCTGGTCGACGCCGGTGGGCACCGCCAGGACGTCGACGCCGAGTGCGCGGCAACAGGATCGAGGCAGCGCCGATCAGGCAGTGGCAGATCGTGGTGAGCGAGAGACCGATGGGGAAGGTCTTGCGCCGGTCCAGCCGGTCCATGTTACGAAGCGCGAGGATCCCGCCGATCGCGGCGACCACGTGTGGGTGTGGCTGGCGGAGATCTTCCCGCTGCACATGCGCGGCCTCGGGATCGGGATCTCGGTCTTCTTCGGCTGGACCACCCACGGAATCCTGGCGCTGTTCTTCCCGTCGCTCGTCAAGGGAATCGGCATCACCGGGTCGTTCTTCATGTTCGCCGTCATCGGCGTGGCGGCGCTTGTGTTCGTGTGGACGAAGGTGCCCGAAACGCGGGGCCGTTCCCTCGAGGCGCTCGAAGAGGACGTCACGACCGGCGAGATCTACATCGGGATGCGCTGAGAGCGCCCTCGCCCAACACCAACGAGTTGTACGGGCTGAGGCTGTGGGGTGGCGGCCGCCCCGCCGACCGCATCCTGTTCCGTGCCAAACAGTGTCACGCGCGCGCCTGACGCTTTCGGGGAGACAGTCGCGCCATCGCAGACTCCGCCCATCCAGACGGCGCGCGCCCGGAACTCCGGCTCTCACCGGCGCGGAGGTGATCGCACTGCAGGCCGCCAACCACTTCGGCGTGTTGTTTTGATCTGCTCATTGGTGCCCGAATGTATGTGTTTAGGCCCGTATATGTTGACATGAGAGGTACGTCACAGCTATAACTGTCCGCAGGCTCATCGATACAGCGACACAGGATCAGGCAGGGCAGCCTCGATCGATCGTCGCCTCGGCTGCGACAGCGAACCGCTATGAAAGGCGCGTGACATGAAGTTCGAAGCCGCAACCTCGTGCCCTACTGGAATCGCACACACATACATGGCGGCGGAATTGCTGGAGCAGGGTGCCGCCCGCAGCGGTCACGAAATCCACGTCGAGACGCAGCGAAATCCACGTCGAGACGCAGGGCGCTTCTGGCTCCGAGCCACTCGACTTCGCGGTGATCGCCGCGGCCGACGGGCAATGGCGTGTGTGCCCAACCCATCGCGCTGTGCACGGAAATCCTCCTTTTCCATGATATTTCAACCGCAAGAGAAAGCAGTCATCTCGTGAAACCCATAGTTGTTCGCAGCGCCATAGTCGCCTCGACCGGCGGGCTGCTCTTCGGATTCGACACCGCCGTCATCTCCGGTGCGGAGGAACAGATCCAGCAGGTGTTCGCGCTCAGCGATGCCAAGCTGGGCTTCACCGTCACCACCGCACTCATCGGGACGATCCTCGGCGCTCTGGTCGCCGGCCGGCCGGCAGACCGGTACGGCCGCAAGAAGGCGCTCTACGTGATCGGCGTCCTCTTCGTTCTTGGCGCCGTCGGGTCTGCCCTGGCCCCGAACGTCGAAATTCTGATGCTGTTCCGGTTCATCGGTGGCATCGGCGTGGGTGGTGCCAGCGTCTGTGCACCGATCTACACCGCCGAGATCGCCCCCGCGGCCAGCCGAGGACGCCTGGTCGGGTTGGTGCAATTCAACATCGTGCTCGGCATCCTCATCGCCTATGCATCCAACGCCGTCATCCGCGCGGCGGTCCCCGGCGACAATGCTTGGCGCTGGATGCTCGGCATCATGATCGTTCCGGCACTGGTGTTCGTCCTCATGCTCCCGACCGTTCCCGAAACGCCGCGCTGGCTGGCCGCCAACGGTCGATGGGACGACGCAACCGCAACGAGCAAGCGCCTGTGCGCCACCCAAGCCGACGTCGACTTCCAGATGAGTGAGATCCGGGAGTCCCTGGTGGCCACCGCGAACATGACGAAGGTGCCGTTCTTCACGCACGGGCACCGCAAGGTGATCCTGCTCGCCGTCACGATCGCCGTCTTCAACCAGTTGTCGGGCATCAACGCGGTCCTGTACTACGCGCCACGGGTCATGCAGGAGGCCGGCGCCAGCACGAACGCCGCTTTCCTGATGAGCGTCGGGGTGGGCGCGATGAACATGGTCGCCACCATGGTCGGGCTGAGCCTGATCGACCGGCTCGGCCGGCGCAAGCTGATGATCGTCGGCTCGATCGGCTACCTGATGTCCCTGGGATTCCTTGCCGCCGTGATGTTCTACTACGAAAATGCGCGCGGTGGGGAGTTCACCTCTACGTCGTCGATATTGGTGCTGATCGGGCTGATGGGATTCATCGCCGCCCACGCCGTCGGCCAGGGCTCGGTGATCTGGGTATTCCTCTCGGAGATCTTCCCGAATCGGATCCGTGGTCAGGGGCAGTCGCTGGGCAGCCTGACCCACTGGGTGTTCGCCGCGATCACCTCGTTCGCCTTCCCGCCGATCATCGGTGCCCTCGGTGCCGGCGCCGCGTTCAGCATCTTCTTCCTCGCCATGGTCGGTCAGCTGATCTGGGTGCTGAAGGTGATGCCCGAGACCAAGGGTGTGCCGCTCGAGGAGATGGAGGCCAAGCTCGGCGTCGCACTCGACCACGGCCCGGACCAGCCGACCGCGGTACGGGCTCACTGATGACCAGCCGCGTACTCAGCCTCGGCGAAGCACTGATCGACGTCGTCACCAGGCCCGGGTCCACTCAGGAACACGTCGGCGGCAGCCTGCTCAACGTCGCGGTCGGACTCGGCGCACTCGGCCACCCGGCCAGCATCTGCTCCCACTGGGGCAAAGACCCCCGGGGAAGTCTGCTCAGACAGTGGGCGGAGTCCGCCGGCGTGCAGATCGCGCCCGGAACCGACTCCGCACACAAGACGTCGGTCGCGTTCACCCAGATCGACGCGGACGGACACGCAAACTACGAGTTCGACCTGAACTGGGCGGTCCCGCAACTCCCGGACCTGGAACCGTTCGGGCATCTGCACACCGGCAGCATCGCCGCCACCGTCGAACCAGGCGGCTCGACGGTGGTCGTCGCCGCCGAACGGATGCGGCTCCTCGGTACCGTGTCATACGACCCGAACATTCGTCCCGCACTGATGCATTCGCCCGACACCGTCGTCGACCGCGTCGAGCACCTGGTCTCACTGTCCGACGTGGTGAAGACCAGCGACGAGGACCTCGACTGGCTCTACCCGGGCGTGCCGGTCGAGAACATCATGCGGCGGTGGGTGAAGTCAGGACCAGCGATGGTGGTCGTCACCCGCGGATCCTGGGGCGCCTACGCGCGACTGGCTCACAACCGGGACATGCTCCACATCGACCAGACACCGGTCACTCTGGGCGACACCGTCGGTGCCGGGGACTCCTTCATGGCCGGACTAATCTCCGGACTACTCGACGCGGGCCTGCTCGGCTCACCTCAAGCACGGGATCGACTCGCGGCTGTGGACTGGCCCGATGTCCAACCCGCACTGCTCCGCGCGATATACACGAGTGCGTTGACGGTCAGCCGATCCGGCGCGTACGCGCCCTCCCGGGCGGAAGTGCACGCGCTTCATGCGCTCGACCCGGCCCTCACCTGAACGATCGTCGCGGTCACCGAGGACGCCATGCGTGGTTACCGGCGTTGATGCACAATCCCATTCACGAGAGGAATCACCTGACGTGCAACTGCTGTTCATTCGGCACGGCCAAACCCCGCCAACGTCCGCGGCGACCTCGGCACCCGCGTTCCCCGGCCTCTGGCCGCAGTCAAGGCGAAACTCGGCTTCGACCCGAGCTGACCTTCCAGGTCGAACCTGAGGTGATCGCCCACACCCGCAACGCGCGCGAGCGCGGCGCCGCCGCACGGGCGCAGTGGCAACTCGCAACGCAAGGCCCTCTACGACCGGGTCACCGCCCGCGAACTGCCGCCCGGGTGGAGCGACGTCCTCCCATCCTGGGGACACCGACGCCAAGGGACTCCAACCCGCCCCGGTAGTCACCCGGGACGCCTACCTGAAGCTGTATGCGGAAGACGAAACCCAGATCGGGCTCGCCCGATGGGCAATCGGGACGACCGGCCGATGCACCTACGTTGCGGCCGACCTCTCCAAAGCCGAGGGCGTCGAGCATCTGTTGACCTGTATCCGTAGCCATCACGATCGCATCGACCTCCTGGTCAACAATGCTGGCACGACGTGGGGAGCTCCCCTCCGCGAGTTCCCGCGTATCGGGTGGACAAAGGTACTCAATACCAACCTGGTAGCCCGCTTCGACATCACCGTGGGCATGTTGCCGCAACTTCGAGCGGCGGCTCGGCCCGACCGCCCCGCCCGCATCATCAACGTCGGCAGCGTCGACGGCCAAGTCGCGCCGGAATGGGGAAACTACTCCTACAGCACCAGCAAAGCCGGCCTCCACGTGTTGACTCGGCACCTGGCGAAAAGCTTGCCTCGGAGAACATCACCGTGAACGCAATCGCACCCGGCCCATTCCTCACTGACATGTTGGGGCACGTCGCGGCCGACCAAGCGCAGGAGACAGAGTTGCTCGACCGCGTCCCGCTAGGCAGGTACGGGCACGGAGACGACATCGTCGGCACAGTCCGATTCCTCGCATCGCCAGCCGGTGCCTTCGTCACCGCCGCAGTCATCCCCCTCGACGGCGGACTCAGCGGCTGCGGCGGCTGGCCCTAGTACTGCAACGGCACTTGCTTGACAGGTAGACGATACTGGTTGTGTGGTCCTTGATTTGGTTGTTTCCGAGTTGGAAGCGTTGCATGAGCGGATCTCCGGTCGGTTCGCCCGGTCGGAACCGCG
>RRBB01000388.1:0-5995 GCA_006543605.1 Rhodococcus sp. WS4
CCGAAGATCCTGGACCTGCCCGACGCCGTCTGGATCAACCAGCCAGCCGACGATTCCGAAAACACCATGGAGGCCGAAACGTCAGCCGCTTAACACCCGCTGGACTCAACTCCCTTGACAAGTTCCGGAAGGGCCAAGCAATGGACTCGATCAGTCCGCCGAGTCTCGGTGATTTCATTCGTGCTCGGCGCACCCGGGCAACGCCGAAGCACCCGGATGGTATGACTCGGGCCCAACTGGGCGAAGAAATCTATTTGAGTGTCAGCTACATCGCGCGGCTGGAAGGAAACGTTAAGGACGCGAGTCCTTCTCCACAGGTTCTCGACGCCACCGCCAACGCACTCTGTCTCGATGATGCAGAACGTCGGCACCTTTTCAATCTGGCACGGCGGACACAGACCGAGCGTGAGGACACCACGACACCCTGGACGATCGCCGACTATCGAACGCTGATCACACCCGACATGAAGACCGCCATCGCGGCGCTGAACCCGCATCTGGTGGCGTACCTAGACGAACGCTGGAATGTCATCGACTGTAACTCGGCGTACGACAAGGCGTTCCCTGGACTGGTCGACGAGGGAAACGTGTTGCGCTGGTTCTTCTCGACTCCGGCATCAATGAAGGTCATGGTGGAGTGGGAGGCGGAAGCCGCCTTGACCGTCAGCTGGTTCCGAGCGTTGATGGGTCGCTACTACAACCCCGACTGGGCGGTGGAAACCCTCGAAGAGTTGAGCGCGTTCCCTCTCTTCCGCGAATTGTGGTCACGCGAAGAAGTCCGGTTCGGCCGGCACCAGCCGTTCATGCATCTCCGCGACGCCGAGACTGGTGAGCAATACAGCGTGCACGTGCAGGTCCACGCGGAGATGCGGGGCAAGTATCCGCTGCAGATGTACCTCGGAGTGCGCCTCCCCGCCTCCTGAATTAGCCGAGCGCCTTGACGAACGCAGTGATCGCCGCGTTGACCGGCTCGGGGTGTGTCCAGTTTGCGGCATGGCCGGCCACCGGGATCGTGACAACTGGCGCAGCACCGGGAAGACCTGCTTTGAGCTCGTCCGCCTTCTCTGCGGGCGCTGACAGGTCATTTTCCCCACGGATGATCAACGCCGGAACGTCAATGTCGGAGAGTCGGTCCACGACGTCGTCGCGTTCGATAAGGCACTTCGCGGCTGGCCGGACAGCCATGCGATCGCTGCTGTTCCATTTGCTGATCCACGACGTCCAATCCGCAGGTTCTCCACCGATCAGTTGGGGGGCAAGTGCGCTGGTGAGCGGTTCGAGTGGCTCTGTGCTGCACCACTGATCGAATAGGACGCGGTATCCGGACTTCTGCTCGGGTGTACAGGCTGAGGCTTCCGTGTCGAGCAAGATCAGAGCCGTCGTGCGCTCCGGTGCGAGGAGTGCTGTGCGCAGCGCGGTATAGCCGCCCTGGGACATGCCCCCGATGATTGCCTTCTCGACGCCGAGGTCGTCGAGGACGGCGAGGGCGTCGCGTGCGAGGTCCCAGTATGTGAACGGCATACCCGCATCGGTGGTCTTTCCGTGGCGGCGCGCATCCCAGGTCACAACCCGGAGGTCCGGGGCTAGATCGCGCACCTGGGGCGTGAACATGGATGAGTCCATGAAGAACCCGTGCCCGAGTAGAAGTACGGGCCCCTCTCCCCCACTGTCGGTGTAAAAAATGTCGGCGTCGGGCGTTGTCACTGTCGGCACGTAGCCGATCCTAGGGTGAGGTGACAGGCGAGTCTCAAGGAGCGCTGTTGCCAGTGCTCCTTTCAGAGGTTGCCGCTCACTCTCAACAAGACCCTCTCGCCACAACCTGCGGAGACTATCGACGCGTTCTGCCGAGTGTCCCTGATCGTTGGGGCATCTCCCGTTCGAGGGCCGCCCGCGACTGAGTGCGTTCGGTTCGTCCATTCGGTAAGAGCGCGGGCGATCCAGCATCGCGCTACCGCGGAGTCCGCTGCACAGGCGGCGAGGGACTCGAATGCCAGCGCTATCGCGACTGTGAACTCGGGGTGCGTTTCGTCGATGCATTCGAGTGCGATGTCGTTCGCCGCCGAAAGTGCCAGATAGGTGGCCTCTGAACTGGTTACGGCCGAGCTGTGGGCCAATCTCTCCGTGGCCTCGTACGCCGCGCGCCACGCGTCGGGGCTGAGCGCCTTCGTTTCCGATGTTCGGCACATACCGGCGACGCGCTCGAGTTCGTGGAGTACATCGTCGCCGGCGGTCGGGAGCCTGCGGGTCAAGCCCCAGTCTGAGTCGAGCACGTCGGCGAACCAGCACCAGCGAGCGAACTCCGGCGCGTCGTCGAGCGCGAGTTCAACGGTTCCGGACGCCAGCTGCATCACCGCATCGGCGACCGACATCTCGTTGAGAGCGGAAGAAAATGACTCATGCATGATCCGTTTCCCGTCTCCGTGTCCCGAAAGGGACGTGAGGGTCAAGCGCAGTGTTGAAACTTGTTGTGGGAATTGCCAAACGCCGCACTGCGGAGCGTGCACGACCGACTCCGACCGAGGTCAGAGCGTTGTCAACCAGCACTCGACGGCGCGCTTGGCAGCGTCGGTTGGATCGGCGAGGTCGACCGCAGTGGTGGCATCGACCCCCTCGGTGCGCTCCCAGCTGCCGTCGTCACGTTGGTGGTCGACGATGGACCAGATTTCGACCGTGGCTTCATGCTCACCGCGGGTGATAAGCCGAAGAGCCGGGACGAATCCGGGGCAGAGGTTGCTGAGGGCGATGTATGTGCGGTCCTCATCAACGGCGAGGTCAAGGTCGTTGTGATCGTTCGCGTCGTGGGCGGCCGCAATGAACGCCGTGTGGAAGTCCTCGGGGATTTCTATGAGGGCCATCGGGTCTGGTCTCCTTCAAAAGGGTCGTGATCTGGGGTGCACAGCAATGCCTCACACGGTCGCCGGCGTCAACAGGTATCAGCGAACTGGAGCAAGGCCTGCCTGGTCGACCGGGTCGGGGTGCCGATGCCTGTTCGGCGAGGCGATGCCATCGTTGACGCGAAGGGGTGCCACCCCGACGACAGCCGCCATCGCTCATCTGAGTCAGGCCAATTCTGCTCGGCACCTACGGCTCTCGTTGAACCCGACCGGCAGGCCGGCCGCCATAGCTTCGAGCGCCGGGCTATCGGCCAGCTCCCTGGCACCCCACCTTCCGGCGCTGAACGAGCACAGTCGATCGTTGCCTCGTGGAACTGTGTGCTTGCCGTGAAGGCGCCGGTCCAGCGGCGCCTGATCGCACTCACTCGGTTGGCGGAAGCCCGCGCAGGCGCGTTCACCCTGGAGCCGGCGGGCGACTGTGACTCGGCGGCATCCGACGTAGCTGCTGCTTCTCGCGGAGAGTCAGAATCGGGTGCGTCTGTCAGATCGGCCGCGGCAGTGACTGCGGCAGTCTCTCCCTTTCCACGCTCCCCCGTAGGCGCGTCGATCGGGGTCGACGTCTCCGCCGTGGAATCGGAACCGGCGACGTCCGTCTGGACGAGAGCTCGGCGGTACCGGCTCAGCTCCGTCACGGCCGAGTCGTACTTGATGGCGAGCTTGTCCGCGAGGAGGCTCGGTGACCAGCGCTGCTCGTAGGCCATCCGAATGATTTCTCGTCGTTCGCAGTTGCGCATGGGGACTTGTTCGCCGCTCAGGCGACGAACGATGACGACCTCGTCGGCCGCGACCGCTCCCGTGGCCCGCTCGCGCTCGTGACTACGCGCCTTAGGATTGTCGATCTCGTCGTCGTCCCATCCGAGAGGCGGCACCAGTCCTTCTGCGCGTGCTTGTTCACGGAGGTCGGCGTCAGGTCCGGGGCGCATGGAAAGCTCGTCGTAGATCTCGTCGACCGCTTCCCACAGCTCGCTCGGGATGAGACCTTTTTCCGGCATCGAGGTGACGACGTCGACCTCGACGTTCAACCGGTGAGCGAGGCTCGGATCGCCGTAGCCCATGGCGTTGAGTGCGCGCAGTCGGCGGCGAGCCCCCACTGCTGGGGTCAGATCACGCCCACGGCTCGGGTGAAAAGTGATCGAGAGGATCGCGTCCGCGATGGCGGAGGTGGTCGTGCGAGTCGAAGTGCTCCTCAGCGACCGGACTATCGCGACCGGCACAGAGGCCAGGTCAGCGATCAGAGCGGTCGTCATGCCGGCGCACATCAGGGCATTGATGTGGTAGCGCACATCAACCGTGTCGACAGATGTATCGACGTGACGGGCAGGTGTCCAAGCCTGCCCGTCACGTCCCCCTAAACCCGACTGTCGCGATGTCTGGAACCACCCGTCGTCGCGACTGGGCAAAGCAGACCGGGCGGGGAATCCGGCTGCATTCAGTCTAGCTAGCTGAGCGGCGCATACGGACGAGCGTGCGTCGCGTCGATGCGCAGAAGTCTGGGACAAGGGTGGGGCAGCTGAAACGGTAGTCGTCATCGGATGCTCTTTTCCGTTTAGCGGCTGGTCAGGCCGCATGTACGTGGGAACTGTTCGTACTCGAGCGCACCGGGGTTCGAGTTCAGCGACTTATCGTCAGCGCTGCACCGTATTTACCACTGGAATCTAAACCCGGCATGCAACGATGGTATCTACATCTTCAATAGGATGTCCAGCGATGAACGGACAATCGCAGTGAGAGCGCCCCTGAACGGCTTCCAGCCCCAGGCCCTCGAAGACGCGCGCACTGCTGCCGGAATCTCGCGCGGCGACCTGTCCCGCGCAATAGGTGTCGACCCGACCACCATCCACAACTGGGAAACCTCGCGATCGCACCCTCAGCCCGACCATCTCGCCCGGGCCGCCGAGAAGCTGGGAATACCCCTCGACCGTCTCGTCGTCGTCCCGGAAGACAGTCGGACCATCGCCGACCTGCGGAATCTTGCGGGATTGACGCAGAAACACGTCGCAGACCGAACCGGACTCAGCACCACCACCATCGGCCGAATCGAGCGGGGCGAAGGAAGCCTGTCCGATCGACATGCCACAGCACTCGCTGAGGCTCTGCGCCTGGAAGAACGGACAATCCGTGCCGCATTCATCCGCGCACGGAATCGACCGCTTCCTTCTCGATAGCTCGGCAACAATCACCCCCGTGCTCATGCACTGTCCCCGCGGCGCAACCGCTGCTGCCGGCGACGATCGATGGAGCGCCGTGCTCCGCTGAGAGCAAGAGTCGCAGCGAGCGCCAGAACTGCCGCGACGATGATCAGCCGGCGGAGATCGAGGCCGGCACCTTCCGTGCCAGGGATAGTCACCAACGGTGATGCCGAGGCCGCAACGATGAAATCGTGAGCGAGCAGCCACGCAGCTGCCTTGGTCGACATCGCTGGAAGAGCCGCGACAAGGAAGCCCAGAATCAACGGGGCCGCCATCAACAGAGACAATTGGTCCTCGCCAGACAGGCCTGCTGCATTCTGTGCGGGTTGGATGGACCGCTGAGGTTGACTGGGGTGCATGGGATCTCCTCCTGAAAACTGGGTTTCTATCTGGAGGAAGATCCGGTCGAAGACACTTGTGTGACAGACCGCGGCGTTCTTTTCACAGCCAGCGCGAACATCCACAGTGAATGAGTCGCTCGCTGCCCAGTTGACGAAATCTGGTCACTGGTGACCCGGGAGCGCGTGAGGCCGCCCCGCCGATCTCGGGGCGGCGTCGGCGTGTAGTAGCGACAGAGCTGCGCCTGCGGTTGATCGCCTCGCATGTGTTGGTGGGATTGCGCTCTATCCAGCTCCACGCGGAACGCACCGATGCCAGTTTGAGAAGGGAGATCCTGTCTCAGAAACGTCCGACACGCACAAGGTGCGATTCGGACATTGAGACGGGTTCAGAGACACATCGCAGTTTGATAACTGTCGCACTTGGATCGGCTGGTGGCCCTCCCATTGTCGCTTGCCAGGGTGATGGGACCACCTCGTTGCCACGAGCATGGGACCACCCGAAGTGTGTCATCGAGCATCGACCTCGCCTTCTGAACTGTCAACCGCGCCATGCCCCAGACGGGTGCGTTGC
>RRBB01000389.1:0-5963 GCA_006543605.1 Rhodococcus sp. WS4
CGATGTCGCCGAGGCCGAGGACCGCGGAGCCGTCGGAGACGACGACCACGAGGCGGCTGGTCCAGGTGTACCGGTCGGCGAGGGTCTCGTCGGCGTGGATCGCGCGGGACACCTGCGCGACACCGGGCGTGTAGGCGATGGACAGGTCCCGCTGGGTGCCGAGCGGGACGGTCAGCTCGACGGACAGCTTGCCGCCGAGATGCCCGGCGAAGATTTCTTCCTCCGTCAGCTCGACCTTCTGCGGGGTGGTGGGTTCGGACACGACAGTCACGGCTGTTACTCCAAAAGGTGGGTGGGCGGGAATCGGTGGTGGCTTTCAGCGCAGGGCGGCGAACCGGGTGGCCGGTGCGGGTGCGGAGAGCACCTTCCCCGACCAGCTGTGGTGGGCGGGGTCGGCGAGAAGGACGAGGGCCCTTTCGAAATCCGGTGTGATGTGCTCGCCCATGAGTTCGGGTGACGGGAGTTCGTCGACCAAGCGGATGGTGTTGACCTATACGGTTCGTGCGCTGACGTCGTCGGCCGCTGCAGCGGTGAACGCCTCGATCGCACCGTCGATCACCCGACGGGCCAGGGTGGAATCCCCCGTTTCACCGGCTGCTCGTTCACGCCGACGACGGTGACGACGGATCCTGCGCGGTCAGGGGTCATTCATCGACTGCATCGCCCGGCGCACAGTGGTGAACAACATCCGAAGATGAGCGTGGAGGAATCGGTCCCAGTCGTGGTGATGGATCGACTGGAGCGATGTGCCGGTGGATTCGGGCCCTCCGGAGTGAAACTGTGTGCGACGACGTCCAATCCGTGCGTGCCGAGAGTGCGTGCGGCACAGGCGCCCTCAGGGCGTTCGACACCGGTGACCAGGACCAGTCTGTCCCGCGTGGGTGGAGTCTGCGGGTTCAGCGGAATGGAGTCCACGGAGGTTCAGTGTGCGTCGGTGTCGGCGAGGACTCGCTGGGCACCCGCCACCGCAACGGCGTCCGCTTCGAACAGCATGCCCTCGACGAGGTTGCCGGCGTCGTCGTAGCCGGCCTGACCGGACGTGAACACCAGGTCTCCGGCCTTGGTGCCCTGGCTGTACTGCGCAGACTGCGCCCAGGTGAACGGGGCGGGTCGGGTTTCGACGATGTTCTCGGTGGTCGTCATCGACCGGTCGTCCTCTCGGTTCGGATCCCGGTGCGGAACCGGTGTGGGTGACTGTGGTGCCGGGCGAAGGATTGTCAGCCGAGCCGCTGCAGGGTGTGGCCCATGCGGTCGCGTTTGGTGGTCAGATAGGACCGGTTGTAGACGGTCGGTGACGACTCGTGGGGGATCTGTTCGGCGACGGTGATGCCGTGGTCGATCAGCGCCCCGACCTTGTCCGGGTTGTTCGTCATCAGCCGCACTCGGCCCACTCCGAGATCGTCGAGGATCTCGCAGGCGACGCGGTAGTCGCGGCTGTCGACCGGCAGGCCCAGGCTGACATTGGCGTCGACGGTGTCGAGGCCCTCGTGTTGCTGGAGTTCGTAGGCGCGCAGTTTGTGTCCCAGGCCGATACCGCGGCCCTCGTGTCCGCGCAGGTAGATCAGGACGCCGGCGCCGGCCTCGGCGATTGCGCTCAGGGCGGATCGGAACTGGGGGCCGCAGTCGCAGCGCAGGGAGCCGGCGAGGTCGCCGGTGATGCATTCGCTGTGCAACCGGACCAGCGGCGCGTCGCCGGCGGCGACGTCGCCCATCACCAGGGCCAGGTGCTCGACGCCGTCGTCTGGTGACTGATAGGCGATCGCGTCGAACGTGCCGACCTCGGTGGGCAGAGTGCTACGCCCGGACCGAATGGCGGTGTTCTCGGGGCGAGCGGCGTTGTGGCGCAGCGGAGTCACCGTGCCCTGGGTGCGTGAGCGCCAGGCGCGAAGATCCGCAATGGAGATCATCGGAATCGAATGCTGTGCGGCGAGTTGTTCGAGGTCGTCGCGGCGCATCATCTCCCGCCGGTCGGGGGTGACGATCTCACAGAGCAGGGCAGCACCGCTGAGCCCGGCCATGCGGCACAGGTCGACGCCGGCTTCGGTGTGCCCTGGGCGCTCGAGGACGCCGCCGGGCTTCGCGAGCAGCGGCATCACGTGACCGGGCCGGGCGAGGTCGGCGGGCTGCACAGCCGGGTCGGCAAGCGCCCGGATGGTGGCGCCGCGATCGCCCGCGCTGATTCCCGTGGTGGTGCCGCGCCGGTAGTCGACGCTGACCAGAAATGCGGTGTTGTGGGCTTCGGTGTTGTCGGGGACCATCAGGTCGAGGCCGAGCTCGTCGGCGCGGGCGTCATCGATGGCAACGCAGAGAAATCCGGAGGTGTGTTCGAGGAAGAACGCGACCGCATCGGTGCTCGCGTATTCGGCGGCCATGATCAGGTCGCCCTCGTTCTCGCGGTCTTCGTCGTCGACGACGAGGACCATTCCCTTGTTTGCGAGTGCGGTGACCGCGTCCGAGATGGTCGACATGATCGCTGGCTCCTTCCTAGGCGAACACACAGTGTGTGGTGGAACGTTGTGGGTCGAGGCGGAGTCGTCGGAAGACATCGTTGTCAGCCCGACGACTCCGCGCTCGGGATCGGGGTGGGTTACCGCTGGTGCGGAGCGGAGGTTTCGCTGAGACTGCGACCCATCGTTTCCGGGGCGAGGACCTGGGAGACCGATGCTCCGACGACGCAGATGCCGGCGGCGATGAGCATCGTGGTGCCCGCGCCGAGGTTGTGCATCGACCAGGGCAGCAGGAACGTGCCCAGACCGGCGCCGACGCGGCTGAAGGCGGTCGCGAAACCGGTACCGAGGCCGCGGATCTCGGTCGGGAAGATCTCACCCGGGTAGACCCCGGTCAGGGCCGTGCACATGGCGTTGGCGAATGCGAAGACCAGGAAGCCGATCAACACGAGGATCGGCGGCGCCGAGGTCCACAATCCGATGACGGCCAGGACCGCCGCGCACACCCACTGCTGCGGGATGGTCAGTTTCCGGCGGCCGATGCGTTCGATGAGAATCACCGAGACCACGACACCGGCCAGGGCGAGCCCGTTGACCCCCAGCGCGCCGGCCAGTCCGTCACCGATGCCGTAGCCCTCCAGCACGCTGGCCGCGAACGTGGCGATGGCGAAATATGGTGCCACCACACAGAACCAGAAGACGGAGATGAAGATCGTCGCGCGACGGTAGGCCGGGGAGAACAGCATTCCGAAGGTGCCCGTGCGGGTCGGTTCGTTGGAAATGTCGAGGACGTCCGACGGGTCCTCGAGGTAGGTGTGGGCGATTTCGGTTGCCTCCGCGGTGCGGCCCTTGTTCATCAGCCAGCGGGGGGATTCGGGCATACCCAACCGGGCCAGGAGCAAGACCACTGCAGGTAGGGTGCTCGAGCCGAGAACGATGCGCCAGTCGAGGGACCATACGGCGGTCATCAGGAAGCCGGCGACGAAGGCCGTCATGAACCCGAGGTACCAGGCAACCTCGTTGCAGGCCATCAAGCGGCCGCGCAGACGAGCGGGGGCGAACTCGGCGAGCAGGGGCCAGCCGACGGAGTAGTCGGCGCCGATCGCGATGCCCATCAACAGCCGGACGAGGAACAGTTGCCAGGTCGAGTCGACGAAGAACTGCAGGACCGAACCGACGGTGAAGATCACCAGGTCGATCGTGAACAGTGGCTTGCGGCCGAGTTTGTCGGCGAGCCAGCCGCCGACGGGACCGCCGATGAAGATGCCGATCAGCGCGGAGGCGCCGATGAGCCCCTCCCAGAACAGCGACATGCCGAGATCGAGGGTGATGGCACCGATGACGGTGCCGATGATGCCGAGGATGTAGCCGTCGATGAACATGCCACCGGCGATCACACCGGTCAGCTTGACCAGGAAGCGATTCTTGTCGACCGACTGCTCGTCCATGGCCACGGATTCGTTGTTCGTGATGGTCATGAGGCGACCTCCTCGCTGATGCGCGTCGACGTGGCGATCACGACCGACGACGGTGGGCAATCACCGTGCGCAGTGGCGGATAGGCGGGAAGCAGATGTTCGCACGTGATGTCACAACCTTCGTGAAGTGGTGCACGGCCGCGGAATCCGATGGATCGCCGGCGACTGCGGTCGTTGGGAGGGGCTCTATCGGTAGCGGCGCTGCAGCTCAGCACCGTTACGTGTTCATAAACTGAACGAGGTGCTCAAAAGTGTGACATGGGACTCAAGGCCCGTCAAGAGCGGCTCGCGCCTCGCCCCGCCATCGGGTGGGAATTCGCCACCCTTGCGGCAGGTCGGCAGTTCCTGGGTCCGCACGGTCGCGGCTCGGAGCTCGCTTCTCGACAGTCGTGAACCCGATTGGTGCACCCCGGGCGGCCGTAACTCTTGACAGATTGTGATCTGCAGCTCAGGATCAATATCGAAAGATTTTGAACGAGCCGTTCAATTTGTGAACGGTAGGTGTTTGGAGGGCGATGATCCCTCACCCTGAGTTCCGGCGTTAAGGAGAGGCAATGGCAGACAGCGCCCATCAGCATCAAGAGGCCGACGTCGTCGTGGTCGGTGGCGGCATCGCCGGGCTGATCACCGCCCGGGACCTGTCTCGCACCGGACTGCGTGTGGTGGTGCTCGAGGCGCGCGAACGTCTCGGCGGACGGGTCTGGACCGACCACCGCCTCGGCCGGGACCTCGAGATCGGCGGCACCTGGATGCACTGGGTGCAGCCGCACGTGTGGGCCGAGATCACCCGATACGGACTCGAGGTGACCCGCGGACCGCGAGCGGAGCAGGCGTACTGGCTCGCCGGCGACCAGGTGCGCACCGGCACGCTCGATCAGTTCATGGAGTTGATCGATCCCGGCATGCGCCGAATGCTCGCCGACACCATGCGAATCATCCCGCGCCCCGACATGCCGACCACCGCGCCTGTGCTCGCCGACATCGATCAATACAGCGTGCAGGACATGCTCGACCGGTTGCACTTGAGCACGGACGAATACCAGGCTAACGAGGCGGCCTGGGTCGGGCACTTCAACGGCCCCCTCACCGAGGGTGCGTTCACCACCGCGCTGCGATGGACTGCCGCCACCGCCGGCTCGTGGCACCTGATGCACGAGGCGTCGGCGGTCTTCCGCCTCGCCGGCGGTACCCAGGCCCTGGTGGCGGCGATCGCCGCCGACACCACCGCGGAACTGCGCACCGGCGCGGAGGTCTCCCGCATCGAGCACGACGCCGAACGCGCTCACGTGCACCTGGCCGACGGTCAAGTCGTCACGGCGCGCCGCGTGGTGCTGACCATGCCGCAGAACATCCTCGGCGATCTCGACATCACCCCACCGCTCAACGACGGCAAGCTCGCCGCAAGCAAGGAGAAGGCGGCCTCACAGGGCGTCAAGTGCTGGATCCGGGTCCGCGGTCCGATCACTCCCTTCTTCGGGTACTCCTCCGCCGCCCACCCGCTGTCGGTCGTGCGGACCGAGTACCTCGGCGACGACGACGCGGTACTGGTGGGTTTCGGTGCCGACTCGACACGGCTGGATCCGAACGACCGCGACGCCGTCGAGCAGGCACTGACCGTCTGGCGTGACGATCTCGATGTCCTCGAGGTGACCGGACACGACTGGATGAGTGACCCGTACTCGCAGGAGACCTGGATGATGAACCGCCCGAACCAGGTCACTCGCTACCTGGGCGCGCAGCAAGCTACCGAAGGCGTCCTGCACTTCGCGAGCAGTGACATCGCGAACCTGTGGGCCGGATTCATCGACGGCGCCATCGAGAGCGCACTGCGTGCCGCACGCGACATCGCCACCGAACTGCACCCCGACCACTCCTCCCGCGCCGCCGCCGGGTCCGGCACCACGATCTGACAAGGAGCCACCATGCTTACTTCCGCCATCGACCAGGCGCATTACCGCAGCGTGATGGGGAACCTGCCCACCGGTGTGGTCGCCCTGTCCGGCATCACCGCCGACGCCGAGTACCCGTGCGGCCTGGTG
>RRBB01000038.1:0-68516 GCA_006543605.1 Rhodococcus sp. WS4
GAGTTCTTCACCGGAAAAGTGCCTCTCGAACTGGCCGAATCTGGACCTTCAGTAGCCCACATTCTCCCAGGTCAAAGGCACTTTTCCGCTATCCGACACGCGCTAAGCTCATGAGCCATCAAGGTATAGCGGCAGGTCCGGGGAAACCGATGTGAATCGTGGGTGTGGCCGCGTGCCACATGCAATTTCGACAAAGCTGAGGAGCGCTGTGAACAGTAGGCATGAGGTAGACGAACCGTTATTCTACGACCCGCGAGCGGAGGTCGGCCAGGCGAAAACCAGGCCGGACGGGGCACTGGCCGGTTCCGTCACCGCCGCCGCCAATCCTGAGAACAAGACCGGCGAGGAAATCCACCGCGTACTGTTCAGTGCGCAGTGACATCGTCACGCGCTCTGCAGGTCCTGCATCACCCAGTTGTCCGGTTGCTCCGGTTGCGCCGAATACGGTGACGTTCATCGTGTTGCGCTTTCTGTTCAGTGTCATTGCGTTTCGGATGGCGGGGTGCGATCTCGGGCGCGAGGCGGGTGATCGATTCCTCGACGAGAGTACGGGGCATTCCGGCCCAATCTGCCTGCCCGAAGAATCGGTCGATGCCCAGCACTTCGTGGGCGAGGACGACCTTCTCGATCGGCTCGTCGGCGCTGCCGATCATGATGGCGTGCCCAGGGCGGGTGCCGGCGGCGAAGCTTGCCTGGTCTATTGGAAGCCGCGGCCACCGGGCGGCCTGAGTCGAAGGCATTCACGGTAGTACGGGACACCTCCCGCGCACCGCTGCGGTGATCGTCGATCGCGGCCGGTTCCTCCCGACGCATTGGTCACCCCCAGCTGGATTAATCGCAGTATTTCCGGAGTTCGCCTGTTCTGCAGGACAATCGGCGTCAATCGAAGGATCTTCGTCGGTTATAGCGGGTTTCGGCCCTGGGTCCGGCCGAGGTCGTCTGCGATTCGCTCCGTCGTCTTGCGGATTCTGTATGCGGGCGGTGGTCGCCAGCAGGGTTCTGGCGTTCACGGCATAGCGGATGGCTGGGGCCGAGGCCGAATACCGCGGCGAGGC
Source organism: Rhodococcus sp. WS4 (assembly GCA_006543605.1). Classification (GTDB taxonomy): domain Bacteria; phylum Actinomycetota; class Actinomycetes; order Mycobacteriales; family Mycobacteriaceae; genus Rhodococcus_F. Next base: position 1,056 of record RRBB01000038.1, read on the forward strand.
CCAACGGCTCCGGCGGGCTTGGCGCGGGTCTGGTGTACCGCCCTGTTGGCGTGGTGGCTGTCATACCCGTGCGCTCACCGTGGGCACGTCGGTGAACCCCATACCGCTTCTCGCGGCCGACCGGACATCAGCGCCGTCGCGAAGCGGTCTCCGGTTTCGTTGCCGCGCGTCGCGATTGAGGCTGGAGCGACCCAGTGCTGATCGGATTACGGCTGTTGCCTGAGCCCGGACACGAATGAAGGTCACCGAGATCAGTGGAATCGATACGGCACTCGAGAGAGACCTTCTCAGTGGCCGGCCGGCAGCAGTGAGGGTATGAGGAAGGCCCGGATCTTCTCGCGGAATCGTTCCAGCGAGCCGGTGCCGCCGTTGAGTTGGCTGATGCACATGATCTCGAGTTCCGAAATCCACTCGCACAGCAGGGCCAGGTCGGCGTCGGCTCGTATCTCGCCGGCCTCCTGCGCTTCGCGCAGAATCGGCTCCCACAGTTCGCTCGTGAGTTCGACGGCCTTGCCCGAGGTGGTCAGCAGCGAGTTGGCCAGGGTCATCTCCGACGGGGAGACGAGTAGGTGAACCATCGGGTCGCGCTGCCCGCTCTTCACGTTGTGGCAGATGCCCTCGACGATCCTTTCTTCGACAGTCGGCCACTTCGCGATGAAGGCACGCGCCGGCTTCATGTTCATCCGCGCGCGGCGCGCGACCGATTCGATGATGAGGCTCTCGCGGTCGGAGAAGTACCGGTAGACGGTCGCGCGCGACATGTCGGCCGCGCGCGCGACGTCTTCCATGGTGGTCTTCGTGATTCCGAAGCGTTCGAAGCACGACTCCGCCGCGGTGAGGATCGTCGAGCGGACGTCGGTCGCGGGGTCGTTTCCAGTCCTTGCAGCCACCAGGAAACAGTACCGCCACAATTCTGTTTGAGACGCTAGACAACGAATGTCTCATGTGCCACTCTCGGTGTATGGAGCGAGAAGACAAGATCACACTCACCGAGCGGCTGATCGCACACGTCGACAACAACAGCACCGACTACGCGGATGACCTGCTTCGAGTGCCGTTCTCGGTGTTCAACGACCCGGAACTCGCCGAACGTGAACGCAAGGTGGTCCGGCGACTGCCGCACATCGTCGCCCACGTCGACGAGTTGAAGAAGGCGGGCGACTTCGTCACGACCGAGCTGATCGGCACACCGCTGCTGGTGGTGAAGCAGACGGACGGCAGCGTCAAGGCCTTCTCCAACGTCTGCAGGCACCGCGGCTCGAAGGTGGAATTCGACGAATCGGGTTGTAAGCGCATCTTCAGCTGCCCCTATCACAACTGGGCGTACGGCCGCGGTGGAGATCTGCGGGGAATGCCGCACGCGGAAGGCTTCGATGGCATGGACCGCTCGCAGTACGGGCTCGTCGAGTTCCCCTGCGAGGTGCGGCACGGCCTGGTCTGGGTGGTTCCGACGGTCGGTGCCGATCTCGACATCGCCGCGATCCTCGGCGCCAAGCACGACGCGGAGGTGACGTCGACCGGAATGGCCGAGTCGTTCCAGGTGCGGAAGGAGACCTGGAAACTCGACATGAACTGGAAGATCGCCGTCGACGGTGTCCAGGACTCGTACCATCTCTGCCAGTTGCACACCAAGACCGTGTGCAACTACCTCGAGGGAAACATCACTGCATACGACCTGGTCGACCGCTCGTGGCGAATCGTCGTCGCCCGCAAGTCGATCACCGAGGTTCGGGGTGCAGATCCGGACTCCTTCGACGTCCGTGACTACTCCCTGGCGAACTACACGATCTACCCCGGCACGATGCTCGTGACGGAGCCCAACCACTTCGAGATCTGGACGATCGTGCCGGACACCGAAGACCCCAACGTGTCGTACTGCACCATTCGGCTCCTCTCCCCGAAGGAGCCCGAGACCCCGCGTGAGAAGCGGATCCTCGACAAGAACTGGGAACTCCTCATGGAGACACTCCACGCCGAGGATTGGTTCGTCACGAAGACGATCACGGCCAACGCGGCGCACGGCCAGGTCGACGAGCTGATCTACGGACGGAACGAGCTGCCCGGTCAGGTCTTCCACAAGATGATCACCCGGGATGCCGAGGAGGTCGCTCGCGAGGAGGCGGCGGTCGGCGGTGTGAGGTGACGTCGGGCGACCTGCGTCGTTCGTCGCCGGCTCCCGGCGTGCTGCAACTCGACCTCGCGCGCCCGGACGTGCACAACGCGATCTCGCTCGGACTGCAACGCGAACTCGATGCCGCGCTCACCGACGCGGCGGGCGACCCGGCCGTTCGGGTCGTAGTGCTGGCAGGAGACGGTCCGGCGGCGTTCTCCGCCGGATACGACCTGCAGGAACTCCGGGCGATGACCTCCGACGCCGGCACCCTGAGCATGCTCGAACGGGACGAGCTGTTGTGGCGGTACTTCACGTTCCCCAAACCCACCATCGCCGCGGTCCACGGGATGGCCTACGGCGCGGGCACCCTGCTGGCGGTGTGTTCGGATCTGCGCGCGGGCGGTCCCGGCACCAGCATCACCGTCACCGCGGCGAAGTACGGCGGGGCCAACCTGACCTGGGTACTCGACACCCTGATCGGCGCAGGACAGACCCGCGATCTGCTGATGACCTCACGGGCGGTGTCCGGCGCGGAGGCCTTCCGGATGGGGCTCGTCTCCCGGTACGCGGCCGACGGCGACGTCCTCGGCTCCGCGCTCGAGGCGGCCGAACAGATCGCGGCGCAGCCCCCGGAATCGATGCGCGAGATCAAGTCATTGCTGCTCGAGGGGCCGGGGAACGGTCTGCGGAGCCGGTACGACCGGGAGAACGCCGTGTCGCGCACGACGCTTCGACCGCGTCCGGTCGAGGAGATGTTCAGCACGTACTTCGGAAGCCGCGCACAGTGACCCGCAGGTCGCCACTCCTCTCCACCGAAAGCGAGGTCCGGATGGACGCCACCATCGCCGCGCCCGACGACATCTGGAGTCCCAGCTGGGACGACCCGTTCGAACCGACCGCCGACGGTGACGATGAGTTCGCGGAGTTGGCCGACGCCCTGCGCTCGGTGCAGGAGGCCGTCACCCGCAGCCGCCCGAGCCCGGATGCGGCGGGCCGCGCTGCGCGTACGCTGCGTGACCTCGCGGCGCGGCTCGCGGAGTTCGAGGTCGATGAGGACGAGCAGATCTCCGGCCGACGCTGGGATCTTCCGGGGCGGGGCCAGACGGTCACTCCACCCCTCCACATCGAGGAGGTGACCGAGACGAGAGCGCGTGGGCACGTCACCGTCGGCAGATTCCATTCCGGGCGGTACGCGATGAACGGTGGCGTGACACCGCTGATCTTCGACGAGATTCTCGCGCGCCTCGCCAACAGTTCCGGCAGACCGTGGGCGCGCACGGCGTACCTGCACGTCGACTACCGCGCTCCCGCCCCACTCGGCGTCGAATTGCGCGTGGAGGCCGAGTTTGCCGGCCAGGACGGCCGCAAACGGTTCATGCGCGGTGCGATGTATCACGGAGACGTCCTCGTAGCCGAAGTCGACGGACTCTGGATCGAATTGAAACCTGATCAGACACAGAATGTCTCGGCCATCGGCCGGGGAGCGGAGGAGAGTTCGTGAGTGGCTACTCGCTGTTGGACGGAGTTCGGATTCTCGAGGTCGCGCAGCTGGCGCCGTCGTCGCTCGGCGGGCATCTCGCCGATCTGGGTGCCGACGTGATCAAGATCGAATCCGGCCCGCTCGGGGACCCCGTGCGCGTCGGTGGCAGCCGTGCCGTCGGAGCCGAGGACGGGCCGGCGTTCATGCATCTGCGCTGGAACCGCGGCAAGAAGTCCGTCGCACTCGACCTGCGCAGCCCCGAGGGTAAGCAGGCCTTCCTCGACCTCGCGCGCTCGTGCGACGCCGTCATCGAGGGCATGCGAGGCGGGTATCTCGACTGGCTGGATATCGGCTATGAGCAACTGCGGCAAGTGAATCCGAAGATCGTGCTGTGCACGGTGTCGGGTATGGGCACCGACGGCCCGTACCGTGTTCTCGGCACGGGTGGTCCGGTGTTCGACGCGTACGCCGGGCTCCGCGAGGTCGACACTCCCGCGCAGCCGCCGACCGAGGGCATGGCGGGGTCCACGACGCCGCCGATCGCGATGTACGCGCTCGGCGCGTACGGGGCGATGGGCCTGCTCGCCGCGGTGCACAAGGCCGGAGCGACCGGTGTCGGCTGCCACGTCGAGGTGGCGGGCATCGACGTCGCCGCCGCGTGGATGCCGGACCTCGTGGACGCGGAGTTGAACAAGGACCGCTCGATTCCCCGTCCGACCTGGCTGCCGGACGGGCGACTGCCCGACTGGCCACGGCTCGAGGCCTACCGCACCAGCGACGGCGAGGCGATCCTGTTCGGGTCGCACGTGGAGAAGTTCTGGCACAACTTCCTGGCCGCGGTCGGGCGCGAGGACCTGATCGGCGTCGACCTCACCGGCACGGACGACGGTGCCCCCGCCCGCGCGAACCTGGTGTGGCGGGCGCTGACGGAGATCTTCGCGCAACGCACCCGCGCCGAGTGGGTGCAGCTGTTCCTCGAACACGGCATCGCAGGCGGCCCGGTCAACAGCGTCGCCGACATGCTCGAGGACCCGCACTTCCGGGCGCGGGAGAACACCTACCGGGTCGACTACCCGGGGGTCGGTGAGCTCGAGTTCGTGGTCAGCCCGGTGCGTGTCGCCGGGGAGAAGTTCGCGCCCGCGCTGCCGCCGGTCGTGGGCGCGGACACCACGGAGGTGCTGCGGACGGTGGCGCGGTACGACGCCGCGCGGATCGCCGCGGCGGCCGACCCGAGAATCGCTCGGCGCGAGATACCTTCCGCCGACTGACCGGGCACATCCCGTAGATAACTACCCCCACGCGAAATATGTTGCGTGGGTGTAGTTGTCGTTTATCTATTCGGTCCGGCTGGCTGCCCGAAAAGTCTCGAATCCGGCATTGCGCCCGCTGCCTACAACTGTTAGGTTTACGGCACGCAGTGAGGGTGATCACACCCATCGACGCCGCGGCCGGGTCGACCGGCTGACGACAACGAGGAGCACAGATGAATCTCGCGGACCTGACCCGGTTCTGGGGTAAGACGCGTTCGCAGCAGCAGGCGATCGTGTTCGGGGACACGTCGCAGACCTGGGCCGAGGTCGACGCGATCACCGATGCGCTCGCCCGCGGTCTGGCAGGCCGCGGCGTCCGCAAGGGCGATCGTGTCGCCGTGATGATGCTCAACCGCCCCGAGCTCGCCCACCTCATCCTCGCGACGCTGAAGCTCGGCGCCATCAGCGTCCCGCTCAACTTCCGGCTCACCGCCAAGGAGCTGGCGCCGATGGTGGTCGACTCCGCGCCGCGCGTGGTGATCGTCGAGGACGACTTCGCGTCGCTGCTCGAGGTTGCCGCCGAGGAAGCGGAGTTCGAGACCTACGCGATCGGGGGCACCGCCCACCAGCCGTACGAGCGGCTAATCGACCCCGGGACCGCGCCCGTCGTCGCCATCGACGCCGACGACCCCGGCTTCATCTGCTACACGTCGGGGACCACCGGCGTGCAGAAGGGCGCCCTGATCACCCACCGCAACGCGATGACCCCCGGCATCTCGCAGTCGATCACGTTCGGCTTCTCGTCCCGGGACCGGGTGCTGTGCTCCGCCCCGCTGGTGTACACCGGCTCGATCCTGTCGATCTTCATGCAGCTCGTCGTCGTGCCCGGCGCGACGATGGTCCTGCTGCGCGAGTACGACCCGGAGATCGCCCTCGACACCTTCGAGCGCGAACAGATCACGGCCACCACCACCGTCCCGGTGATCTGGGAACGCATGACGATGCTGCCCGACTTCGGCACCCGCACGCTCGCGAAGTTCACCTTCGCGGGCACCGGCGGCGCGCCGGTCAGCCTGGACCTGCTCGACTTCTACCGCTCGCACGGCATCCCGCTCACCCAGTGCTACGGCCTGACCGAGGCCTCCGGCATGGTCTCGACCCTCGCCTACGAGGACGCCGTGTCGCGCCCCGGCTTCGCCGGGCTGCCGCTGGTCGGCACCCACATCCGGATCGGTGAACCGGGAGCCGACACCCCGGCCGGGGAGGTCGGCGAGATCCTGGTCCGCGGTGAACACGTGCTGCGGGAGTACTGGAACAAGCCCGAGGCCACCGCGGCGACCCTCGGCGACGGCTGGCTGCGCACCGGCGACCTCGGCATGCAGGACGAGGGCGGATTCCTCAAGATCGTCGATCGCAGCAAGGACATGCTGATCTCCGGCGGACTCAACGTCTACCCCGCCGAGATCGAGAAGGCGCTGCACGGCATCGCCGGCCTGGTCGACCTCGCGGTCATCGGCGTCAAGGACGACCGATGGGGTGAGGTGCCGATGGTGGTGTTCCACAGCGAGCGTCCCGCCGCCGAGATCGTCGCCGACATCGCCGACGTCGCCGGCGAGAACCTCGCGAAGTTCAAGCGTCCCAAGCACGCCGTTGCCCTCGGCGAGCCCCTGCCGCGCACCTTCTCCGGAAAGCTTGCCAAACCGTCCCTGCGCCAACGCTTCCCCGAGGTGCCCGCCGACGCACTCGCTGTCGACGGCACCGTCGCCCCCGCCTGACCCTCCTTGCAGTTCCCCCCTCCCGAGAGGAATGCACGTCGTGGCCCCAACTCGTGAAGTCGACATCTCCCAACTCATCGACACCGCACCGGTGTCGGCCCTCCAGAAGCGTGCCATCGCGTTGTGCCTGGCGCTCGCAATCCTCGACGGCATGGACGCCCAGCTGATCGGATTCGCGATTCCCGCGCTGTCCGAGGACTGGGGCCTGTCCAAGGCCTCGTTCGGACTGCTCCTAGCCCTCAGCAGCGGTGCGATGGTCGTGGGCAGCCTGCTGTTCGGTCCCGTCGCCGACCGGTGGGGCCGGCGCCGGGTGATCCTGCTGTGCACCGTGCTGTTCGCGGTATTCACCCTCGCCTCCGCGTTCGCGCCGTCGATGGGTGTGCTGATCGTGCTGCGCATCCTCGCCGGAATCGGGCTCGGTGGCGTCACCCCGAACCTGATCGCGCTGACCAGTGAATACAGCCCCGCGCGCAGCCGCTCCACCCTGGTCACCATCGTCGTCGCGGGCATGTCGCTCGGCGGCTTCCTCGGCGGACTCGCCGCCGCTCAACTGATCCCGGCGTACGGCTGGCAGTCGATCTTCGTGGCCGGGGGTGTACTCCCGCTGATCGTGGCGGCGCTGGCATGGGCCGGACTGCCGGAGTCGGGCAAGTTCCTCGCGGCCCGGGGCGATCACGCCGCCGCCGCGAAGATCCTCTCGGCGATCGCCCCGCACGCGGGCATCACCGGATCGGTGACGTTCACCGTGGACGCCGCCGTGGCCACCAAATCGCCCATCCGGGAACTGTTCGCCGGAGGCCGGGCGCTGGACACGGTCCTGCTGTGGGTGGTGTTCGTCATCAACTTCCTGGTGATCTACTTCCTGTTCGGGTGGATGCCGTCGCTGTTCAGCCAGGGCGGGCAGAGCGCGTCCACTGCGATCCTCGCGGCGGCGCTGTTCAACCTCGGCGGCATGGCAGGCGCGCTGTCCATCGGGTGGATCACCGACCGGGTCGGCATCGCGTGGGCGCGGTCCCGGGGGTCGGACGCCGCATACGCGGTGGTGATGGCCGGCTACACGCTCGGGGCCCTGTTCATCGGTGCCGTCGCGATGGTCCTGGCGAACTCCACGCTGCTGCTGATCACGATCTGCATCGTGGGATTCGGGATGTCCGGCAGTTCGGCCGGCATCATTGCGATTGCCGCCTCGATCTACCCGGTGGCGGCACGCTCGACCGGCATCGGCTGGGCGATGGGAATCGGCCGCATCGGGTCCATCGCGGGGCCGACCCTCGGTGCCGCGCTGATCGCGGCCGGGATGGACGCCCGCACGATCTTCCTGCTGATGATCGTCCCGACCGCCTGCGCCGTCCTCACCCTCGGCGCGCTGTTCGTGCGGGAACGACTTCGCGGACGCACCGTCGTCGGGGCCGCGGAATCGGGTGCCGCGGAGTCGGCCGTCGCGGCCGAGGCGCACTGAACCGATGCGATCCGTCACGTCGAGGGTTACCTCGTTCTGCAGGCTGTGCGCCTCCTCGTGCGGGGTCCTGCTCGACGTCGAGGACGGGCGGATCGCACGGGTGCTCGGCGATGCCCACCACCCGATCTCCGGTGGGTACACCTGCCCGAAGGGGCGTCGCGGCGGCGACCTCGTCCACGGGCCGGACCGGCTGACCACCTCGATGCGGCGCACCGCCACCGGCACCCACGAGCCGGTGCCGGTGGCGCGGGCGACCGCCGACATCGCCGACCGGCTGCGCGTCATCGTGGACCGGCACGGACCGGACGCGGTCGCGCTGTTCATGGGGACGCAGCAGAACTTCGCCGCACTCACCCCACCGATGGCCCGGGCCTGGTTCCGGGGCACCGGCTCGCACAAGCTGTTCTCCACGATGACCATCGACCAGTCCGCGAAATGGGTTGTCGCCGAACGGATGGGAGCGTACCTCGGCGGACGGCAACGCTTCGAGGACGCAGACGTGTGGTTGCTGGCGGGCACCAACCCCGTGGTCTCCGGCAACGGCGGCGACGGGGACGGCGCGGTGGTGCAGAACCCGTCCGTCACCCTGCGGGCGGCGCGGGAACGGGGTCTGCGGCTGATCGTCGTCGACCCGCGACGCACCGAGACCGCGGCTCTCGCCGACATCCACCTGGCGCCCCGGCCGGGAACGGACGCGGTGCTGTTCGCCGGCCTCCTCCACGTCGTCCTCACCGAACACCTTCACGCCGCCGACTTCTGTCGCCGGTACACCGCCGACCTGGCCGCGCTCGCCGACGCCCTCGCCGACGTGACTCCCGCGGTCGTGCAGCGGATCTGCGGTGTTCCCGCCGACCGGATCCGCGACGCGGCACGGGTGTTCGCGGGCGGGAGCCGGGGGATGGCGACCAGCGGCACCGGGCTGTGCATGGGCCCGCACTCGAACCTCGCGGAGCACCTGGTCGCGGCCCTGAACGTGGTGTGCGGCCGGTACCTGCGCGAAGGGGAGCGGGCCGACGACCGCGCCGTCCTGACCCGGCACCAGCCGGCGCGCGCGGAGGTCGAACCGCCCACCCGGGCCTACGAGCGTGGGTACCTCAGCCGCATCGGTGGGGTGCGGGCGATCCGCGGCGAACTGCCGTCCGGCATCCTCGCCGACGAGATCCTCGAACCCGGCCCCGACCGGGTGCGGGCGCTGATCGTCTCCGGCGGCAATCCGGCGGCGGCGCTACCGGACCGAGGGAAGGCTTTGCGCGCGCTGCGATCACTGGACCTGCTGGTGTGCGTCGACCCGCGCATGTCGGACACCGCACGGCTCGCCGACTACGTGATCGCCCCGACCACGATGTACGAGCGCGCCGACCACACCGCGATCATGGAGCCGTTCTTCCCACTCCCGTTCGCGCAGTACACCCCCGCGGTCGTGACCGCGCCGCCCGGCGTCGTCGACGACTGGCGGTTCTTCCTCGACCTCGCCGCCGCCTCCGGACAGCCGGTCAAGTTCGCCGGCCGCATCCTCGACCCCGCCGCGCCACCGACCTCCGAACAGTTGCTTGCAATGATGACCGAGCGGGGACGCGTTCCGTTCGCCGACCTGGTCGCGGCCCCACACGGACATCTCGCCGGGCGCAGCGGCGCCGTCGTGGGTCCGGCGGCCGAGGAGGCTGCCGGGCACCGCCTGGCGCTGATGCCCGACGACGTGCGCGCCGAACTGCGCGCAGCACTGACGGACAAGGCTGTCGCAACACAGTTCCCGCTCCTGTTGACGGTGCGGCGGATCCGCGAGGCCGTCAACTCCACCGGCACCCGCGTGCCCGGGCTCGTTCCCGGTGGCGCGAACCCCGCGAGCCTGCACCCGGACGACCTCACCTCACTGGGTATCGCCGACGGACAGGCGGTGACCGTGCGTTCGGCGTCGGGACGCCTGCGCGTGACCGCGCGGGCGGACGCCACCCTGGCCCGGGGCACCGTGTCGATGACGCACTGTTTCGGCAGCCTCGACCCGCGCGACGACGTCGGAGTGAACGTGAACGCGCTGACCGGAACCGGTGACGGTGTCCAGACGATCAACGCGATGCCCACCATGACCGCGGTACCCGTCGCGGTCGAGCCCACCGCAATCGAACAGGACGCGTGATGATTACCGCAGAACCGATCGTCGGGCACCGAATCTGCCCGCTGTGCGAGTCGACCTGCGGGCTGCTCGTCGAACTCGACGGCCGCGACATCGTGCGGGTCGCCCCGAATCCCGACGACGTACTGAGTGCCGGGCACAGCTGCGCGAAAGGCCTCGGCCTCGGCCGCATCGAGAACGACCCCGACCGGATCCGGACACCGCTGCTGCGCACAGCGGGCGGCGGATTCCGCGAGGCCACCTGGGACGAAGCGTTCGGCGAGATCGAGCGGCGGCTGCCGGAGTTCGTGACCGGTGACCCGGGTAGCTGCGCGATCTACCACGGCAATCCGGCTGCCCACCACCTGGATTCGACGTTCTACCTCGGCGAGTTGATAGGCGCGGTCGGCACCCGGAACATCTACTCGCCGGCCAGCGTCGACACCTGGCCGAAGAACCTCGCGCACATGCTGCTGTACGGCACCGGGCTGGGCATGAGCCTGCCCGACCTCGACCGCACCGACTACCTGCTGATCCTCGGCTCGAACCCGATGGTCTCCAACGGCAGCACCGTCACCGCGCCCGGTATGCACCACCGCCTGCAGGCGATGCGCGAGCGGGGCGGCACCCTCGTCGTGGTCGATCCGGTGCGCACCCGCACCGCCGAGGTCGCGGATCTGCACGTGCCGATCCGGCCCGGGACCGACGCCCTGTTCCTGCTCGGGGTGCTGTCCGTCATAGCGACCGAGGGTCTGTCCAGACCCGAGCAGGTTCCGGACGTGGTCGACGGCCTGGATGCCGCCCTCGCGATCGCGGCGGAATTCGACCCCGACGCCGTCGCCGCGGCGTGCGGGATCGACGCCGACGTGATCCGCGCGGTGGCCCGCGGGTTCGCGGGCGCTCCTGCGGCGGTCGCGCATTCGCGGATCGGGACGTGTATGCAGGAGTTCGGCACCCTCGCGAACTGGCTCGTCGAGGTACTCACCATCGTCACCGGCAACCTGGACCGGCCCGGCGGTGCGATGTTCGCGCTGCCGCCCGCGGGCGGGCAGAACACCTGGCCGGTGACCAGACCGCCGAGGCTGATGTTCGACCGGTGGCGCTCGCGGGTGCGGGGACTGCCGGAGGCGATGGGGGAGTTGCCCGCGGTGTGTTTCGCGGAGGAGATCCTCACGCCCGGACCGGGCCGCACCCGGGCACTGATCACCCTCGCCGGGAACCCGGCCCGCTCCCTGCCCAACAGCGGCGCGATCGAGGAGGCGCTCCGCGCCCTCGACTTCATGGTGTCGGTGGACTGCTACCTCAACGAGACCACCCGGCACGCCGACGTGATCCTGCCGCCGCCACCGGTGACGACCCGCGGGCACCACGACGTGACGCTGGCGCACTTCCAGATCCGGAACGTCGCGCGGTACACCCCGCCCCTGCTCGACCTCGCCGACGGTGAGCGGGCGGAATGGCAGATCCTGCTGCGGCTGGCCGCGATCGCCAAGGGAACCCCGCACCGTCCGGTCGACGAGATCGACGACGAGATGGCGGCCGTCGCGGCCCGGCGCGCCGCGAAACTCGCCGGTTGCGAAGAAGGACAGGCGCTGGCCGCCGTGACCGACCGCCGCGGCCCCCAGCGACTGCTGGACCTGCGTCTGCGCAGCGGACCCTACGGCGACCGGTTCGGGCTCGACCCGGACGGGCTGACTCTCGCACTGCTGGAGGACAACCAGGACGGCATCGACTACGGGCCGCTGGCACCCCGTGTCCCGGAGGTGCTGCGCACCCCGGACGGGCGGATCGATCTGGTGCCGGAGATGATCGCCGCGGACCTGCCCCGGCTACGCGCGAGCATGGCGAGGCCGGCCCCGGATCTGCTGCTGATCAACCGGCGTCAGCGGCGCGGCATGAACTCGTGGCTGCACAATGCCCTGCCCCAGCCGGACGCCGGCCAGTGCGCCCTGCTGGTCAGCCCACCCGACGCGGCCGAGCGGGGTCTGGTGAACGGCGACCGGGTGGCGGTCACGTCCAAGGTCACCACCGTGACGGCCGAACTGCGGATCGACGACACGCTGCGTCCCGGTGTGGTGAGCATGCCGCACGGGTGGGGCCACGACGGACCGGGCCTGCGGACGTCCCGGTCGGTATCGGTGCCCGGCAGCAACTACAACGCCCTGGTGGACGACACCACCGACCTCGAGGCGCTGACGGCGTCCCCGATCTTCAACGGCGTCCCGGTCACGGTGACGCGCACGAGCGAGGAGCATCCCTGATGGCGTACGTGGTCACCCAGAACTGCTGCAACGACGCGACCTGTGTCGCGGTATGCCCGGTCGACTGCATCCACCCGACTCCCGCGGAGCGGGACTACCAGCGCACCGAGATGCTGTACATCGACCCGGGGGCCTGCATCGACTGCGGCGCCTGCTCCGACGTGTGCCCCGTGGACGCGATCGTCCCCGGCGACGCGCCTGCCCCCGACATCGACCGGTACCGGGAGATCAACGCCGAGTATTTCCAGCGCAATCCACGCAGCATTGCGCCGGGCGCGCACGTGCAGCCGCTTCCGCTCGCCCTCGCGACCGCCGGCGTCGCGGACCCCCCGGCGCTGCGAGTGGCGATCGTCGGATCCGGACCGTCCGCGTTCTACGCCGCCGAGGAGCTGCTGGGCCGTCGCGACATCGCCGCCGAGGTCACCATGTTCGAACGACTGCCCGTGGCCGGCGGACTCGTGCGGTTCGGCGTCGCGCCCGACCACTGGCACACGAAGACGGTGGACCGGGTCTTCGACCGCACCGCGCGGCGTGACGGCTTCACGTTCCACCTCGGCGTCGAGGTCGGGCGGGACGTGACTATCGACGAAGTGCTCGCCCATCACCATGCGGTGATCCACGCGTCCGGCGCGGCGGGCGACCGGCGCCTCGGCATCCCCGGCGAGGACCTACCGGGCAGCCACGCCGCCAGGGAGTTCGTCGCCTGGTACAACGGTCATCCCGATCACGCCGATCGCGCCTTCGACCTGACCGCATCCCGCGCCGTCGTGGTCGGCAACGGCAACGTCGCGCTCGACGTCGCCCGCATCCTCGTCTCCGACGTGGAGACCCTGCGCCGCACCGATATCGCCGATCACGCCCTGATCGCACTGACCGACAGCCGGATCGAGGAGGTGGTGGTGCTCGGCCGACGGGGACCCGAGTACGCGGCCTGCACCACTCCGGAACTGCTCGCGCTCGGCTCTCTGCCGGGGATCGACGTCCTCGTCGACGGCCCGGTTACGGCAGGTCTAGATGCGCCGACCAAGCTGCAGATCCTGGCCGACTACTCCCGGCGGGAGCCGACTCCGGGGAACAAGCGCATCGTGCTCCGCTTCGGCACCACCCCGCAGGAGGTGACGGGTGACGGGCGTACCGCGGAACTGATCGTGACCGGCACCGACGCAGGCACCGTGGACCGGATCGAGTGTGGTCTGGTCCTGCGGGCGGTCGGGTACCGCGGACTGCCGATCGCCGGCCTCCCGTTCGACGAGGCCGCCGGAACCGTCGCCAACGTGTCGGGCCGGGTCACCCTCCCGGACACGGGGCAGGCCGTCGCCGGCCACTACGTGGCGGGCTGGATCAAGCGCGGCGCGACCGGGGTGATCGGCACCAATCGCTACTGCGCGGCGGAGACCGTCGAGGCCCTCCTCGCCGATCACCGCGCGGGACTGCTCCCCGCACCGACCGCGGCCTCCGCAGACCTGGCGGCGCTGGTGCGCGAACGCCGACCCGACGCGCTCGGTGGTGCGGACTGGCGCGCGATCGACCGCTTCGAGCGCGAGCGCGGCCGCGAGGCAGGCCGGCCCCGCATCAAGATCGTCGACGCCGGGCAGGCGGCTGTCGTCGCGGATGCGGCCGTCCGATGACCCCGAAGGACACGACCCAGGTGCACACGTTCTGCCGCATCTGCGAGCCGGGATGCGGCCTGCTCGCCGACGTCCGGGACGGCGAGGTGGTCCGGCTGCAGCCGGACCGGGATCATCCTGTGCACCAGGGGTTCTCCTGCCACAAGGGCGTGCACTACCTGCAGGTCCACTCCGATCCGGACCGGCTCGACCGCCCGCTGAAGAGGACCAATCCGCGGAGCGAAGAACGCGGCGTCTTCGAGCCCGTCGAGTGGGATGTCGCGGCGCGCGAGATCGCCGGCAGGCTCCAGGAAATACGGCAGAAGTACGGCCGCAACGCCCTCGCCGTCTATCAGGGCAACCCGTCGGCGTTCAACGGCGCCTATTACGCGAACGCCGCCACGCTCGCCCGCGGCTTCGACACCCGAATGCGCTTCAGTGCGGGCACGCAGGACACGTCGGCCAAATATGCGGCGAGTGAGGCGATCTACGGCGCGTCGATGGCGCATCCGATACCGGACCTGCTGCACACGGACTACTTCCTGTGCCTCGGCAGCAACCCCCAGGTCTCGCACATGACGCTGATTCACATCTCGGATCCGATGGCCAAGATCCGCGCCGTGAAGAAGCGCGGCGGGACCGTGCTGTTCGTCAATCCGCGCCGCATCGAGTCGTCGTCGCCGGAGACCGGTGAGGTGCTGCTGATCAAGCCGGACACCGACTTCTACTTCCTCGCCGGGGTGCTGCACGAGATCGTCTTCCGGATCGGGTACGACCGGGACGAGGTGGAACGTCACGCGCGACGCGTCGACGAACTGCTCGACTTCGTCCGGCAGTATCCCGTCGACCGGATCGCCGCGGTCACCGGCATCGACGCCGACACGATCCGGCAGGTCGCCGACGACTTCTGCGCGGCGCCGAGCGCGAGCATCTACATGGCGACCGGCGTGAACCAGGGCCGGCAGGGCGCCTTGGCCTACTGGATGCTCACCATGGTGAGCCTGTTCTCCGGCAACCTCGGCAGGCGCGGCGGCAACATCTACTCCCGCGGTGTCGCCGATGTCGTGCAGGGCTCGAAGCGCAAGCGGGAGGACCCGTTTTACGACGGCCCCTTCGGTGAGATGCGCACTGTCAGCGGTGACCTGCCCGCCGCGCTCCTCCCGGAGTTCATCGAGAACCCCGACGACCCGATCCGCGCACTGATCGTGGTGTCGGGCAACCCGCTGCTGTCGGTCGGCGGGGACGGCCGCCTGCGCCGGGCGTTCGAGCAGCTGGACCTGATCGTGACCGTCGATCTGTACCGCACGGTCACCGGCGAGATGGCGGACTATGTTCTGCCCGCGACGGACTGGCTGGAACGAGAGGATGTCAACTTCCTCAACACGATGGGCGTCGCGATGGAGCCCTACGTGCAGTACACGCCCGCCGTCGTGCCGGCGAAGGGGGAGCGCCGCGACGACTGGTGGATTCTGTCCCGCATCCAACAAGAGTTGGGTGTTCCGACCCTGCTGGACGACCCGGACCCGAATCCGTTCGCCGCGGTCGACGCGATGATGCGGGATTCGGGTCTGAGCATCGACCTTCTCGCGACGATGCCCTGCCAGACCGCGGTGCTGCCGGAGGCCGATCCCTCGCACGTGTTCAGCATCGCGGTCCAGCACGACGACGGCCTCATCGACTGCTGCCCGGCGCTGTTCCAGCGCTCGTACGAGACCGCCGAACGCATCTTCGAGGAACTGGCCGCGGAACCCGCCGACCAACTCAAGCTGATCACCCGGCGCACCCACTACATGGTCAACAGCTGGCTGCACAACCTTCCGGTGTTCAAACAGGGGGTCCACCAGAGCAATCCGCTGTGGATGAACCCGGACGACGCACGGTGCCGGGGCCTCGTAGAGGGCGACGACGTCACCGTGCGCAACCGTCACGGCGAGGTCGAGGCGATACTGGTCTGCGACGACACCCTCCGGCCGGGCGTCGTGGCGATGACGCACGGCTGGGGGCAGGGCACGGCCCGAGGACTGGACGTGGCGAGGCGCAACCCCGGTGTGAACGTCAACCGGCTCGCGCCCACCGGCACGGACGGCTACGACCCGCTCAGCAACCAGTCGCAGCTCACCGGCATCAACGTGGAGGTGATCCGAACCATGGGATCGCCTCAGGGAAGAACCGACGTTCAGGGCAATGGCGCAACGGCATGACAACTGGGTGCGACGGCCGTCGCCGGATCCAGGAGGTTCCGGACGATACGCAGGGTGATGTCGTCGTAGACCATGGTCCCGTGATTGGTCAGATTTTCGGCGCAGAAATCTTGCACCACGATGTTGGAGACGTTCGGTCCGGGTGGTAGCTGAGACTCGCTCAGTTGCACGACAAGATCGGTCTGGGAACTGACAGTGGCGTACTCGACTTCCGGCCGGGTCATTCCGTCGACGCCGGTTTCCGCGACGAACGCCGAACCTGCGGTGCCGTCGTCGACCGCGGGAATTGCGCGTCCGACGAAATCTTTGGGCTCGGGGTGCTCGGCGAGGAGATTCAGCATCCCGTACGCGCTGATGCCGTTGGTGGCGGCGGCGACACCGACCATCGTGCCGACCTTCGACTCCCCATCGAGCCGGTTGATGTAGTACAACGGCACGAGGCCGCCCTGGGAGTGCCCGACGATGTCGACCCTCTCTGCGCCAGTGGCGGCGAGAACTTCCTCGACGTAGTCACCGACCTGTTGCGCAGACACACGCATGTCCCCGGTCTGATGGAACGGTCCGGTGTCTGGGCCACCGTAGTTCAGGCCGAAGACGCAATAGCCGTCCGCCTTCAGCCGTGGTGAGTACATCGCCCAGTTGGCATACATGTTCTCGAAGGTCCCGTTGACGAGGAGGACGGGGCGAGGATGCGCAGCGCTCGGCCTGCACGAAAAATCGTTCATTCCCGGTGGAACCGCATCGGGGTACTGGATGGAATAGGCCCATGCGGCCGGCCAACTCGTCTGTGGCGGACCCTCAGGAGTGTGTCCCGGTGCAGCTCGAGCCATGGCCGGAGTCGTGAGGACAGCCAGGAGAGCGCACACTGCCACCCCGCGCGCGAGTACACCCATCTCGTCCCACTCCTCTTCCGCGACTGCGGGCCAAGCGGCTGATTATCTAAGGAGTCTAGGTTCTTGGCAGGTGTCAAGGGCGAGAACGGTGAAAAGGGTGCGGCCGAGAATCCTCGGCCGCACCCTTTTCGTCTGCCCGGATTCGATCAGGCCTTCATCAGATCGCGATGGATGATTTCCTTCATGATTTCGTTGGTACCGCCGTAGATCCGTTGGATCCGGGCGTCGATGTACGCCTTCGCGACGGGGTACTCCATCATGTAGCCGTAGCCGCCGTGGAACTGCACTCCGGCATCGATCACGCGGCCTTGCAGCTCGGTTGCCCAGAGCTTGGCCTTCGCCGCGTCCACGGCGGTGAGGGTGCCCGCATTGTGCTCACGCACGCACCGGTCGATGTACGCACGCGACACCTCGACGGCCGTCTGAAGTTCGGCGAGCGTGAAGCCCATGCCCTGGAAATCGCCGATACGCTTGCCGAAGGCGGTGCGTTCCTTGACGTAGTCGAGCGTCCAGCCGAGAACCGCCTCGGCCGATACCTGCGCGGCGATGCCGATACCGAGCCGTTCGAGGGGAAGGCTCTGCATCAAATACGCGAAGCCGGAGCCCAGCTCACCGAGCAGATTCTCCTTCGGGATACGTACGTCCTCGAAGAACAACTCGGCCGTGTCCTGCGCGTGCAGACCGAGCTTGTCCAGTTTGCGGCCTCGGCTGAATCCCGGCGTTCCGTCCTCGACGACGAAGAGGCTGAAGCCGCGGGAGCCGGCAGAGGGATCTGTCTTCGCGAAGACGATCACGATGTCGGCGAGGATGCCGCTGGTGATGAATGTCTTGGACCCGTTGATCACCCAGGTGTCGCCGTCGGCGACGGCAGTGGTCTGGATGGCACGCAGGTCGCTGCCCGCGGCAGGCTCACTCATCGCGATCGCACCGATGGTCTCACCGGTGACGAATCCCGGCAACCACCGTCGGCGCTGTTCATCGTTTGCGTGACGGAGCAAGTAGTTCAGGACGATGTCGTCGTTCGTGGAGAACCCGGACTGCAGGGCCGACGCGCCGACGCGGGCGATCTCCTGCTGGATTACGAACCGGAAGCGGTAGTCGAGTTCACCGGGCCCGCCGTACGCCTCGGGGACGGGTAGTCCGAGCAGGCCCTGGCGACCCGCTGCCAGCCAGGTCTCACGATCGATCAGGCGATCCGCATCCCATTTTTCGAGTTGGGGAACCACGTGCTTGTCGACGAATCCACGGACGGATTCGCGGAACAACTCGTGGTCCCGGTCGAAGAGATCGCTCTGCATGTTTTCCTCCTGATGCTGGGCGCCCGTCAGGCGACCTGCACATCGTGTGTTTGTCAGTTCGTTGCCAGCAGTTTCTGGGTCTCACGCCGGAACACCTGGTTCGCAACCTCGTTCTGGCCCAGCACCATCCGTCCGGCGTTGGCGCTCGTCATACCGTGCTGGGAGTCCCGCAGGAGCGGGAAGTCCTCGGCGTGAAGAACTGCGAGCAGAATCTCCCAGTTCTTGTTCCACAGGCGAGTCCACTTCTCCTCGGTCATCTCGGTGTCCGCCACCGGAGGCACGATCAGACGCATCTCCATGCGGCAGCGCTGCGGATCGGTGGGGTGCGGCCGGAAGGTGAGGAGCTGGAAGTGATCCGGCTGCCGCAGCAGGGTGCTGTTGGGAAGCAGGAAATGGGTTTCCGTGATGTCCTTGGCCAGGCTTCGGTCGCCGGGGTCTTCCTCGATCCACCGATCGATCGACTTGCGCGGGGCGATGAAGCGGCAGTGCCTGCCGAAGTCCTCGAACGCCATCACGTTGGTGTGGATGTGCTTGGCGGCAGTGTTGGGGTGGGCGTACTGGATGTGGTAACCGTCGAGGAAGGCGTCCTGCATGATCTTCCAGTTGACCGGCTCGTCGAATCCCTCGGACTGGACGGCGATCTTGGAATCGAGGTCGTACCCGGACAGAATTGCATCCATCTCGTTCCCGAGCCAGGCGGCCACGTCGATCTCGGCGTTCGCCTCGTCGACGACCCAGATGAAACCGTGGCGCTCCTCGGTCGGCAATTCGACGAGGCCCATGCTCGTGGTGTCGGTTTCCCCGAAGGTGTTGTCACGGGTGATCGTCCGCAGGGTGCCGTCCGTGTCGTACGACCACCGGTGGTACGGACAGGAGAAGAGCCGGCAGCGGCCCTTCTCCTCCTTCTCGAGGAGGGCGCCCCGATGCCGGCACAGGTTGACGAACGTCTTGACGCCACCGTCGCGCTGGCGGACGACAATGATGTTGTTCCGCGGCATCTGCAGGGTGAAGAAGGCGCCGGAGCGGGGGATCTCGGAACCATGCGCGACGATCGAGGGAACCCGCCCGAAGATGAGGTCACGCTCTCGCTTGGCTATGGCCGGATCGGTGAATTCCTCTGGCTGAAACCAGGTGATGTGGACGAATTCGTCCGTCGTGTCGTTGCGCAGGTGATCCAGGGCCCGGCGAATGCGTTGCTCGCGGGGTGCTCCGACCTCGGTCATTGCATCTCCTCCAGTCTCGTGGGCGCGCCCGGCTACCGTGTGGTCACCGGCTTGCGAACGTGTGCGCTGCGGATCAACGCCTCTAAATCTAACTGACGTAGTTTTACCTGTAAACCCCGGCGTCGTGGCTGCGGCAGGTATCGGATATCGCGGCGGGCGGATGAGTCCTCCGCTGAACGCTGAATCGGGTCTTGCGTCAAGAATCTACTGAGATTAGATTATTGCCCACTGTGGTCGATGTGATCGGATTCACTCGGCGACGTGATGCCGGCGACGATCGGGCTGCCGGTTGCTATCGAACGGGAGGTCCTGCCGATGCACACTGACACGTCGGTCAGGACCGTACGAGCACGGATCGGGTCTGCGGTGTCGAGTGAGGAGTCCGAGAGCCTGGCGGGCACCACGATCGGCGTCGTCGGCGCCGGGATGATGGGCGCGGCCATCGCCTACACCTGCGCGCGGGCAGGAGCCGACGTCGTGCTGTGGGCGCGCACTCTGGAGAATGCGCGCCGAGGCAAGTCGTACGCCGACCGGCGGGAAGCTCATGCGCGAAATGCGGGGACCTCGAACAGACGGATGTCGCAGGCCTTGCTCGGGCGCATCACGGCAACCGAGTGCATCAGAGATCTGTCGGCGTCCGCGCTGGTAATCGAGGCGGTCGCCGAGAATGTCGCCGTCAAACAACAGGTGCTGCAGATGGTTGAGGCAGTCACCGAGGCTCCTACGGTGCTTGCGTCGACGACGTCGACCCTGCCGATCGCCATTCTCTCCTCGAAGCTACAACGCCCGCAGTACTTCCTCGGGATGCACTTCTTCTCGCCTGTCGACCGGATGTCGTTGGTGGAGACGATTGTCGGACCGCGTACCTCGCAGGCCACCGTCGCGGCATCACTGACGTACGCGCGGATGCTCGGGAAGGTACCGATCGTGGTGGGCGATAGTCGGGGATTTTTCACCAGCCGTGTGATGGAGCGCTATCTCGACGAGGCATTGGTCGCGGTCGGAGAGGGAATCGATCCGGGCCTTGTCGAGCGCGCAGCGACCGCCGCCGGATATCCGGTGCCGCCGCTCCACTTGCTCGACGAGATCACGTTGACGCTCAACCGCGCGGTGCAGCGCGAGAACCGTCTCGCTGTCGAGGCGGCCGGCGGGACGTGGCGGGGGAGCGAAGCAGACAGCGTCCGCGACCGGATGATCGACGAATGTGGTCGCGGGGGCAGGTCGGACAGACAGGGCTTCTACGAGTACGACTCGGATGGTAAGCGCTTGGGATTGTGGCCGGTCCTACGGGAGGTGTTCGGTCATGCACGGCATATTCCGTGCAGCGATATGCGCGACCGGTTGTTGTTCGTCGAGGTCCTGGAAGCGCTGCGCTGTCTCGGCGAGGGTGTCGTCGGATCCGAGACCGACGCCGACACGGGATCCGTTCTCGGCATCGGGTTCCCCGCGCACACAGGTGGGGTTCTGTCGTTCAGGCGGTCCTATCCGGGTGGCGAGAACGGGTTCACCGCTCGTGCCCGCGAGCTCGCAGGCCGTTACGGCGACCGCTTCCTCCCACCGGAGCAAAGTTTGGAACCATACGATCAGCCGGAGTGCCCATGACATACGTAGTTACCCAAGCCTGCTGCAACGACGCGACGTGCGTCGCGGTGTGTCCGGTGAACTGCATTCACCCGACTCCCGACGAAGCGCAGTACCAGCGCACCGAAATGCTGTACATCGATCCGGCCGCCTGCATCGACTGTGGGGCCTGCGCCGACGTGTGTCCGGTCGACGCGATCGTTCCCGACAGCGACCTCACTCCGGAAGCCGAGATTTACAAGGACCTCAATGCCGCGTACTTCCTGGGCAATCCGACCGTGTCCGGCCCGAGCGAGGTGCCGACCGAACCTGTCGTCGCGGCACCCCGGCCCGGTCCGCTGAGGGTGGCGATTGTCGGTTCCGGTCCCTCCGCCTTCTATGCAGCCGAAGAGTTGTTGACTCGGCGCGACGTCGACGTCGACGTCTCCATGTTCGAGCGGCTCCCGGTGGCCGGTGGACTCGTCCGGTTCGGGGTGGCTCCGGATCACCAGACCACGAAGGCCGTCGAGCGGGTCTTCTCCCGTACTGCCGGCCGCAACGGTTTCCGTGCCTTCCTCGGTGTGGAGATCGGTCGGGATATCAGTGTCGACGAGCTGCTCGATCATCACCATGCGGTGATCTACGCGAGCGGTGCGTCCGACGACCGCAAGCTCGGCATCCCGGGCGAAGATCTGCCGGGGAGTTTTGCTGCACGCGAATTCGTCGCCTGGTACAACGGGCATCCGGACTCCGCAGGTCGCACCTTCGAACTCTCGGGGCGTCGTGCCGTGGTGATCGGCAACGGCAATGTGGCGTTGGACGTGGCACGGATTCTGGCGTGTGATCCCGACCGGCTCGTCCCCGGTGATGTCACCGAACATGCGCTGGACGCACTTCGGCACAGCACTATCGAAGAAATCGTGGTCCTCGGACGACGAGGGCCGGAGCACGCAGCGTTCACGACGCCCGAGCTCATCGCGCTGGGAGCGTTGCAGGAGGTCGAGGTGAGCGTTCACGGTGGATACGACGCTTCCGACGATGCCCCGATCAAGTTGCGGACGCTGGCCGACTACGCACGCCGCTCTCCTCGACCGGGTCGGCGGAAGATCACCCTGAGGTTCCACGGGACGCCGGTCGAGATCCTCGGTGACAGTCACGTCGAAGGTCTACGGATCGCGTCCACCCGGATGGACGGAAGCGAAGAGGATCTCGAGGCCTCGTTGGTCCTGCGTTCGGTCGGATACCGCGGTGCTCCCGTGCCGGGGTTGCCGTTCGACTCCCAACGCGGCACGGTCCCCAACGTTGCAGGCCGCGTGGTAGATCCGGTGGACGAGCGTCCGGTGCCGGGGGTGTATGTCGCCGGGTGGATCAAGCGGGGTCCGACCGGGGTGATCGGCACCAATCGATACTGCGCCGCCGAGACCGTCGACGCGATCGTGGCCGACCATCGACGTGCGCTTCTTCCTCAGCCGAGCCGGCCAGGCGAGGAGTTGGCGGAGGTCGTGCACTCGCGGTGTCCGGAGTCGTTCGGTTTCGACGGCTGGAAGCGGATCGACCGGTACGAACGTGTCGAGGGGCGACGCCGGGGCCGGGCCCGGCAGAAGCTGGTGGAGGTCGGTGCGATGCTC
Source organism: Rhodococcus sp. WS4 (assembly GCA_006543605.1). Taxonomy (GTDB): domain Bacteria; phylum Actinomycetota; class Actinomycetes; order Mycobacteriales; family Mycobacteriaceae; genus Rhodococcus_F. Next base: position 23,914 of record RRBB01000038.1, read on the forward strand.
GCGGTCGCCCGTGGGGCAGAGAACAGCTAGTACTTGCCACAATAAACAACGACCTTTAGATTTAACACGCGGATGTGACGTACGGCTCTCCGGGAGGCCGAAGACAGAGCACGGTCCGCCGTGCTCGCCGCCGAGCACCCCCGCGATCGATGACAACTCTTGGAGGCTTACATGAGCGGCACTGTTGTAGACGCTTTGACCTACTGGGCCCGGTCGAAGCCGGATCTGACCGCGATCGACTTCGACGGCGACGCCGTCACGTACGCAGAGCTGGCCGCATGGGCCGACGGCGTTGCCCACGATCTCGCATCGCGCGGTGTCCTCCCCGGTGATCGGGTGAGCTTCCTCGGTGCCAATAGCCTCGAGTGGGCCGTGGCCTCACTCGGTGCCATGAAGGTAGGCGCCATCGCGGTCGGTTTCAACCAGCGCATGCTCGCCGGCGAGCTCACCACCCTCGTCGAAGACTGTGAACCCGCCGTCGTCTACTGCGAGGAGGCGCTGCGACCGCGCCTCGAAGAAGTGCAGCAGGCACGCAACACCTTCTCGATCGCAGTGTTCGAGAAGGATGTGCGTCCGCTGCGCGGCAGCGATCATGCGAAATACCGGACCCCCGTCTTCGATCTCGACACTCCCACCGCCATCGTGTTCACCAGCGGCACCACCGGCAAGCCGAAAGGCGTGATCTTCACCCACGCCACCGTCGCCGGCGAAATGCACGAGTGGCACTTGATGGAACCGATTCAGCCGAACAACCTGCGCCCGGTGCTGGTGCTGCCCCTGTTCACCGCTGCCGGCATCATCTGGGGTATCTCGCGCGTCGTCCTGCACGGCGGAACCCTGTTCCTGCAGCCGGGATTCGACTCAGCGAAGGCGCTGCGCATCCTGGCCGAGGACAAGGCCAACACCCTGACGGGCCCGCCGATCCTCTTCGAGCAAATCGCGAAAGCGCCCGGGTTCACCGGCGCGGATCTGAGCCACATGGTCACCGCGCACGTCGGTGGCGCACGCGTACCCGTCGACCTGCTACACAAATGGCAAGCCCAGGGAGTGTCCCTGCGACAGATCTACGGTCAGACCGAGATCGGCGGATCCGCGACCGCGATGCCGCGCGAAGAGGCAGCCGAGCATCCCGACAAGTGCGGCTGGGGTGGCATCTTCACCAAGATTCGCGTTGTCGATGCCCAGGGAAATGACCTCCCCCCCAACGAAACCGGGCAGATTCTGTTGCGCGGCCCGGGCATGATGCCGGGATACTGGCGCAACGAGGACGCGACCCGTTCGGCTCTGATCGATGGCTGGCTCCAGACCGGTGACCTCGGCAAGCTCGACGAGAACGGTTACCTCACGTTCGTCGATCGCCTCAAGGACATGATCATCTCCGGTGGCCTGAACATTTCACCCGCCGAGATCGAAGCCGTCATCAATCAGATCCCCGGGGTCGAGGAGGTCGCGGTGATCAGCGTTCCCGACGCCAAATTCGGGGAGACCCCGGCCGCGCTGGTCCGAACCACCACCGAGATGAAGGAATCCGAAGTTGTCGGATTCTGCAACGAGCGGCTCGCCGACTACAAGGTGCCCCGGTACATCGTCTTCATGGACGAACCCCTGCCCCGGATGCCCAGCGGGAAGATCGCCAAGCGCCAGCTGCGCGACGCCTTCGCGGATGTGCCCGACAACTACGACAAGGTTCGGTGATCGAGCCGTGGACTTCCCCAAGGTCGCTCTGGTCACCGGTGGTGGCCGCGGAATCGGCGCGGCCATCTCGAGCCGACTTGCCGCCGACGGATTCGCTGTTGCGGTGAATTACTCGCGGAGTGCGCGCGATGCCGAGGAAGTGGTCGCAAAGATAGTCGCCGACGGTGGACGTGCTGTGGCGATTCGAGCCGACATTTCACAGGCCGCCGAGGCCGAGCGGCTCATCGCCGACACCACCGTCCAATTGGGCGCCCCCACCGTGGTGGTCAACAACGCGGGCATGAACAAGGCCGGTGCGGCCCGGAAGCAGAGCCCGGAAGATTTTGACGAAGTGATCGCAGTCAACCTCAATGGTGCGTTCTACTGCACCCACTTCGCGCTACCCGCGATGTACGAAGCCGGTTGGGGCCGAGTCATCTTCGTCAACAGCCCGTCTGGAGGGAGGCGCCCGTCCCCCGGGATGAGCGCCTACTCCGCGGCCAAGGCCGGGCTGGTGGGAATGGCCAAGTCGATGGCGCTCGAGGTTGCCCGTCGCGGGATCACGGTCAACTGTGTGATGCCGGGCTTCGTCGCTACCGACATCGTGGCGTCGGGGGGCGAGGCGGGGGTCGAAGCCCTGACCAAGCACTGGCCCTCCATTCCGCCCGAATCGATCGCCTCCACTATCTCGTTCCTGGTGAGCGACAACGCCGCCGACGTCTCCGGCGAGGAGATCGGTGTGTGGCGAGGTGGCCCCGTCGGGGTGTGACCGTCGAATACAGCTGAGACCGCCCACCGGCAGAGCCAGTCCGGTGGGCGGTTTCTTGCTGTCTGGCCCTTCCCTCCCGGAATGCGAAACGGGCTCCGATCCGGTGGATCGGAGCCCGTATCTCGAGCGGTGCTGTCGCTAAGCAGTGACCGGCGTTCTGTCATCGTCCCGCTTCACCGCAGACGACGAGCGGGAACGGGACAGGACGGTTGCCCCGAATCCGAGCAGCGAGACCACACAGATCAGGAGGCTTAGCCATACCGTGGTGTCGTCGAATGCCAAGGCTACCGCGATGACCGGAACGAACGCCGCGCCGAGAGCGTTGCCGGCCTCACGGCCGAGACCGAGGCCACTGTAGGCGTGCTGCGTGTGGAACAGCTCGATGACGTAGGCGCCCATCGGACCGAAAATGGCGGCGACCCCGATGCCGTTGCCTGCCGCCATGACCACCCAGTACAGCAGCGGGGGTGTTCCGACGCCCGACAACAGCGAGATGCCGACCCAGGCGAACACGGCGCTGTACAGGAATCCGAACATGATCACCGGTGCTCGGCCTACCCGGTCCGACAGGGAACCGAACATCGGGATCAAAATGGCATTCGCGAGCTGCGCGGCGATCAGGCCGATCAGGACCTCGGTGCCGCCGAAGCCCAGCTGATTCTTGCCGAAGGTGCCCATGAACACGATGTAGAAGTAGCCGATGCCGGTCTGACCGATGGTCATCACGAGCACGGTCAGAAGTGCGCGCGGTTGCTGGCGGATCACGTCGAAGAGCGGAGTCTTCGAGACGGTGTTGTTTTCCTCGATCGCCCGGAATGCGGGGGTTTCGGGCAGGCTGCGGCGTAACCACAGGCCGTAGGCGAGGATGACGGCGCTGCACAGGAATGGAATACGCCAGCCCCAGGCGAGGAAACTTTCCTGGGACATCAGGGAGGACACCGTCAGCAGAGACAGGGTGCCGAGCACTCCGCCGAGCGCCGCACCCATGCCGGGCAAGGAGCCCATCAGTCCCTTCTTCTTCGCGGGCGAGAATTCGACGGCGACCAGAGCTGCGCCGCCGTACTCACCGCTGGCGCCGATGCCCTGCAGGATTCTGAGGAACACCAGCAGAGCCGGTGCGAGCCACCCGATCTGGGCGTAACTCGGCAGCAGGCCGACAAGCAGCGTAGCGATACCCATCAGGACGAGGGTGAAGACGAGAATTCGTTTTCGGCCGATGCGGTCGCCGAGGCTGCCGAGGATCACCCCGCCCACCGGGCGGACCAGGAATCCGACCGCGAAGGTAGCGACCGCCTGCAGCGTTCCCACTAGGGGGCTCGAGCCGGTGAAGAACACGGAGGCGAAGACCACCGACGCGGCTGAGGCGTAGAGGCTGAAGTCGTAGTACTCGAGCAGGGTGCCGACGAAGGCGGCGCGGCTTGCGCGTCGTGAGTCCGCCCGGGAGGGTCCGGAGTCTGCATCCACGGAGATTTCCGCAGGTGTGGTCGTACGTTCGGTCATGCGAAACCTCGCGTTGTGAGTGCTGGGCGAAGTGCCCGAATCATGTAGTGACGCAGACCACATTAACCTATTGTCTTTAGAATTGTCTATCGGTGCAACGCCGACGCAGCCCTCGCCTCTTCCCGGTAGTTGGACGGCCACTTCTTGCCCAGCGTCAACCCACCGTCGACCCCGAGGGACTGTCCGGTGACGAACGTGGAGTCGTCGGAGGCGAGGTAGGCGGCGGCGTGCGCGAGGTCTTCCGGCTCACCGGCGCGGGGAATGGGCTGGAAGTTCGTCAGGCTGCGACGCACGGCATCGACGCTGCGGTCGAGCGCGTCGTCCTCGAGGCCGGCGCCGTGGCCGACGATGCGGGTGGCGACACCTCCGGGAATCAGTGCGTTGACGCGGATCCGGTATTCGGCCAGCTCCACGGCGGCGGTCCGGGTCAGTTGCAGCACTGCAGCTTTCGCGGCGCTGTACGGATGTGGTCCGAATCCGGTGCGCACGCCTGCCACGCTCGACACATTGACGATGCTGCCCGACCCCTGATTGCGCATCACGCGCGCGGCATGTTTGGTCCCGAGGAACGCACTGCGAGCGAGCATCGCGAACCCGTTCTCCCACTCGTCGAGCGATGTGTCCTCGAGGAAGGTCCACGCGCCCACCCGGCCGGCGTTGTTGACCATGCAGTCGAGCCGGCCGAACCGATCGACTGCCAGTGCGACCGCGGCCTCGACGTCGGCCTCGTTGCGTACATCGGTGTGCAGGTAGGCGCCACGGTCGCCGAGACCGGCGGCGACGGCCTGGCCCCGCGGGTCGTCGATGTCGGCCACGACGACGCGGGCTCCGCGTTCGGCGAACGTGCGGGCGGTGGCTGCGCCGATTCCGCTCGCGGCTCCTGTCACCACGGCGACCTTGCCGTCGAGGTTCGTCATCGTGGACTCCTTCGGTTGTGTTCCGGGCTCGGTTCCTTGAGCTTTTAATCTAAAACCATTAGTCTGCGTCTGTCGAGTACCTCGTCCCTGGGAGAGCACTATGTCCGACGCGAAACTGATTCTGATCGAGCGGCCGCGGCCGGGCATTCTGCTGATCCGGCTCAATCGCCCGGACGAGCTCAATGCCATGAACGTCGACCTCATCGAGGAGTTGCACGAGGTGCTCGCCGAGGTGCGCGATGATTCGCTCACCCGCGCGATCGTGCTCACCGGTGAAGGCCGTGCCTTCTGTGCAGGTCTCGATCTTCGCGGATACGGCACACCGCCGGGCGCAACCGAGGGTGAGGGCCGGGCCCAACTCGGACTGCGGGTGCAGAAGCACATCGCCGGCCTCGTCGACGCATTCCGCAGCACCCGCGCGCCGATCATCGCGGCCGTCAACGGCGCGGCAGCCGGCGGCGGCATGTCGCTGGCCCTCATGGCGGACATTCGCATCATGTCCGAGACGGCGGTACTGCACGCCGCGTTCATCCGCCGCGGCCTGTCGAACTGCGACATCGGAATGAGCTGGCTCCTGCCCCGCATGATCGGCTTCTCCCGGGCGGCGCAGATCATGCTCACCGGCCGGTCCATCGACGCCGCCGAGGCCGAACGCATCGGTCTCGCCTCTTCCGTCGAACCCGCAGACACGGTGCTCGAGGTGGCACTGGACACCGCCGAGGCCATCGCGCAGAACAGTCCGTTCGGAGTGTGGATGACCAAGGAAGTCATGTGGTCGAACCTGGAGGTTCCCAGCATGCGCGCCGCAATCGACCTCGAAAACCGCACCCAGATCCTCAGCTCGCTGACGCGCGATCACAGGGAGGCCGTCGTTTCGTTCCTCGAAAAGCGCCCGCCCGAGTTCCAGAACCACTGACCACATTCCGACCGATTCGACGGCACACAGAGAAGCAGTGAGTAAAAGTATGAGAGTGGGAATCGCCGCAGGGTATTGGGGATCGGGCCCGCCCCGCAATGTCGAAAGAATGCTCGCCGAGGCCGAGGCCCTCGGCGTCGACAGCTTCTGGACCGCCGAGACGTACGGCTCCGACGCACTGACACCGCTCGCGTGGTGGGGAGCGCAGACCTCGACGATCAAGCTCGGTACTTCGGTGTGCCAGATGTCGGCGCGCACTCCGACTGCGCTGGCAATGGCCGCGCTGACTCTCGATCATCTCAGCGGTGGCCGCGTGATCATCGGCATCGGTGCGTCCGGACCGCAGGTCGTCGAGGGCTGGTACGGGCAGCCCTACCCGCGTCCCCTCGAACGCACCCGCGAGTACATCGAGATCATGCGGCAGGTGTGGGCGCGCGAGAAGCCGGTGACCTACTCCGGGCGCCATTATCAGCTTCCCGTCCAAGGCGGTTCAGGCTTGGGTAAGGCACTGAAGTCGATCGTTCATCCCCTGCGGGGCGATATCCCGGTCTACATGGGCGCCGAAGGCCCGAAGAACGTGGTGTTGGCCGCCGAAATTGCTGATGGCTGGACGCCGCTGTGGTTCTCGCCCAAGAGCGACGAGTTCTACCGCACGGCGCTGGCCGAAGGCTTCGCACGGGACGGAGCACGCCGCACCGCCGAGGACTTCGAGATCGCGAACGTGTGCTGGCTCGTCGAGAACGACGACGTGGAAAAGGCCGCCTCCCGGCTCAAGCCGACGGTCGCGTTGTATGCCGGCGGCATGGGCGCCAAGGGCGCCAATTTCCACAACGACGTGTTCGCGCGCATGGGTTGGGGCGAGGTCTGCGCCGAAATCCAGGAGCTCTACCTGAGCGGTCGGCCCGACCTTGCGGCCCAGGCCGTCCCCACCGCGATGGTCGAGGATGTTGCGCTGATCGGTCCCGCGGACAAGATCATCGAAGAGATCGAAACCACATGGAAGAACACGTGTCTGACCACTCTCATTCTCGGTGGGTGGCCCAAGCCGGAGAACCGTGAGCGCATCCTCGCGGCGGTGCAGTCGTGACCCTGCAGCCGAGAACGACCCTGGACCCGAGAACCCCGGTCCTGGTCGGTACCGGCCAGACCAGCGAACGCCAGGGCGGCGTGGAGCCCGTCGATCTTATGGTGCGCGCCGCGCGTGCAGCCGCTGCCGACGCGGGATCGACGCGCCTGCTCGAACTCGTCGATTCCGTCCGGGTGGTCGGGCTGCTGTCCTGGCGTTACCGGGATCCGGGCGCGCTCGTGGGTGCGCGGATCGGCGCGACCGTGCGACACACCGGTTACTCCGGTAACGGCGGAAGCACGCCGCAGGTGCTCGTCAACGGGGCAGCCGAGGACATCGCTGCCGGGCGATCCGATGTCGTGCTCGTCGGCGGCGCCGAATCGTGGCGGACCCGCACCAAGTTGCGGGCACAGAAGCTGCGTCCCGACTGGACGGTGCAGGACGAGTCGGTGCCCGCCGCTGACATTCTGGTCACCGACGTGCCGATGGCGGCAGAGAGTGAACGCCGCATCGGTCTGGATCGACCCTCGTATGTCTATCCGCTGTTCGAACAGGCGCTGCGGGTATCGGCGGGACGTTCACTCGAGGAGCATCGGGAGGTCGTCGGCGGGTTGTGGTCGCGGTTCAGCAAGATCGCGGCGACGAATCCGAACGCGTGGGTGCAGCGCGAATACACCGCTGCGGAGATCTCGACTCCCTCGCCCGACAACCGGATGATCTCCACGCCCTATACCAAGCTGCTCAATTCGAACAACATGGTCGACCAGAGCGCGGTGCTGCTGATGTGCTCGGTCGAGACCGCGACACGACTGGGTATCCCGCAGGAAAATTGCGTGTTTCCGCAGTCCGGCACCGAATCACACGATACGTACGCGATCGCCGAACGCGAGGCGCTCGACGGCTCCCCGGCAATACGCATCGCCGGGGAGCGGGCCCTCGACCTCGCCGGTATCGGACTGGACGAGATTGCGTACGTCGACGTGTACTCGTGCTTCCCGTCGGCGGTGCAGGTCGCGGCGAACGAGCTGGGGCTCGCGCTCGATGATCCCGGGCGGCCGCTGACGGTGACCGGTGGCCTGACGTTCGGCGGTGGGCCGTGGAACAACTATGTCAGCCATTCTATTGCGACGATGGCGACACGGCTGCGCGAATCGCCGGGATCATACGGTTTGGTGACCGCCAACAGTGGTTACCTCACCAAGCACGCTATGGGCGTGTACCGGACCGAACCTCCCGTCGGCGGGTTCAAGCGTCTGGACGTGCAGGCCGAGGTCGATGCGCAGCGCACGACGAGAGCGCTGGTGTCCTACGCGGGCAGGGCGTCGGCGGAATCGTGGACTGTGGTGTACGGCCGCGACGGCTCCCCGGAGCGCGGTTTCCTCTCGGCCCGCACCGCGACGGGGGAGCGGACTCTTGCGGTCACCACGGATGCCGCCGATCTCGTCACCCTCACCGAGGTCGATATTGCCGGTCAGCAGGTTTCGATCTCGGAAGAAGGGCACTTTCGCTTCGCGTGATCTTGACGCCCTTTTAACTAATGTCATAAGGTTAATGCACTGACGGACACGGCATGCTCGTGTCACGAAATCGAGGAGTTTCCAGATGTCTGTCGAAGACTTTCGCGCACTGTACGAACAGCATGTCGGCCACGTTGTCGCCGGAAACATGAAGGCCGCTCTCGCCGACATGGTGCGAGAGAACATTCCGCAGGTCTTCGACGGAGTCGACACCCCCCGGGAGGCCGCGCAAGGCTTCGAGATCAAGGATGTGCGCGCCGAGGGCGACCGAATGGTCGGCGAAACCGTCTATGACATGGGTGACCGGTCGATCGGGCTGCGCTCGATCTGGGAACGGCACGACGGACGCTGGCTCGCCGCGGCGCTCGAGAACTTCCCCACCGGAACGGAGGCACACGCATGACCGCAGCAGAGCCCGTCGCGGAACCGTGGGGCCCCACACCCGACGGACTCGATCGACCGTACTGGGACGGCCTGCGCGTCGATGAGCTGCGCGTTCAGCGCTGCAACGAGTGCCGCACCTGGATCTGGGGCCCGCAGGCCATCTGCGGTCACTGCCACAGCTTCGACCTCGGATGGGAAACCGTCGAACCGTCCGGCACCGTCTACAGCTGGAACCGCAGCTGGTACCCCTACATGGGCGAATACGCCGACCGGCTGCCGTACGTGACGGTGCTGGTGGAACTGCCACACGCCGACGGCCGGCGGGTGCTGGGCATACTCGCCGACGACGTCGAAACGAACCCCGAGATCGGCGACCGGGTCGTCGGAGTCTTCGAACAGTCCGAGGGCGCCCCCTGGCCGTTGCTGCGCTGGCGTCGCGCCGCGACCGCAGAAGGAGAAAAAGGATGAGCGCCAACATCATGCGCGGCGCGGCGGCAGTCGTCGGCGTCGCCGAACAGCACTACAAGCGCGGCGAAGCCCCGCACAGCGAGAAGCGCATGACTCTCGAGGTCATCCTTCGAGCGTGTGCCGACGCGGGTATCGGCCCCCGCGAGATCGACGGTTTCGTCTCCTACGCGGGTGGCGCCAACGACGGTGCCATCATCGGTGGCGCATTGCTGATCGACGAACTGCGTTGGTCGAACATGATGTGGGGCGGTGGCGGCGGCAGCGTCGCAGCTGCCATCACGAATGCGGCCACTGCGATCGCCACCGGCCAGGCAGACTGTGTCGTGGTGTATCGCGCGATGTCGCAGGCCGATACGGGCCGGCTCGGATACGCGAAGTACCACTACGGCAGTCACTTTCTCGCCCACGGCATCGGCTCGCCCGCACAGATCTGCGCGATGCGCACTCAACGGATGCTCGAGCACGGCGGAGTGCCGCGCACGGCCATGCGTTCTCTCGTCCTCGCGTCGTATCAGCACGCGCAGAACAACCCCACCGCTCAGGGCTACGGACGGCCCCTCGACGAGGAGGCCTACGAGAACTCACGGTTGATCGCCGAGCCGTTCCACCTGTTCGACTGCTCCCGTGAAAGCGATGGCGCGGTCGCGTTGGTGCTCGTCTCGGCCGAGCGAGCCAAAACCCTGCGTCCGGACCCGGCGTATCTGCTCGCGGGCGCGCAAGGTGCACCTGGCGGGTACTCGGAACTGATCGACAACGATCTCGGCGAGCAGTACATGAGCGCCGGATTCGGCCCGGCGAACAACGGCAAGCCCGGTGTCGCCGAAAGGCTCTGGTCGGCAGCGGGTCTCGGACCTGACGACGTGGACGTGGTTCAGGTGTACGAAAACTTCAGTGGCCCTGCCGTGGCGGCGCTGATCGATCACGGTCTGTGCCCACCGGGCGAGGCTGCCGGCACATTCATGACCGTCGAGAACCTCACCGCGCCGAACGGCAAGCTGCCCGTCAACACCAGCGGTGGCAACCTCGCCGATTCGTTCATCAACGGCCTGAACCTGGCGGTCGAGGCGATCAGACAGATCCGCGGCACCTCGACCAACCCTGTGGGCGGCGCGAAGACGTCGCTGTTCATCGGCGGCCCGATGGCACCGCTGGTGAGTTCGGTGCTGTTCGGCCACGAAGAGACCCTCTGACCGCCCCTTCCCGAAAGGCACGACATGAACGACCGTGACACGACACGCGGTGACAACGCCACGGACAGGAACGAGCTGTTCATCGGCGGCCGATGGGTGGCACCGAAGTCCGGAGGCACCGTCTATGTCATCGAGGCAGCCACCGAGAAGGTACTGGGCACCTCCGCGCTGGCGTCCGAAGCCGACATCGACGCGGCCGTCGCGGCCGCGCGCACCGCGCTGAGTGGCCAGTGGCGTGCGCTGACCAACGTCGAGCGGGCCGATCTGCTCGACAAGTTCGCTGCGGCCCTCAAGTCACGTGGTCGGGACACCTCCCGGCTGGTGAGCCGGGAGAACGGTATGCCGATCGCCCTTTCGGGCGGTGTCAACGGTTTCGGCCCCGCAGCCATGATTTCGTACTACGCAGCTCTGATTCGCGATGCGGCCAACGAGGAGGTGCGGCCGAGCGCATTCGGTGGCCGCACCGTCGTGCGCCGCGAGCCGGTGGGTGTGGTCGCGGCCATCACGCCGTGGAACTACCCGCAACCACTTGCGGCGATGAAACTCGCTCCCGCGCTGGCGGCGGGGTGCACGGTGGTGCTCAAGCCCGCCCCCGAGACCGCTCTCGACGCGTTCGCGTTCGCCGAGGCTGCGGTCGAGGCCGGTCTACCTGACGGCGTGGTCAACGTTGTGCCGGCCGGCCGGGACGCCGGCGCCTATCTGGTCTCGCATCCGGGAGTCGACAAGGTGGCGTTCACCGGATCCACCGCGGCCGGTCGCGCAATCGGTGAAGTGTGTGGCCGGTTGCTGCGCCCGGCCACTCTCGAACTCGGCGGCAAGTCCGCGGCAATCGTCACCGAGCGCGCCGATCTCGACGTGTTCGGTAAGAATCTGCTCGAGGTGTCGCTGGTGAACAACGGTCAGACCTGCCACGCGAGCACCCGGATCCTCGCCCCTCGCTCGCGGTATGACGAGGTCGTCGACGCCGTCACCGAGACCGTGCGGGCACTGACCGTCGGCGATCCGCTCGACAAGGCCACCGAGATCGGTCCGCTCGTCTCGGCCGCGCAGCGCGACCGCGTCCTCGGCTACATCGAGGCCGGCCGTGCCGACGGCTATCGCATCACCACCGGCGGCGGCACACCCGCCGCGCAGCCGCAGGGGTGGTTCGTCGAGCCGACCGTGTTTGCCGGCGTCGACAATTCCGCCCGCATCGCGCAGGAGGAGATCTTCGGCCCGGTGCTGACCATCACCGCGTACGACGGTGAAGACGAGGCCGTCGCCATCGCCAACGACTCCGAATACGGCCTCGGTGGCACGGTCTGGACCACGGACGAGCAGCACGGTCTGGATCTGGCGGCTCGAATCCACAGCGGCACGGTGGGAGTGAACTACTACGCCCTCGACCTCGACGCGCCGTTCGGTGGCGTCAAGTCGTCGGGGCTGGGCCGCGAGCTCGGCCCGGAGGGACTGGCGCCGTACTTCACCTCGAAGTCGGTGTATTTCGGAACTCGCTGACCACAGCGGATTTCGCGACGAGCACACATTTTGGAGCACATGATGGCACTACCTCTGCAGGGTGTCCGGGTATTGGAGCTGACGGACGGATTCGGGGAAGCGGCGGGTCGCTTTCTCGCCGACCTCGGCGCCGAGGTCGTCCGCGTCGAACTTCCGGGAGGATCGGCCTCGCGCACGGCCCAGCCGATACGGGACGGTGTGAGCATCCCGTTCGCGCTGCGCAACGCCAACAAGCGCGGCATCGTGCTCGACCTCGACGCGGACGACGACCGGGAACGGCTGCGCTTGCTGGCGCAGCGCTCGGACATTCTCCTGGAGTCGTTCCCGCCGGGCTTTCTGGACCGGCGTGGGGTGGGCACTGCAGATCTGTGCCGCGTCAATCCCGCGCTCGTGGCCGTGTCGATCACCGGCTTCGGTCAGAACGGTCCGTATCGCGACTGGGCGGCGACCGAGCAGGTCCTCTACGCGCTGGGCGGTGTGCTCTCGCGCTCCGGTGAGCCGGGAGAGGCCCCGCTGCTGCCGCCGAACGGGCTGATCGACGAATCGGTGGGTGTGCATACGGCGTGGTCCGCACTGCTCGCCTACTACGACCGGTTGCATACCGGTCACGGGCAGCTCGTCGACATCTCCGCGTTCGAGGTCATCGTGCACGGTTTCGACCCCGGATTCGGTGTGCAGGGCTCCGCTGCCGCGGGTCGATCCGAGGACTTCCCCCGTGGCCGACCTGATGCGGCCAACTTCTACCCGGTGTATCGATGTGGCGACGGGCAGGTGCGAATCTGCCTGCTCGCGAAGCGTCAGTGGCAAGCGATGTACGAATGGTTGGGTCGTCCGGAAGAATTCGCGGATCCGAAGTACGACACCATTCCCGCCCGATTCGCCGCATCCGAGCGGCTCAACCCGCTCATCGAGCAGCTGTTCAGCACGTACACCCGCGACGACCTCGTCGCGGAAGGTGCTGCCCGCGGAATTCCGATCGGCGGCCTCAACACCGTGGCCGAGGTATTGACCACCGAGCACTTCGCTGCGTCCGGTACGTTCGTCGACGCCGAAATCGCTCCCGGAGTCACCGCTCGGGTCCCGTCCGGTTACGCGAAGATCAACTGCGAACGCGCCGGTTTACGCTCCCGTGCACCGCAGCTCGGGGAGCACAACGAGCTTGTTCTCCGCTCGGCCGGGGCCGACACTCGCGTTTCGATTCCCGTACCGCAGCGCGAGCCGGGTGCACGTCCGTTCGAGGGACTTCGGGTCCTCGATATGGGTGTCGTGGTGTTCGGTGCCGAGCTCGGCCGCCAGTTCGCGGACAACGGTGCCGATGTCATCAAGATCGAGAACTCTCAGTTCCCGGACGGGCTGCGCCAATCCAAGCGCGGCGCTGCGCTCGCGGCATCCGTCGCCTGGGGTCATCGCAATCGCCGCAGCCTCGGGATCAACCTGCGCAGCCCCGAAGGTATCCGCATCTTCAAGCGCCTGGCTGAGGAAGCGGACATCGTGCTCGCCAATTTCAAGCCCGGCACCCTTGCTTCGATGGGTCTGTCGTATGACGAGCTCGCTGCGATCAATCCGCGCATCATCGTGTCGGAGAGCAGCGCCTTCGGCAGTGTCGGCCCGTGGAACAAGCGACTGGGCTACGGGCCGTTGGTTCGGGCAGCTTGCGGCGTCTCGGCGCTCTGGCGATACTCCGATGCTTCCGACGGACTGTGTGACGGCTCGACCGTCTACCCCGACCACATCGCCGGACAGGTCACCGCCACCACCATTCTCGCCACGTTGATCCACCGGCTGCAGACTGGACGCGGTGCCGCCATCGAAGTCGCTCAAGCCGACACCGCGATCGTCCAACTCGGCAACCAGCTCGTCGCCGAACACCTCGCGCCGGGCTCGATCAGCGCCCCGGGCAATTCCGATCCGTACTCGGCGCTCTCCGGGGTGTACCCCTGCGCGGGTGACGACGAGTGGTGTGTCGTCACCGTCCGCGACGACGCCGACTGGGTCGCGCTGTGTGGGGTGCTCCGACGCCCCGACCTCGTCGACGATCCGCGTTTCGCCACCGCCGAGTTCAGAATTGCGCACCGGGCCGAGGCCGACGAGGTGCTGGGACAGTGGCTGCTGCTGCACACGCCGACCGAAGCGATGGACACGTTGCAGGCCGCCGGGATACCGACCGGCGCGATGATCCGGCTCCCGGACCTGTTGACCAATCCGCACCTGACCGCGCGGGGTGCCTACATCGAGCTCGAACACGAGCTGCTTCCGGCGCCGCTTCCGACGGCGAAGCAGGTGGCGCACTTCGCGGCGTTGCCGGACTGGCCGCTGCGGCAGGCACCGCTGGCAGGTGCGCAGACACGGGAAATCTGCGAGGAAATGCTCGGTCTGAGCACAGTCGAGATTGATTTGCTCGTGCACGACGGTGTGCTGCAACCGCCCGCGGACGATCCGGCGCTGTCACCGGTCTCCTCCACGGTGTGACACAGCAGAGAAGGTCCCCGGATATTTTCTCCGGGGACCTTCTACTGTTCGGACTGCGTTCCCGCTTCCGGGTCGCGGGGGATCAGTGCGTCGACGGCGTGAACGTGATCGGTAGCTTCTCGCATCCGCGGACCTGGGACGAATGGAAGACCGCGGGGTTGTCCGGAACCAGCGCGTAGTCGGGAATTCTCCTGTGGATCTCCTCCATCGCGAGTCGCAGCTCGAGCCGTGCGAGATGGGAGCCGAGGCAGCGATGCGGGCCTGCGCCGAACCCGATGTGCCGGTTGGGGTGCCGTTCGATCTGTAGTTCCTCAGGGCTGTCGAACTCGTCGTCGTCGCGGTTGGCGGACGTCATGACGACCAACAGTTGATCGCCGGCCTTGATGGAGACACCACCGATCTCGGCATCCCGGGTCGCCCGACGGCCGCTGCTCGTCGCCGTCTCGATCCGCAGGATCTCCTCCACCGCCGACGGAATCAGCGTTGGGTCGTCGATGATCGCCTCCCGCTGCTCGGGATTGTGTGACAGGTGGATCAGCCCCCAGGCGAGAGCACCTTGGACGGTGTGCAGTCCCGCGACGAGCAGCAGGAAGAACATCCGGCTCAGTTCCTCGTCGGTGAGTGGTCGAGGTGTTCCGTCGACGTCGAGCGGGGTGTTGATGATCTGTGCGGTAAGGCTCTCGGAACTGTCTTCACCGGATCGAACTCGTGCGACGACCTTCCCGAAGTACTCGTAAATCTCTCCGGCCGCCTTCGCGCGTGCCTCGGCCGATTCCGCCTCGCTCGCCCTGGGGATGCCCTGAAGGGTGATGTCGGTCCACTCCGTGAATTGTGGTGCGTCGCTGAGCGGCCATCCCATGAGCGCAAGGAAGATTCGAGTCGGCAGCTCGTGTGCGAAGTCCGAGATGAACTCGCATTCGCCCTTGTCGGCGAATTGGTCGATCAACTCGGTGATGATTTTCCGGATCTCCGGCTCGAGCGCCTTCATCTGCTTGGGACTGAACAGCGGCTGCAATGCCTGCCGGTATTAGCTGTGTTCGGGCGGATCGAGCTCGAGCGGAAGGAACTTGCCCTGCGCGGCATTGAGCAGATTGTTCGGAAAGCTCGAGAACGTCTCCGGATCCTGGAGTACCTGAAGCGCTTCTTTGTACCGCGTGACCACCCAATGCCCCCCGTGATGCGGGGAGTAGAGGACCGGCCCTTGCTTGCGCAGCGCGGCGACGCGCTCCTGGAACACGTCGGCGGGCACGGCCAGGGACGGGTCGTACACATCGAAATCGGTGATCAGATGTTCGGGAAGATCGAGCTGTGTCGAGGTCATCGGGATCCTTCACGTAGGGGAGCGGCCCGAAAAGCGCCCCGCGGATGGCCATTGCCCCGGAAAGGCTGGGACGAGTGCTGTCGCCGCGGGGTGAGGGCTGGGGTGAGTAGGCGATCGCCTTGCGATGAAGGTAGATCAGCGATTACCCGCGGTCAACCGTGCAGTTCCTGAAAAACCATATTCCGCAAGTCCGGAGAAGTGCGCGGTCCTTGACGGGTTAACCGATAGCATTTAGATTAAGCGCATGTGATCCGCAGCACTGCGATACATGGGGGAGTCGTGTATCGCGGCTCGGTATCCATCCGGCCTGATCATGTCTCGATGGGCCGAAAAGCATTGTGGGAAAACCTGTCATGTCGAAGATCCGGAGCGGGTCGATCGACCCCATCTCACAGAAGGATCACTGAATTGACTTCATCTGTCAGGATCACGGAGATCATCGACCGTGCTCCCGTGTCGCGATTCCAGTGGCGGGCGATCGCCATCTGCTTGGCACTGGCATTCGCTGACGGCTTCAATGTGCTGTCGATCGGCTATGCCATTCCAAGCCTTGCGGATTCATACGGTGTGTCGCCGGCCGATTTCTCGATTGTGGTGATGGCTGCCCTGGTCGGCGAGATTCTCTCGAACTTTCTGATCGCTCCACTGGCGGATCGATACGGGCGTAAGCGAATCATGGGCCTCGGGATCCTCGTCTTCGGCCTCGCTGCCATTCCCTCGTTCTTCGCTACATCGGTCCTGGCGCTCGCAGTGTGTCGTTTCGTTGCAGGGCTCGGGATCGGTGCAGCCGTGCCGAACGGGTTCGCATTGAGTAACGAATACTCGCCGTCCCGATTGAAGGCGACCACTGTCACCGTGCTGAGTTCCGGCACGGCGGTCGGCGGGCTCGTCGTCGGAGTGATCGCTTCACGGATGGTGCCCATGCACGGCGGGGAGGCGCTCCTCCTGGTCGCGGGAATCGTTCCTCTCATCATTCTTGTCGGCACGTGGCGTTGGCTGCCCGAGTCCGTCGAATTCCTGGCCAAGGCGGGCCGCACGACGAAGGTTGCGACCATTCTGGACAAGATCGAAACCCGCACACCGCACAGTGCCGACACCGAGTATCTCCTGCCCCCTCAGCCGGTCGGTGCGCGTGTTGCCGCGCTCTTTGTGAAGGGCAGGGCGACCCTCACCGTCCTCATCTGGTCGATGATGTTCTTTGCGCTCTTCGGTAGCTATTTCGTCCTCAGCTGGCTGGCCACGATTCTCACCGACAACGGGGTGCAGGATAGTGCTGCACTACTCGCGACATCGTTGGCGACCCTGGGTGGCATCGTCGGCGCACTGGTGTTGGGCGTTGCCATGGACCGAAGCCGGATCGGAGTCGCCGCCGCAGTTCTCGGTCCCCTCGCCACCATCGCGTCGGTGTCGCTGCTGGCATGGATCTTGACGGGCGGGGGGTCGACCGTCGCTGTGGGCGCCTTGTGCTTCACCCTCGGCTTCGGCGCGATCGGGCTGGCGGCGGCTCTGACGTCGGTCGCAGCGCAGGCATATCCCACAGCGGTACGTGCGACGGGGATCGGCTGGGCCTTCGGGGTCAGCCGGATGGGCGGCCTGTTCGCGCCGGCGTTGGGTGGGGCTTTGCTCGCCACGAGTATGGCGAGCTCGACAGTTCTCCTGTTGTCTGCAATCCCAGCGGCCATTGCAGGGCTGCTGGTGGTGTGCTTCGCGGTCACTCTGCGTCGCAGGAAGGGACCGGGGGGACCGGTTGATGCCGAATCCTCCTCCGCGAGCGTCCTGGTATCGGGCTGACTGCGACGAAGGGTCTGTCCGGGCTGGTCGAATCAACCGAAAGTCATTAGATTAAATGATGTGATCCACGGCACGGGCGATTCAACTTCCGTGGACCTGAACGATGTGAAGTCTTTGCCGGGCGGGAAGCTCGAAAGTTGACCGGTCTCGGTATCATTCCGAAGGGCATTACATGAGCTTTCGCCGCGTAATCGCTGCAGAACAGAACGGTACAGCTGTGCTGGTCGCCGACGAGACGATCGAGAGAATCGACGCTGCAGGCCTCGACCCGATCTGGCGTTCCGATGCCATTCCAGAGGTACCCAACGCGGGCCACGTGCCCGAAACGGTCGGATTTCCCAATCCCGGTGGCGTCTGGGTGATCGGCTGGGTGCTCGAGCCCGGACGAATCGGCGACAGTGACAACGGAATCGTCGAAATGGACGACGATGCGCCCGGATTCCACCGCACGGATTCCGTGGATGTGCACGTGCTTCTCGAGGGCTCGCTCGTCCTCGAACTCGACAGCGGAGCGGAAATCGAACTGAACGCCGGCGACACGGTGGTCGTCAACGGCAACAAGCATCGGTGGCACAACCGTGGAGACGAGACGGCACGCGCCATCGTCACCATCTGCGGTGCCGCACGCAACGATCGACAGGAGATCTGAAATGCAACCGGAAGCTGGGAATAACGGGTCGGGCGTGAACAATGCACCGGCCTCGAGGAAGGTACCACTGCGGTGTGGAGTGTTCCTTCCGCCCTACCACAACCCTCGGCGTAACCCCACGATGGCGATCGAACAGGACCTCCGCCATGTCGAGGACCTCGATCGGCTCGGATTCCATCAGGTGTGGTTCGGGGAGCATCACAGTGGCGGGTACGAGGTCGGGCCCTCGCCCGAGTTGATGATCGCCGCAGCCGCGCAGCGTACGTCGCGCATCGAGCTGTGCAGCGGCGTCATATCCCTTCCCTACCACCATCCGTTGATGGTGGCCGATCGCATCACCTTTCTGGACCACATGACCCGTGGCCGCATACGCATCGGAGTCGGGCCGGGTGCGCTCGTGGCCGATTCGCAGATGATGGGCATGGATTACAGCCTCTT
Source organism: Rhodococcus sp. WS4 (assembly GCA_006543605.1). Taxonomy (GTDB): domain Bacteria; phylum Actinomycetota; class Actinomycetes; order Mycobacteriales; family Mycobacteriaceae; genus Rhodococcus_F. The sequence continues at coordinate 42,480 of RRBB01000038.1, forward strand.
GCGGCCGCGGATGGAAGAATCTCTCGACGCAATCCTGGAACTGCTCACTACAGCCGGGCCGGTCGACCGGAAAACGGAATGGTTCACCCTCGAGGACGCCCGCATCCAATTGGGCCCCTACTCGTACCCGGGGGTACCGATTACTGTGGCGGCCGCGATGTCGCCGTCGGGCCCGAAGCTGGCCGGCAAGTACGGGCTCGGACTTCTGTCTATCGGCGGAACGAGCGCCAAGTCGGTCGAGTTGCTCGCGCAGACCTGGGACATCACCACCCATGAGGCGAACGTGTACGGGCAGAGCGTCGATCGGAACGATTGGGCGATCGTCGGCAACATCCATATCGCCGACACGTTCGAGCAAGCCGTCGAAGATACCCGGTACGGGCTGCGCGACTTCATGGACTACCGCCACGTCGTCACCCCGATGAAGATGATCGAACCGGGTGAAGAAGTCGCGCACGAGGAACTGGTCCGGCGTGTCAACGAGTCCGGATACGGCTGCATCGGCGATGCGAACGATGCCATCGACTACATCCAGAAGATCATCGACCGCACTGGTGGATTCGGCACCTTCCTCGCGACAGCACACGACTGGGCCGACATCGAGGCAACCTCGCGCATGTACCGCATCCTCATGCGCGACGTCATGCCCCGATTCACGGGCACCTGCGAACCGCTGCTGAACTCCTACCACTGGACACAGGCACGCAAGGAAGGCTTCAGCGAGCGCTTCGCGACCGGCATCAGCCAGGCGACGCAGGACTACGAACGCGCGAAGAGCGCAGGGTAGTACGTCCGGCAATTCCTACATCACTACCCACTTCAAATCAGGAGAATCGATGACCTCTCTCGACGGACTCGACGGAAAAGTTGCAGTCATCACCGGCGGCGCACGAGGACAGGGCCGCTCGCATGCGCTCACTCTTGCCGCTGCGGGGGCAAAGATCGTGATCTGCGACATCGCGGCACCGATCGGCGAGGTGCAGTATGCACTCGCGACGTCGGATGATCTCGAGGAGACGATCCAGCTGGTCAAGGAAGCCGGCGGCGAGATTGCCGGCATGCAGGCGGATGTCCGGAGCAGTGCAGACATGAGGGCTGTCGCGGATCTTGCCGTCTCTCAGTTCGGACGTATCGACATCCTGCTGGCGAACGCCGGCATCCACGATCACGCCGAGTCGACGATCGAGATCGAAGACGACGCGTGGCAGACGATGCTTGACGTCAACCTCACCGGCGCGTGGAAGGCCTGCAAGGCTGTCGTCCCCGTGATGATCGAGGGTGGCCGCGGCGGATCGATCGTGATCACCTCGTCGGTCGACGGGCTGGGTGCTTCCCCGTCGTGGGGGCACTACGGCGCCGCGAAGCATGGCCTGCAGGGGCTGAAGGACACCCTCGCATTCGAGCTCGCCGACCACAACATCCGTGTCAACACGGTGAACCCGACGGGGGTCAATTCACCTATGGCGGCAGGCCTGTCGAACGTACTGCCGCACGTGGTGCGGAAGTGGAAGCACAACGACCGCACGAATCTGCTGGACGTGATGATGCTCGAACCGCAGGACATCTCCGACGCCGTGTTGTGGCTCGTTTCCGACGCCGCGAAGTACGTGACCGGAATCGACCTACCGATCGATGCGGGTTACCTGACCAAACACTGATCGTCGGGTTCCCCACGACGCCCGCCTGCAGCAGAAGGAATCGATATGCCAATTCACGAGAGTGGAGCGATCCGATGACGCCGGGTGCCGGTACAGCCCGCGAGTTTCCGGCCACGGCTTTGGCCGGTCCGTACGCAGACGGCCTCGACCTGCCGTACTGGGAGGGTCTGCGGGCGGGTGAGCTGAGGTTGCAAAGGTGCGGCGAGTGTGACCTGTGGATCTGGGGACCGCGGTGGATGTGCGGACGGTGTCAGACGTTCGACCCGAAATGGACTGCTGTGGAACCGGTCGGACGAATCTTCTCGTGGTCGCGGACCTGGCACCCCTTCATCCCGGAGCTGGCCGGCGAGTTGCCGTTCGTCACGGTTCTCGTCGAACTCCCGGATGCCGGGGGACGACGAGTACTCGGTCTGCTCGCCGAGAATGGTGACGGTGACATTGCCATCGGTGATGCGGTTGCGGGAATCATTCAGCAGCCTGCCGATGCGCCCTGGCCGGTGCTTCGCTGGCACCTGGCGAGCACTTCCAGCGAGACCGAACGGGGAACCGGGCGATGACCGATACCTTCCTCCGTGGTGCCACAGCCGTCGTGGGTGTCAGTGAATTCCACTACAAGCGAGGCGAATCGCCCGACAGCGAACTCCGGATGACCTTGCGAGCCATCGTCGAGGCTGCTGCTGATGCCGGTGTGTCACCACGCGAAATCGACGGTTTCGTCTCATACGGGGGCGGCGACAACGACGGGACTGTCGTGGGTGCGTCGCTCATGTCGCCCCGGATCCGATGGTCCACCATGATCTGGGGTGGTGGCGGAGGTGGTGCTGCCGCGGCGATCACCAACGCGGCGGTCGCCATCGCTGCAGGGCAAGCGCGGTGCGTGGTCGTGTATCGCGCCATGGCACAGCAGGATTCCGGCCGACTCGGATACGCCAAGCATCACTTCGACGGCCATATGCTCCCGCACGGGGTCGGATCGCCGGCGCAAGCCTGCGCGCTGCGCACCCGACGAATGCTCGAACACGACGGTGTTCCGGAATCCGCGATGAGATCCCTGGTTCTCGCCGACTACTTCCACGCGCAGCACAATCCGCACGCCGCGGCATTCGGCCGTCCGCTCGACGAAGCCGAATACGCAGCATCGCGGATGATCGTCGAGCCCTACCGGCTGTACGACTGCTCACGGGAGAACGACGGAGCTGTGGCGTTCATCCTGGTCGCCGCCGACCGCGCCGAGAAACTTTCACCCAGTCCGGCCTACGTGCTGGCCGGCAGTCAGGGTGCGGTCGGCGGATACGCTGTCGACAGCGAGAACGATCTCGACTACACCTCGGCCGGATTCTCCGGAGCCGCCGGAGTTGCCGAAACCTTGTGGGCAGACGCCGACCTTGGTCCCGACCAGGTCGACGTCGTCCAGGTATACGAGAACTTCAGCGGCTCGGGTGTGGCCGCACTGATCGATCACGGTCTGTGCCCACGCGGTGCCGATGCCGGCAAAGTCATGACCCTCGAGAATCTGACCGCCCCGCACGGGCTGCTCCCGGTCAATACCAGTGGTGGAAACCTCGCGGATTCGTTCGTCAACGGAATGGGTCTGGCAGTCGAGGCCGTGCGCCAGGTGCGTGGAACCTCCACCAACCAGGTTCCCGATGCACAGGTCTCGCTCTTCATCGGCGGGCCCATGGCCGCATTGTCGAGTTCGGTCCTTCTCTGCACGCGCGACGTGCTGTGAGCTGAAAGGAAGCATGACATGAGCACCGACACCGACACCGAAGGCGTCTCGATCGCCGACCGAATCGTCGGGGCCTGGGAACTGGTCGAGTACTCGACGACCTCCGACAGCGGGAAAGTCGACTACCCACTCGGTCCCGAGGCACGCGGATTGATCATCTACTCGACGGACGGGTTCATGTCGGCACAAATCATGCGCCCCGGCCGAACCCTGTACCGCTCGCGCAACGTCCATAGTGGCGAGATCAGCGAACGGAGCGAGGCCGCCGGCGGATACCTTGCGTATTCGGGGCCCTACCACGTCGACGAGGACCACGCCGCCGTATGGCACGAGATGGCGGTATCGCTGTACCCGAACTGGATCGGCGACAACCAGAAACGCAATGTGCGGTTCGACGGCGACCGGATGACCCTGTCCTCGGATCCATTGGTGTTCCGCACCACCACCCTGTCACCGGCACTGGTGTGGCGACGGACCGCACCCCGTACGGGACGGACCACGTCGTGAACGGGGTACAGCTCACCGTGGCCGTGGACCTGTCGACGCCAGACGCGCCGGTCGGCAGCACCATCGTGGTGCGCCGCCCGGATGACCCCGACACGGTACGGATCACAGCCCCCAACCTTCGAGAGGCGCAGAAGAAGCGCGCATACATTCGGGCCGCGGGCGACACATCCGGTGGCCGGGTCGACGTACTACTCGACGTTGTCGTCCATATCGCGCCGGACGCTCGCACCGCGCGCTCAGAGGTCGGCACAGCACAGAGACGCTCGTCGGCAACTGGCATGACAGAAGGCGACACCGTCGTCTACGTCGGAACACCGAGCGGCCTGGCAAGCCTGATCCTCGACATCCGCGCGGCCGACATTGCCGACGGCGTCACTGTCGTTCCTGCTGTGATGGAGAGGAACTCACGCGATGCATGTGTGCAATTGCTGCTGGATGAAGTGTTGCCCATCCTCGAAGCCCGCGGCCCAGTCCAGGAATCGGCGGTGCGACAACATGCCCACTAGATCCCACCACACCACCATGAACGGGGGAGGAACCCATGCGAATCGTGGTTGACGAGACTTCCGGTAAGTCACAGTTCCGGCTCGAAGACGTCGACGAGTTCGGCTCCCTCCATATCGAACCGGCCGACCCGAAGTGCAGAATCTGGGCAGACCGACTCTCGGCCCTCGGCCGACCATCCGGCGCACAGCAGGTCTTCGTCAATCCAGACACGATCCGCGCCCTCGCGGGGGAGCAGGCATTGGACCCGTCGTGGTCGAGACGATTCGAAGCAATGATCGAGTTCGCTGATCGCCTCGGATGGCTCAGCTCTGCAGGTGAAATCAGGGTGCACATCGCACTGAGAGTATGAGAGGACCATACGTGTCGACACGATCGGACAGCAGCACGCAATCGGCTGTGAACACGCGGGCGCTTCGCGACGTTCTGGGACATTTCTGTTCCGGCGTGACGGTGGTGACGGCGATGGTGGGCGACGAACCGGCCGGGTTCACCTGTCAGTCGTTTTCGGCGTTGTCGCTGGATCCGCCCCAGGTTTTGCTGTGCCCGAGCCGGCGTTCGACGAGTTGGCCGGCGATCCGTACCGCCGAGACATTCTGTATCAACGTTCTTTCCTCGGGTCAGCGCGATCTCAGCGACCGCTTCGCGAAATCGGGCGGACCCAAGTTCGCCGGAGTGCAGTGGCGACCGGCCGAGCGCGGCGCGCCGATTCTCGAGGGGGTGGCAGCGTGGTTCGAGGTGGCGCTCGCTGCGGAGCACGACGGTGGAGATCACCTCATTGCCGTTGCCGGCATGCTTGATTTCGGGTCCGATCCGGTGACGGAGCCGCTGGTCTTCCATCGGAGCCGATACGGCGGGGTCGTGGAGCTGACTCTCGGATCGATCGAAAGTGGGACATGATGGGTAGACCGGCAAAGCCTCTGATCAGCCGGAGTGCGACGATCGCGGCAAGCATCGAGATCATAGACACCGAAGGCATGGATGCGTTCAGTCTGCCGCGCGTGGCCAAACAGCTGAACGTAAGAACCTCCTCGCTGTACCACCACTTCGCTGATCGTCGTGAGCTCATGACCGAGGTGGCGAAGGAGCTGATGACGGGGGCGACGGTGCCCGAGTATTCATCGGGTACGGACTGGGTGGAGTGGTTCGTCGAACTCAGCCTCAATTACCGCGACGCGATCCTTCGTCATCCCAATGCCGCTCTCGTGTTGGTGCAGTTCCTTCCCCGGGATGTCCTGACCCGAACGTATGAACGGTGTGCGCGCATCCTCGAGGACGGGGGCGTCCCGGCGCGACTCCATGTGGTGATACTGGACGGTCTGGAGAAGCTTGCTCTCGCAACCACTCTGAGCGACATCATGCGAGATCCGGTCGGTAGCGCAGAGGTCTTCCCGAAGGTCGATGAGCGTAGACACCCGACCCTCGCCCGCGCGCTCGAGGCCAACCAGTGGTCGTCGCGTGAACTTTTCGTGGTCACGATCCGCGGATTCCTTGCCGGGGTGATGGGTCTAGCCACTACGCCGGTAAGTGACGAAAGCTTGCGAGAACTGCTCGGATCATGAACGTGGACTAGCTGCCCCTCAACTCCTTTCGGTGCTCGAGCGATCCGAAAGCACCGGTATCTATTTCAACTCGAATAACGGAGAGAGTCATCGTGAGTTTGGAACTATATGTGGATGGCAAGTGGACTGCCTCCACGAGCACGGAGCGAATCGACGTCGTCAACCCGACCACCGAGGAGCGCATCGGGAGCGTCCCCGCCGGAGCTGCCGAGGATGTCGATATGGCGGTCGCTGCCGCACGACGGGCCTTGGGCCAGTGGTCGCAGACCTCCCCGCACACGCGGGCCGAGTTCGTGTCGCGTCTGGCCGACGAACTGGAGCGGCGACAGGACGACATCACCGACATCGTCGTCGCCGAGGTCGGCACCCCACGCAGGGTCGCTCGGTGGGCCCAGGTCGGACTGGGCATCGTCGATCTGCGGGAGGCAGTGACCGCGGCGAAGGACTTCCCGTGGGAAGAACCGCTCCGCAACTCCCTTATCGTGCGTGAGCCGGTCGGCGTGATCGGATGTATCACGCCCTGGAACTACCCGTTGCACCAGATCACCGCCAAGATCGGCGCTGCGCTCGTGGCCGGGTGCACGGTGGTCGTCAAAGCCAGCGAGGTTGCTCCGTTCACTGCCCACGCTCTGGCAGAGGCGGTCGAAGCGGTCGGGATCCCGGCCGGCGTTTTCAATATGGTGCACGGGTACGGTCCGATTGTGGGTGAGGCCATCGCCGTTCACCCGGACATCGACATGGTCAGCTTCACCGGATCGAACTCGGTCGGTAAGCGGGTGCTGGAACTGGCCGCCGGGACCGTGAAGCGGGTGTCGGTCGAGCTGGGCGGCAAGAGCGCCGCGGTGCTGCTCGATGACCTCGATGTCGAGGAGTTCGCGAAGGCCGTGCCGCACACCGTGCGCGCCTGCTACATGAACGGCGGGCAGTCCTGCAACGCGCAGACTCGCATGCTCGTACCGCGCTCGCGCCTGTCCGAGGCAGAGACGCTCACCGCCAGAGCGGTGGCGGCATACGCCCCGGGCGATCCCACCGGCGGCGACACGAAGCTTGGACCCATGGTGACCGCAGCTCAGCGCGAGCGGGTCCTCGGCTACATTCGTGCCGGCGTCAAGGAGGGCGCGAAGCTTGTCGCCGGCTCGGTCGACGCACCTGCCCGTACCGGATTCTTCATCGAACCGACAGTGTTTTCCGAGGTGGACCCGGACAGCACGATCGCCCAGGAGGAAATCTTCGGTCCGGTGCTGTCGATCATCGCGTACGACACGACCGAGCACGCAATTGAAATCGCCAACGGCACGATTTTCGGTATTGCCGGCGCCGTGTGGTCCGCCGACCCCGAGCGCGCGAAGTCGGTGGCGCGCAGACTGCGTGCCACGCAGATCGAGGTCAACGGTGGAAAGTTCAATGGGGCTGCACCGTTCGGCGGATTCAAGCAATCCGGCCACGGGCGTGAGGGCGGGGCATTCGGCCTCGAAGAGTTTGTCGAAATCAAGAGTCTGCAGCTTTAGCGACGTTCTTGTGGGCCCGCAGCGGTCCCCGAAGGAGTGAGCACGATGGTCTACACCGATCTGCCGTACGACGAGGCGACGACAGCGGGTTTTGCCCGGGCGATGTTCGATCACCTCGACAACGGCACCACCGATATGGCACCGGAAATCCTCGAGGTCGATCCGCGCGTCTACACCGATCCGGAGCTGGCGGCGCGGGAGCGCAGAGAACTGTTCGGGTATGTGCCCATCATCGCGGCACACAGTACCGAACTACCCGGAAACAACGACTTTGCCACCGTCCAGCTGCCGAACAACGAAGTTGTTCTCGTTCGGCAGGCGGACGGGAAAGTGCGTGGCTTCGTGAACACCTGCCGGCACCGAGGAGCCCGGCTCGTTCCCGAGGAGAAGGGTTCGAAGCGAATCTTTTCGTGCCGCTACCACGGGTGGGCGTATGGCAGCGATGGCAGGCTGCGGTCGATTGCGGACGAGCCCACGTTCGGGACGGTTGATCGTAATTGCATGAGCCTGCTGGAGGTGGCGGTCGAGGAGCGGCACGGATTCGTCTGGGTCATCGACTCCGCTGTGGGTGATCGCGAGATCGACATCGCGGAGTGGCTCGGCCGAGAGTTCGACGAGTCCCTCGCCGCCATGGGCATGGACAAGTACCACTGCCATATCGCCCAGAATTTCGATGTGGACATCAACTGGAAGGTGTTGATGGACGCCTTCCTCGACGGCTACCACATCACCTCGACGCACGCCGGAACGGTTGCCCCGTACTTCTACAACAACGCGCAGGCGTGGGAGCCGATGGGCAGGCACGGACGAATGGTCACAGCTCGCAAGAGCATCGACTCGGTGCGCGATGTGGCACCCGAGGATGCCCCCATCGATCGGCATATCACCGTGGCGCACTTTCTGATGCCCAATATGACGGTGCTCCGTCAACCGGATCATCTGGAGGTGCTCAACTTCGTTCCCGCCCCGGGTAGCCGTCGGGACTCGGATGCAGATGCGTTTGCTTACTCGGGAGCCGGTGGTGACGGACGAGCAGAATGCGCGATGGGACAAGAACTGGAAAATTCTGATGGCCGTGCTACGCGACGAGGACCTCGTGGTCAACGAGGGCTTACAGAAGTCTGTCGGAAATGCAGATGTCGGACCCCTCTATTTCGGACGAAACGAGATTGCCAACCAGCACTTCCACCAGTGGATGGGGCGCGCGTTGGCAGATCCGCGCAAGTGGGGCTGAGCTCCTTCGCACCATGGTGAACACGCGCCACTCGTGCAGTCACCGAAACCGAACCCCGATACACACAATCCGAAGGAACCTCACATGTCGCAGATTTCTGTCCCGGGGAGGGAAAGGGCCGTCTCGGGTGCCCGATCCGTGGTCCTCACCTGCTTGGCTATCACCATCCTCGATGGTGTCGACCTCATCATGTTCGGCGCGGTCCTGCCGACGTTGCTCGAACGAGAACAGTGGGGGATCACCACAGCATCGGCGGGGTTGATCGGCAGCCTGTCCCTGTTCGGAATGATGGCCGGAGCGATGCTGGCCGGCTACATCACAGATCGCATCGGGCGACGACCCGTGGTACTTGCATGCATCGTGAGCTTCAGCCTGTTCACCGGGTTGTGCGCCATTGCGCCGAACCTGGAATCGTTCGGCCTGTTCAGACTGCTGGCCGGCCTCGGCTTCGGCGGAGCACTCCCCACCTTGATCGCGCTCACCCAGGAATACGTCAAGGTCGACCGGCGACAGTTCTACAACGGTGTGATTCAAACCGGTTTTCCCATCGGCGGGTGTGTCGTCGCCATTGCCGCCATTTTCATGATCCCTGCCTTCGGCTGGGAATCGATGTTCGCAGTGGGCGGCCTTCTGGGTGTCGTGTTGTTTGTCATCGCGTACCGAAACCTGCCCGAATCGATTGCCTTCCTCGCAAGCAAGGGTCGCCACGACGAGGCCCGGGAACTGGCACAGCGCTATTCCATCGATGCCGGCGCCGAATCCGGCATGGCACTCGAGAAGTCGAAGAGTGGGAGTACCGGCTCGTCGTCGGGACTGAGGCTCCTGTTCGCCCCGGGCTACAGGATTGCGACGGTCATGTTCCCGCTCATCACCTTCTTCGGTCTTCTCGTCTCGTACGGCATGAACACCTGGATTCCTCAGATGCTGAGGTCCTCCGGCTATGACCTCGGGTCTGCATTGACATTCCTGCTCGCCTTCAACATCGGCAGCGGGTTCGGCATGGTGGTCATCACCGGTCTTGCGGATCGGCTGGGATCGCGTCCCGTCATTTCCGTGAGCTTCGTCTTCGGGGCACTCGCAGTGTCCGCCCTGACCCTGCAGCCGGCACAGGCGCTCGTGTTCGGACTGGTTCTCCTGATCGGCTTCTGTGCCTCGTCGACGACGGGCGTCTATGGATTCGTCGGAGTCTTCTACCCGGCGGCCGCGCGTGGCACGGCACTCGGGCTGGCAGTGGGTCTCGGCCGGCTCGGCGGTGTCTGCGGTCCCATACTCACCGGAATGATCATGAGCTCTGCACTCGGAGCCGACTGGGCCTTCTACGCCTTTGCGTTCGCCGGAGTGGCTGCCGCAGTGCTGGTGTCGTTGGTTCCGCGGAAGAACAAGACCGTGTCCGAGACTGACGTGTCTGTAGAGAAGGCCACGGAGCCTGCCTGATCACCACTGTTCCCGATGCGATCGAGCCGACGCGGGGGTTGAAAAACCTATGTGCGTTAGTTAATGTGATGTGACATCGACCACGTTCGTCGACGCGCTACCGAACTTCCCGTTCGCCGACGTGCGGAACGCATCGCGACCGCGCGGGAAGCGCAGAAAGGCTGACCGGCATGAGAATGAAGACAAGACTGAGCTGTCCGTGTGGCGCCGCGATCACCGGCAGTGACGAAGACGACCTGGTCGTGAAAACCCAGGAGCATTTGAGCGAGTCGCATCCGGGCATGGAGTACTCACGCGACGAGATTCTGTTCATCGCGTACTAGCACCGCTGTACGTGCGACACAGAGCTGTTCGGTGCCACCTCTGTTATCCCGCTGTCCTATGACAGCTTCCATTCATCCGACACATTCCCGAACACAGGAGACTTCATGAAACTCGAAGGTAAGGTCGCGCTGATCACCGGTGCCGGTTCCGGGCTGGGACGCGAGGCGTCGCAGTTGTTCGCCGCGGAGGGCGCGAAGGTCGCCGTGGTCGATATCGATCCGGAGCGCGCCAAGGGCACGGTCGAGCTGGTCGAAAAGCAGGGTGGCTCGGCGATCGCGGTCACCGCGGATGTGCGAGTCGAGCAGCAGGTGATCGAGGCCGTGGCGGCCACCGTGGCCGCGTTCGGCAAGCTCGACATTGCATGGGCCAACGCAGGCGTCATCTCGCGTGGTGGTGTGCCGTCCGTCGCCGGTGGCGAGCAGGTCGAGTTCCAGGATCTGACGGACGCGGATTGGCAGGACGTCATCGGGGTCAACCTCTCTGGCGTGTTCTACACCGCGAAGGCTGCGGTGCCGGCGCTGCGGGCCAACGGTGGTGGTGTCATCCTTGCGACGTCGTCGGCGGCGTCGTTCGCGGCGTATCACAGCATCGCGGCGTACTCTGCGACGAAAGCCGGTGTGAACGGTATGGTTCGGGCCCTGAGTCTGGATCTCGGCAAGTATGGAATCCGCGTCAACGCGATCGCCCCGACACACGGAATGTCGCCGAACTTTCTCGCCCCTGCGGGTACGCCGGTCGTCGGTCAGTCCTATGAGGAAGTGGCGGGTCCGTGGGAGCCGGGCGTGTCGCCGATTCCGCTCAAGCTCAATCGTCCGCCGTCACTGAAGGACAATGCTCGGGCAGCGCTGTTCCTGGTCTCGGATGAGTCCGCATACATCTCGGGTGTCACGCTGCCGACGACCGATGGCGGCACGTTGTCTCGTGTGGCCATGATGTTCCCGGAAGACGGGAACAACCCACCGCCGATGGTCACCGGCGAAGAGTGAAGATCATGACAGCCCACGACACGAAAACGGAACACGGTACGCACCGCCTGGTCGTGGATCGGTCGGTGTGCGCGGGACACGGCCTGTGTTACAGCCGATCCCCCGAGGTCGTCGACTGTGACGATTCCGGGTATCCGGTGATCCTTCAGGACGCACTCGCGCTCGACGAGCACATCGCGGCGGCCGAGGAGGCCGTCGCGGTGTGCCCCGAAAGGGCGTTGACTCTCGAATAATCCTGTCGGAACGCATCTGCTACCAAGGCTGACGGCATGACCGACAGATCCTCGATATCTTCCGTGCCATCCGAACGGCGCGTCGATCGCTCACGAACTACGTGGACGCTCGACGCGCCGAGCGGCTTTCGAAGGGTGTTCTGCCTTGACAATTCACGACATCGCAACGGATTTGATAGTTGATTTCGACGTCTACGACTCGGCTCTTGCCGCGCCGGTCGACGTCTTCCAGGCGAAGGCCGCCGAACTCCGCGCCCGCGGTCCGATCCTCTATTCGCCGCACTACGGTGGGCACTGGATTGTCACGCGTTACGACGACATCTTCCGCATTCTGCGTGATGCCGAGACTTTCTCCAGTTATCCGAACAATCTTGTCGACGCCGGCCAGGGCAAGTTCATTCCCGTCGAGATCGATCCGCCTGAGCACACGCAGTACCGGCAGGCGCTCCAGCCCTTGTTCGGTCCGGCGCGGATGAAGGAGCTCGAGCCGAAGATCCGCGAGATCATCAACGAACTGATCGACGGCTTCGCGTGCTCCGGCCGATGTGAATTCGTCGCCGAGTTCGCGCACGCGCTGCCGACCCGTGTCTTCCTCACCTTGATGGGCTGGCCACTCGACGACGCCGAACGCTTCACTGAATGGACGGACATTGCGCTCCAGGGCATTCCGGGCGCCGGCGAGGAGGAGTCCGCTCGCGCTCGGGCGGAGGCGGCTACGAACGTGTTCGAGTATTTCGGTGCGTTCGTGGATAGGGTGCGTTCGGGTCAGGAAGATGGCGACAGCGTCACCGCGCAGATCATCCACACACCGATCCGGATGGATGGAGTCGAGCGGTACCTGACGGACGAGGAACTGCGTCGCATGTTCTTCCTGCTACTCATCGCGGGACTGCACACCGTGCAGGGTTCACTCGGCTGGGCCATGGTCCATCTGGCGAACAATCCGGCGCAACGCAACGCCCTGATCGAGGACACGAGTCTGGTGCCGGATGCAGTGGAAGAGATCCTTCGTATCGAGGCCGCGGTCAGCATGGGTCGTCGGGCTACGCGCGATGTCGAGATCGCCGGTGTGAAGGTCGAGGCCGGTGACCAGCTGTTGTTACTGCTCTGTTCGGCGAACCGCGACGATACCGAGTTCGACGATCCGGATGCTTTCGTGATCGACCGAGGTTCGAACAGGCACCTGTCGTTCGGAGCGGGCCCACATCGGTGCCTGGGGTCGCACTTGGCGCGACTCGAACTGACACTGGCGATGGAGGAGATTCACCGCAGGATCCCCGATTATGCGTTGGTCGAGAGTGATCCACCGTTGATGCACGGCACGTCGGTGCGTGGCTGTGTGCGTCTGCCGCTCACGTTCACTCCGGAACTCTGAGTCGAGATGAGGAAGGGGACCCGATCGTGATCGGGTCCCCTTCGTGATGTGAGCGGGAACCGGTGTCCGCAGTTCCGCGAGTGTGAAGCCCAGGTATCAGCTCTCGTTGACGAGTTCCTGAATTGCGCGGCGGAAGACCTGGTTGGCGACTTCGTTGCGGCCGAGGAGCATGTTGCCGGCGCTGGCGCTGTCCATCGCAACCTGTGAATCTCGCAAGATCGGGAAGTCCTCGTTGTGGAGCACTGCTACCAGGATCTCGACGTTCTTGTCCCAGATCCGGTTCCAGCGTTCCTCCGTCAAGCCGCTCTCTTCGAGCGTGGGCGCGACCAGACGAATCTCCATGTGGCAGCGCTGCGGATCACTGCGGTGAGGGCGGAAGGTGAGCAGCTGGAAATGGTCCGGTTGTTTGAGCAACGTACTATTGGGCCCCACCAGGTGGCTTTCCGTGATGTGCTCGGCGAGACTGCGATCGCCGGGGTCCTCCTCGATCCATCGGTCGATGGTCTTGCGGAGATTGAGGAACCGGCAGTGGTTTCCGAAGTCCTCGAAGGCCATGACATTGGTGTGGATGTGCTTCGCGGCGGTGTTGGGGTGCGCGTACTGGATGTGGTACCCGTCGAGGAACGCGTCCTGCATCAACTTCCAGTTGATGGGCTCGTCGAAGCGTTGAACCCGAGTGGTCACCATCTTGTCCATGCCGTAGGACCCCATGATCGAGTCCATCTCGGGGCCGAGCCAGTCGGCGACATCAATGGTTGCGTCGGCGTCGTCGACCACCCAGACGAACCCGTGCCGCTCTTCGGTGGGTAGTTGGACGAGGTTGCGTTCGGAGCGGTCGGCGTCACCGAACGTGTTGTCGCGGGTGATGGTGCGCAGGCTGCCGTCGGTATCGTAGGACCAGCGGTGGTACGGGCAGGAGAACAGGCGGCAGCGACCCTTCTCTTCCTTCTCGACCATGGCCCCGCGATGACGGCACTGGTTCACGAGGGTTTTGACGCTGCCATCGCGCTGGCGGACGATGATGACGTTGTTTCGCGGCAACTGCAGGGTGACGAAATCTCCTGCGCGAGGGATCTCGGAGCCGTGGATGATGATCGACGGAACTCGGCCGAATACACGCTCACGTTCGATCTTGGCGATGTCCGGATCGGTGAACTCGATGGGTTCGAACCACGTGACGTGCTCGAACTCGTCGGTGGTGTCGTTGCGCAGATGGTCGAGCGCGCGACGGATGCGTTCCTCGCGGGGGATTCCGACCTCTGTCATGGCTGCCCTCCAGGCTGTGGTGCGATGGCGAATCGATGACCTTAAATCTAACCTATGTAGATTTAGCTGTAAACCCCGGGTTGCGTCCTCGGGTAGTTTTCGACCATTGCGATCCAATACCGACTGGCATTAGATTTATGGGAACGAACCGGCAGATGAGGAGCGAACGAATGATCTCGTATCAGTGGTGTTCGGAACTGGATTCCGGCGATCGGGACGAGGTGCTGGCACTTGTCGCGGCGGCCGCCGAATACGACGACGAGGCGGGCTTCTCCTCGATCAATCCCGGCGATGTGACCTCGACGAGCCGTAACGGTGTGCGGGTCTACCACCTGCCGATCGCAGCGCGCAGAGATCTGAGTGCTCGCGACGATGCTCCGCTCGTGGTAGTGGCGTATCTACATCTGCAGGTCGACGACGGGGGGCTGGGTACCGCGCAGTTCGTGGTTCACCCCGACTATCGGTCGCGAGGTATCGCAACGATGCTCGTCGAGGAGGTCGGTCTGGACACGACCGTGGACGGTGGTTGGGCAGGCACTGGCGCTGTGGCCCTGCGCTGCTGGGCGTACGGCACTCACCCCGCGTCCGAGCGTCTCACGCGCCGGTTCGGCGTCGCGCCGGTGAGCAGGTTGTGGACGCTGTTCCGTCACCTGTCGGGGCCGTTCGCGAGCCCGCTCGACGATGTCTCGGTCCCCGACGACATCAGGCTCACCGAAGCGCGCCCACTCGAAGATCCGACGGCGTCGAAGTCGATCGAGGAAGTGCTGGATGCCGCCGCGCTGGTGCCGGCGCAGCGTGAACGCCTCGCCGAGGAGATTCGTCTCGGCGCCGGCAGCGTGGTCGTCGCAACAGATTCTGCGGGGGCATCTCTCGGATTCGTCTGGTTCGACTCGGCGCTGTCCACGCACCTCGAACTCGACGCCGCGTCGGTCCGGGCGCTCGTGCTCACCGAGGCCGCGAGGCGGGAAGGCTTGGGCACCACGCTGCTCGTGGTGGCGCTCGGGGCGATGCGCGACGCCGGAGCGCAGATCGCCCTGATTCGTATCGACCCGGACGATGCAGGCGCGGTGCGTATGTGCCGGCTGTTGTCGTTCGAGCAGGAGGAAGAGCACTCGTGCTACCAGGTCGGGGAGTGGGCCGAAGTGCCCAGCTTCTGAACGGTTGCTGGGTGATACGAAAAACGAAATTTGTTCGGTGTTGACCTAAAGGTTGTAGGCAACTACGGTCTGTGTTGTGGCTCACAGGTGGTGTGCCGACTTCATTTCGATCATCCGATCACCCCGCACGTTGCCTCTGTGCACCACTGGGCGGAACCTACACTCGGAGAGGACTATTCATGGGACGGCTCGATGGCAAGGTCGCATTCATCACCGGCGCGGCGCGCGGTCAGGGCAGGTCGCACGCCGTTCGGCTCGCGGAGGAAGGTGCGTCCATCATCGCGATGGACATCTGCAACCAGATTCCGACCGTGTTCTACCCGATGGCGACCTCCGACGATCTCGCAGAAACCGAACGCCTCGTGAAGGAGGCCGGAGGCGCCATCGTTGCGTTTGTCGGCGACGTCCGCAACCTCGAGGACGTCCAAGCTGCGTACGACGCGGGTATCGCACAGTTCGGCAAGGTCGACATCGTGCTGCCGAACGCAGGCATCATGCCCGTCATCGGACCAGGCGAGCAGCGGCAGGCCTGGCACGACGCGATCGACACCATGCTCACCGGTGTGTGGCACGTGCTCGACGTGACCGTGCCGAATCTCGTCGAACGGGGCGAGGGCGGCTCGATCATCATCACCAGCTCTGCCGCCGGACTGACAAGCATCGGTCTCAACACCCTGCCGGGCCAAGCCGGGTACAGCGCGGCCAAGCACGGTGTCGTCGGGCTCATGCGGTTGTATGCGAAACAACTCGCGCCCCACAGCATCCGGGTCAATACCGTGCACCCCACAGGCGTGAACACTCCGATGGTCGCGAACGCCGAATACGGCGAGTTCGTCAACGCCCACCCAGAGGTCGCCGCCGACGAGTCGTACAAGAACCCGATGCCCGTCGAGCTGATCGAGGCCGTCGACATCAGCAACGCGATCGTGTACCTCGCTTCCGACGAGGCCCGCTACGTCACCGGTGTCACCTTCCCCGTCGATGCCGGCTACAACATCCGTTGAAAGCGAAGGAGCTTCACTGATGACCACCACCGAAACCGCAACCGGTACGACAATCCCGTCGATCGCCGATCGCGAACAAATCTTCATCGGCGGCCGTTGGGTCGACTCGACCGGTGACGAATGGGTCGATGTCGTCGACTCGTTCACCGAAGAGAAGGTCGCACGCGTCCGCACCGCCACCGTCGAAGACGTCACCAAGGCGGTTGCCGCTGCGCGTGAGTCGTTCGACACGGGTGAATGGGCGTCGCGCACCATAGCCGAGCGCGCCGACGTTCTCGATGCCATCGCGGACCGTCTCGAGCAGCGCGTGGACGAACTGACGCCGATCGGCGTCATCGAGGTCGGGGTGCCGGTCAGTGTCAGCCGCCCGACCCAGCAGATGACCGGCGGCCTGTTCCGGGCCGTTGCCGCGGTAGCCCGCGAGTTCGAGGTCAGCGAAGAGCGATCCCGGGCCGACGGCGGCATCTCACGCATCGTCAAGGAACCGACGGGTGTGGTCGCCGCGATCATCCCCTGGAACGGGCCGATCGGCACGATCGCGTTCAAGCTCGCGCCGGCGCTCGCCGCGGGCTGCTCGGTCGTGCTCAAGACCGCACCCGAGGCGCCGATCTCGCCGTCGGTTTTCGCGGACATCATTGCCGAGCTGGTCGCGGAAGGTCGCATCCCCGAGGGTGTAGTGAGTGTGCTGTGTGCCGACCGCGAGGTGTCGGAGTCCCTCGTGACCAACCCGGACGTCGACCACGTCACGTTCACCGGCAGCACCGCCGCAGGCCGGCGCATCATGTCCCTGGCCGGCGAGCGCATCGCACGCGTGTCGCTCGAACTCGGTGGCAAGTCCGCGGCGATCATCCTCGACGACGCAGACATCAACCACGTGCTGCAGACGCTGCCCATGGGTGGCTGCATGCAATCCGGTCAGGCCTGCATCGCGCTGACCCGCGTGCTCGTCTCACGCAAACGTCACGACGAGGTGGTCGAGGCACTGAAGGCTGCGTACGGATCTCTGCCGATGGGCAATCCGTGGGAGCCGACCAACTTCCTCGGCCCGCTCGCCTCCAAGCGTCAGCAGGACCGCGTGCTCGGCTACATCGACATCGCGAAGGAAGACGGCGCCAAGGTTGTGCTCGGTGGTGGCCGCCCCGAAGGCCTCGACACGGGCTTCTTCGTCGCAGCCACCCTGATCGACGACGTGCAGCCGGATTCACGGATCGCGCAGGAAGAGGTCTTCGGCCCGGTCATCTCGGTGATCACCTACGAGGACGAGGAAGACGCAATCGCGATCGCCAACAACTCGGTATACGGCCTGTCGGGCGCCGTCTATACCGAGGATCTCGACCACGGTTTCGCGGTCGCGCGGCGCATCCGTACCGGCACCATCAGCGTCAATACCGCGACGATGGACTTCACCCTGCCATTCGGTGGTTACAAGCAGTCGGGCGTCGGACGTGAGGGCGGCATCGAAGGTCTCGAAGAGTTCTTCGAGATCAAGACCGTCCACCTGCCTGCTCCTGCCCAGTAGGTCTGCAGAACCCAGTAGGTCTGTAACAACGCGGTGCCCCACGGATTCGATCCGTGGGGCACCGGTGCGTCGAAGGCGGCTCGCACGGGGAACGGCGGACTCGCTCAGTTGGCCGAAACCTTGACGTTGTCGGAGGGCGCCGCGTCCGTGATCGCGATGTTCTCGTTGCGCACCACGCCGTGCAGGAAACTGCGAATCATCTCCTCGAACAACTGCCGGGAGGTCATCTCGTTCGCGGCGAGAGCCTTGGACAGCAGGGGCTGCGACTCCGGGTCGACGCTGGGGAAGATCGTGGACTTGGTGCTCGGCTTGCGCATAGCCTCGGTGAGCACCGCGCCGAGCGTCAGGCGCTCCATGCCGTCGAGAATCTGGACGTGCAGGTGCGCGGGCACCCCGGACTCCTCGAGGAACCGGGCGGTGTCCTCGTAGGTGCCGATCAGCAGGTCACGGGGCAGATATTGCAGCAGGATCGGCGCGGCGTTGCGGTGTTTGAGGATCGACCGGCGAAGGTTCATGCTCAGCGTCACGAAGAATTCGGGCCAGTCCGGGCCGGGCTTGCGTCGCGGTAGGTTACCGGCGCCGGCGATCTGTCGTGCGACCGCGGCGAGGATCTCCGACTTGTCGGAGAAGTGATGGTAGAGCGAGGGTGCACGCACTCCGATGTGTTTCGCCAGGCGTGGCAGGCTGAACGCATCGAGTCCCTCGGAGTCGATGATCTCGATGGACGCTGCCACGGCGGCTGCGCGACTGATCAAAGGTTTCGACGGTCGGGCCATGTCTCGCTTTCGGTTCGAGCAGTACGCCGGGCCTGGTCGGCGCGGCAGATGGTCAGAATGGTATATGTTCCAGTCCGTCAGGTGGTCATGCGGTGAGAACCGCCTCGTCGAGGAACTCCACCAAGCCTCGACTCAAGACGTCGTTGTCGTCGCCGCCCACCATGTGCCCCGCGCCGCCCACGTCGATATAGCGGGACCCCGGAATCAGCTCCAGGAGTTCGCGCGCTCCTTCCGGACTGACCACATCGGACTGGGCGCCACGGATGAGCAACGTCGGGATCCTGATCGCCCGGGCCGCGGCGCGAGCACGAATTTCGCGCTCGGACGCCGCGGCCGCCGAATTCGTCCTATCCGACAGCATCCTCGGATCCCAATGCCAGTACCAACGACCCTCGTGTTCACGCAGGTTCTTGCGCAAACCCTCCACCCGCGGCGCGCGACTCCGGTGCGGGTTGTATTCGATCACTGCTCCGAGCGCGTCGTCGAGGCTGTCGAAGCCGGACAACCCGGCTTGCATGAAGTCGGTGATCTTGGTGAGACCCTCCGGTTCGGCCTTCGGGGTGATGTCTACCAGGACCAGCGCCCGGGCAAGATCTGGTTCGTCACCCGATGCCACGAGTGAGGCCATGCCGCCCATGGACGCTCCGACGAGCACCGGGGGCTCCCCGAGGTCGCCGACGACTGCGCGGATGTCGCGGGCGTGCGCATCGGGGCTGTAGTCGCCGTCGGGCGACCACTGGCTGTCGCCGTGGCCACGTGCGTCGATGCAATACGCGCGCCATCCCTGCTGGGCCAGCCGTATTCCGGTGCGCTGCCACGAGTGCCTGGTTTGCCCGCCGCCGTGGAGCAGCAGCACGGTGCCTTTCGGTTCCGACCCGGGTTCCCACAGGTCGGCGACCAGGGAAACGCCGTCGCCGCGGAGGGTGGTCACCTTGGTGGAGTACGTCATGGTTGCATGGTCCTTCGTCGTCGGAATCAGTGTCCGGAGGTGCCGCCGTCGACGGCGAGTGTCGAGCCGGTGATGTAGCCGGAGGCGCGACTGGCGAGGAACACCACGGCTCCGTCTATCTCGCGCTGCGTCGCGGTGCGGCCGAGAGAACTGCCGCGCAGGAACTCCTCGAGCGTATCCGACGACATTTCGGAAATCAGGTCGGTCTCCACGAATCCCGGCGCGATCGCATTGACACGGATGCCCTTCCGCTTCGACCACTGATGCGACAGGTCGCGGGTCAGGCCGATCATTCCCGCTTTACTGGCCGCGTACGCAGCCTGGGGGAGTGCCGATTTGATGAGGCCGAGCATGCTCGCGACATTGACGATGGTCGAGCCCGGGCCCATCACGCGTCCACACGCTTGCGCTACCCAATAGCTGCCCATCAGGTTCACGTCGAGGACTGCGCGGAAGTCCTCGGGGCGCTCGCGTGTCGCAGGCGCGGAGCTGGTGACTCCGGCGTTGTTGATCAGGATGTCGAGGCGGCCGAACTCGGCGACAGCGGCCTGGGCAAGCGCGTCGCACTGCTCGGGGACGGTGACGTCGGTGGGGACGACCAGGCAGCGGCGACCGGTGGCCTCTACCGTCACCGCGACGGCGTCGAGGTTCTCGCGCCGGCGTGCGGCTATCACAACGTCGGCGCCGGCCTCGGCGAGAGCGCGGGCGAATCCGGCGCCCAGGCCGCTGCCGGCGCCGGTCACGACAGCGACGGATCCGTCGAGTCTGAACAGGTCGAGCACCGTTTCACTCTGGTCCGGCGATGAGCGTGGGGTCATGGCGATCTCCTGTGCGCGTCGTGGGTACCGGTGGCCGGGCTTGCGCCTCGTAAACCTAACTGCTTAAGATTATAGAGCACGTGAAATCTATGGGAACGAGAGCGCCATGACCCGAAGCACCAACACCGAACAACGCAAAATGCGAGTGATCGGCAAAGACGTGCTGGCTCACGGTGTCATGGCAGTTCGACTCGCGGATCCCGATGGCGGCGCTGTCCCGACCTGGGAGCCCGGAGCGCATATCGACGTCATCATCGACAGCTCGACGGTGCGGCAATACTCCCTATGTGGTGACGCATCCGACACCACCTCCTTGGCGATCGCGGTGCTCCGCGAAGAGGACGGCCGTGGTGGATCGCGCTGGATGCACGACTGGCTGCAAGTCGGAGACCTGGTCGCGATCGCAGGCCCGCGCAACA
Organism: Rhodococcus sp. WS4; assembly: GCA_006543605.1. Classification (GTDB taxonomy): domain Bacteria; phylum Actinomycetota; class Actinomycetes; order Mycobacteriales; family Mycobacteriaceae; genus Rhodococcus_F. Next base: position 63,442 of record RRBB01000038.1, read on the forward strand.
ATTTCACCCTCGAACCCTCGCAGTCCTACCTCTTCGTCGCCGGCGGTATCGGAATTACGCCCTTGTTGCCGATGCTCCGTTCGGCCGAGGCAGCCGGCGCCGACTGGCGCCTGCTGTACGGCGGCCGAACACGCACCAGCATGGCTTTTGCCGACGAGCTGGTCGCTCGGTACCCCGGCCGAATCGAGTTGCGACCCCAGGACGAATACGGGATTCTCGACCTTTCCGCTGCCCTCGACGCCGTCCCCGACGGCACCGCGGTGTACTGCTGCGGACCGGAGCCGCTCCTGCAGGCGATCGAAAACGAATGCCTCGCGCATCCGAACCTGAGCCTGTACGTCGAGCGGTTCGCTGCCAAGGAGCGGCCGGCCGATGCAGTCGACGGATCGTTCGAGGTCGAACTCCGGCGCGCGGGCAGGCACATCACCGTCGACGCGAAGGAAAGCGTGCTCGACGCCGTACTCCGGTCCGATGTCGACGCCCCGTTCTCGTGCCGCGAGGGTACGTGCGGGACGTGCGAAACCCGCGTCCTGGAGGGCGTTCCCGAGCATCGGGACTCGATCCTCACCGAAGACGAACAGGCAGAGAACGACTGCATGATGATCTGTGTATCACGCAGCTGCACAGCAAAACTCGTGCTCGATCTCTGACCGGCACCGCAACGAGGAGATGCCGTGACCCAGGCACCTGATACGGCCCATCTCGCCGCCCCCGAGACGGCATGTGGATCGGCGGTGCTGGTGCCGGCGCTCTGCTTCGTGGTGATGATCACGTCGATGATGCAGACCGCCGTGGTACCGCTCTTGCCGGCAATTGCGCTGCAGCTCGACGTGGGCACGGATGCTGTCGCTTGGACAGTGACAGCGAATCTCCTTGCAGCCGCGGTATGTACACCGCTATTGGGTCACCTCGCCGATCGGCATGGTCCACGGAAGGTGATGCTCGCCGTGCTGGGCGCGGTACTGATCGGCTCGGTGCTGTGTGTCGCGTGGAACGGGTTGCCGGCACTCATCGCCGGTCGAGTTCTGCAGGGTGTGTCGTACGCGTTGTTCCCCGTCGGTGTCGCGGTAGTGCGGGGCGCACTGGGGCCGCACCGTGTCCCGATGGCGCTCGGCGTCATGTCCGGGGCGTTGAGTATCGGCGGCGGTGCGGGGATGATCGCGGCCGGACTGCTGTACACCGAAGGGGCCGACTACCGACGTGTCTTCTGGATGCTGTTGACACTCACAGTGATAGCAATGGTCGTGGGGTGGCGCGTTATTCCGCATACCCAGGGGTCGGGACCGCGCGACGGGTTCGACTTCTGGGGTGTGGTCGGGCTCGCGATCGGCCTGCCGGGGCTGCTGCTGGCGTTGGCGCAAGGTGGGACGTGGGGATGGCTGTCGCTGCGGACACTCGGTTGCGCTGTCACCGGCGCGCTGGTGCTTGCCGCCTGGTACCGGCACGAACGGAGGACCACTGCACCGCTGGTTGCTCCGGCGCTTCTGACGGCGCGGTTGGTGGCTCCGGCACATGTCGCGGCTTTCCTGGTGAGTGTCGCGATGTTCGTGCAGTTTCTGGCCGTCGCGACGTTCGTGCAGATCTCCCGACAGGAAGCGGGATACGGCTTCGATGCGTCGGTGCTCGAGACCAGTCTGGTGTACCTGCTGCCCGGACAGATTGCCGGTACGGCTGCGGCGGCCGTCAGTGGACTCGTAACCCGACGGTTCCCCGCCCACCGGGTACTGACCGCGTCATGCGCCGTCGGGGTGTGCGGATTCGTGATGCTAATACTTGCCCATGACTACACGTGGCAATTGATCACGGCGGTTGCGGTGATCAATGTCTTCGTCATAGTCGCCTACGGTGCGTTGCCGTCGATGCTCATCGGCAGCAGTCCTCCGGGGAGCACAGGGGCGGTGAACGGCATCAACGCGATCGCCCGGACATTCGGCAGCTCGCTGGCCAGTGCCTTGGTAGCGGTGTTGCTCGCGACCATCACGATCCCGGGCACCTCGACGCCCACAGAACAGGCGTACGTCATTGTGTTCGCGGTCGGGGGAGCGGCCGCGTGCGCGGCGGGGCTCGTTGCTGTCACATCGCGCCGTTTTGCAAAATACAAGACCTGATTGACGTCTCAAATTGGACCATATAGCGTGGGTCGCACGGCGTACGAGCCAGGCTTCCCTGGTCCGATCCGCGCTGAAAACATCTGTCGACAAATGCGATTCGGCCCGCGCCCTGTGTCAGGCACCCCACATGCCCGGTAGGACCCCGGTAGAACGACATCGCACATGTGCGACTCACGGAAGGTAAGGACGAATGGCTGCCACCGTCGGCTCGGCATTGCATTGGTGGGCGAAGACCAAGGGAGAGCAGGACGCGCTCATCGTGGCGGGTGAATCCCTCACATACCGCGAACTCCAGGACTGGTCCAGTCGAATCGCCCGGAAGATCGTGGACCTCGAAATCCAACCGGGTCAACGAGTCGGCGTGCTGGGCCCGAATTCGCTGACGTGGCCGGTGATCGCTCTGGGCGTCCTCAAGGCCGGCGGTGTACTGATCCCGCTCAACCCACGGTTCAAGCCGGCGGAGCTCCGCAAGGTTGTCGACGACGCCGGCGCGGTCCTGGTCGTCATGCCGAACGAGTTCGCGCAGACGATCGACGCGGCCCGTGAACTGGGTCGCACCTTCGACACGCTCTCGTTCGACGAGCTCGCGCCGCTACGCGCGGGAGAACAGGACGACTTCCGCATCGATCTCGAGCCCGACGAACCGACCGCCCTCCTCTTCACGAGTGGCTCCACCGGGATGTCCAAGGGTGTGATCTGCACGAACCGCACGCTGCTCAATATCGTCTTCGAGGCGTCACTCACCGAAGAAGGCTTCCGGCCCGGGTCCGCATCACTGCTGGTGTTGCCGTTGGTATTCACCCCCGGCCTGGTATGGGGGCTGGTCATGACAACGGTGCTCGGCGGAAAGCTGATCATCGAGAAGGAGTTCGATCCGGGCCGCGCAGCCAGGCTTCTCGGCGAACACGATGTCCAGGCCATCTTCGGTGTGCCGCTGATCTTCGAGGCGATCTCGCGCTCACCCGAGTTCGCGGGCGCCGATCTGTCGTCGCTGCGCACCGCGATCGTCGGCGGCGCCGCGGTCGCTCCGGCACTGTTGCAGCGCTGGGCGGACAAGGGCGTCGCGCTGCGACAGATCTACGGCATGACCGAGGCCGGCGGTGTCGCCACCGCCACCCTCGTCGCCGAAGCCTTCGACCACCCCGACACGTGTGGATCCGGCTCGATCTTCACCGAAGTGAAGGTGGTACGTCCAGACGGCACCGATGCCGCTCCCGGTGAAGAAGGCGAAATTCTCCTGCGCGGTCCGGGCGTCACCCCCGGATACTGGAACGACGCCGAGTCGACGGCGGCTGCCTTGCAGAACAGCTGGCTGCACAGCGGCGACCTCGGCACTCTCGACGAAGAAGGACGCGTCAAGTTCGTCGACCGGCTGAAAGACCTCATCATCACCGGCGGCATCAATATCTCGCCGGTCGAGATCGAGCGGGTCATCTCCGAAATTCCCGGTGTCGAGGAAGTCGCTGTCATCGCAGCCGCTGATGAACGCTTCGGCGAAACGCCGGCGGCGATCGTCACGGTGAAGGATGGCGTCGACGCAGCGGCAATCATCGAACACTGCGACCGGCTCGTAGCCGACTACAAGGTTCCGCGCTACGTGGTGATCCGGGACGAGCCGCTGCCGCGGCTCCCCAGCGGCAAGCTGTCGAAGACGGCGATCCGGTCCGAGTACCAGGACGTGTCCGAACGATTCGACAAGGTCCGCTGATCCGCCCATCGCGGAGACCTGAGAAGGAGCCACTGTGCCCGAGACCGAACCCAGCAACCCAGTAATTCTGGAGCGGAACGGGGAGATCGCCGTCGTGCGATTCAACCGCCCCGATCGGCTCAATGCGTTCACCAATGAGATGTGTTATCGCCTCATCGAAATCTTCGACGAGACCGACGCCGACGACGAGGTGCGCGCGGTTGTCCTCACCGGAGCGGGGCGCGCGTTCTGTGCGGGTGCCGATCTCGCTGGCGGTGGCGATTCGTTCGTCCTCGGCGACGACCCTGAGACGGGCGGAGCTCCGGCCGATACGGGCGGACAGGTTACGCTGCGGATCTACCGCTCCCTGAAGCCGGTGATCGCCGCGATCAACGGGCCGGCAGCCGGTGTCGGCGTCACTATGACGCTCCCGGCCGATATCCGCATTGCGTCGGAGACAGCGAAGTTCGGATTCGTGTTCACCCGCCGCGGGTTGGTGCCCGAGGCCTGTTCGACGTGGTTTCTCCCGCGCGCCGTCGGGATCTCGACTGCTGTGGAGTGGACGGTCGGCGGCAAGATGGTGCCGGCTACGGAAGCTCTCGAACGCGGCCTCGTGCGTGAGCTCGTACCCGCTGATCAGGTGCTGGATCGGGCTCTCGAAGTTGCTCGGGAACTCGTGTCTGGCACGTCGCCGGTGTCGGCGGCGCTGACCCGGCAGCTGATGTGGTGGATGCTTGGTGCCTCTGGTCCGGAGGTCGCGCACCGCGCCGAGTCGATCGGCATCTACGTTCGGGGGGCCTCCGACGACGTGCGCGAAGGCGTCGACGCATTCCTCGAGAAGCGTGATCCCAAGTTCCCGAACCGGATCTCGGAGGGATTGCCGGTGCTGTTCGAGTAGTTCCAGTCGCTTCTCGATGATCTCCGGCCCCGCTGTCGGCCGATAGAGCGGCATCGGGGTTGGCCAATTCGGCGTCCTGTCGTTGACAAATATCAGTCCTTGTATCATTTCCCCTACTTGATCGGCAGGGACGAGAGTTGCGGGAGTTACGGCATGGCACGACGACGGGGGAACGTCCTCAGTGATCCGTGTGTCTTTCGGCGCAAACCCGGTCCTTCGGGTCCGGGATAGCCGATCTGGTTTTGTCGGACCGTGTGGCTAGTGTCTGGGTTATGACGGGGAGGGTGGTGAAGCGGGCGTTCAGGTACCGTTTCTATCCGACTGCGGTGCAGGCGGAACAGCTTGCTCGGACGTTCGGTTGCACCCGGTATGTCTATAA
>RRBB01000390.1:0-5942 GCA_006543605.1 Rhodococcus sp. WS4
GCCGTGCCCGGGTCCGCGGCAGAGCGAAGGTTGCCGCCGACTTCGCTTTACTCGCCGCAGCCGTCAACCTCGCGCGCCTCGGCGTGCTCGCCGTAGCCAGCACGCCCGCCGGGGGCTGGACAACCGCCGCCTGATCGGCCAGACGGGGCGCTGAAAAGCCCTGTCCAGCAGCCGACACGGGCGCCGAGCGCGTCATCGCCGGTCCAACCGGCCGATCCTCTCTGCCCGGGCAACTATCGCGTGTGTCATCCGAGCACCGATCCACTCGCTCCTCGCCGCCCACGCGCCCGGCCCTCACGCAGAGACAGCCGTTCGACACCAGCCACCTAGAGCTGCTCGGATCGCCGACGAGCGAGCTCGACGCGCACCGCGGCGTAGATGAGGACGGGATGACCCGAATCCGCGGGTGTCCCACCCTCACGCTCGCACTCCTCCAGGAACTCCTCGAGCCGGTCCATCGTCCACTTCTCCAGTCCGGCGCCGCAGCGGTAGTCAGGCATGGCCTCCACTATCCACTCCGCTCCGAAATCCGTCGCGCCGAGGAGCCTCCGGCAACTCGGGAACGCAGATGCGCGGATCGCGAAGGCCGGTATGGCGTGCAGTGCCGGTATCGGCACCAACCCTTGCTATACCCGATCGCCGACCGGATCGCCGCACCCGTACTCGCCGCTGCCGACAGGTCGATCACCTCCGCGCGCCCGTCCAGATCCATCCCACCGCCGTCATGTTGCTCCTGTGCTTGTTCACGTGGTTCGACGGGCTGTGGCCGGCGACACCCGTGCCGTCGCACTGGGGCCAGCCGCCGATCTCGCTATCGGTTCCGGACGCTGACCTTGGGTCACGCACGGAGGGCGGATCAGCGTCGAACGAGAGCAGCCTCCGGGAGGTGGTTCCCCTCGAGGAATATGCGTTCGTGCTCGTGTACGACGGAGGCAAGCCGGCGATGGAGAGCTCGTCCGCGGGTGCTCAGATAGACGCGAACCTTGCGTCTATCGACCGCATCGACCTCGCGATAGACGGCTGCAACGGACACCAGCCGGTCGACGATGCGGGTCAACGTCGCACCGTTCGCACCGGTCCGGACAATCAGGTCCGCCATCGTCAAACCACGCTCTCGAGCGAGGGCCTCGAGCACCAACCAGTGATCGATGGCAAGACCGTCCGGTTTGAGTGCCGCTTCGATTTCGGCAGCGAGGCGTCGAGATGCGCGGGTCAGCGACACCGCCAGGGACTCCGGCAGTTCGTCGTTCGGAATCTGTCTCTTCGCCATCTCAATCCTCCCCTATTGCCGAAACTGCCTTCATGGCAAATACTTTTATTTGAGATGATATACGTACCCGGACGTACCCGGTCGCCGGACTGGACAATCGCGATGGTGGTACCCCTGCAGGGGCCCGCCGGCCTTTTCGGGCCCTCATGTGAGGCGATGAGCGAGCTGGTTGCCCGCGACCTGAACGACGCGGGCGGCATTCTGGGCCGCGAGGTCCGGATAGAAGTGGTCGACGGCGGTGGTGATCCCGCGCGAGTTGCGGCAGAAGTGGGTGCGCTGGTCGATCAGGGACGCATCGATGCCGTCACCGGCTGGCACATTTCCTCCGTACGCCACACTCTCGCGCCGGTGCTCGCGGGCCGCGTTCCCTACGTCTACCCGGCGTTGTACGAAGGCGGGGAACATCGACCGGGCGTCTACTGCAGCGGTGAAACGCCACGACTACAGATCGAACCCGCGTTGCGCTGGATGCGCGAACACATGGGAATGCGGCGGTGGTATGTCGTCGGCGACGACTACGTCTGGCCGCGACGCTCCTCGGCGGCCGTGCACGCGTTCGCCGACGAAATCGGACTGGAGATCGTCGGTCAGTCCTTTGTCGGCCTCGGTGGCCGGAACATCGGGCGCGTCGTCCGACAAATCGCCCAGACCGAGTGCGATGGAGTGTTCATGCTCCTGGTCGGACAAGACGCTGTGGCCTTCAACCGTAGTTTCGCCCGCGCCGGCCTTCAGGACCGACTGATCAGGTTCACGCCCTTCATGGAAGAGAACATGATGATCGCGAGCGGAGCCGGTGCGTTGGTAGGAATGTTCGCGGCCGCGTCCTACTTTCGGTCGAGGGTGGATGCGAACTCGATGGCTCTGCTGGGCAGGTACGTCGACCTCCACGGACCGGACGGCCCACCGATCAGCGCTGTATCGGAGTCCTGTTATGAAGGCGGGCAGACCCTGGCGCACCTCATCGGTCGCGCCGGCAGCCCCTCGATCGCCGCCATCGACGCTGCGATCGACGGGACCGCGTACGAGGGCCCCCGCGGCACCGTCGAATTCAAAGGCCGCAGGGCGCACCAACCGGTACACCTCGCGGTCGCCAATGGGCTCGATTTCGACATCCTCACGACCTTGCAGCCTGCAAAGCGGCCTGGCTGACTCTCGCGCAGCGAAGGTCTCCACCGCAGGCCGGCGACAGTCGGCGGTCTCGACGACGACTCGCGCATCGGCGTGACCTACACACGTCTCTGACGACGACGCCGCTCTGCCCGACCACATCGGGCCAGTGGCATTGGGCCGGCTCACATCGTCGTCACCGGCGGCCGCGCACGGCGAAACAGACGCCCTGGGGGAGAGACGTGCACTCCCCACCGAATGCGTTAACAACCCGAAGGACGCCAGTCGATTGACGCAGGTTCACACTCGGTATATTTTTATGTGAGAATGTTTCGGTTTTCCGCTCGCTCGGTCACGCTCCTGGCATCCTTGCCGATCGCGCGTGCCCGGAACATTCCCCCAACTCGCGGGACGACGATGTCCACACTCCCTCGATGACCAATCAGGAGAATCATGCGACACGGCGACATAACCTCCAACGACGACACTGTCGGTGTAGCAGTGATCAACTACAAGATGCCGCGGCTTCACAGCCGGGCCGAGGTGCTCGAGAACGCCGCCAAGATCGGCGAAATGGTCCGGGGCATCAAATCCGGCCTGCCCGGCCTGGACCTGTTGATCTTTCCGGAATACTCCACGCACGGAATCATGTACGACCAACAGGAGATGTTCGACACCGCTACAACGATTCCCGGTCCCGAAACGGCGATCTTCTCCGCCGCGTGCCGCGACGCGGGCACCTGGGGTGTCTTCAGCATCACCGGTGAGCAACACGAGGATCATCCGAACAAACCCCCGTACAACACCCTCGTGTTGATCAACGACCGCGGGGAGATCGTGCAGAAGTACCGAAAGATACTGCCGTGGACTCCCATCGAGGGGTGGTACCCGGGCGGGGAAACATACGTCGCCGACGGCCCGAAAGGCCTCAAGGTTTCGTTGATCGTGTGCGACGACGGCAACTACCCGGAAATCTGGCGCGACTGCGCCATGAAGGGCGCCGAGCTGATCGTGCGCTGCCAGGGCTATATGTATCCCGCCGCAGAGCAGACGGTCACGATGGCCAAAGCTATGGCTTGGGCCAATAATTCGTACGTTGCCGTGGCAAACGCCGCCGGTTTCGACGGTGTTTACACCTACTTCGGCCACTCGTCCATCATCGGGTTCGACGGCCGCACCCTCGGGGAAACCGGCACCGAGGAGTACGGAATGCAATACGCGCAATTATCGGTGTCCGCAATCAGAGACGCCCGACGGAACGATCAATCCAGCAATCACCTCTTCAAACTGCTTCATCGTGGGTATTCCGGCGTGCTCACTGCGGGCGAGGGGGATAGGGGAATCGCCGACTGCCCCTTCGATTTCTACAAACTATGGGTCACCGACGCCCAGAAGGCGCGCGAACAGGTCGAGGCCATCACCCGCGACACGATCGGCGTCGCCGACTGCCCCGTCGGCGAGATCCCCCACGCGAAGGTCCTCGGCGCATAGCAATCCGAAGCAATGATGGGCGGCCACGAGCTTTCCGCACAGGAACTTCCCCCGGTGCGCGCCGCCGGGCGTTGACCGTGTCCCGGCCTGCCTGTGGCGTCAGAGCTGCGCGGCAGCCTCTGGGTTCGGCTTCAGGATCCGCGCCGGGCCACCACCGCCTCGACGATCGCGACGAGACGTTCGCCGACGCGGTCCACGCTTCCATTCTGCGCACTCACCTGTGCCCCTTCCAGGGCGAAGGTGATCTCCGCCGCCGCGCCCTCGGGGTCGCTGAGGCCGGCCGCCGAGCACATGGCGGCGATGCGGCGGAACTGCCGCGCCTTGTGCGCTTCGATCACCTGGCGCGCCGGGTGGGAGCGGTCGGGTAGCTCGGCGATCGAGTTGATGAAGGGGCATCCGCGATGCGAGATCGCCGACAGGCCGTCGGCGATGAATGCCGCCACACCGAGAATCTGAGCTCGGGGGTCGTCCGGCCACCGCTGCTCGATCTTGTCGAACGCGGCAGCGTAGTCGGCCGCGACGATCGAAAGCCATTGCGCCACCAGTGCGTCCTTGGTACCGAAATGCCGGTACAGCGCGGCCTTGGTGGTCCCGGCCTTGTCCGCGACGGCCTGCACGCCGACCCCGCGGATTCCCTCGGAGTAGAACAGTTCCTCCGCCGCGTCGAGGATCCGCTCGCGCGGCGGCAGGGTGGCCACCCTGTCCGCGCGGCTGGGCCGCACTGTGTCCTCCATGCCCACTCCTCCTGTTCGAATCGCTCCCGGCAATTTCCGGGGATGCGCCGCCACCCACAATACGGTACCGTTCAGTGTCATGCGATACCGAGCGGTATTGCATGACACTGATCGGTTCCATTTGTTGGAGGAGTTCTCATGAAGTTGTCGGAGTACGTCAAGCACGACGCCGTCGGGCTGGCGGCGCTGGTCGCCCGCGGCGAGGTGACCCGCACCGAGCTGGAGACGGCCGCCCTGGAGGCGGTCGCCGCGCTCAACCCCCTGATCAACGCGGTCGTCGAGACCTGGCCCGCCGAGGGCGGGGAGGAGCCGGACTCGGTGGCGTCCTCCGACGGGGCGGCGCTGGCCGGGGTGCCCTTCCTGATCAAGGACCTGGGCGTCTCCATGGCCGGCAAGCGGGTCGAGCTGGGCAGCCGGCTGGCGGCCGGAAATATCGCGGCGGAGGACTCCTCGCTCATGCGGCGGTTCCGCCGGGCCGGGCTGGCGACGTTCGGCCGGACCTCGACCCCGGAGTTCGCCTACAGCACCACCACCGAGCCCGTCCTGTACGGGCCGACCCGCAACCCCTGGGACCCCGCCCGCACCCCGGGCGGCTCCAGCGGCGGCTCCGCGGCGGCCGTCGCCGCCGGCATCGTCCCGGTCGCGCACGCCACCGACGCCGCCGGCTCGATCCGCATCCCCGCCGCCAGCACCGGCCTGTTCGGCCTCAAGCCCACGCGCGGGCGAGTCTCCATGGGCCCCGACGTCGACGAGATCTTCAACGGCCTCGCGGTCCACGGCTCCGTCAGCCGCACCGTCCGCGACAGCGCAGCCCTGCTCGACCACATCCGCGGCCCCGAGACCGGCGACCCGTACTTCGCCACACAACCCGACCGCCCCTATTCCGAGGAGATCACCCGCCAGCCGGGCAACCTCCGCATCGGCGTCCTCACCCAGGGCGGCGGCCGGCGCCGCACCGACGGCCCGGTCGCCGACGCCGAGTCCCGGACCGCGGAACTCGTCGCCTCGCTCGGCCACCACGTCGAGGAGGCCACACTCGACCTCGGGGTGAGCTGGGAGGAGTTCGTCCTGGCCAACGCCCGGATCTGGACGTCCAACCTGGTCCCCTGGCTCGACGCCCTGGCCGCCGCGTTCGACCGCCCCATCGACCCCTCCACCGTCCAGACCGAGATGCTCGCCAGCTACGCCTTCGGCCGCCAGGTCACCGGCGCCGACTTCGTCAGCGCGCTCGGCGTGCGCAACACCGTTGCCCGCAGCATCGGCCGTTACTTCACCCAGTACGACCTGCTGCTCACCCCCACCCTCCCCGAACTGCCGCCGCTCTTGGGCGTCTACGCCGA
>RRBB01000391.1:0-5938 GCA_006543605.1 Rhodococcus sp. WS4
CGCCTCACAGAACCCGATCGTGGACCGGAACAGATCCGCCTGCGTCGGCGTCAGCCCCAACGTCACGACTCACCCCAAGATCGATGCCCTTGCGCCATAAGGACATTCTCCCGGAAAGATCAACATCGCCTGGGACCGCCACGCCGCGAAAAACACCAGCCACCTAGACGCAAGGGCCAGTGATCTCCAGGTCCTGGTCGAGCGGAGCCGAGGTGTAGTGCAAGACATCCTGTCGGCGTGCCTTCGAGCGCTGGTCGCGCACGCCGCCCCCGACATACCGACCGCCCGCGGTGGGACCGGCTCCTCCGGGTCGTACACGTAGGTGTCTGCAGCTCGTCCGAGTCCGAGCGGTCCCGGTCGAGCGTGCCGCCACCGTCGGCACTGTGGCGTCGCCTTCGCTGTGGAGGTACCAGAAGGTGGCCTGGGCCCGGTTGAGCGGCCATTCGTCCTCGTGGCGCCAGAGGTTGTCGCCCATGACGAACAGCGTCACGGGTGGCCGCGGAAGGGAGCTGCCGCCATCGCGGACGTAGTGGTGGAACCACTCGAGCTGCTCTGCAGCAAGGGGTAGGCGGCTTCTGGTCCGAAGTCGATGTCGCCCGTGCCGCCTGGGGTGGGTTGGCTGTACGGCAGCAGGTGCGACCTGGGGCCCATGAAGAGTGCCTGGTCCTCGCGCGCCGTCGCGGACATGGCCTTCTGGCCGACTCCGAGGAAGTACGGGGGTTGCCCCAGTTGGCGATGTCGTACCACGACCCGACGTGCAGCATCGGCACGTCTATGTTGTGCAGCTGCCGTCTGAGGTCCACGGCCCACCCCGCACAGCCGACGCAGTCACATCGAGATGACCCTGAATCTGTACGAGCGACGCACGACGATGGCACAGCGTGACGTTGTGCGGCGCGGACTTTCACCGTGAAACCTAAGTCGTACTTACCGCGCTCATGCCCTCACGCGCACTCCGCGAGAGCCTGTGCGCCGCGGTTGTTTCGATCGATCAGCGTCACGCTCGGTGTTCGAAGATAAGGCAGCTGCTCGTCGCCGTGGCAAGAAGTCGACCCGCATCGTCTCGCAGTTCTGCGGTCGCGAGTGCAGTCCGACGACCGCGATGGGTGACCGATCCGGTGCACGTGACCACTCCGGTATCGATGGTCACTGCTCGCAGGTATTTCAGCGATAGATCGAGGCTCGTGTACGCAGTTTTTTCGTCGAGAGTCGTGTGGACCGCGCAGGCGGCAGCCGAATCGAGCAGGGTTGCGATGATGCCCCCGTGTACCGATCCGATGGGGTTGTAGTGCGATTCGTGCGGGGTGAGGGTGAAGACTGCGGATCCCTCGTCGGCTGCCACGAATTGGGCACCGACAAGTCTGATCACGGGGGGTGCATCGATGTGCCCGCTGGCGAGCGCGCGCATGACGTCTAGACCGGACTTGCCCGCTGCGCCGGCGGCGATCTCGCGCGGATCCGACCATGTGACGAGCAGCTGCCTGCTCGTCTCGTCGGTTGTGGGTGCGTGCGGGGAGTTGGTCATGAAGTTTCTCCAGTCGTTGGCGGTTACCCTGACTATACCATTGCATAGGCAGGATAGGGTCGCGTATGCGAGCAACCGGCACAACAAGAACAGGGCAACGGCTACGCGCGTTCGTCCACCACGCCGTCGACGAGCACTCCCGGTTGGCGTACTCCGAGATCCTCGGCGACGAATGCAAAGAGACCGCGTCCGCGTTCTTCGAGCGCGCCTGGGCGTTCTCCGCCGCCCACGGCATCACCATCGCGAGGATGCTGACAGACAACGGATCCTGTTATCGCTCAGCACTGTTCACCGAGGCGCTGGGTCCCGACGTCAAGCGCAAGCGGACTCGCCCCTACCGGCCGCAGACCAAACCCACGGTCGAACGATTCTTCCGCACGCTGCGCGAATCACTGCTCCAGCACCTGCCCGCTTACAAGGGCCCCGATGTGTACTCCCGCGGAAAAGACGTCGAGGACAAGGCGTTCTACTACGTCAGCGAACTCGAGCAGATCATCCGCGAATGGGTCGGGTCGGTGTATCACCGCACCCAGCACGACGGGTTGTGTGTGCCCGAGATGCCGCGAGCCGAGTTCTGCCCGGCCGAGATGTTCGAGATCGGTGTCGCGAAATCCGGTGGCCTGCTGTTACCGGGCAGCCCGGACCTTGCGTACGAGTTCCTCGACGTGCGCGTTCGCAAACAATGATCTAGCAAACCTCATCACACCGGAAATGCCGATTACAGCCGACCGGTCGCTCATGGTCAACGCGGTCGATGGTGATACCGCCCTGGTGACGAGCACGGCGGTGCTGACGTTGCCGGACAACCCCACGTCGGAAGACGTGCATTCGTACGCGATCAGCAGGACCGACTACACGCCGGTTGCAGTGACCGACGATCAGCTGAAAACGTTGGCCTCCGGTGACACTCGAACCACACGAGTCGCATGAGGGAATTGTGTTCAGTTGGCCGATGAAGCCATCGCAGGATACGACAGAGCTGTACGACTCGGTCACCCGGTCCGGTCAGCCGGCGGAATTCGTCGGAGAGGATGAGGTCGCCGGCCGAAATGTTTACAACTTTAAGGTGGATGCATCGGGGCCGATCCAGAGTCTGACCGTGCTCGCACAGTTCGCAGAGTTTCCGAAGCAGTTGCCCAAGTCTGTAGTGCAAGGACTCTTGCAGGCAGGGACTGTGCCGAGCGATTCCACAGCTGTATTGGAAGCCAACCTTGCAACCATGCCCAACGTGTTAGATATCGGCTTCGGAAGCTCCAATGTCGTGGATGTTGCGGTTGACACCCAGTTCGGCGCACCGCTGAAGGTGAACCAAACCCAGAGCATGTACGTCACGGTTTCCGTCAACGGTGAGGATGTTCCGGTTCCTTCCGCTGTCCACGGTAAAGATGCACACCGCCGACGGCGAAGTGGCAGCCGCGGGGGAGAAGTTGTCGACCAACGGGCTGATGTTCACGATGATAGAAACTGCACTCCCGTTCGGCCTGCTATTCCTCGGGATCGGCCTTCTGGTACTTGCCGCTTTGTGGTGGCACAAGCCTGAGGAAGCGATCGAGGCCGGCGTCACCGAACGTACTCCGACGTCCTCACCGCAATTCGGGGAAGAGTCCGCCGCAATCGATCGATAGACGGGCGGCTACTTGCAAAAGGTGCGACAGCCAACCTGCGTGCAGGTACTCGTAGGATTCATCTCCAGGGCATCGATGATCGCGAAGGATGGTTCATCGGACCACGAGAACTCTGGGCAGTTGCGGTGAGCGCAGCAGCCCGCGGAATCGGCGATCAAGCTTGTTGTCCGTCCGCGCACGCGATCGGTAGGGCTTTGGAGCAGCGGTACTGACGACCAGTGGGGCGAGCTCGAGCAGGAATTCCCGCTCTGGCTCGTCCTGCCTCTGTTGGAAATCCGCATCACGCGGGCTTCGTCGGTAGAGCTCGAAGCGGGTCGATATCGACCGAAGACTCGACATCGACTGGGGACGTGCTGCGCACAGCGCTCAGAACGGAGGCGACCATTCCAGCGAATCACAGAACGACCCACACACCCGACAGCATTCCGTTGCGTGGCGGCCCGCGCCCCGCTGAAGGGTGCCGAACGACTGAGGACTTACGCGTGTTCCTACGGGCCATCCACGCCGTCATTGCCCTTGCGGGCGTGCTTACACCTACCCGGTCCGCCGCGGCCTTCGTCCGGCACCGGGTACGGCAGATGGCGCTTGCCCGGATCCAGTACCGCTGGATCACTATGAGCGGAACGGATTTCTTCGCAGCCTCGCTGGACGAGCGCCAGCACCATCTGCCGCATAGCTCACTCCCGGCCACGACCGGAGAGGTTTCGCCGACCATTTGAAGGGACTCGAATCCCGCCCAGCTTCGATGCCGCATTACTTGAATTCGCCCCCGAGCGCGCCGGCGAGGTGAGCCCGGACGGGATGCAACGCCTGCTGCGGCGGGCAGACTGGGACGTCGACGGGGTCCGCGACGATGTGCGTGACTACGTGGTCGAACGGCTCGGTGACCGCGCCGGGGTGTTGATCGTCGACCTATGCCGAGTCGGTAACTATGCCGAGGTGCGGGCGGGGTGATGTGAACTGCCGTGCCGTGGTGGGCTTCTGGCTGACATGGGAGGACTGTGGGTCGGCATTATTACAGGCCTTCCAGGAATGCCAGCAGGGCGTCGTTGGGGCGGTAGCGCCCAGGGGGCGTGGCGGTTTGGGCGGTGAGTTCTAGGGCCCGCTGTTTGATGGTCATGTCGGCGTGGAGATAGACGTTCGTCGAGCGGATGTTGCTGTGTCCTTTTCTGGGGTATGGGGTGTGCGGCACGGTTTGTGACCTGCGGGTTTGTGTCGTGCACAGGTGTGCGCGACGGCCGGTTGGGATGTCGACGTGGGTGGGTTGTGGATTGTGGTCAGCGGCGTTCCCGGTTGATGCGGGCGATGAGTTCGCGGTTGATCTGGCGGGCGGCGGCGAGTTCCTGTTGGCATTGTGCGAGTTCTTCTTTCGTCTCGGAGAGGGTCTTGTCGAGTTGTTCGACTCGGGGATCGCCGGTCGAGTCGGTGACGGGGGTGTCGCCGAGGTCTGCGAGTACTTGGCGGCCGAGGATTTGGCCGAGGCGGCGGCGTAGGGTCTCGAGTTCGGTGTGCTGGCGGTGGTTGGCGGCTTTGGCGTTGGCCAGATCGGCGCGTAGCGACGCGGCGGTGACCCGGGCGCCGGCGGTGATTGCCCCGGCCCGCCGGTCGGCGGCCTGGGCGGAGCGCCGTTCGGCCTCGGCGCGCAGTTCGGGGTGGTCGTAGACGAACCGCCGGCTGACTCCGGCTCGCCGGGCCAGGGCTGCGATCGTGAGGGGTTCGCCGGCGCTGATCGTGGCGTCCAGGGCGGCCAGGACTCGGCGGGTCTTGTCCGCGGAGTCCAGGCGGCGGAGTTCGGTCAGCCTGCCGGTGTGTGCGGGCGTGGTGTGTTCAGTCATGTCGGGTCTCGGTGCTGGTTGTTCGCCGTTCGATGGTGGGGAAGAGTACCGGCTGGTGTTGGCGAGCCAGACCGCGTAGTTCGGCCGGGAAGCTGGTGTCCAGTGCTGCCCGCTGGGTGCGGATGGCGGTGATGGCCGCCTCGACGGCGGCGCGGTCGTCGGTGTGAAGTCCGGTGAGTACTTCGTCGTTGGCGCGCAACAGTTGTCGCACGGCGTCGATCTCGGCCTCGGAGGGGGCGGCGTCTGCGCGGGCCCAGTCGGCCAGGGCCGGGATGGCGGCGGCCAGGCGTTCCCGGTCGGCGAGCAGCTGTGCGAGGTAGCCGCGCAGCTCGGGGGTGTACGAGGGGTCGGTGCGGAAGTAGGTGCAGCCGGTGCAGCGGTGCCGGAAGGGGCAGGAGTGCCCGCCGGCGGTCACGTTGCTAGGTTCGGTGCAGAGCCCGAACGGCACCGCGACCTGGCCGATCTGTTCGCGGGTCGCCTCGGTGTCCGTCAGGGCGGTCGCGCCGGGTCGAACCTGGTGTCCGTGGGCGTCGATCTGCAGCGGCCCCAGCCGGTCTTGGGCGTCCCGGGTGCATTTGGCGGTGACCCGGTAGTAGCCGAGCGTGGTGCGTACCGTGTCATGGCCAAGGAGTTCTTTGAGGGTGTCGACGGGGGTGCCGGCGTCGGCGTGTCGTTGGGCGAAGGTGTGTCGGAATGCATAGGGGAACACCCGTTCTCGGTCGAACGGCGTGTACTGGCCGTCGGCGTCGCGGTCGGGTCCGTGAAGATTCGGCAGTGCGTCGGCCCAGACCCGCACGGCCCGCTGCAGGTGCGCGGTGGAAAGGGGTTTGGGAAAGCGCCGGGATAAACCGGCATGGAGAAGGAGATGAGAACGCTCTACATCGAAGGAGTAGCGATCCACGGTGGCCCCGAGTCATGCGTTGGCGTTCCGCGAGGGCGCAGCGAAGCGTTGA
>RRBB01000392.1:0-5929 GCA_006543605.1 Rhodococcus sp. WS4
GTCTCGTTCTCCGCCATTGTCCCGACCGTGACATCGGCGATGACCTCGTCGCTGATGGTGACGGTGACGTCCAGGTAGGAGGGGCCGCCGCCGTACACACCGATCGCGGTCGAAGGCGAGGACATCGGGGGCCGACGGTTGCCAGTCGAAAGAGTCACTGCGGAGGGCGGGCAGTGTGCGGCGGAGCTGGAGTGCGGTGCGGTAGAGGGTGAGCATCGAATCGGGGTCGTCGGATTCGGCGGCGACGGTCTTCGACTTCCAATTGTCGGGTTGGGGGAGCCACGGTTGGATGTCGCCGGTGGTGAATCCGAAGGGCGGGTGGTCGCCGCTCCAGGGCAGCGGGACCCGGCATCCGTCGCGGCCGCGGATGGTGTGTCCGGATCGTTCCCAGGTCGGGTCCTGTAGTAGGTCTTCGGGCAGGTCGGTGACTTCCTCGAGTCCGAGTTCTTCGCCCTGGTAGAGGTAGGCACCGCCGGGCAGGGCGAGCATGAGCAGGGCGGCGGCACGGGCGCGTCGGGTGCCGAGGGCGAGGTCGGAGTCGGTGCCGGCGGTCAGGGTCATGGGCAGGGTGCTGGTGTCGGCGCGCCCGAATCGGGTGAGGTGGCGGGTCTCGTCGTGGCTCGAGAGCACCCAGGTGGCCGGTGCTCCGACCTCGTGGAGCGCGTCGCGGCTGCGGTCAATGGCCTCGCGCAGCGTTGCCGGGTTCCAGCCGGCTCGGGGGAAGTCGAAGTTGAAGGCGGTGTGCAGTTCGTCCGGTCGCACGTAGCGGGCCAGGCGCTCGGGGCTGCGGACGATCGCCTCGGCGACGAACATGCGGTCGGGGCCGTAGGTGTCGGCGATGGTGCGGAACTCGCGCAGGATGGTGTGGAGGTCGTCGACATCCCAGTGCGGGTTGTCGACCCACGCGCTGGATTCGAAACGGGCTCCGGGTGCGTGGCCGGCGTCGGGCAGGCCGGGAACCTTGGCCATGGCCGACACGGCGTCGATGCGCATCCCGTCGACGCCGCGGTCGAACCAGAACCGCAGGACGTCGGCGAAGTCGGCGCGCACTTGCGGGTTGGTCCAGTCGAGATCGGGTTGTTCGGGGGCGAACAGGTGCAGGTACCACTGGCCGGGTTGGTCGTCGTCTCCGGTGGTGCGGGTCCAGGCCGGTCCGCCGAAGGCGCTGATCCAGTCGTTCGGCGGGAGTTCGCCGGTGTCGCCGCGTCCGTCGCGGAAGAAGTACCGGGCGCGCTCGGGCGAACCGGGAGCGCTGTTCAGGGCGTCCCGGAACCAGGGGTGGGTGTGCGAGGTGTGGTTGGCGGGCAGGTCGATGATGATGCGGAGTCCGGCGGCGTGGGCGGCGGCCAGGAGGGTGTCCGCGTCGTCGAGGGTGCCGAAGAGCGGATCGATGTCGCGGAAGTCGGCGATGTCGTAGCCGCCATCGGCCATCGGTGACCGATACCAGGGGGTGATCCACACGGCGTCCACACCGAGGTCGACGAGGTACGGCAGGCGGGCCTGGAGGCCTGTGATGTCGCCGATGCCGTCGCCGTCGGCATCGGCGAAGCTGCGCAGATACACCTGGTAGATGACGGCGTCGTGCCACCACTGACGTGCTGTGGGCATGGTTTCCCCCTGGGGGTGGTATGGGTGTGGTGATGGGAGTGCGGGCACGGTCAGCCCTTGACGGCGCCGGAGATCATCGCCTTGACGAAGTGGCGTTGGAACAGCAGGAACACCACGATGGTGGGTGCCATGATCAACAGTGAACCGGCGTTGAGGAGCACGACATCGGTGGAGTACTGGCCGACGAAGTTCTGCAGTGCGCCCGCCATGGTGCGTTTGCTGGGGTCGTCGATCAGGACGATGGCCTGCAGGAAGGTATTCCAGGTCCACAGGAACAGCAGCAGGCACAGCGAGGCCAGCGCCGGGACCGCCAGCGGGATCTGGACATGGCGGAACGCCTGCCAGGGGCCGGCGCCGTCGAGTTCCGCGGCCTCGGTGAGCTCCTTCGGCATCGAGAGGAAGTGGGCCCGCATCCAGAAGACGGCGAACGGCATGAATGTGCCGATCAGGACCAGGATCAGGCCCAGGCGGGTGTTGAGCAGGTTCATCTCGCGCAGCTGGTAGTAGAGCGGCACGATCGTCGCTTCCCGGGGGAGGGTCAACCCCAGCAGCAGGAGCAGGAACACGACGGTGCCGCCGGGGACCTTCAGCTGACCGAGCCCGTAGCCGGCCATCGCGGCGAACAACGCGGCGACCGGGACGACTCCGGCGACGAGGATGATGCTCGAGATCAGCAGGGGTGTCACCTCGGCGACGCGCCAGGCGTCGAGGAAGTTGTGCCACTGCGGGTTCGACGGCCACGACAGCCCCAAGGGGACGGTGCCCTGCGGCTGCAGCGCCGCCGACAGCATGCTCAGCAACGGCAGAATCGAGAAGATCATCGTGCCCAGCAGCAGGACGAGTCCGGGGATGCGTTGGCGGACGGAGGTTTTCATGATCATTTCTCTCTGAAGAAGCGCTGGATCGGCAGGATGACCAGCAGGATCAGCCCGGTGAGGACGACGGCGAGTGCGCTGGCGAGGCCGACCCGGGCTTCGGTGAAACCAAGCTGGTAGATCTGGACACCGGGAACGGTGGTCGCGTAGCCGGGTCCACCCTGGGTGGACATGAACACGATGTCGAAGCTGGCAAGAGCGGCGATGACGGTGACGGTGACGCAGACCCCGATTTCGGCCCGCAGGGCGGGAACGGTGACGTAGCGGAAGGTGCTGAAGAAGCCGGCACCGTCGAGTCGGGCCGCCTCGTAGATCGCAATGTCGATCTTCCCGATGCCCGCCATGAGCAGGATGGTGCAGAAACCGAGCCCGAGCCAGGTGCCGATGACGCCGACCGCGGGCAGCGCCCAGTCGAAGTCGCCGAGCCACGACCGGGTGAGGCCGCCGAGGCCGACTGCCGAGAGGAGTTGGTTCACGGTGCCGTTGCTCGAGAACATCCACACCCAGGCGACCGCGGCCGCGGCGCCGGGGATGATCTGCGGCAGGAACAGCAACGTGCGGGTGAGGGTTCCGAGGCCGCGGATGCGGATCTCCTGGAGCAGGGCGGCGACGAGAAGTCCGCCGATCACCGGGAAGACGGTGAAGAAGGCGATGAGGAAGAACGCGTGCCCGATCGAGGACAGCAACTGCGGGTCGGTGAGCACGCGGCCGTAGTTGCCGAGTCCCACCCAGTTGCCGACGGAGATGCCGTCCCAGTTGTAGAGGGAGTACCAGATGGTGGTCAGCAGCGGCCGCAGGACGAACACGGTGTACACCAGCGCCGCGGGGAGGACGAACAGCCATCCGGTCAGGGATCGTTTGGCGCGGTGCCCCCGGTCGGGCCGGATTGCGGCGCGGTGACCGAACGCCCGGACGGGGGATGTCTGGGGGGTGTGCGCGGTGGAGGTCATCGGAGAAGGTCCTGCTCGTAGGCGGATTGGACGGCGCCCATCATCTGTCCGGGGGTGGTTCGGCCGGCGGCGAGCATCTGGACCTGCGGTAACCAGGTGCCGGACATGCCGTTGGTGGCGTTCTGGACGAACTGGACCTGGCCGTCGGCGGCGACCAGCCTGCCGAAGGCGGCCTGGATCTGGGCGCCCAGCGAGCCGGGTGCGGTGGCCGGGACCTCGCCGGTGCCGGAGGGGGCGAAACCGGCGTCGACCGCGACCTGCCGGCCGGCCTCGGAGCGGAGGAAGTCCAAAAAGGCTGCGGCGGCGTTCTTGTCGTCCGAGCCCGAGGGGATTGCGAAGTTGGACACCGGATCCGACATGGCCAGCACGGGTTCTCCCGCCGGTGCCGGCGGGAGAACGAAGCCGACGTTGCCGCCCATCTTGGTCTGCAGGGCCTCGGCATCCCAGTTGCCGGAGGCGTAGAACAGTGCCTCGCCGGCGGCGAACCGACCGGCGGCGGCGGTCGCGTCGGTGCCGTTGGTGTCCTGGGGGAAGTAGCCGTTCGCGGCCCAGTCGGCCACGACCGCGGCCGCATCGACGCCGGCGGGGGTGTCGAGTGTGGCACCGGGAGCGTTGAAGACCCAGTCGTTGACCGCATCGCGCCCCAACGATGCATTCAGCATCATCTGGACCAGGAAGGTGACCTGTGCGCTCTTGTTGCCGGCCATGATCGGAACCAGCCCGGCGGTCTTCGCCGCCGCGAGTGCCTGCTCGAAGTCCTCGACGGTGGTGGGCGGTGAGGTCATTCCGATGCGGTTCGCGAGATCCTTGTTGTAGTAGAGACCGGTCAGGGTGAACCCGCTGGCCATCGTGTACTGCGGACCGGTGCCCCGGACCCCGGCGTCATCGACCCGGTACATGGCCATCTGCCCCTCCGGTAGCTCGTTCCAGCCGTAGGCGTCGGCCCACGGATCGAGTTCGGTGAGCTGGCGGTTGGCCACCGCCGCCGGCAGCGCAATGATCCGCGCGATATCCGGCGGATTATCCGAGGCGAGCACCCGGGGCGCGTTGACCGCCTGAACCTCGTCCGGGTCGTAGCGCGCGGTGATGGTCACGTTCGGGTGGCGCTCGGTGAACGCCGCGATCAGGGCCTCGTCGATCTTCTTCAGCCCCGCCCCGTCGTACAGGGTCAACTCGATCGGGTCGGTACCGAGATCCGTGCGCACCGCTACCGGCTCCGTCGGTGCTGTCGTGGTGTAGCCGCTGCCCGGCGGCGCGCAGGCCACCGTCGAAGGCAGGATCGCGGCTCCGGCGAGGGCGGCGAACCTGCGCGCCCACCGGCCCCGGTTCGAGTGGTGTGAGTCCATAGCTCCTCCGCATTGAGACGCGCATCACAATTCGGAAGCGCTTCCGAAGCATATGTCGGAAGCGCTTCCGAAATCAAGGTCGGTCGGGCTACCATCGCTTCGTGCCCGATCAACCTGGTTCTTTGAGTCTCAGCGACGTCGCTCGGGAAGCCGGCGTCTCGCTGACGACCGCCTCCCGCGCTCTCAACGACTCGTACGGCGTCTCCGCGGCAACCAAGGCAAAGGTCCTCGCCACCGCCCGCCGCCTCGACTACGTCATCTCCCCGGACGCGGTCCGCCTCGCCGGCGGCCCGACCCGACGGGTGGCGTTGGTCGTTCCCCATATCGAGCGCTGGTTTTTCGGCGAGATGGTCAATGGAATCGAGACGGTGCTCGCATCAGCGAACTTCGACCTGTTGCTGTACCAGGTCGGCGGCCCCGAGGACCGCCAGGACTTCTTCACCCGACTGCCCGCTCGACGGAAAGTCGACGCCGTGGTGGTGGTCGCGTTCCCGGTGGACCAACGCGAGCGCGAACGGCTCGCACTGATGGGCGTGAGCATCGTCGCCGCCGGCGGCCAGAGCGCCGACTACCCGTACGTCTGCATCGACGACTACCACGCCGGCCGACTCGCCGTCGACCACCTCCTGGAATCAGGACACCGGCGGATCGCCATGATCGCCGCCCACGACCCCGATCAGCCCGGGTGGCCGGCACGCTCCGGTCGATCGGAGGCGTATGTCGACGCACTGACCGGAGCGGGCATCGCAGTGGACCACTCCCTCGTCCGCGACGTCGACTGGGGCGGCATCAACGCCGCAGAGGCGATGGCGGACATCCTCGACGCCACCCCGGAATCGGCTCCGACCGCCGTTTTCGCGCACAGCGACGAACTCGCACTCGGAGCCATCCGAACCCTGCGCCGCCGAGGCCTGCGCATTCCCGAGGACGTCTCCGTCCTCGGAATCGACGACCATCCGCTCGCCGCACTCACCGACCTCACCACCGTGCACCAATCCGTCCGCGAACAGGGTGAGATCGCCGCCCGACTCGTCCTCGACACACTCGCCCCCACCCCAGACGCGGGCGCGCCGACCGCCGTCACCGCACCGACCACCCTCGTCGTCCGCGGCAGCACCGGACCCGCACCGGATCACGCTCGGTCACTCGC
>RRBB01000393.1:0-5838 GCA_006543605.1 Rhodococcus sp. WS4
GGCGGGGAAGGTGGATCGGGCGGCACTCCCCGCACCCGAGCCGCCGGCGCAGCGGTTCCGGGCGCCGGCCACACCGTTCGAGGCCGTCGTCGCAGACGTGTTCGGTGACGTCCTGGGTGTCGACCGGGTCGGTGCCGAAGACGACTTCTTCCGACTGGGCGGAGACTCGCTGTCTGCCACCCGGGTCGTCGCACGGGTGGACGCCGCCCTCGCCGTCGACGTCGGGGTGCACGCCCTGTTCGAGGCGCCGACCGTGGCGGCGTTCGCGGAGCGCGCGGCGAAAGCCGTTGCGCGGACGGACCGTCCGGAGTTGCGTACGGTGCCGCGGCCCGAGCGAATCCCGCTGTCCCTGGCGCAGACCCGCATGTGGTTCCTCAACCAGTTCGACACCTCCTCATCCGCCTACAACATCGCGATGGCGTTCCGTCTCACCGGCGCACTCGACCTGGATGCGCTGCGGGCCGCGGTCACGGATGTGGTGGGGCGACACGAATCGCTCCGCACCCGTTTTCCGATGGCCGGCGCGGAACCGGTGCAGGTGATCCTTCCCGTCGGCGATTCGGTGCCGGATCTGGCCGTCACGACGGTGGCGAACGACGCGGAGTTGCGTGAACTGCTGGCGTCGGCGGTGTCGGAGGGGTTCGACGTCACCGAACAGATTCCGTTGCGGGCAGCCGTGTTCGAGACCTCCGCCACCGACCGGACGCTGCTCGTCGTGGTGCACCACATCGTCGCGGACGGCGTGTCGATGGTCCCGCTCGCCCGCGACATGATGGTGGCGTACACCGCGCGGGCAGGTGGGCAGGCCCCCGCGTGGCACCCGCCGGCGGTCCAGTACGCCGACTTCACGCTCTGGCAGCGACAACTCCTCGGATCGGAAGACGACCCGCGCTCGCTGGTGGCGCAGCAACTGGACTACTGGCGAAGCACACTGGCCGGTCTCCCCGCCGCCCTCGAGCTGCCGGCCGACCGCCCGCGGTCGATGCAGCGGTCGGCGGTGGGGAGCAGGGTCGGATTCGAGATCGACGCCGGTCTGCATGCCGGCCTGTTGTCGATGGCGTCTGCGCACCGGTCCACCGTGTTCATGGTCGCGCACGCCGCCCTGGCCGCGTTCCTCGCGAGGATGTCCGGTTCCGAGGACATCGCCGTCGGCACCCCGGTCGCCGGGCGGGGCGAGGCCGCACTCGACGACGTCGTCGGGATGTTCGTCAACACCGTGGTCCTGCGGACACTGGTCTCCGACGCGAGTACGTTCGCAGAACTGCTCGACCAGGTGCGCGACGTCGATCTCGGTGCGTACGCCCACGCCGAGGTGCCGTTCGAAAAAGTGGTGGAGGCGCTCGACCCGCCCCGCTCGACGGCGCACTCCCCGCTGTTCCAGGTGCTGCTCGAATTCCAGAACGTGGAGCGTCCCGACCTCGCGCTGCCGGGCGTCGAGGTGGAGGGTATCGACCTCGGTGCGACCATCGCGCGATTCGACCTGCAGCTGACGTTGTCCGAGGAGTACGACGACGACGGGTCGCCGGCGGGCATCACCGCCGGGTTCTCCTACACCACAGACCTCTTCGACGCCGACACCGTCGCCGGGCTGGCCGACCGGTTCGTCCGGATGCTCGACGCCGCGGTCGGCGACCCGTCGATCCGGGTGGGCGACCTCGACATCCTCGATGCCCTCGAACGGGACGAACTCGTGCCCATGCGCGGGTTCCCCGCCGCTCCGCAACGCACCCTGCCGGACGTGCTCACCGCCGGCGCCGCGCTCGGGCACGGGACGACCGCGGTGTCCTGCGAAGGCGTCACCCTGTCGTACCGGGAACTCGACGAACGCTCGAACCGGCTGGCCAGGGAGCTGATCCGGCGGGGCGCGGGCCCGGAGAGGATCGTCGCGGTCGGAGTGCAGCGGTCGATCGAATGGGTGCTGTCGGTGTGGGCGGTCGCGAAATCGGGGGCGGCCTACGTGCCGGTCGACCCCGCGCTGCCGTCCGCGCGAATCGGAGGAATGCTCGAGGACTCGGGGGCGGTGCTCGGGTTGACGGTGACGGCGCACCGCGACCGGTTGCCCGGAGTGGTGTCGTGGCTGCTGCTCGACGACCCCGACGTGGCGACTGCGCATTCCGCAGACCCGATCGCCGACGCCGACCGCATCCGTCCGCTGCGCGTCGAGCACACCGCGTTCCTGCTCTACACCTCCGGTTCGACGGGAACACCGAAGGGCGTCGTGATCACGCATGGCGGTCTCGCGAATCTCGCTGTGGAGGAACGGGAACGGTTCGCGTCGATGCACGGTGCCCGGGTGTCGCACCTGGCGTCGCCGAATTTCGACGCGTCCGTGTTCGAACTGCTGATGGCGTTCGCCGTCGGCGCCACTCTGGTGATTGTGCCTCCGAGAATCTTCGGGGGAAGGGAACTGGCCGAACTGCTCGAGGCCGAGCGCGTCACGCACGCCTTCTTCACACCCACGATCCTGGACACCCTCCGCCCCGAGGACCTCCCCTCCCTGCGGATACTCGCGATGGGGGGCGAACGGTTTCCACCCGAGTTGGCGGACCGCTGGACCCCGGGGCGTTTCGTCTTCAACGGGTACGGCCCGGCCGAGGCCACGGTCCAGACGACGATCAGCGAGGTGCTGTCACCCGACGAACCGGTGAACATCGGTGGCCCCGGCCGCGGCGTCGACGTGATCGTGGTGAACACCTGGCTGCAGCCCGTTCCTGTGGGGGTGGTCGGCGAACTGTACGTCGCGGGGCCGGGACTGGCGCGCGGCTACCACCGCCGCCCGGCCCTGACGGGCGCGTCCTTCGTGGCGAATCCGTTCGGAGAACCTGGCTCCCGCATGTACCGCACCGGCGACCTCGTGCGGTGGAGCGACATCGGGCGCCTGGAGTATGTGGGACGTAACGACTTCCAGGTGAAAATTCGCGGACAGCGGGTGGAGCTCGGGGAGATCGAGACGGTACTCGCACGCTGTGCCGGTGTCGGTCGCGCGGCGGTCGCCGTGCATGGCGGCACCGGGGGCGTGCTGGTGGGATACGTGACGGCGGAGGCCGGTGCGAGTCTCGACACCGCCGAGGTGCTCCGGTTCGCCGGTGCCCACCTCGCGCCGTACATGGTGCCCACTCAGGTGGTGGTGCTCGACCGGTTGCCTGTCGGCCGCACCGGAAAACTGGACCGGCGATCGCTCCCCGCGCCGGTACTCGCGCCCCGACGGTTCCGGGCCCCCGCCGACCCCCTGGAAGAGGCGGTGGCGGACGTGTTCGCCGACGTCCTCGGACTCGAACGCGTCGGAGCTGACGACGACTTCTTCGAACTGGGCGGGAACTCGCTCGTCGCGACCCGGGTGGCGTCCGCGCTCCGCGACCGGCTCGGCACCGACGTCGTCCTGCAGTGGATCTTCCGCCACCCGACCCCGGAAGGTCTCGCGCGTCGCATCGCCGACCCGTCGGTGCTCGGAAACATGCCGGCCGACGACGTGCTCGGCGTCGTCGTCCCGTTCCGGGCCGGCGGAACGACACCCGCACTGTTCTGCGTGCACCCGGCGGGCGGACTCGCACTGGGATACGCGGGACTGGTCAAATACCTCGCGCCGGACCGTCCGATGTACGGCCTGCAACTGCCGATCCTCAGCGGCGGAACGACATTCGACTCGATGGCGCAACTCGCCCACCGCTACGTCGTCGAGATGCGCGCGGTGCAGCGCGAGGGGCCCTACCACCTGCTGGGCTGGTCCCTCGGCGGTGTGATCGCCCAGGCGATCGCCGTCGAATTCCGCGAATCCGGCGCCGAAGTGGGCACACTCGCGATGATGGACAGCTACGTCGCGGAGGGCGACGACTTCGGTGACCTCGAGGTGAACGCAGAGGAGTGGCTGCACGGGCTGGGGGTCGAGTTCGAGGGCAGCGACGCGGGCCCGTCGTACCGCGAGCAGCTTGTCGAGATGCTCGGCCGATCGTTCGGACGCGACCCCGCGTTCGCGTCGACCCTCCTCGGCCGTATCAGCACCGGCCTGGAGAACTCGAAGGACATCTCCACCGGATACCGGCCGCGGGTGTTCGACGGCGACCTGCTGTTCTTCAGTGCCGCGCAGTCCGCCGACGGCGAGGAGGGCGAACGTCCCTCGCCGAGCGTGTGGCAGCCCGTCGTCACCGGTGTCATCGTCGAGAACAAGGTGGACTGCGACCATCTGAGGATGACCACACCGGAAGCCCTCGCTGTCATCGGACCGATCCTGGAGAATTCCCTCCGGTCACGCCCCGATCGCGCCGCCGATGACGGGCCAGGACTGCCGTAACTCCGTCTCGAACAGCCCCCACGAATGGGTGCCCTGGGGAAGATACGCGAACGTCGCGGGAATGCCCAGCGACTGCAACCGCGACTGGAACGTCGTCGCACACACGTTGGTCACCATCTCGACGACGCTGCCGCCGATCGTCTGAGGCACCACCAGCACGGGGTCGTGGTTGTCGATGCTCCCGGGAAGTCCGTTGCCGCTCGAGACGAACAACTCTGTGCCGCGCAGACGTTCGGCGTTCAGCATCGGATCGTGCACACGCCATCGGGGATCCGCGACGGAACCCCACATGTTGGCGGCGTTGCCACCGCCCCGCAATTCGACCATCGACCGCACCATCGCCTGGCCGAGCAGTCCGCTCGTCGCGGCGCACCCGCTGTACGAACCGACAGCACGGTAGAAACCCGGAGCCTGGATCGCGAGATCGAGCACCGCGCTGCCTGCCATCGACACCCCGCCGATGGCGTTGACCCCGGTGGTGGCGAACCGGCTGTCGATGGCGGCCGGGAGTTCGCTCGTCAGATACGTCTGCCACTTGTTCCGGCCGAGGACCGGATCGTCGGTGTTCCAGTCGGTGTACATGCTGTACTGGCCGCCGATCGGCATTACCACGTTGACGCGCTTGTCGGCGAAGAAGTCCCGCACACCGGTGTTGTTGAACCAGGAGATGCCATCCGACCCGCCACCGATGCCGGTGAGCAGGTAGAAGGTGGGCGCCGGACCGCCCGACGCGGGAGAGAGGACGTCGTTGGCCACCCACCGGCCCATCGATTCCGAATACACATCCACCCTGGTGACACGGGGCTCGGCCGAGGCCGGTTGCGGGGCCAGAACGACCCACGCGGACACGACCAGCAGCAACGCCGCCCATACGCGCAGAGAGATCGTGGATCGCAGAGCTTCGAACGGTCGCATGGACGCCCCCTGGCTGTGGCCTGCCCTTCCAATCTAGGACGGCGGGGTACCTGCTTGGTGCAGTTCCGGCGAACCGGTGTAAAGATGATTCGGTGACCGACAACGACCGGCCCGACGAGCGTTTCACCCTCGCGAGCGAGCGGACGTTCCTCGCCTGGATGCGGAGTTCGCTCGCGCTCCTCGCCGGCGGTATCGCGATGATCCACCTCGTCCCCGAGTTCAGCACCGGGTGGGTGCGGACCACGCTGGGCCTGATCCTGATCGGTCTCGCGGCGGCCGCCGCCCTCGTCGGTATGCGGCGGTGGTCCCAGGTCGAGAAGGCCCTCCGCGACGGCGCACCCATGCCGCCACCCCACGAGTTGTGGTTGTTCGCGGTGACACTGACGGTGGTGGCACTGGGAGCGGCGGTCGCCAGCCTGGTGGCTGCGCTCTAACCTGCAGAAGAGGTTTGCATCTCGCGAACCGGACGTGAAGACGAAGGAGTACACGGTGGCCCACGAACTCAAGCTCGGTTACAAGGCGTCTGCGGAGCAGTTCGGTCCGCGGGAGTTGGTGGAGCTGGGTGTTCTGGCGGAACGGCACGGGATGGATTCGGCGACGGTGTCCGATCATTTCCAGCCGTGGCGGCACGAGGG
>RRBB01000394.1:0-5779 GCA_006543605.1 Rhodococcus sp. WS4
TCCTTCTCCCCGACATACTCGGCGATGGTCCAGCCGTTCTTCCGCTCGATCGGCGCCAGCAGCCCCCGAAGATACTGCCCGGCATGCCGGAGCGAGTTTTCGTGAACAAACAACGGCTCGATGCGGGCAAGGACCTTGTCGAACTCGGACGCCCATTCCTCCAGATCTACGACAGACACCGCATCAGGATCGAGCACCGGACCATTCTCAACACGCGCAGCCACCACTGCACGATCCCACACGCTGCCCCACGATCAAGTCAGACACGCCGACCGATAGCCCTGTAGTACTAGGGGCTCTCGAGAATGGTGGCGCTTCCGTAGCTTCCTCCGAAGCCTGTGCACAACGCGACATGCGGGGATTCGACCTGATGAGACGGCGCAGTTCCCCGAAGCTGTCGTACGGCCTCCAACACATTGTTGAGGCCGTGTATGTACCCTTCCGACAGCAATCCACCGTGAGGGTTGACTGGAAGGGTGCCGCTCGGGAGAGTGTTGCCCGAGCGCACAAATTCCCCGCTCCTCCCGACGCCACAGAAACCGAAGTCTTCGAGCTGCTGAAGCACGATGGGGGAGTAGGCGTCGTAGAGCATCGCCACATCGACGTCGGCGGGGCGGAGGCCGGACAGCTTCCACAACTTGCGAGCCACATAGCGGGAAAAAATGGCCGACAGATCAGCAGCCTTGTCCATACTCGACGATCCCACGCCACCGCCACGCACCACAGCGCCGATGCGGGGACTGTTCGGGCTCACGGCGTCGGCGATATCCGCCCTGCTGACAACTAGTGCCGCACCGGCGTCGGTCTCCTGGCAGCAGTCCACTCGGCGCAACGGGGTCGACACGAACGGACTAGCACGGTATTCGTCACAAGTGATGGGGGCGTGAATAAGCGCGCGCGGATTCGATGCGGCCAACTGCCTCGATTGACAGACCACCGAGGCGAGGTCCTCCTCGGTGGCGCCCGTGTCGTTCATCCAGCGGGTGGCTGCCATTGCGAACAGGTTGACCGGCCCCGCCATACCGAATGGGATGGTGAACTGCGTTTCGCCGCCGGCCACCCGAATCGCTGCCTGACCCATTCTTTTTCCGGATCGGCCGTTCAAAGCGCGGAATACGAGCACGTTTGTTGCTGTGCCCGAGTGGATCAACATTGCGGCATCACCGAGAATCGACGCAGATTGCGTCCCACCGCCATAGATTTCATTTGTCCAGGTCTCGGGCGACAGGCCGAGATGCTCGGCCACCGCGTTCACCGGTGCAGAGTCGGCCATGTGGTAGGACAGGACACCATCGATATCGGAGTCGGCGAGGCCTGCATCCCGAATGGCGGAGCGACTCGCCGTCAGTGCGAGTTGGAGGGGACTGACGCCACTGCGGCGGGATATCTCGGTCATACCTATCCCGCTCACCGCTGTCGCTCCGGCGAATGCTTGTCTCGTCATCTGCTCCCCTTGTAAACCAAGCGCTTGCTTGAGAGAATAGCGTCATGTGGACCCGAACAGCACCGGAACCTAGCGAACTCGCGCGTCCGTTCTGGGAAGGATGCAACGAGGGTCGACTACTGATCCAGCGGTGCCGTACGTGCGGAACCTTCATCCACCATCCCGAGCCTGAATGCACTCGATGCCGTGGAACGAGTCTCTTCTTCGACGAAGTCAGCGGACGAGGACGCATAGACACCTTCACGGTGGTCCACAGGAGTTTCGTTCCAGGCTACCAGGACGTTACGCCCTACGTCGTTGGCTGGATTCTTCTTCCGGAGCAGAGAAACCTCAGAGTTTTCAGTGCGATTCTTGGTGAGGACGTCACCGCCCGCGTAGCAATCGACGCTCCGGTAGAGGTTCGGTTCGAAGACGTCGCGGGGTTCGGAGCTGTTCCCGTGTTCGAGTTGACATAGACGGAAATGCAGCAATCACTGCCCCTCAGGGACCGTGAAGGCAGTTGGAATGTCCAGATCCGACGCTTCGCTCGAGCTGATGCTGAACCGGCAGCTGCACTCCAGATAGAGAGGTGACGCAATGATGTTTAGCGACGATGACGCAATGCTCAGGTTCGCCAAGCAGTGGTACACATACGGTGGCGGCGACGACAGCGACATATTTGTCGAGTTCGGCCTGCCGGCGAGCGCCTACTTCAGACGGCTTGCGAAACTGGTCGAGGGCTCCAGGGGGCGACGCCTCTCGTCTGAGCAGAGACATGGCATCCGGACCGTCGTTCGGTCTCGCCTCGTCAGAAGGCAGACTGCGGCCTGACGCCCGAATTTTTCGGTACGGGTGATCGAGTCCCCACCGGGACGGTGTGAAACAGCGCCCCGACGACTTTGCCTCCACTCCGCGGACTCGACTGCGAGGGTACACCGATCCAGTCAGGCCAGGTTGCAACAAGTGCGATCTCCTCCGTGTCAATCGTTCATCACGCCAATGACTTAGGCCAACCGAAGTCCCGCACTAGACGACGAAAAGGACCACAAACTTGAGAATGGGATTAGTAGGACTCGGGAAGATGGGTCATAACATGCGAGAAAGGTTGCGCAGCCGTGGCCACGACATCGTCGGTTACGATCCGCACGTGGGCTCCAGCGACGTCGACACCCTTGCGGACCTGGTATCGCGTCTGGAGGCCCCCCGGATCGTCTGGATCATGGTTCCGCACGGCCAGGCCACTCAGGACACCGTGCACACACTTGGGAATTTACTCGATCCCGGTGACCTCGTCATCGACGGCGGGAACTCGCGATTTACTGACGACCAGGCACACGCGAAGCGACTTGCGGCACGAGGTATCGGCTACATCGATTGTGGGGTGTCGGGTGGCATTTGGGGGAGGGAACGTGGCTACGCGCTGATGGTCGGAGGCGAATCGGAGGACGTCGCGCGAGCCATGCCCTTGTTCGAATCGCTGCTGCCCGATGGAGACCCAACGAAGTGCTTCGTCCACGCGGGCCCGGTGGGTGCCGGCCACTTCGCAAAAATGGTCCATAACGGTGTCGAGTACGGACTCATGCAGGCCTACGCGGAGGGGTATGAACTGCTGTGTGCCGAACACCTTGTGACCGACGTGCAGGGCGTTCTTCGAGCATGGACTGCAGGCACGGTTGTGCGCTCATGGTTGCTCGATCTTCTGGTCGAAGCGCTCGGCGCGGATCCCGCGCTCAGCGAGCTCTCCGGCTACGTGGACGATTCGGGTGAGGGGCGGTGGACAGTCGAAGAAGCAATCGGTCATTCGGTGCCGGTTCCGGTGATCACGGCCGCACTCTATGCGCGGTTCTCCTCCCGTCAGCTCGACTCGCCGGCCATGAAAGCGGTGTCTGCCCTTCGTCAACAGTTCGGGGGACACGCAGTGCAGAAGGTCGCATTGTGACAGAAACAGGCTCTCACCTCACAGGATCGGCAAAGGACCTCTCGATGCATCGAAGCGCGATCAATGCGGTATGGACGGACCTATCGATTGAACACAAAGAGCTGTCCTCGCGTCATCTACGGGAACTCTTCGCCGACGATCCGGCCCGCGGCAACGAGTTGACTCTCACCGCGGGTGATCTCTACGTCGACTACAGCAAGAATCTCGTGACACGGGATACGCTCGCGCTGCTCATGGCTCTCGGCCGTGCTGCCGAACTCGACGAACGTCGCGACGAAATGTTCGCCGGCAGGCACATCAACTCGACCGAGGACCGTGCAGTACTCCATACCGCGCTGAGACGCCCACCCGAGGATGAACTCTCGATTGACGGGCAGAACATCACGAATGACGTGCACGATGTCCTCAGTCGAATGGGAGACTTCACCGACCGTCTGCGCTCGGGTAGTTGGCGCGGTGCATCCGGTGAGCGCATCACCGCAGTGGTCAACATCGGAATCGGCGGATCCGACCTGGGGCCCGCGATGGTTCACCGAGCCCTTCGGACATACAGCACCGAATCGTTGGAGGTACGCTTCGTCTCGAACGTCGACCCCGCCGACTTGACAGCAGCGCTCCACGGCTTGGACCCGGCATGTACTCTATTTGTCGTTGCATCGAAGACATTTACGACGCTGGAGACCCTCTCGAACGCCGCTTGCGCACGTCGATGGCTGACCGAATCGCTCGGCGAACAGGCGGTGGCGCAGCATTTCGTCGCGGTATCGACGAACACGGAGGAAGTAGCCGCGTTCGGAATTGATCCCGTGAACATGTTCGGATTCTGGGAGTGGGTCGGCGGCCGATACTCCGTCTGTTCATCGATCGGCTTGGCGGTGATGGCGGCGATCGGGAAGGAACGATTCGCCGAGTTCCTCGCAGGCTTCCATCTGATGGACACGCATTTCCAGACGGCGCCGATGGAGCAGAACGCCCCTATGGTGCTCGGATTGTTGAACGTGTGGTACGCGAGCTTCTTTGGTGCACAAACCCGCGCAATTCTTCCCTACGCACAGGACCTGGCGAGACTCCCGGCATACCTGCAGCAGCTGGCCATGGAGTCGAACGGCAAATCCGTTCAGTTGGACGGTGAGCCGGTGCTGGTTCCTACCGGGGCAATCCTATGGGGAGAGCCGGGGACCAACGGACAGCACGCCTTTCACCAATTGCTGCATCAAGGCACCACGCTTGTGCCGGCAGACTTGATTGGATTTGCCCGTCCTGCAGTGGATTTACCTGCCATCGGCGGATCGGCGACCATGCACGAAATTCTACTGAGTAATCTTCTCGCCCAGTCGCAAGTCTTGGCCTTCGGACGCACGGCCGAGGAGATCGAGGCCGAGGGAACATCGCGTGATGTGATCGCCCACAAGGTAATGCCGGGGAACCGGCCCAGCACGACAATACTCGCGCCGATGTTGACACCGTCCGTTCTCGGGCAACTAATCGCACTGTACGAGCACCAAGTTTTCGTCGAGGGGTGCGTGTGGGGGATCAATTCGTTCGACCAGTGGGGAGTCGAACTCGGGAAAACCCAAGCTCTTGCGCTTCAGCCGGCACTGACCGCGGCTGAAGACCCTGCAGACTACGTGGATTCCTCGACCGAGGCGCTCGTGAGGTGGATTCGCAGCACCCGAACATCCGATTGAGCGCACGGGGCCACGTCAGCCCGCAATGAGCGGACTGACGTGGCTCTCGCGCGTAAACGCAGACCTGCGGCGATACCCCTTACGATCATCCTCCGACAGTCCACCCCACGTGCCGTAGTGCTCTCCGGCCTCGATGGCGTGCGTCCTGCACCGAACTTGGACCGGGCACCGTTCGCAGACCTGTTTCGCTGCCTTCGCCCGTGCTGAACGCTCGCGGCCCCGTTCGTTCTCCGGGTGGAAGAAGAGCGCGGCATCCACTCCGCGGCACTGAGCCTGTAGTTGCCACTCCCAAGCCTCGGAAGTCGGGGCGGGAAGCTTCATCGGAATCGGTGCGGGCATGATCGTCCTGTCCATCTCTCGTGCTGAGCTCACCACGGGGGGCACGGCTCGCGAAGCCACAATAAAGCAAGCGATTGCTTGGTATCGTACAACGACGACAATGACTTTGTCCGCAACGACGGAAACGCCCGCACAATGACTGTGCGGGCGTTCCTCGAAGGCTGGGTCAGAAGTTGATCATGTGCCCGGCGAGACCGTGGATGGCCTCCTGCAGGGCTTCGCTGAGCGTCGGGTGCGTGTGTACGTTGCGGGCCAGCTCGCCCACGGTGAGGTCCCACTTCTGCGCCAGGGTCAGCTCGGGCAGCAGCTCGGAGACGTCGGGTCCGATGAGGTGCCCGCCGAGCAGTTCGCCGTACTTCTTGTCGGCGATCAGCTTGACGAAACCGGTCG
>RRBB01000395.1:0-5748 GCA_006543605.1 Rhodococcus sp. WS4
CCCGATAGGTACGCCATGCATTTCGCTTCCCTGCCCGACCACCGCGCCGATCTGGACCCGCACGGGCCGGCGATATCCGACGGGCGGCACTCGCTCACCAACGCAGAGATGCTCACTCGCGTACGGGCGGCCTCACATCATCTGGACGACCTCGGGATCGGCGTCGGCGACGTCGTCGCCGTGAAACTGACCAACCGTCTCGAGTTCGTCGTGCTCCTCTTCGCGGCCTGGCGGATCGGCGCCACCGTCACACCGGTCAATCCCAGCATGACCGATATCGAAGTCGAACGGCAACTACGCGACTCCCATGCACGCCTGCTGGTCATCGAAGACGACTCGACCACACCAAACACCCCCACACTCAGCGCCGACACCCTCTACACCGACCCCGCAGGGTTCGATCCGGCACCGATTCTGGACCCGGCCGCCCTCTCGCTACTCGTCTACACCAGCGGCACGACCGGCACACCCAAGGGCGTCATGCTGGACCACAGCAACATCGAGGCCATGGCCGAGATGATGGGCGTGGCACTGGCGCTGGGGCCGACCGACCGCTCCCTGCTGATCCTGCCGCTCTTCCACGTCAACGGCATCATCGTCAGCATCCTCTCACCACTACTCGCCGGCGGCAGCGCCGTCATCGTCGGTCGGTTCGACCCCAAAACCTTCTTCGAGCTCGTCGTGCGTGAACGCCCCACCTACTTCAGCGCCGTGCCCACGATCTACAACATGCTCGCCGCGCTCCCCCCCGAAACCGTCCCCGACACCACGTCACTGCGATTCGGGGCCTGCGGAGCCGCACCCGCCTCCGACGTATTACTGACCCGGTTCGAAACACGCTACGGATTCCCACTCATCGAGGGCTACGGACTTTCCGAAGGGACCTGCGTCTCCACCTGCAACCCCGTTCACGGTCCCCGCCGCGCCGGCAGCGTCGGACTCCCCCTCATCGGTCAGGACATCCGGATCGTCGACGACAACGGCATCGAACTGGCCAACGGCGAGGACGGTGAGGTCATCGTCCGAGGCCCCAACATAATGCGCGGCTACCTCGGCCGCCCCGAAGAAACAGCACGCACCCTCGTCGACGGCTGGCTCCACACTGGCGACGTCGGCCACTTCGACCCCGACGGCTACCTCGTCCTCGTCGGACGGTCGAAAGACATGATCATCCGCGGCGGAGAGAACATCTACCCCAAAGAAATCGAAGATGTCCTGACCACAGACCCCTCGGTCCTCGAAGCCGCTGTGATCGGTGTGCCCGACGAGAAATGGGGCGAGATCGTCGTCGCCTACGTCCAACCACGACCAGGCGCCACCATCGACACCACAGCACTGACCACACTCTGCGAACAACACCTCACCGGCTACAAACGACCCACCGCGTACATCATCAAAGCCATCCCCAAGAACGCCGTCGGCAAAATCGACAAACCCACCCTGAGGAACACGCACACCGAAGTCAGCACAGCCCACAGTGGTAGTTGACGGAGCGTTGGGGTGCACGAGCGACCGCGTTGAGCGGGACTGAAAATTCACGAACAGAATCTGCGTCGGTGCCGATCCAGACACCCACGCACCCCGCTCCAGCCAGGCCTCACGACCTTAACCAAGCGGTCGGAGCGTCAGCACTATCACGTTGTTTCTTCAGGCTGGACGTATCGCCGCCGACATTGTGAGGAGCCCGATCGATGAAGCTAGCTCTCTACCTCCCGAACTTCCGCGACCACGTGACATTGCAAGAGCTCGAAGACCTCACCGCCCTCGCCGAGGACCTCGACTTCGATTCGGTGTGGACGCTCGACCGGATTGTTGTCCCCGAAACCTCCGACCGGGCGGAGCTTCAATACCCGTTCGGCATGATGACCGACCTGCCCAATAGCGTGCCGGTCATCTCGCGGGGCAAGTGGTTTCAAGGAATGACTCTGATTCCATGGTTGGCCGCGAAGACTCAGAAGGTGCGGATCGGCATGAGCATCATCGACACCCCGTATCGTTCCCCCGGGGTTCTCGCCGCTGAACTCGCCACTCAGGACCACCTATCCAACGGCAGGCTCAACGTCGGAGTCGGTGCGGGCTGGATGCCCGAGGAGTTTGCGGCCGCCAGCGTCCCGCACCTGTTTCCCCGCCGACACGGGCATGTGCGCGAGACCATTGAAATCATGCAGGGCATCTGGTTCAACGAGTTGTTCGAGTACCACGGCGAATTCGCCGACTTCCCTCTATCAGGGTTCGGTCACAAGCCGATCCAGAAACCTGGCCCGCCGATCTACTTCTCAGGCCTCAAGGACCCCAAGCGCTCGGCAAAGCGGATCGCGAAGTACGGATTACAGGGCTGGATCGGCATCCAGGACTCCCCCGAAGACATCAAGCGTTGGAAGGGTGAGATGAAGCGCGAGCTGGACGAACTCGGCCGGGACTTCCCCGAGGGCTTCGACATGTGCAGCATGATCTGGTTCGTCATCACCGATGAGCCGGTCGATCAGAGCCCGGCGGGCAAGGCCACGAACTTGCTCGCGGGTACGGCTCAACAAATCGAGGACCGGCTCAAGAGCTACAAGGAGGCCGGGTTGACAATGCCACTTCTGTGGCCGCCATTCAGGGACGTGCCGACCTCGAAGACCATGGACGACCTCGAGCGTCTGACCGAGGAAATCATGCCCAAGGTCAACGCAAGCTGAGCTGCGGATCGTTGACGGCTACAGAGGTTGACGGAGCGCGAATGGGATAGTGCTGGAACGAAAACTCTGCAAACACCAACGGAGAAGCGGTTCGCCGACCAGGCGGACCGCTCCTCGCTCATTCGGTCAAACACATCGAGAAGGACACCTTCGCCGGGGCGTCAGCCGCAGGCACCCCCCCGCCGCCGATCAGATGCTGGCGGCCAGTTCCGCGCCCTCCCGAATAGCGCGTTTGGCGTCCAGTTCGGCAGCGACCGACGCTCCCCCGATGAGGTGTGTGGGTATCCCGCGTGTCAGCAACTCGTCGTAGATGTCACGCTCGGGCAATTGTCCGGCACACACGATGACCGTGTCCACGTCCAGCGTGGTGGCGCGACCGTTCACGGTGATGTGCAGACCGGCGTCGTCGATCGCCTCGTAGGTCACCCCCGACATCATCTCCACTCCGCGAGACGCAACGTGTGCCCGGTGGATCCAACCAGTGGTCAACCCGAGGCCCGCACCCACCTTGTCGGTCTTCCGCTGAAGCAAATAGACCTTGCGTGCGGATCCCCGTTTCACCGGTGCCCGCACTCCGCCCGGAGCATCCGGATCGACGTCCACTCCCCAGTGCTGGAAGAAGTCCTCGCGTGCATCGGTATCGGACGATTCCTCGTTGGTGACGAACGCGGCGATATCGAAACCGATGCCGCCGGCACCGATGATGGCGACTCGCTCACCGATCGGTGCCCTTCCGCGAAGGACTTCGACATAGCTGACCACCGACGGATGCGACGCTCCGGCGATCGAGATATCGCGTGGCTTCACTCCCGTCGCGAGGACGATTTCGTCGAAATTCTCGGACACCAACAGTTCGGCGTCAGCCTGTGTCTTCAGCCGGACCGAGACACCCGCTTCCTCGAGTTCACCCTCGTAGTATCTGATCGTCTCGCGATACTCCGACTTACCCGGAATACGCCAGGCCAGATCGAACTGCCCGCCGAGCGTGGGACGACTTTCGAACAGTGTCACCTGGTGGCCCCGTCGGGCGGCGAACGCACTGAATGCCATCCCCGCAGGTCCGGCCCCCACCACGCCGACGCGTTTGCCAACCTTCGGCGGGGTGACCAGCAGCGTGAGTTCGTGGCCTGCACGGGGATTTACCAAGCAGGTCGTCGTCTTTTCGGCCAACGTATGGTCGATGCACGCTTGATTGCAGGCGATGCAGGTGTTGATGCGGTGCGCCCTCCCGTTGCGCGCCTTGTTCACGAAGTCCGGGTCAGCCAGCAGCGGACGCGCCATCGATACCAGGTCCGCAGAACCGCTGGCCAAGATGGCCTCCGCGAGTTCGGGAGTGTTGATCCGGTTGCTCGCGACGACCGGAATAGTGACAGCCGCGCGGATCTTCGCCGAGTAGTCTCGGAACGCGCCCGCAGGCACCGGTGACGCGATCGTCGGGACACTCGATTCGTGCCAACCGACGCCGGTGCTCAGAATCGACACCCCGGCCTGCTCGAGTTGCCGCGCCAGTTCGATCGTTTCGGTGACGGTGGAACCGTCCGGAACCAAATCGGTGACGGAAATCCGGAAAGAGATCAGAAAGTCTTCGCCGACCGATCGGCGGGTGCGGCGCACGATCTCGAGGGCGAACCGTGCTCTGTTCTCGAAGTCCCCGCCCCATTCGTCGAGCCGGAGATTGGTACGGGGCGCCAGGAATTCGTTGATCAGATAGCCCTCGGATCCCATGATCTCGACACCGTCGTAACCGGCGCTCTGCGCCAGCACAGCCGCCGCTGCGAAGTCGTCGATGGTGTCTTCGATCTCGACCGGGTCCATCTCACGCGGAACGAAACGATTGATCGGCGCTCGCACGGAACTCGGGGCCACGAGATCGGGATGCTTGGCATAGCGACCAAAATGCAGCAGCTGCAGTACGATTCGACTGCCCGCGTCGTGCACCGATCGTGTCACCAGCGCGTGCCGCCGTGCGTCGTCGGCGGTGGACATTGTCGCGCCCACCTCGAACGGCCTGCCGGCATGGTTCGGAGACACGCCGCCGGTGACGATGAGCCCGACACCGCCCCGTGCACGCTCGGCGTAGAACTCCGCCATCGTCTCGAATCCGCCTTCGACTTCTTCCAAGCCCAGGTGCATCGAACCCATCACTACCCGATTCGGCAGGGTCAACGGCCCCACCTGCAGCGGTTCGAACAGTCTGCGGAAGGCGGTCATCTATCTCGTCCTTTGCTAGCGGCTATGTGATGTCTCGCTGCGAAGACTAGCTTTTATGCAACTTGTTGCACAAGTGGTGTGAGGCCGCATGAGTAAAGTTGGCAGCGCCATACGTCACACGAGAATCAACGGAGGTCCGCAATCGATGTCGCTGAGGTGCGCGATCCTGACGGCGCTCGTGGAGCGCCCCGCCACGGGCAAGGAGCTGACGCGACGCTTCGACTCGTCCATCGGCTACTTCTGGCATGCCACCCACCAGCAGATTTATCGTGAACTCGGGAACATGACCGGTGACGGTCTCATCCAGCCGCATGCCAGCCAGGTCAAAGGCAGGGGCGCACCTCGCACATACGAGATCACCGAAACAGGCGTGCGGTATCTACGAGAATGGGTGGACACCAGGCAAGAGCCGGTGCCCCTCAGGGATCCGCTCCTCGTGCGCATGCGCGCCGCCGCCGTTCTGGGCGACGTCGACCTGACCGACGACATTCACCAGCATTTGGACTATCACCGGTCCCTTCTCCAGACGTACCGCGATATAGAGGATCGGGACTTCAAAGGGCCCCTGACGTCTCGCCGACAACGACTCCAGCACCTGATCCTGCAGGCAGGCATTGACAGTGAACTGTCCTGGACCGAATGGTGCACGAAGGCGGCGAAGCAATTTGCGGCCGAGCGGGCCGAGGGGTAGCGGCGTACGTCCTGATCGACGGAGCGTGTCGGTGGACTGTTCTCGGATGATTTGTTGGCGCACCGGTACCAGTAGAGGGCGCACTCGTTCTATCCGAGCCCGCTCACCAGTTCCTAGGTTGGCAGTGTCCGACACACAACCCGGCGTGAAGAGGAAAAGCACATG
>RRBB01000396.1:0-5707 GCA_006543605.1 Rhodococcus sp. WS4
GGTGTGGGTGGGGTCGGTCCAGAAGTCGGCAATCAGCAGCGTGGCGCCGGGTGCGGCGACGTCGCGAATGCGTTGTAGCAGCGCACGATTCTGCTCCGGCGACCAGTAATGCACCAGGTTCGCGACCAGGGAGGCGTCGTATCCGGCGGGCAGCGGGTCGGCCATCGCGTCGCCGGCGCATACGTCGATTCGCCCCTCCAGCCCGACCGACGCGATGCGGTCCTGCGCGGTCTGGGCAACCGCCGGCAGCTCGAACACGGTCGCGCTCAGTTGCGGGCAGTGGCGCGCCACCGCGATGGACCAGGAGCCGGTGCCGCCGCCGATGTCGAGGAGTCGATGACTGCCGGACAGATCGACCGTGTCCGGCAGGGCGAGCGAGGGGCCGGCCGAAAACGCCTCGATACCGATCGAGGCGATGGGTTGCAGGGCGGCGTCGAGGTCGAAGATCTGGCGTTTCGGCCCGCGGGCGAGTGCGCGGGCCAGGTCTTCCCACGCCGGGAAGCTGATCTTGTCCCAGAACCGCAGCAGCGGACGCAGGTCGGCGGGCGATCCGCCGGCGAGGAACGCGGCCGCCGTCTCGGTATTGACATACTGTTCGCCTCGGCGTTCGAGCATACCCAGCGCGACCATGGCGTCGGCGCTGATCCGGGTGGCTCGGGCAGTAAGCCCGGTGCGGGCGGCCAGGCCATGCAGGTCGGTGGGGCCCTCGCCCAACGCCTCGAACAAACCGAGTTCGCTGGCGGCGAAGAGGTGTTTGGCGGCCATGAACCCGGACGCCAGCTGCATGATCGGCTCCGGGTTAGGCAGGTCGTGGTCGGTTTCGGCGGAGGTATGGGCTGTCATCGTCATGAAACCAGCGTCGTCGTTGTCGGTTCTGCGTCATATCCCTGAATCCTGGGGAATTCACCCAGATTTCTGGGGTAGGCAGCCCTAACCTGCTGCGATACACTTCGGACATGGCGCAGAGCTTGCTGCCACGTGTCCGCGATCAAATCTCGCGTGCCGCCGCCGACCAGCTGGACTGGGTGGGGTACAGCGCGCGAATGAGCGAGGCCCTGCGCACGGTGATCCCACATGACCGCTGCTGCTGGCACACCGTCGACCCGGGCACCATCCTGTTCACCGGCAGCGTCAACCGGAACGTTGGGTGTTCCGGATCCTGGTTGGCGCACTACGAATACGAGGTCGAGGACGTCGACAAGTGGGCGTTTCTTGCGCACAGTGGCCGCCTGGCGGGTGCACTTAGTCTGGATACCCACGGAGATTTGTCCCGCAGTGCACGGCACCGTTCGCACGAGGCGTACGGAATCGGCGACGAGCTGCGGGTCTCCCTGGTGTCGGACGGGGTCTATTGGGGTGCAGCGGCATTCCTGCGCGATGCGGGCGCGCCGTGGTACACCGCCGAGCACGTCCGCGCAATCGCCGCGCTGGCGCCCGCGCTCGCGACCGGTCTGCGACGTTCGATGCTCCACGAGGTCGAGGCCGCCGTGACGACCGTGGACTACGGCCCCGGCGTGGTGGTCTTCGACGCCGCGGGCAACCCGGAATCGGTCTCACCCGCCGCGGAACGCTGGATCGACGAAATTGTCGAGGTCCCGGCGCCGTCGACGCCGTTCGAATCGAAGGTCGTGCAGGCCATCGCGGCCCGGGCGCGGGCGATCGAACCGGGCACCGATCCGCTGGAACTTGCCGCGCGCTCGCGGGTACGCACGCGATCCGGCGCCTGGCTGTTGCTGTACGGGACCAGGCTTTCCGGCGTCGAAGACGGACGCACCGCCGTCATCATCCAACCCGCGACGCCGCACGAGATCGCGCCCGTCATTGCCATGGCCTACGGACTGTCCCAACGCGAATGCCATCTCACCGCGCTGTGCATCCAAGGGCGATCGACAAGGGAGATGGCGCACGCAATGTCGTTATCCGTCTACACAATTCAAGACCACATGAAGT
Organism: Rhodococcus sp. WS4; assembly: GCA_006543605.1. Lineage (GTDB taxonomy): Bacteria > Actinomycetota > Actinomycetes > Mycobacteriales > Mycobacteriaceae > Rhodococcus_F. The sequence continues at coordinate 1,951 of RRBB01000396.1, forward strand.
CGATCTTCGACAAGACCGGGGTGCGCAGCCGCGGGGAACTGGTGGGGCAGATATTCCTCGAGCACTACGCGCCACGCTGGGAGCTTGCGGCATCCCCGCCATCCGGATGGTGGGCGAAGGGCATCAACTGAATTCGCCGAACTCTCAGCTGTGCGTATCTGCTTCACGGCCAATGGCGCGCCAACCAAGAAGGTTCACCGCCCGAACCATCTCTCCTTCCACGACGCTGGCGCTCACCGACAGTTTGCCGTCGACCAGGAAGGTGCCCCTCGCACATTCTGTCGCCGCCGCAGCGAACGGAGGTGGCCCCGATTCCCTCCGTTCGTCCTGCAAGCCCAATCCCAATTCACACGACCAACGGCGGCTCCGCGAGTCCGGCAGGCAGCGCCATATAAATCCGCGAAATCAATGCCACTTATCGCCGTGAGTCACAAGATTTGTCCGGGTAAATTGCGTCGATAACCCGTGTCGGAAAACTATGTCGAAAACCTTTCCCGGGGTATTGTCGACACATGTTGATCGGCTACGCACGTTAGCCCGGCATGAGACATGTCTCACCGTGTTTTGTCTCGAATTTCCCCGCGCTATTCCACTTTCCGGGTGTGAGACACGTTCGGACTGATCCCCGACATGAGGTCGGGTTGGTGATCACATCACCAGGGCGTGGTCTGGGCAGATGAGGCCGTGTCGGGCGTGATCGTGCCAGCCGTGGTCGAGCAGCCAGCGGCGGACCGGTTGGGGTAGCTGGTCGAGTTCGGTGAGTTCGTCGGCGAGGTCTCCGACGAGGATCGGCCCGTTGTCGCACAGTGCGCAGTCGGCAGATGAAATATGCTGGTTTGGTTGACATTTAGTGCAGTGTCGGACTTCGATGATCTCGCCGGGTCGGGTCGGGTCCGCTTCGAGCCAGCTGATGGTCAGGTCTTGGCGTTGGGACCACAGGCTGCTGGCGTCGGCGGGTTCGTTGCCGCAGGTCGGGCAGGGCGCGGTCCGCCTGCCGTGGCGTGATGCTCCGGGAGCAGGCGGTGCGGCGGGGGCGGTGGTCGTCGACGAATCCTTGGGGGTCGGTGTTGTTTGGATCTGTGCCACGATTGGGTCGGTGTGCTGGCGCAGTGTGGTGAGTTCGTCGTGTTGGGCGGCGAGGCGCGACAATGCTTGCGCGCGGAAGGTTTTGAGATCGTCGATTTCGGCTTGTCTTGCGACCAGGCGTGCCCGCAGCTCGGTGATTTCGGCTTTCAGACGGTCGATCTGGGCCACGCGGGGGTCGGGCTGCTGTCCGGCGACACGGCCGATGCCGCGTTGGTCCTCGAATTCGGCTTTCAGGTGAGGGTAGGTGCGATAGAAGGTGGCCCGCGGGACGCCGGAGAGCTGGCACAGGCTTTTGACGTCGCATTTGAGCCCGTCGGGAACGGGACCGTCGAGCAGTTGCCGCATCGCGGCGCGGATCCGGTCTTCGGCCGAAGCGGTGAGGGTGTCGGTCATGGTGCGGGGTCCTCGGCTGCGGTCCGGGCGGCGGTGTCGATCTCGGTGATCACGCGTACGGCCCGATCGTAGGTGGCTTGGGCGCGGGCACGCTCGGGTCGCGACAGCCGGGGGTTGCCCAGGAAGGTGGTGCGGATGTTGTCGGCGTGGTCGGCCCACACCTGTCGGTGCCGGTGGTGGTGGGTGGCCTGCGGGCAGCGCGCGGAGTCGCACATGCCGATCAACGGCTGTTCCCTGTCGAGGTCACCGGCGAGCTGGAGGCACAGGGCCTTCGCCGGGTTGGAGAACCAGCAATAGTTGGCGGCACCGATGTGCAGGGTCGCTGCCCTGGTTTTGAGCGCACGCTCGACCCGGCGGTCGTCGACGACGGTGACCGGGCCGGGATCGTGTCCGGCAAGTGCCGCATCGACAGCGGCGAACTCGGACAGCAGCTCTCGGGTTCCCTTGCCGGCCGGCAGGATTCCTTGCTGGTAGTCGCGGTAGGCGGCGACCGTCAGCCGCAGGTGTTCGGCTTTCTCCTCGGCGGCAACCTCGAACAGGAACGCCGCCTGGTGGCCGCCCGGCCGGGCGGCGTACCCCTCGGTGGTGACGACGCTGACATGTTTCAGCGCCACTTTCGCCGCAAGAAGCCCGTGCGGGCGCTGCGCCAATGTCATGGCCAGCGTGCGGCGGAGGGTGCGGGGATTGATCGATCCGTCCGGGATCGGCTCTAGCCCGAGACGCTGGCCGTGCTCGCCGTTGATCCAGGTCCGCAGGCTGACGTAACGGTGGAAACTTGTGTTGGAGTCGGCAGCGAACAGCAGGGTGGCTGCTGGTGCCGCGGTCAGTTCTTCGGCGACGCCGATCGCGTGGTGCACGTCGTCGATGACCACCCAGGAGTCCTCGGCGCCGCCGAACCGTTCGCCTTTGATCCTGCGGGTCGTCAGCCGGAAACGAGTGCCGCCGCCGGGGCGTGGTTCGCTGTGCCGGCACCCTGCGCGCAGTTCGGACAGTTCCGAGGCCCGCATGCCGGTCAACGCCGAGGTCAGGTAGTAGCAGGCCGACAGCACCGCATAGCAGGTGGCGTCGAACTCGTACCGTGCCAGCGGCCTCGCCCATGCAACCGGGTCGTCGGTGCGGTGGTGCGGGACAACGGATGCGTCGCGGCACCAGGGTTCTTCGATGCCGCACTCGGCGACCCAGGCTTCCAACTCCGGCCGCAGGCGCTCGAGATCACGGCGATGTCCCATCGCGTGGGCGGTCTCCACGACGAGTGGATGCCAGCCGAGATCGATCAGGTCGGTGGGATCCCAGTGGGCCCGCTGCCGTTGGCCGCGCCCGGTCGGGCCGATCCGGTAGGCCGGGATACCGGCGGCGCGGCGGTGTTCGATCGCGCGGCGCAGCGGCTCGATCTCGTCGATTCGCAGGCCCCGCCGGCTGTGCATCTCGAGGGTGTCGGCGGCCCGCACCCGGACTGCTTCGCGGATCACGTGCGGGGCCAGCGTGTGCACCAGATACAGACAGGCCGACAGCAGTGGCCGCAGCAGCGAGTCAGGGACCGGCGGTACCTTGTTGCCCGATTCGGGGGTGCAGCCGGCGATGGCGTTGGCGCTGCGACCCGGCCACGGCTCGAACCCCGGCCGGTAGCAGTCGCTGAGCACCTCGGCATACAACGCCAGGTTCTTCACCGCCCTGATCTTCGGCACGACGGCCGCCCCGGCCGGGTCGCGGTCGGGGGTGATCCGGCGGCGCGAGACCTGCGCCAGATAGGTGTCGCAGTGGCGCTGGTCGACGCCGCCGAGTGTCGTGACCCCCAAATCGGTGAGGGAGTTGAACCAGCTGGTCAGGTGCCGCAGCTCCGCCCACAGACTGTGCGGGTTCATCGGTGCACGGTAGGCGTGCGGCAGCGTGGCCACCGCCTCGTGCAACGGCGCCAGCCGCGCCAGCAGGTACTCGCGAGCCACCAAAGCCCATCGGGGGTTGGCGATCTCGGTGAAGTCCAGGATCTTACGGTGAGCGCCCATCACCACCGGAGCGTCGGCCAGGCCGGTCAGATCCCACACCGGCTGGTCGAACACCGCCCGTGGGCTGCCGGGCTCGAGCCGCAGACCGGCGGCCTCGGCCACCGCCAGGCCCCGGAACGGATGCGGTTCGGCGTCGAGTGCGGTTCCTTGGACCGTTCCCGATTTGGTGGACAGTCGCCTGATTCAGATTAGCGACTGGCTCCCGACCATGAAGGGACAGCAATGGGATCGACGAGACGTAGCTTCACAGCCGAGTATAAAAAGCAGGCAGTACA
>RRBB01000397.1:0-5595 GCA_006543605.1 Rhodococcus sp. WS4
TTGCAACGGCAACGAGTCAGCACTCGGGAACGTTGACCGCGAGCCCGCCCTGGGAGGTTTCCTTGTACTTGGCGAGCATGTCCATGCCGGTCTGGCGCATGGTCTCGATCGCTTGGTCGAGGGAGACACGGTGGGTGCCGTCGCCGTACAGGGCTATTTTCGCGGCATTCACGGCTTTCACGGAGGCGATGGCGTTGCGTTCGATGCACGGAATTTGCACCAGTCCACCGATCGGGTCGCAGGTCAGGCCGAGGTTGTGTTCGATACCGATTTCGGCGGCGTTCTCGACCTGCGCGGGCGTGGCACCGAGCAGTTCGGCGAGGGCGCCGGCGGCCATCGAGCACGCGGAACCGACCTCGCCTTGGCAGCCGACCTCGGCGCCGGAGATCGAGGCGCGTTCCTTGTAGAGCACGGCGATCGCTGCGGCGGTGAGCAGGTACTTGATGACGGCGGTGTATTTCGCGTCCGCGTTGTCGAGTCCGGGAAGGTAGCGCAGCGACCAGAACAGCACCGCGGGCACGATTCCTGCGGCGCCGTTGGTGGGGGCGGTGACGATGCGGCCGCCGGCGGCGTTCTCCTCGTTGACGGCCATCGCGGCGACGTTGAGCCAGTCCATCGAATCGGCATGGTCGGTACCGCCCGTTTCGCGGGTGACGAGGCGGGTGTAGAACTCGGGGGCGCGGCGCTTGACGCGCAGCGAACCGGGCAGATACCCCTCGGCGGTGAAGCCGTTGTGGATCGAGGCGGCCATCGCCTGCCAGATCTCGAGCAGCCCGGCTCGCACCTGTTCCGGGCTGCGGTATGCGAGTTCGTTGCGCCACATCACGTCACTGATCGACAGGTTTTCCCGTTCGCAGATTTCGAGGAGTTCGGCTCCGGTGCGGAACGGCAGCGGCACCGGGGTGGCCGAGTGGTCGACGGGCTGTCCGTGGCGTTCGACGAAGCCGCCGCCGATCGAGTAGTACACCGCCTCGTGGGCCGGGGCGGACCCCGCCAGCTCCTTACCGGTGTAGTCGGCAGCCGCCGGGTCGGTGTGCACGGCGAACCGGATCGTGTTGGTGTGCCGGTCCCTGATGGTCAGCGGGTGCATCCCGATGTCCGCGGTGCCGAAGACGAGAGTCTTCGCCGCGCCGAATTCGAGACGACGGTCGGCGTCGATCTGATCTACGCGAGTGTGGGCGTATGCGGGATCGATCGATTCGGGTGCGTTGCCTTCCAAGCCCAGAAGAACGGCACCGAGCGTGCCGTGCCCGCGGCCGGTCGCCGCCAGCGACCCGTACAGGTCGACCTCGAGGCGGGTGATCGCGCCGAAGTCGAGGCGGTTCTCGACCTCGTCGACGAACATCACGCCGGCGCGCATCGGTCCGACGGTGTGCGAGCTGGACGGGCCGATGCCGATGGAGAAGAGGTCGAATGCGCCGATGGCCATCAGACGGTGTTCTCCGTTCTGCAGTAGCGGGTTTGGCGGCGCACGCCGCATTGATGCCAGAACCGGCCGACGTCGGCGATCAGGGCGGGATTAGAGGGGTTCTGTGCATCCACAAGCGTGTGATGTTGAACTCGTCGAAGTTGTGCCAGATGAACTGGACGGCGTCGAGGTCTTACCACTCCCGCTGTACCGGGGTGCTCGTCGGGCTGCTGCTTCCCACTCGATTGCCTGCGCCGCCCCCGCCACGAGCAGGGAGAAGAGCCCGGACACGACGCGGGTGCCGTCCTGGTTGATCAATGAGCCCTTACACGTCACGATCGCGCTCTCGCCGTCCGGTCGGGCCCGGATCGCGACGACCTCGGAGATAGCGTGGACGGAGTCGCCGAAGAACGTCGGGGCATGGAAACGGACCTCGTCGAGGCCGTAGAAGCACTGCAGGTAGCTCGGATGCAGTTCGACCAAGCCGAGCAGCGTGGACAGCATCAGCGCGCCGTGTGCGATCCGGCGACCGAAGCGGGTCTGCAGCGCGTACGCGGGGTCGAGGTGCAGCGGGTGCCGGTCCCAGGTCAGTTCGGCGAATTCCCGCACGTAATCGTCTGTGATGGTGCGCGATTCGGTGGTGGTGGTATCACCGACGCGGATGTTCTCGAAATGTGTGGATATCATCGAAGGTACTTCCAACTCTTATCTTCTGGTGACTACTGAGAAGTGACGGGGTGATTGGTGCCGTCGTCGATGAACATGTCGCTGCTGGCCCTGTGCACGACGAACACGCTGAGCAGCTGAACCATCGATATCGCCGCGATGTATACCGCGACGGCGAACGGGCGGCGGGTGAGGCGACCAGCGCTGCCGAGCGGCACACCGGATCTGGAATCTGCTCGAGGCGCCGCTGCGGCGCACTGGGGCGGCGAACAGCTCGCCGATATGGTGGCCTGCGAACCCCAGGAGATCTCTATTCGATGACCGTGCAACAAGGATCCCGGTCGTCACGGTCACTGACACCAATTCACTCCCCTGTATCGACAACGTCCCCGGTCTCGGCGAGATCTTCTGAAGCGACGCACGCAGTCATTCGTCTTGCGAGTTCTGAATGGCCCAGATCGAGTGACAGAACCACGCCTACAGAGCGGAAGGCTCTATATGAGCGCGAATCCAGCCGCGGTGGTCGACCCATCCGTGTGCCGCTGCGTACGCCACCATCCTGTGAAACCCTGATTTCCAGGCCGGATCTGGTCCTCTCTGCTCGTTGACGAGCGACTCGAGACGATCCGGTGCAACGTACAGGTGGTGTCCGTCCGGCGTCGGTGAACCGATGCTCGTGGCTGCCGACGAGAAGGCGGCGGCATCGGTCTCGTGCTCGACAATGATTGCGAACGCCGTGAAGTCGTCCGGATTCGAGACGGTGACGCTGCCCGATCTGCTGATATTGATGATCACGATTGTCCTTGTTTCTAGTCGCATCTGCGGCCGGATTGCGACGCGGCGGTCCGGCGGTTGCCCGGTTGTGGCGCCGGGACACCGCTAAGGTGATCCGGCGCCGTACGGATGAGTTCCCAGACCCGAGCTCACCGCGCACTGGTGAGCTCGGGTCTGGCCGGCCAGCCCTGATAGGGCACGGCGCTCACCGCGACTTCGGCGCGCAGGTCTGCGGTCAAGTGCTGTGTGAGTTCCGTGGCGGTGGCGAGGAGCACCCGAACCACGGGTGTCACGTTCGCCTTGTGTGCAAGGGCCTTGCTCGTGGCACCGAGGGCCGCGATGACTTTTCGGCCGGTCGTCCAAATTGGTACCGCGACCACCCCGGCGCTGTCTCCCGGGAGCACGCCATAGGAGAAACCGACCTGTCGGTCGCGTGCAACGCGACGGATGAACTCGTCTGCGCGCGGGTTGTCCTCGGTGCCGACACCGAGAATCTGTCGGATGGCCACGGGGTCGCTGCCGTACAGCAGTGCCCTTCCGGTTTCGGTCGATTCGACCGGATAGACCATGCCGATGCTGTCGACGATCGGCCGAACGTGTAGCGGTGCATCAGACCAGATGGTCACCGCGCTCGCACCGTCGCGGACGACGAGGAACACGCGGCTTCCGGTCACGCTGACGACCTTGCGGACGATGACCGAACCGACACGCATCAGATGCTGGTCGGTCGCGCGCATACCGAGGCTGTATGCCCCCCACCCCAGTCGATAGGTTCGGGTCTCCTCGTCGCGCACAACCAATCCCGCCTCGACGAGGACCTTCAGTGTCCGCGACACCTGTGATTTGTCGGCGCCGAGGTGTTCGGCAATGCGATTGTTTCCCCAGCCGCGAGCATCGCACGCCCAGGTGCACTGCCGGAGGGTATCGAGGATCTCGAGCCCCCGCCGTAACGTACTGAGGTCGGTGCTGCGCTGCCCGGGTTGCGGTCGTGGCTCCCCCGACAACCCAATACTGTCTGCCACGGGTCCGGCTCGATCCGTCATGGGGTCACCTACCGCTCGGCATCCTTGTACCTGTCCGTCATGGTCACGACAAGTTCCCTCACTGCTGAGCGGAGCGAATCGGACGCCGCTGTTTGTGGGCCGCGAACCCCGGTTGGCCATGGCCGGACGGCCGCGATCATCTCCTTGGCCACCGACGCCGACGTGCCGGGTTCGACACCCAGCAGGCGAACGCTGTCGTGCACCAGTTGGGCAAGTTCGCCGGTCCGGTCTGTTCCGGCCAGATGCTCGCGGCTCGCCTCGGGGCAGACGCTGGCTAGTGCCGAGGTGACCGCCTTCGCGCCGGCCGCGACATAGGGCACCGCGGTGTGCTCCCCGACAGCCCAGAAGTCGACCCGGTCGCCCCACCGTTTCACTCGGTGTGTGAACTCGTCCGGAGAAGAGAGCTCGTCCTTGACCCCGCGGAATCCGTCCACGTTAACGAGTGCATCGAGGTAGGAATCATCGATGGCAAGGTGCGTGCTGCTGTACACGACTGCGTCCAGGCCGGATGCCTCGGTGACGGACCGGAGATGTTCGGCGAAAGCCTGGGGCGAGGGGTGAACGTAGTACGGTGGGTTGACAACCAAGCCGCGGCAGCCGACCCGAGCGGCAGACTCGGCCAACCGGACCGCTTCCCTCGTCGCGAACCCCACGGCCGCAAGCACCTTACCCTCGCCGCCGATCCCTTCCACCGACGCTCGCATGAGCTGGGTCGCCTCGTCATGGGACACTGCGTAGAACTCGCCCAAGCCACCCAGAAGCCCCACCGTGACACCCGTATCCCGGTAGTGCTCCATCTGCTGCTCGACTGCGTACTCATCGATGCCACCGTCGCCGAACGGGGTGGGCATGAAGGCGACCAGTTCGATCGCATCGAAAGGTGGCGTTGTCATGCGAGCACCCCCTGCCCGATCGCCTGGGTGGCGACGCTGTGACCGCGGACTTCCATTGCGGCCACCAACCAGCCTTCGACCGTATCGAGCAGTGCCGCGGGCACCGCGGCGTCGCGGGCGTACTCCCGGCAGAGCCGGATGTCCTTCACCATGTGCTTGGCCGCAAAACCGGCGTCGAGGTCGTCGCTCGCCATCAATGGCCACAGCGCCTCGGTGAGGAAGCCACGGACAACGCCGCCAGAGAGCACCCGATGCATCAACTCCGGCCCCACACCGCAGCGTTCGGTCAGGGCATAACCGAGACCCAGGCCGCCCAGCATGCCGGCCAGTACGGATTGGTTGATCAGCTTGACGGCCTGCCCCGATCCCGGTTTGCCGCATTGGTGGACGGTGCCGAATGTCTCCAGGATCGGGAGCACCCGCTCGATGGTGTCTGCGTCGCCGCCAGCCATGACAGCGAGGGTTCCGGCCGCGGCTCCCTGTGGTCCGCCGCTGACCGGACAATCAAGGGCGACCATGCCGCGTTCGGCCGCCGCGTCAGCCAGTTCCATTGCGGTTGCGGGCCCGATCGTCGAGGCATCGATGAGTACCGACCCGGTCCGCATGACCTCGAGGAGTCCGCCAGATCCGGTCCACACGTCACGGACCTCGTCCGGGCCGGGTAGACAGGTCACGACCACATCGGTCGCTGCCAGTGCTGCGGCAACCGCGTCCGGATCTCGGCCTGCCCTCATCTCGAGCGGGATCACGTGGTATCCCGCGGTGGTTAGGCGATCGGCCATCGGGCGCCCCATCGCGCCCAGCCCAAGAC
>RRBB01000398.1:0-5593 GCA_006543605.1 Rhodococcus sp. WS4
CTGCGCACCCTCGCCCGTGAACTGGCCCTGAGCATCAAAGAAGAGGCACCCGGCGCCGACCTGCTGACACAGCCCCGAACCATCGCCATGCCCCTGCCCACCCGCGGTGCGACGATCGCCGCCCTCGTCGAAGTCACCGCCCTCGCCGGCGCCGACAAGGATCCCGACCAGCCGGCAACGGCGATGGCACTGATCTCCACCCTCGGCGTCCTGACCCGAGACCACGACGGCGACCTCCCCACCGTCCGAGTGCCGGAGCCACTCCTCATGCGAGCGGCACGGCTCATCGAGAACACCGCCGACCTCGTACACCACGGCTGCCCACTACCACCAGACGTCACCGAGGACGTCCGACCCCACCTGCAGAAAGCACTGCGCGACGACGCCGCCCAGCTCCGGGCACTGATCCCCGACACCGGCCGACGGTCCAGCTCGGGCCTGTGGGCGGTTCACGACGACCCACCATGAACACACCGTGACTGTCGCGGGCGAATTCGTGGTTGCAGAAACGATCGAATCGGAGACGACCTCCGCAAAGGGCCGATCCTGGCTCGCCCCGCGCCCCGCAGCGATCGTCTTGGCAGTATTGTGCACCAAATATGCTGGCAGGCAATCGTTTTCGACATACCGACAACGATTATTATGTCAACCAATAAGTTGGCTATTCGCATGGCCTGCGAATACGACCACCGGCGGTAAGGCTCCGCCACTGCCGCCGCTGAGGGTGAGGGCGCTCCAGGAGCGGACCACCTGGCCATTCCCTCGGCGGCCACACCCGGCACCTCCCCGGGCCCCGACCGCACCACCACACGACACCCACCGGATACCTCTTCCTGAACTGGGGGCAAAGCCCAGGCAGAGGGGTGTCGGCACCGGGTGGCGTCCGCGGCTTCGCATCGTGTCCGTTGGTTCGACCTGCGCGTTTCGGGGAATTCTTTGGGTGTTCACAGAACGGGTTCCTGGGCTTCGACGGTGGTCCCGATATGACGCGCCGTCTGTTCACCCACCCGTTCGCTGCAGGAGTCGGGGACTCTCAGGATGAGGTGAGCAAGATGAAGAAGAGCGCAGTGCGCACGGCCATCGCGGCGGCCGTCATCGCTCCCGCGATCACGCTCGGGACGGGTACCGCGACGGCGGTGCCGGCGCTGAGCGTCGCGGCAACCGGTACGGGGGAAGTGACTGTCACCGTGCCGGCCGGGGAAAGCTGGACCTGCTTTGGATTCGACTCGGGGTTCAATTTCAAGACCGGTGCCTTCGCCACAGGTGTCGGCAAGCTGAGCGGCTTCGCGAAGGGGTCCAACGTGACCGTCTTCTGCTTCGGTAACCAGGCGCCGTTCTTCTTCAACGGGAGCGTGACCGTGAAGTGACTCGACCAAGTGCAGGCCGACTTGTCTTCGTAGACAACTCATTTCACCACACCCTCGACACCCCGGGGGGGGCACCCGTCCACTGGGCCGCTCAGCCAGTTGCGACGGCCCCCGGACCTCCGGGTGCCGGCTCGATGGTGAGGTCAGCGGTATCGGCGAAGACCAGACGTCCGTCATCGAGGGCGATCGCCCATCGATGCACCAGCGCAGTCGAGCCCACGTTCGTCGGTGTCGGACAGGTCGGCATATTCCTCCACGACCTCACCGGTGGCGACGGATTCGGCGCGTCTGCGGACCTGCACCCGGGCTCCTAGCACCTCCGGCGCGGTGCCCGGGGTCTTCCCCCTTCGGCCGAGGGCGCCCACCCGCCGCGGCGCGAACCGAGGACAAGCGCTGGCTCAATCCCTCGCGCCTCGCGCGGCCTCGGCGCGAAGCTGCCCATCGCCATCCGTCTACCGCGGGAGGGGCCCGCGGTGGCGCCCGGCCGCAGGGACGTCGGACCAAATGTCGTCGGCCCTTCGACTCGCCAACACAACCGGGAGAAGATCGGCGCTGCCCAGGGTGTGATGACGCACCGGAGCGTTCAGCGCGCACCGACAGTGAGTCAGCGCCCGCCCCGAAAGGCGGTTCCCGGACGGTTCGCCTTGCTGATCTGAGGAAGTTGTGGGTACACGAAGGCGATGGCGATGAAGCTTCAGGAACAACTCGATGCGCTGACCGACCGGTTGGCGTCGATGTGTCATCGAGGTGGCGACCGATGCCCTGCTGCTGGCGGACCTGCCCGCGGCGGAACGGGTCTTCGACCTCAACGTGCACATCGAGGCGTTGCGAGGCCCGTGCGAGGAACAGGCGCTGGCGTTGCTGGCGTTGCAGGCTCCGGTCGCACGGGATCTGCGTCAGGTCGTCACCGGGGTGCACCTGGTCGCGGAACTGAGCCGGATGGGTGGGCTGGCCCAGCATGTCGCCGAAAGTGTGCGCCGCCGGCACCCGAACTATGTCACCTCCGGACAGACCGAGCAACTTCTAGGGCGGATGGGCCGACTGGCGGGCGAATTGGCGGGCCTGGCCGAGCAGGTGCTCCGCACCCGAGATCCCGACCTGGCCGCGGAACTGGATCGACGCGACGACGAGCTCGACAGCCTCCACCATCAGCTGCTGGATCTGATTCAAGATTCCGCCTGGACCGACAGCGTCACCACCGCGGTCGACGTGACCCTGCTCGGCCGGTTCTACGAACGGTTCGGTGACCACACCGTGACGGTCGGCCGCCGGGTGACCTTCCTGGCCACCGGGCAACAACAGGCCCTGTAGCCCATCGACACGGTGCGGGATAGCGAACGCACGACAGGAGATGATCATGACCCCGAAGAACAACACCCCCAGCACCACCGGACAGCCCGCGCCGGCCACGGAGGCGAACGTCGTCGACCTCCGTGCGATGCGTACGGCGAAAGAACGCGCGAGCCGAAGCCGAACACGTCCGCCGCCGTCGAAACACGCGACACCCACAAAGCCCTGACCACCCTCGCAACCCCGGAGCACCCATGACCATCGTCACCGCGCTGCCCATCGCCGTGCTGCGCCTCCAGTACACCATCGTCCGGATACCGCTGGAGGTGATCGACGACCAACTCCTCTCCCGCCTGACCCCTCACGGACCGGCCCGGCTGCTCTATCAGCGCAGCCTCACCCTGCTCGACCGTCTCGTCCTCGGCGCGACCGCGACCGCGAGCGTGCCCACCACCACCGCCGCCGAGACCCACCCCGACCGGCACGACAATGCCCCCGAACACGAACCCGGCGTCGACGACGAGAAGCACACCCCCGCCGGCGACGGCGCCGAGAACCACACAGTTTCCACGGATTCCGATCACAAGGAGAATGCCGACCTGAACGAAAACGCCGCCAGAACACTCGACCGCGACCTGCTCGCCAGCCAACTCGAGGACATCGAGGCGGCGCACCCGACGACTCCTGCCGTCCTGACCCAGTTCACCGACGCGGCCACTACGCCGCCGGACACCGCCCTCACACCCGAACTGGCCCACTGGGCAGCGGAACTCACCCACACCGAGGTACCACCCGGCGCATCCAAAACCCCGGACGACCCCGGGTTCGTCCCGACCGACGACCACCACTGACACCCGCCGAGTCCGCGCACCTCGTCAGTTCCCTCTCGAGCGGAAGGACCACCGCCCCGGGAAGGGGCAAATTCCCCACTGTCCCCGGGGTGGGCGGGTTGAGACGACCGCAGTCAACGGCTTGTCCGGACGTCGCGGATGTCGTGGATCCGGCTCCCGTGTGTGCCCGCCTCCGGGTCGCCGCATCGCATCGTTTGTCAGCGCATCGGTTCCCCGGCAGGGATGGCGGTGGCCCGCGCATCTCGTTGCCGGCGACGGGTGTGCCGTCTGCGGTCGGCCTCAGACATCCCACCCCACGTTCCGTACGGTTCCGCAACGGACAGGGCGTACTCGCGGCATTCGGCGAGCACCCGGCAGTCCTGGCAGACACGTTTGGCGTGCGCTTCCCGCCGCGCCCGGTCCCGTCCCCGCTCCCCCTCGGGGGAGAAGAAGAACGACGACTCGACCTTCCGGCACGACCCCAGGATGCGCCAATCTCCGCGATCACGGTCGGTGGGCAGGGTCCGCGGCGAAGCCTCGTGGCAGGAAGCCGGTACAGAAGTCATCGGGTGGGTTCACTCATTTCAGTTTCGTGGTCTGCGCGGCAAACGTGCCACCGTGGCAAATCCGGTGGCCGACCCCAACACAAATACCGCATGGTCTCTTCTACTGGGTCAGGTGCCCAACCACAGCCTTCGACGGGCGACGGCCGTCATCCGCTCGACCAGCTCCGGCCGCAGGGGTGCCGGCGCAGCGATATCGAGGTACGCGACCAGCTTCCGAAAGAACGCCGCGGTGTCCATCCCGAAATCAGCCATGATGACCTCTGCAGGGCCACCGCCGTGGGCGCACCACCGCAATTCGAAGGCCACCATCCGGCTCAGCTCCGTCAGCTCCGTCAGCTCCGTCAGCTCCGTCAGCTCCGTCAGCTCCGTCAGCTCCGTAGTGTCCGTGGTCATCTCTGCCTCCTGTGATCCTGTGCACCGGTTGCCCCGCAACCTGTTCCGGTCCCGACCAAGCCCTGCGCGAACTCGTCTGCCCGGTGTCGGCGGTACCACCGGCTACGGGCAACCGGTCGAGATGATGGGTGCTCCACACGGTCGACGCCCCGGCAGGAGACACAGCGGATGAGCAGGGTGTTGTCATCGGGCAGTGCTCTGCCCTCCAGGACGGCCGGGACCAACGGCGAGCGCTGTGGGAGAGCAGTTCGGTGGACCCGCCCGGCCGGGGATCGGGAACGTCGGATCCTCACTGCCGGTGGCGCTCTGGGGTGCGCGGGCGGCGTGGAATGCGCCGGCGACGGTGTCGAAGCAGGGCACCGCCGTACCGATGCCGATCCGGCCCAGGATCGACCGCACATCAGCGGATGCGGCCACGGTCAGGCGGCACCGCTGTGCCGACAGGTCGGTGGCGGTGCGATGTAATGCCGCCAATCCGGGGCAGCCGAGGAAAGGAACATCCAACAGATCGACGACGACATTGTGACCGGTCAGCACCGACTCGCACAGGCAGGCCGAGAGCATCGGCACGGTGACCGCGTCCACGTTCCCGGCCACCCGGATCACGACCGGGCCGCCGGGAGGCTCGTCGATGTCGATGCGGAATTCGGTGGCCGCGGCAGCGGTGGTGGTCGGCCGGCAGGTGTCCGCCAACCAGGACTGTACCTGCTCCGGGGAGTCGACGACGGAATGGAAGTAGGTCATGAGGTTCTTCTCCGGGGTGGGACCGGCCCGAAAAAGCCAAAAAAGAAAGGCCGAGAATCGTAGCCGGTGACGGACACTGTCTGCCGGGCTGTGAACTCAACCTCTGCTCCCCACGGTAACGCTCATTTCTCAGGAAGCAAACCCACGCGAAAGCTCGCGGCTATCCGTTCGTTGTCTTACGCCCGCTTTCTGACCCGAAAATCCCCTTGACCACGGGCGTACGTCGGTGACCCGGCGTAGCTTGTGGAGCCGGGTTTTATTGTGGCGGTGTTGGCCTCGGTTAGGCGGCGGTGTCGTCGATGAGTGCCTTGCCGTCGCGGATGGTGATCTTCTGGCCGGTGAGCGCTTGCAGCTGGGTGGCCAGGCTGCGGGCTCGGCGCTCGGCGTTGATCCGCGATTGGAA
>RRBB01000399.1:0-5578 GCA_006543605.1 Rhodococcus sp. WS4
AACACCGCCTCTACGAGGTGTTCGCACTCGACCGCTACGCCCCCACCCGATGATCCGAGGCGACAGTTAGGTAATACAGCTACACCACCCCAAAATCCCTACTGGCCAGCACAAACGCCACCCAGGCGCGAGACAGCGGGGAAACTCCGGCTAGATCCCGCCGGCCGGTACATGTTGCGACTCGCGATTGGCCGGCGGGCAGGGACCGGCTGGTAGAAGCTCCACGTGCTCAGTTCATTTCGGCGCGGTTCGACCGGATTGCGGCATCGGACCTTCTCAGCGAGACCGACGTCGACGGGTGCATGCGACTGGGCCAAGACGGTGGTTTGTGTCAGCCGCACTACGTACCGGTATGTACCGCACAATCCGCCGGTCGCTCGTTGAATTACATCCACGATTAGTCTGTCCGGTGATGGATACGTCGGAGAAGGCCGCCCGTGTGTCGGCGGCCGTGACTGCGGAAGGCTAGCGGAGTTGGCTATGAGGATTATCAGCGGCGCCGCGCGCGCCGCCAGAAATGCAGTCGGGGATCTTCGGGTCGCAGGGGAGGCGGCTTGGTCCTGGACGAACAGCAAGCTGCGGCGACAGACGAAAAGATCGGAGGGAGCTAAGCCCGGACATGAGGGGGAACCCCAGATCACCACCAAGCCCGAGTCGGTGCCGGCGCCGTCGGAGGTGCCGCCTGTGAAGAAGGCCGCAGCCACCAAGGCCGCCGCCACACCGGCGCCGTCCGAGGTGCCGCCGGTGAAGAAGGTTGCTGCCGCCACGACGCCCGCGAAGAAGGCAGCTGCCGCCAAGACGCCCGCGAAGAAGGCCGCAGCTACCAAGGCCGCCGCCACACCGGCGCCGTCCGAGGTGCCGCCGGTGAAGACGGCTGCTGCCGCAAATACACCCGCGAAGAAGGCCGCTGCCGCAAATACACCCGCGAAGAAGGCCGCTGCCGCAAAGACGCCCGCGAAGAAGGCCGCAGCCACCAAGGCCGCCGCCATACCGGCGCCGTCCGAGGTGCCGCCGGTGAAGAAGGTTGCTGCCGCAAAGACGCCCGCGAAGAAGGCCGCAGCCACCAAGGCCGCCGCCATACCGGCGCCGTCCGAGGTGCCGCCGGTGAAGAAGGTTGCTGCCGCAAAGACACCCGTGAAGAAGGCTGCTGCCGCCAAGACCCCTGTGAAGAAGGCTGCTGCCGCCACGACGCCCGCGAAGAAGGCCGCAGCCACCAAGGCCGCCGCCAAACCGGCGCCGTCCGAGGTGCCGCCCGTGAAGAAGAAGGCTGCTGCCGCCAAGACACCCGTGAAGAAGGCCGCAGCCACCAAGGCAATCGCCAAACCGACCCGGTCCGCCAAGAGAGGCGCGAAGGCAACTGGGGTTCCGCCCGAATAGTGAACATCGCTCCAGCGAGATCTTCGGTCCCGCAATCTCGGTGTCCACTATTCGGAGAACCTGCCACCCCAATCGAATTCATGCACCGCCGTGACGGGAAGGCCGATCACGTGCGGTCCTCGACCCGATCCCTGCGTATCCCTAGCCGGGCGGAGACCGAAGCCGGGGGGCGGACCGGACCGGTTCAGCGGTCCGTTGCGGGTCGTCGGCACGTCGCGGTTGCCGGCGGTGCGCGAGGATTGCCCGGACCCGTGCCAGGTCGAGCGAGCCCACCACACGCGGTCATGAGTGCGGAAGCCGCCCTCGCGCAGGTGCGGCGCGAGGGCGGCTCGGTACCACCGGCCGTACGTCCCGGGATCGGGGTGTGTCAGCTGGTCGTCTCGTTCTCGGCGGGTTCCTTCTGGGCGGGGGCAGCGTTGGCCTCGTCGATCTGGTCGGCGGCGGCTGGTTCGGTGCGCTCGTCGACGCCCGGGCGGGTGCGCAGCCGTTCGACGGCCCCCGCGCCACGCTCGGCGAGGTCGGCGTACAGCTCGACGGCACCCTTGCGGTACTCCTCGTAATCCTTGCGCAGCCCCTCGACGGTGAACGCCTCCCGCACCTGCGCCCGTCCGGGCAGGTCCGAGGGCAACCCGGCGAGACGCTGCCGGAAGGCCTCGATCCGCTCCTGTACACGGGTGGACAGTGACCCGACACGCTCCCGGGCGTCCTCGAACCACCCCGACACGTCGGTGCCGGTGTGCTCGGCGCGCTCGCGCACCTCGGCGACGACGTCGGCAACGGCCTGGACGGCGGCATCACCGGCACCGACCGTGGCGTATAGCGGCTTCGTCACGTTGTCGATGACCTTGGACTCATTCTGGGACTCACTCATCTTCGCTCTCCTGCTCTGGGGCTGGATATCAGGCGGCACCTCGGGCGGCGAGCCCTCCTTGGGTCGATCGGTGACATGACGGGAGGATCCACCGAAATTCGGGCTGCCGAAAACGGACTGTAGCCGACCCGGACGTGTCAGACCCGCTGGAGACGGCCGGTCAAAAGACTGCGCCGCCGCGGTCCGCGTGACATCGCGCAGCGCGCCCGCTGCCCAGTCCGCACGGGGGAGGGCGCCCATGCCCCGTCCACGTGCCGTTCTGTTCCTACGCGGGAACCACGGAGACTGACGACATGCCCGCCCCGGACGCCACGGAGCGAAGAGAGAAGCGCCCTGGCATGACCGCACTGGCCGACCACACCGCCGTTCCCGGAACCGTGCTCGTCGTCACCCCCGAGGTCGAATCGAGGTTCGCCGCCCACCTGCGCGCAGGTGGGCGTATGCGTGACGACCGGGCAGACCGTGCCGATACAGGCAACCGCTGAAGTGCCGAATGTCCCGTCATCGGGCGGTCTGGTTCGGGATGTTCTCGGCCGAGCGTGTCTGCTCTGTGAGTGCATGACATCGTTCGTGGCCCACAGCGAAATGCCGGCGCCGGCCGACGGGCGAGACGGGGATTCAAAGATCCGCCCCGGGCGTCGGGTCGGTCCTCGCTCGCCCCGTAGAGGTGGGCGAAGGGACTGGTGGTGGTCGGCGAGGGAGACGCTCGCCGGTGGATTTCGGCCCCTGGGTGGTGCGAGTCGGTGACACCGCCCGGATCAGCGCGTCGACACCCGCCGGACATGCTCCCGCCGTCGTGACGACATGTTGTGCCCCTACCGTGGGTAGCGGCGATCAGTCCGGCACGGTGATCCGTCCACGGACGCCACACGGCGGGCGGGACCGGGCGGCTCATCGGGCTGGTTGATCGGCGGGGTCACGGATCGTCGTGGGATCACCCGCGGTGAATCTGCCGTCGACTCCGATCGCCGGGTAGTTCCCGTGAATCACACCACCGGCCCAGCGAGGCCGTGCGAGGAGCCCGCCACCTGCCTCCGCGAGTGGCGGGCTCCGTTTCACCGGCCACCGGCCGCCCGAACACGGCCTCGATCGCACCCGGTCACCCGTCGTGCCCGAGATGGGGTACTCGGTCAGTGCGGGGGAATCGGCCGCGATGTAGCAGGTTTCCCGGTCGCGGTGCACGATCCACACACCTGCCTTGGCGGCCTTTCCCGTCGGCAGCAAGCGAGGGTCCCTGTTCGGCGGCGATCCCTGCCAGCTGCTCGAACACTCCCTGTGCGTGCACCACAAGGTGCCGTAGTCCGATCGGTCGAGCGCGGCAAGGACTTCGCCGACCGTGGCGTCCGCGGCGAGCAGTGGGTCGTCGACGATCGGTATTCGCCGTGCCACCGGCAGCGACTGGAGAGTTTGTCGGCAGCGCAGGGTGGGGCTCGAGTGCAACGCGGACGTTTCGTCGTCGGCGCGGGCGGCGAAGAGATGCACGGACTGTCGGTCGCCGAGTGTGCCCAGAGGGCGGTCCGCGTCCAGCCCGGGCCACGCACTCTTGGCGATCGCGTCCGCGTGACGCACCATGTCCGCCCTCCCGCCGAGGGTGGCCGGGCAGAGGCCACCGCCCGACAGCATAGGGGTGACCGCCGCTGCCAGGTGACTCGAAGCGGGAGATATCTGATTGTTCGATGTCTACTGCGGTAGATAACCGGCAAATCGGACATTATTGTTCAATGCATACACCCCTTGTGGCTGGCACTGTCTGCGGCTACCGACGGTTGCCTCTGGTGCAAACAACGGGCAACTAGATTAAGTACCGCAGGCAGCGGCCAAATCCGATGGGAGCAACGGTGTTCGAGAGGTTTACCGACCAAGCACGGCGCACCGTCGTCCTGGCCTCCGAAGCGGCCCGGGCCCACAACCAAGACCATCTCGGAACCGAGCACATCCTGCTGGGCCTCATCCGCGAACATGACGGCGCAGCCGCCGCGACGAGGACGGATCCGGTCACCACCGCCGCGGGCGCCGCCGCGGCACCGAGGGCGATGCGCAGGACCAGCAACCGACCCCGAAAATGGATGCCCAGGCCAGCGGCAGGTGCACACCTCCGGTGCGCGCCGTCAGCAGTCACGCCTTCCGCCCCTCCCACTCCATCGAAACGTGACTCACATCACAAATCGGGTGTTGCCCCACCCGTTTGTACACCGCCTCCGCCGGACGCGCCACTAGGGCGGACGTCCAGTTGTGCTGCGCGAGCAGGTATCCCGGCCGCAGCGGCGTGTACGTGCGCCCCTGGCGCGTCCGCGGGTTGATGCTGTACAACTAACCGGGGAGATTGGTTTGTGACCTGAACCACACTCAAACGTTACCTGAAGAGACCGTTACGCCAATGTGAACACCGGATCCGGAGAAGAGCCGGACCGCGCCACCATCTGCGCGGTCCTAGCTTCCGGAAACGAGAAAGGGTAGTGCCCAAGTGCTGTTGCCGATGGCGCCGACCGATTCACTGTTCCTGCTGGGCGAGTCCCGGGAGCATCCGATGCACGTCGGCGGGCTGGCGTTGTTCACCCCACCGGACGGGGCGTCCGCCGCGGACCTGCGCGAGATGTTCGAGACCGCCCTGACCGGCGACCGGGTGGCCACCTTGTTCCGCAAGCGGGCCCGCCGGTCGGTGACCTCACTCGGGCAGTGGGGCTGGGACACCCTCGCCGACCATGAGGTGGACCTCGGGCACCACGTGCGCCGAGACGCCTTGCCGCGGCCGGGCGGCACGGACGAGCTGATGGCCCTGGTGTCGAGGCTGCACGGCACCCTACTCGACCGCAGCCGCCCCCTGTGGGAGATGCACCTGATCGAGGGGCTCGCCGACGGCCGCTACGCGGTCTACACCAAAATCCACCACGCCCTCGCCGACGGCGCCTCCGCGATGAACCTGTTGACCGGCTCCCTGAGCGCGGACCCGCACCGGCGGCACATGCCCGCCCCCTGGCAACCCGCACCGCGGCTGACCGCCGTCCCCACACCACACGAGCCGATGGACTCCCCACTGGATCGGGGCCTGTCGGCGGCACTCGACCTTCCCGGGCTGGCGCTACGCGCCGGTCGCACCGTCGCCGGCGAGGTCGCCGGTCTGGTACCCGCCGCGATCGGCACCCTGGACCGCGCCGCCCACGGCACCGGCGGCGCCCTCTCGCTCACCGCCCCGCACACCGTGCTCAACGGACCGATCGGCGGCGCCCGCCAGGTCGCCGCCCGCACCTTCCCGCTCGAACGAATCCGGTTGCTGGCCAAGCACGCCGACGCCACCGTCAACGACATCGTGCTGGCCATCTCCGCTGGCAC